>NZ_BDCE01000085.1 GCF_001613345.1 Nocardia uniformis NBRC 13702 | reverse complement strand
CAGTAGTAATCGACCACTGACCACCGCCGGCGAGGTGGGTGGGCCGCGTACTCCCCCGGCGATCAGCCAGAGCACCGCGGCGGCGAGCAGGACGACCAGCAGCGACAGCAGTGGCGTCGGCTGGTACGGCGGTCCACCGAATTGGCTGAGCAGGACCGATTTCTCACAGTGTTCGCCGCTCGGCTCGCAATGCGCCCGATCCACGAAGAAGTGCGGGTGGCCCGGGCCAGCCACCAGATCGAGCGCACTCACCGAATGGGGTGTTGCGTGGGGATGGCTCGGGGAGCTCACGAGCATGCAATCAGCCAGCATTGTCAGCAGCAATGCGGTGGCGAGCACCGCGAGCGCGCTCTTCGCGTACCGCAGCCGACCGACCAGATTCACCGCGACCTACTGCCTTCCGCTCGAATCACGCTGTCCTACTGACATTTCGGGAAGCACACATCCGGACCGCCGGTACTGGATGGATACCCCTGCCCGACAATCTACTATCTCAGTACGTAGGTAGGCACGCGGGGTGTGGTCACATCGCCAGCAGTGCCACATATTCGCCAGCGCCGTCCGACTACTGACCTTGATCGCGTAATGTTGCCCCCTCGGCAGGCGACACCGCGCGGAGAACTTCAGTAGCTCAGCCGCGCTTGCCCCGGGTGAGCTTACGCAGCGCCGCGCGCAACCCCTCCGATTCCTCCGGGCTCATCTGCTCCACGAAGTGCGCGAGCACCAGATCGGACTGCCCACCGGCGCCGAGTGCCTCGCGCATGAGCCGCGCACCGTATTCCTCGCGGCTCAGCTTCGCCCAGTAGTGGTAGGCCTTGCCGACACGTTCGCGTTCCAGCCAGCCCTTGCGGTGCAGATTGTCCATGGTGGACATGACGGTGGTGTAGGCGATCTCGCGTTCGGCGGCGAGTTCGTCGAACACCTCGCGGACCGTCGTTCGCTCGGGACGAGCCCAGATCCGGTCCATAATGACCGCTTCGAGATCGCCGAAGCCTCGAGCTCTCACCGTTGACCTCTCCTCACCGCGCTGCGTCACCCAGCGACACAATCTACTGCCCTGTTGCGTAGGTGTCGATCGTAGGCCGACGCGAGCTCGTTGCCCACGGGAACCGGCGACATGAAACACACTCTTCATACTGCCTACGTACGTAGACAGTAACCTGGGTGCGGAGACTATTCGGCGATTCGGTAACCGGCATCGCGCAGCGTCGCCGACGCGTCAGCGAGCCGATGATCCGGCACCAGGACCAGATCGGCGTGATACGTCGACGCGATGAATACCGGTATGGCCGCATCCGCCAGTGGGCCGATGAGGGCGGCGAGCGTACCGGGCTTATCGTGTGCGCCGCCACCGTAGAAGCCCTTCCAGATCTCCCCTTCCGCCCACGGCGGCGCCTCGCGAATCATGGTGAGCCCCTCGGGCGCTCGGACGAGAGCGATCCACTCATCGTCCTCGGGGAAGGTCGAGTTCGGCAGGTGTTCGATCACGAACTGCGAGGGGACGATCTGCACACGCTGGCCGCCGGTCATGGCGACATCGTATGCGCCGTCCGGGAGCCCCTCACCGCGCGAACTGTCATCGGAAGTTTCGCCGGGTCGCGCGCGGTGTTCACAACCCACCGGTTCGGTATTGATTACTGTGACCTATGGGCATGTCTCGACGGCAGGTACTGCGACTGGGCGCCGCCGGCTCTGCCGCGGTGCTGTTGGGAACCTCCGCGGTGAGCAGTGCGAGGTTGCGCGCACCGCGGTGGGTCGGGGGCTATCCCTTCTCCCTGGGAGTGGCGTCGGGTGATCCGCTGCCGGATGGGGTCGTGTTGTGGACGCGGCTCGCACCGGATCCGCTGGCCCCGGACGGGCACGGCGGGATGGCGTGGGCTCCGGTGAGCGTCGACTACGAGGTTGCGCTCGATGAGAACTTCCGGCAGGTTGTGGTACGCGGAACGGCCGTCGCGACACGGGAACTCGCGCACAGCGTGCATCCGGAAGTGCGGGGTTTGGAACCGGACCACTGGTATTTCTATCGATTTCGGGCCGGGTCCGAGATCTCACCGATCGGGCGCACCCGGACCGCACCGGCCGCGGGCCAGGCCGTAGCGCGCATGCGGTTCGCCTTCGCCTCATGTCAATCGTGGAGTTCGGGATACTTCACCGCCTATGAGCATATGAGTCGTGAGGACCTCGATCTGGTCGTGCATCTGGGCGACTACATCTACGAGAAGTCCTGGGTCCACGGCCGGGAAGGAATGGCCGCCCACCCGGATATCACCGCCGAGGCCGTCGATCTGGCGGACTATCGGCAGCGGTTCGCACAGGTCAAGGCCGACCCGCAGCTGCGCGCCGCGCACGCCGCGTTCCCGTGGCTGACCACCATGGACGATCATGAGATCGCCAACAACTGGGCGGGAGAATCCTCTGGAGTGGCTTTCGATATCTACCGAATTCCCGCGTTGTTCCGTCGCCGCAAGGCCGCCGCCTTCCAAGCCATGTACGAACACCAGCCGCTGCGGATCGCGCAAATGCCGTCCGGGCCGAATATCCTGCTGCACCGGCGGTATCGGTTCGGCGATCTGGCGGAGATCACCATGCTCGACACCCGGTCCTACCGTTCCGCATTGGCGTGCAGCGACGGCAATCCGGTCGCGGAATGCGCGGACCGATACGCCGCCGATCGCACCATCCTCGGTCGGCGGCAACGCAATTGGCTCATCGACGGGCTGATCGACTCCCCCGCCCGATGGCAGGTGCTCGGCAATCAGGTGTCCATGAGCCGTACCGACACCGATCCGGGACCCGCCACCGTAATGGGTACGGACTCGTGGGACGGGTATATCGCCGATCGCAATACCGTCCTCGGCACCGCCGCCGAGCGGGGAGTGCCCAATCTCGTGGTCATTACCGGTGACCGCCACGAACACTGTGCCGCGGACCTCCGTCGCGACCACGACGATCTCACGTCCCCGGTGGTGGCCTCCGAATTCATCGGCACCTCGATCACCAGCGGCGGCAACGGCGTCGACCTCAGCGATAGCGGGCGACGGCTGCTCGCCGCCAACCCGGACCTGAAATTCACCAATAACCAACGCGGATACGTCCGCGTCGAAATCGATCATCAGCTGTGGCGCACCGATTTTCGTGTCGTGCCCTACGTGCGACGGCCGGGCGCACCCGTACACACCCGCGCCACCTTCGTGGTCCAGGACCGGGTCCCCGGCGTTATCGAGGCCGGAGGGTCGCAGGCCATTCCCGACCCCGATCCCCCCGACAGCGCCGCTCTACCGGGCAATGCCGACCCGCACCCGCGTTGATTCCACACCGGCACCCCGAGCGGTCCCGACCCGCGTTGATCAGAAACCGGCGTGTCTCAACGACCACGTCCTTCGGCTCGCAACCACCTGGTACAGGTGCGAGCCGACCAGCGTGGCCGAATCAGGACAGTGGCCCCGTCGCCGATTCGGCGGCGGCGACCAGGGTGCCCGATGCGGCGAGCCGGACCGCCGCCTCGATCTCCGGGGCCAGATAGCGATCGGTTCCCGGACCCGGCACCTCCTGACGGAGTGCGGCGATCACGGCGGCCGTGGCGGGCGATGAGGTCAGTGGTGCGCGCAGGTCGATTCCCCGTGCGGCGGTCAGGATTTCGATGGCCAGCACCCGGGTGAGGCCGTCGACGGCCCGGCGCAGTTTGCGTGCGGCCGACCACCCCATGGAGACGTGATCCTCCTGCATCGCCGAGGAGGGAATGGAGTCGGTACTGGCCGGATTCGCCAGTCGCTTGAGCTCGGAGACGATGGCCGCCTGCGTGTACTGCGCGATCATATGACCGCTGTCGACACCCGGGTCATCGGCGAGGAACGCGTTCAGGCCGTGGTTTCGGGCGACATCGAGGAAGCGGTCGGTGCGCCGTTCACTGATGCTGGCGAGGTCGGCGACCACGATGGCGAGGAAATCCAGGACGTAGGCGACCGGGGCCCCGTGGAAGTTGCCATTCGATTCGACCCGGCCGTCGAGGGTGACGACCGGGTTGTCGACGGCGCTCGCGAGTTCCCGGGCGGCCACGGTCCGGGCGTGCGCGAGGGTATCGCGCACCGCACCGGCGACCTGGGGCGCGCACCGCAGTGAGTACGCGTCCTGCACGCGAGCACAGTCGGGACCGCGATGGCTCGCCACAATGGCGGAGTCGGCGAGAACGCGCACCATATTCTCGGCGGCGACGGCCTGTCCCGGGTGCGGGCGCAGAGCCTGGAGGTCGGCGGCGAACACCCGGTCGGTACCGAGCAGCCCCTCCACACTCATCGCCGCGGCGAGGTCGGCCAGCTTCACCAGCGCGTCGAGATCGTCGAGCGCGAGGACGAGCATGCCCAGCATGCCGTCGGTGCCGTTGATCAGCGCCAGGCCCTCCTTCTCGGCCAGGGTGATCGGCTCCATCCCGGCCACGGCCAGGGCTTCCCCGGCGGGCAGCAATTCGCCCTCGGCGGTGCGCACCTGTCCTTCACCGATAATGGCCAGGGCAACGTGAGCCAGCGGCGCGAGATCGCCCGAGCATCCGAGACTGCCGTACTCATAGACCACCGGGGTCAATCCGGCGGACAGCATGCCCGCGTACGCCTCGGCGACCTGCGGCCGCACACCGGTACGCCCGGTCGCCAGCGTGGACAGCCGCAGCAGCATCATGGCCCGCACGACCTCTGCTTCCACTTCCGCACCGGAGCCCGCCGCATGCGAGCGAATGAGACTGCGTTGCAGCTGAGTTCGCAACTCCTGCGGAATATGCCGACTCGCCAGCGCACCGAACCCGGTCGACACCCCGTACACCGGTTTCGGGTCGTCCGCGAGCTCCTGAATCCGCGTGCGGCTATCGGCGATGACGGCGAGGGACTCATCCGACAGCTCAACCGACGCACCGGAGCGTGCGACGCGGACGACCTCCTCGAAACTGACCGGGCCGAGTCCGACGGTGACGGTCGGCGTGGGTTGGATAGCGGTGTTGTCGATGGAGGCGCTCACCGAACGAGCTTCGCATAGATCATTGTTCTTCGGCCCGGCAGTATGGGCGATGGCGACCGACGGACTCGATCCCAGGCGTCTGATCAGAAATCCTCCGCATAACCGCGCCCGGTCATTCCGGCATGCCTTCAGCCAGAATCCACACCCGAAAGTGCTGCGTCAGCAGAGTGGATCCCGGCCACAAGCACACCGGGATGACGAGAGCTGTCGGCGAGACGCCGCGGTGGGCTGTCAGCAAAGCACAGCAGGTTACTGGGAGGGCGCGCGTTTCCCCATGCCCTCGAAGGGATTCCAACTCTGGATCCCACGCGTGCGCTGGAGGTAGTAGGCGTAATTCGCGGTCGACATATACAGGGCGGCCATACCGAACCCGAAGGCCTGCGGGATCGGGTCGGGCAACGTCACCCCTGTGATCACTTCGAGGGCGACGACCGCGACAATAACGCCCACCCAGATTCCGAGCAGGGAGAGGTTCTTCTTCCACAGACCGAGGACGAAGAAGTAGATCGGCCCGAATAAGAACGCGATGATGTTCGTGCTGATGAGTATCCGCTTGGCGAAGGTCAGGTTCTTCAGGCCCTGCCGGTATTCCGGGGAGCCGGGGTGACCGTGGGATCCGAAGAAGGCGAACCGCTCACGCCACTTGGGCTTCAGATCCTTGGTCGTGGCGGGGGGGTGGCGTGTTCATCGGATATCTCCACTTTCGCTGTGCCGGTGTGTCAGTTGTGCTGGCGGCCGAGACTGGACGCCGTCAGGGCAGGTGCTCTCGTTCTTCCTTGACGGCCCTGATTACCGCCGCGATCCGCGTATTCAGCACCGAGACGAACCGTTTCGCATCGGCGCCGAGGGCCCGTGCGGGGCGGTCGGTGATGACGTAGCGACCGTCGTCGAGATCGCGCCAGCCGACCGTATGCCGTGTGATGCCACGTGGGCCGAAAACTGAACTGCCCTGCGTAATTTGGATTTCGCCGGAGATCGATGCCGGGGCCCGCAGGAACCGCGCCGATACGACAGGGACTCGGTCGTCGGTGGCGACCACCGACGACCGGGAGTCGTTGTATTCCATATTCGCGGCATCGGAGGTGTCTTGGTAGAGCATGGCGCGGGCATGGATTGAGGTGAGTTCCACCTCGCCTCGGGAACCCGCCTGTGCTGGCGGTAGTGCCTCGACTACTTCGTCGGATAGCCGTAGCGGATCACACCGGATGACGGTGTATCCGCCTCGATGAAAAAACGAGCCACCCGGGAGTTGCGTAATGAGATATCCGCGTTCGGCTTTGCGGGTGGCAAGAATCCGGATCATCGATTCGGGGCGCATCGGTTCGCGCTCGTCGCCGCCGTACACCGAGAGTGCGAGATCCGGGTTGGCCATGGTGTCGACAACATCTTCGACCTCACGGGTCGCCTTGTCCCGCAAGCTCTCTCTGGCCGCGTGCGAGGTGGCGCGCTGCTCCTCCGGGGTCGCCGCAGCGGAGACGTACAGAAACGGTGCGGGCAACCGGTCGCCGGTCACGTCCCGCCACAGCATGGCGAACTCGGCCTCGGTGAACCGCCAGGTGCGTGTCACGATAGGGCACCCGGGCGGCGGGCACTCGATTCGAGTACCGCACCGCGGCATATCCGATCAGACGCAGCTCGCGAACCCAGTTCCGCACGCAGCTCGGGATGCTGCGAATAGAAGGCAATCAGGTGGTACAGAAGCGCGGAATCCATATCGAATTCCAGCGTGTAGATCTCGATGAGCCAGGTGCGACTCTTTTTACGCGCCCACCTGGAGGCCCACACGAGATCGAGAGTGCCAGGCCTCGATATGAGCTTGACCGTGGCGAATCGGGGCTTCGCGGCTGCCTGCACTTCCAGGATGTCATCCCAATCAACGGATTGGCGCATGAGTCCGTTGCTGAGGTGCACCTTGGTGGGGGTCAACCACAGGCCTTGCTCTCTTTTCGCCGCATACAGCACGCGAGCCAGAAGCCATGTACCGATTAGTAGAGCGACAACCAAGAGAGGGATGATGAGCGGGCTACGCAACCGATAGTTCAACGTGGCAGTGTCAGAGAAGGTTAATGCGTATAGGAACAGCATGGCAGCAAGGACCATGGTTAGCGCAAATAGCCCGGAAATCAGCGAGAACCACTGCCATCTCGGGATCGGTAATGAGGTTTCGCCGCCAATATTCGGTCCTGCATGAAGGACGGGTGGCACACTCCGCCTCGTTCGGTATACGCGGACCGCCACCGGGGCAGCTACTGGAAAAATCAGAGTACATACTACTCCGATTAGCACCTGCCCGATGTTGCCCAGACTCAGGCCCGAGACGATCATCCATATTCCAATGAATGCCATGATAAAGATCACCGGCAGCGCGCCGAATAACATTGCGTGCCTGCGACTTTCAGGTCCGAACCCCGAGGGCCAAGGTACGGTGATCGCACGCTGAATAGAATTGCTTGAGGCACGGTTCATTCTGTTACCGCTTTCATTGCTGTTTCGCCTGCCAACCCGCCGGCCGCACCGCCGCCAAGACCGCCGAGAATTGCTCCAACGATCATGCCAGGCGGACCGAACAAGGCTCCCCCCGCCGCCCCGATCAACATTCCGCCTCCAATGCCCCCGACTGAGGTCCCCACCCCGTTTCCGATTGCCGCCCAGCCGCTCTTGCGCCCTTCGTTGTAATCGTCCCAGGAGTTGTAGGTGGCGAATCCGATTGTCGCCAGGGGGCCGCCGACCTTTCCGACTGTGCCGAGCAATTTGCCCTGGCCCGCGAGCTTGGAAGCGTCGTCGCCGATTTGCAGCGCGACCGATGTCTGTTTGCCGGGGAGACCCGCCCCGTCGGCGAGGTCCTGGAGAGCTCCCTGGCCGAGGAGTTGAGAGGTCCTCGCCATCATGGCCGCCTTCTCTGCCATGGTGCCGCCACCCACCTCCATTCCGGCGGCGATGCCGCTGGCAGCCATTCCCCCCAATGTGGTGTTCGGGTGCACCTCGAAACCGAGGAAGGCCATGGCCGCGTCCACCGCGCTGACGGCTGGCTGGTCGGGTTGAGGAGCGTCGGTCGTCCAGATGGTGCCATCGCTGAACTGCGTGAAGGTGCTCCCGTCAGGCAGCCGGGTGGTCGTGGAGGACGATCCGTCACCGAACGTGGTGAAGACGGCCTCGTCGGATTGGATGATTGCCTGCTTGCCGCTGCTGTCGATAGTGGAGAGCAATTGTGGTTTGCCGTTCTCATCGATTCGGCCGGTCTCGGTATAGCTGAAGCCGTCGGAGCGGGTGACCGTCGCGGACACTGTACGGCTGTCGGAGTCAGCGGTCTCGGTGAGCATCCCACCGTGAGCGAGGGGGGAGACGATGGATTCCGGACCGGGAGTGCCGTCCGGGTTGGTGGTCGTGGTTTTGAGGCGTCCGCCGCCGATGGGGGTCGTGACGGTGGTCGTGACGGAGCCGTCGGCGTTGGTGGTGACGGTGTCGATGATGCCGCTACCGTCGTTACGGGGCGTGGACACCGACGTGACGGCTGGTCCGCCATCGGTCTTGGAAACGGTGGTGACGCTGCCGTCCGGGGCTTTGGTGGACGTAGTCGTGGTGGTGGTGCCATCAGGATTGGGCGTGATGATGGTGTGACTGCCATCAGGGTTCACGACTTCCACCGGGATGCCCCTGCCGAGCTGGTTGGCCATGGCTACGGGGTCGATGTTGGTCTGACCTGGGCTCTGATCGCCGATCAGCAGCTCGGTCAGTGAGGTGGGCAGCCCCCCGATGCTGGGCGTGGTGACGATACTGCGGGCAGGTGGGAGATCCGGGATGGAACCAGCGGTCAGTTTCGCGCCCTCGACATACCAGGTGTCCCAGGTGGACTGGATTTGGCGAAGTTCCGCGTCGAGAGTCCGGGCAGATCGGGACCCGAGATACACCTCGTAGGTATGGAGCGGGAGGAAGGTTTGCAGGCGCGACAACCACCCCTGGGTGAACGCGAGATTGCGGCTCATCACGTCCATGCCGGAGATCAACCGGCTCATGCCGGTCAAGTAGTCGTCGAGGGCCGCCTTGGCCCGACTCGCGGCCGGGGATGCCCAGATCCCCTCGGTCGCCGCCGTGTCGGGCGACTCTGGCAGGAGAGGTTCATACGTGCTCTTGAAGGCCGCCGACTGGGCGCGCAAGATATCGGCCGCCTGCTTCCACGAGTCGGCGAAATGCTGTAGCTGCCCCGGGATCTGCTGGCCGTCGACATGATCGTACTGCGCGGCGAACTCATCCCATGTGTAGTTCTCGCCCAGATCGCTGTCGAGGGTCAGCGTCGTAGGTTTGACCGTGACACCCGAGTGCTCGGCGAGTGTGTCGAGGGATACCGCTTCACTGGTGGTGGCCAAGGTGTTGGTGTAATCACGATCGGCCGAGTGCGAATAGAACTCGTGGCCATACCGAGACGACGGCCGCCAACCCGGCAGCTCCGCACCCTCGAACTGCACTGGCGCGCGGTTCGCATTGACCGTGAGCTTCTGAAACGCCGACTGCGAATCCTCTTCGGCCCGGTTGTACAAGCCTCCGGCGATGACGAAGGTCTCACCCATATCCGTCAGGATCTTCCGGTGCCCGCTCACCAGCCGGTCGTCGAGGTCGGCGGCGGCGGTGTTGATCATCGTCGCCAGCTCCGGGCCGGATATCTTCAGGTTCAACGGTTTCAGCTCGCGCGCGGTCGTCATCACACCGGCGGCCTCCTCGACCGCGCTGAGCATGGACGCGCATTCCGCCGACAGTGTGGTCGCTACCGAGGGGTCGAACGTGACGCCGAATCCACCATCGGTCGCCGATTGCTTCAGTCCACTGCCCCAGGCATTGTTCGGATCGCTCACTGACTTCCTCCCCCAACCCGAACCGCCACGCAATCCCTCGTCGCGTCACGGTGCAGCTCGACGCTATCCGCGACGACCGCCGAGCATGCCGACCAGACGCTATCACGTGGCTCATTCAGCCTCAGCGCGTGGGATTTCGCGTATCGACCCGACATTGCGGCCTCGAATGGTTGCCGTCCACAACAGAAGCCGCCCAACTGGATAGGAAACGTCCGAGTACTTTCCGAGTGGAAATCCAGCCGATCACCCACGCGACATCAGGTGAGCCCGCACGACGTACCTACTGTCCAATCCACTGTTGCATCGAGTATCAGTAGATCTCAGCGCATTCGGGTGTTGCCACCGGAAAGTCCCTGCGCCACCACGAGCCCGTGACCGTCGGGTAGACGCTTCACTGGTGGGTGCAAACGCACAGTTCTCACCCACCCCCACGTCCACGTTTCACCTCACCCGGCCACTCCGGGAAGAGGACCCCTACCTGATCGGCGAGGTTCCGGGCGAGGCCGTCGATGGTGTTGTGAGTCAGCGTTTCCAGACACCACTCGCGAGGAACGCATCCCATGCCGCGCCGCTGAAAAACAATTCGGGACCGCCAGGATTCTTCGAGTCGCGCACCCCCACTCGGGCGTCGTCGAGGAAGACCTCGACGCATTCGTTTGCCTGTGGGGATTGGGTGGACTTGTACCATCTGCGGATGGGCGGGTTAGGGATCACGCCGCGTACTCCTTCGCGATGTTCAGCACCAGCTCCCTGGTGTCATCTTGATTCAAAGCTACTGCCCGGATCGCTGTGATCGCCTTCCGGTACCGGTCGATCACATCGTCACGCTCCAGGTACAGAGCGCCTTCGGCTCCCTCGACGTAGACAACCGGCGGCTCAACCAATCGGCCAGCGAGAGACGGGAATTCGAGCAGAGTGAACGATTGAATCACGAGCCCTCGGGGCACGGCTAGACCAAACGGAACGACGCGGACAGAGATATTGTCCCGTTCGCTGGCCGTGGCCAGCCAGTTCAGCTGTTCGGCCATCACCTCGGGCTTGCCCGGAAGATGCCGCAGCACGGCCTCTGAGATGAGGGCGTCGATGCCGAAGCCCGGTTCATCCAACCGTGCCTGTCGACGCGCTGCGAGTTCGAGCCGACGTTCAAGATCTACAGCAGACAGGTCCGGCTCATCACCCTTCGTGAGGGCACGGCGGTACTCGGGGGTCTGGAGCAGACCGGGCATGAGGACGAGCTGATGCGTTGTCATGTGGTTCGTCGCGGTCTCCAAGCTCAGATAGTGGTCGAAGTGCGGTTGGAACTGATCCCGATATGAGCGCCACCAGCCTTTGGTGGTACCCGCCAGCTTGGCCGCCTGGTCCTGCGCCTTGACCTCCTCCCAGAGGCCGAGAACTTCGTCTCGCTCGGTGCTCGGATTCGGGATGCCGTAGAAGTCAAGGAGATCCCGCAACTGAGCCGTCGATATTTTGATCTTTTGGCCGTCTTCCATGCGGCCAATGCTTTGCGGAGAGGTCTCGACGTGCAGCCCAGCAGCGAGTTGCCCCTTCTTGGCGTGTAGCCGTAGTTGGCGAAGAAGGCGACCGAGCGCTCGACGGGGAAGCGTTGAACCGGCCATTTTGTTTGCCTCACTATTTGGGAATCTCCGGACTGGAATAGCCCCGGCTGGAGATCCAGCATATTCCCATCGAATACCGTTGTGGAAGTTCCTATTTCGGCCAGCTCAGTGTCTACTGAGAAACAGAACGACGCAACGACATCGACCATCCGCCGTTTCAGATTCGGAACCGAAACCCGTTTCAACACCACTCATTTCAGAATTGAGGGATTTCCGTGATCCTGACCTTGTTCCAATTCTGTTTGATCGCAGGGGCGGTTATCGCCCTCGTCGCTGGAGCCGTCTGGGGAATCTCCCGCGACAGTTCCGAACGCCCGTCCATGACGGGCGCCGCCGTCCTCGTCGTGGGCGGGACCCCATTCCGTATCGTCCCGCTCAACAATCGGTGCCGCCTGCATGGGCGTCACCGTGCCGGGTGACGACATGTATTCGCGCATATCGCATTACGTGATACCCGGACCGCTGCGGCTGACGTCCTTCGAGTGCCGGGCGCTGTTGTATCGGCATCGCAATTGCACTGCGGGCGATGGCGGCACGGCTCAGTCCTGCGGTGCGCGAGGGCAATTGGCGCGGATTCGCATCGACAGCGGCTGGTGCTGGCCCATCCCTCCGGCCGACCAGCAGACCACGGGCCCGGCGGCGACAGCTGTGCCCGCAGCAGATCGCCGCTGGGCCCTCCTGCGCCGCGTCTCCCCCGATCCGTTCGAGCCCAGGAGTCGGCGATGACCCACCTCACCTCCAATCGCTCTCCCGAGGAGCGCATGCCCGCCGAGATCATGGCCACGGCGCAGGCACGCGTACCGAATTCGACCATCCACACCCGACCCGCCCCGCACATCGTGCTCAGTCGGCGCGACCTGGAGGTTCTCGAACTCTTTCACCGTAGTCGATGCGAAACCGACGACTGCCGGATGCGCACTTATGTGCTGGAGCGACTCGGCGAGTAGCGGCCAGCATCGCGCAGGCACCGGGACACGCCGCCCTGCGCGCCCAGGGCGATCGCCCAGCCGACCTGATAATCAGCTGATAGCGTGGCCGAGGTGGCACTTCCGGCCTGATCTCACTCGTTGACCAAGGTAGACCGCCCACGCGGCCACCACGAAGGAGTTCGCCATGAGCCTCATCGGAACGCTGATCGGGTACGCCCTAACGGTGTTCATCCTGTTCCTGATCGCCCGACTGATCGTGGACTGGATCATCACCCTGTCCTCCGGCCCGGCCGATTGGGTGTACAAGACCCGCGATATCACCCATAGGTTGACGGAGCCGGTGATCGCTCCTGTGCGTCGGGTGCTGCCGCCGCTGCGGGCGGGCGGCATCGGGATCGACCTGGCATTCACGATCGTCTTCATCGCCGCGATTCTTCTGCGCGCGGTGGCGTTCAGCCTGTAGCGGGCGATGTCGCGTAAAGGGCCGGACATCACCTGGATGTCCGGCCCTTTACGGTTGAAACCCGTTGCGGTGCTGCCCGTTACGGCAGTGGCCCGCCCGCGGCGATCGCCGACAGGGTGGCGAATTCGTCACCCTTGAGCGACGCGCCGCCGACGAGTGCGCCGTCGATATCGGTCTGGCCGACCAGTTCGCCGACGTTCTTGGCATTGACCGAACCGCCGTAGAGGACGCGCACGCCCGCCGCGACCTCCGGATCGGCCAGATCGGCCAGTTCGCCGCGGATGGCTCCGCAGACTTCCTGGGCGTCGAACGGGGTGGCGACCTTGCCGGTGCCGATGGCCCAGACCGGCTCGTAGGCGATGACGACCTTCGAGATCTCCTCCGCCGTCAGGCCTTTGAGCGAACCGCGCAGCTGTTCGAGGTTGTACTCGACATGGGTGCGCGCTTCGCGGATACCCAGACCCTCACCGATGCAGACGATGGGGGTGATGCCGTACTTGAGCGCCTGCTTGGCCTTGGCCAGCACCGTGGCGTCGTTCTCGAGGTGGTATTGACGACGCTCGGAGTGGCCGACCACGGCGTAGGTGCAGCCGAGCTTGGCCAGCATGGGGGCGCTGATCTCGCCGGTGTAGGCACCCGAATCGTGGGTGGAGACATCCTGCGCACCGTAGGTGAGCAGGAGTTTGTCGCCCTCGATCAGGGTTTGCACGCTGCGCAGGTCGGTGAACGGCGGGATGACCGTCACATCGACCTTGGCGAAGTACTTCTCGGGCAGTGCGAAGGCGATCTTCTGCACCAGGGCGATGGCCTCGAGGTGATTGAGGTTCATCTTCCAGTTGCCCGCAATGAGCGGTTTACGTGCCATGCTCAGTCCTCCAAGACAGCGATGCCCGGAAGTTCTTTACCCTCCAGGTACTCCAGCGACGCGCCGCCACCGGTCGAGATGTGCGAGAAACCGTCATCGGGCAGTCCGAGCGAACGCACGGCCGCGGCCGAATCTCCACCGCCGACAACGGTGAACGCGCCCTTGCCCGTAGCGGTGGCGATGGCCTCCGCGACGCCGCGGGTACCGGCCGCGAACTTCTCGAACTCGAATACGCCCATGGGGCCGTTCCAGAACACGGTCTTCGCCTCGGTCAGCAGCGCCGCGAAGCGGTTTGCCGATTCCGGACCGATATCCAGACCCATCCAGCCGTCCGGAATCTCGTTGGTGGACACCACCTTCGAATCGGCATCGGCGGCGAACTTGCTCGCGGCGACGATATCGATGGGCAGGTGGATGACGTCGCCGAAGGTTTCCAGCAGCTGCTTGCAGGTGTCGATCATCTCTTCCTGCAGCAGCGAGGAGCCCACCGAAAGGCCCTGTGCGGCAAGGAAGGTGAAGCACATGCCACCGCCGATAACGAGGGTGTCGACCTTGGGTGCGAGCGCCTCGATGACCGCGAGCTTGTCGGAAACCTTCGAACCACCCAGCACGACCGCGTACGGCCGCTCCGGATTCTCGGTCAGCTTCTTCAGCACCTCGGTCTCGGTGGCCACCAGCCCACCGGCGTAGTGCGGCAACTGCTTCGCCACGTCGTAGACCGACGCCTGCTTGCGGTGCACCACACCGAATCCGTCGGAGACGAACGCGCCGTCGTCGCCTACCAGCTCGACCAGCGCCGCGGCCAGCTTGGCCCGCTGCGCGTCGTCCTTGCTGGTCTCGCGCGGATCGAAGCGAATGTTCTCGAGCAGCATCACATCGCCGTCGGTGAGGCCCTCCGAGCGCGCGAGCGCGTCCTGGCCCACCACATCACCGGCGAGCTGGACATTGCGGCCCAGCTCCTCGGCCAGTCGCGCCGCGACCGGCGCGAGCGAGAGCTTCGGATCCGGTTCGCCCTTGGGACGGCCCAGATGCGCCGTCACGACCACCTTGGCACCGGACTCGGCCAATGCCTTGATGGTCGGAGCGGACGCAATAATGCGGCCGGGATCGGTGATCACGCCGTTATCGAGGGGAACGTTCAGGTCGGAGCGCACGAGTACGCCCCGACCCTCGACACCCTCGTTCAGCAGATCCTGGAGTGTCTTGATCGCCATTGCGCTTACAGGGACTTGCCGACGAGACCGATGAGGTCGGCCAGGCGGTTGGAGTAGCCCCACTCGTTGTCGTACCACGAGGCGACCTTGACCTGGTTGTCGATGACCTGGGTCAGCGGCGCGTCGTAGATGGAGGAGTGCGGGTCGGTCACGATGTCGGAGGAGACGATCGGATCGGTGTTGTACTTCAGGATGCCCTTCATCGGGCCGTCCGCGGCGGCCTTCATGGCGGCATTGACCTCATCGATGGAGGCGGCCTTGGCCAGATCCACGGTGAGGTCGGTCAGCGAGCCGGTCGGAACGGGCACGCGCAGCGCGTAACCGTTCAGCTTGCCGAGCAGTTCGGGAAGCACCAGGCCGATGGCCTTGGCGGCGCCGGTGCCGGTGGGCACGATGTTCAGCGCGGCGGCCCGGGCACGACGCAGGTCGCTGTGCGGGGCGTCCTGGAGGTTCTGGTCCTGGGTGTAGGCGTGGATGGTGGTCATGAGACCACGCTCGATGCCGAAGGAGTCGTTGAGCACCTTCGCGATCGGTCCCAGGCAGTTGGTGGTGCACGAGGCGTTCGAGATGATGTTCTGCGAACCGTCGTACTTGCTGTCGTTGACACCCATCACGATGGTGATGTCCTCGCCCTTGGCGGGGGCGGAGATGATGACCTTCTTGGCGCCGGCGGCCAGGTGGCCCTTGGCCTTGGTGGCGTCGGTGAAGATGCCGGTGGACTCGACGACCACGTCGACACCCAGGTCGCCCCAGGGCAGCGCCGCCGGGCCTTCCTTGATGGCGAGGGCCTTGATCCGCATATCGCCGACCACGATGGTGTCGTCGCCGTCCAGCGAAACATCCTGGGGCAGACGGCCGAGGATCGAGTCGTACTTCAGCAGCGTGGCCAAAGTCGCGTTGTCGGTGAGGTCGTTGACCGCGACAATCTCGATATCGGTGGTGCCGAGCGCCTTCTGCGCTTCGACCGCCCTGAAGAAGTTACGTCCGATACGGCCGAAGCCGTTGATACCTACCCGGACAGTCACGTTATCGCTCCTCAGTTGTGTCGCGGATCTATGTTCCGTTGCCTTCTAACCCTAACGCCGGGCGGGGCACATCACAGAGACACCCCTGTCGTTGTGAAGCACAAACGGCCAGGGGTGTTCCGAGACAGCGTACGGCGCGGTGTTCGGTCACGCTGTGCGCGTGGTCGTTCTCACGCGTCTTCGAGCAGTTCGGCGGTGACCGCGGATTCGGTATCGGGGATGCCGAGTTCCTTGGCGCGCCGGTCCGCCATCGACAGCAATCGTCGAATACGGCCTGCTACAGCGTCTTTCGTCATGGGCGGATCGGCCAGCTGGCCGAGTTCCTCGAGCGAGGCCTGCCGGTGCAGCACGCGGAGCTTGCCCGCGGCAGCCAAATGGTCGGGCACATCCTCGGCGAGGATCTCCAGGGCGCGTTCCACCCTGGCCGCGGCGGCCACGGCGGCGCGGGCCGAGCGCCGCAGATTGGCATCGTCGAAGTTCGCGAGCCGGTTGGCGGTGGCGCGGACCTCACGCCGCATCCGCCGTTCCTCCCACGTCAGCCGGGTGTCCTGCGCGCCCATCCGGGTGAGCAGCGCGCCGATGGCCTCACCATCGCGCACCACCACCCGGTCGGTGCCACGGACCTCGCGCGCCTTGGCGGAAATGCCCATGCGGCGAGCCGCGCCGACGAGCGCGAGCGCCGCCTCCGGTCCCGGGCAGCTCACCTCCAGGGCCGACGAGCGGCCCGGTTCGGTGAGTGACCCGTGCGCGAGAAACGCGCCACGCCAGGCGGCTTCGGCATCGGCGATGCTGCCGCCGACCACCTGTGCGGGCAAACCCCGCACGGGGCGACCGCGTACATCGAGCAATCCGGTCTGCCGGGCGAGTGCCTCGCCCTCCTTGGAAACCCGCACCACATAGCGGGAGGTCTTGCGGAGTCCACCCGCACCGAGCACGTGCACATCCGAGCCGTAGCCGTACAGCTCGAAGATCTCCCGGCGCAGTCGACGCGCGATGGAACCCATATCCACCTCCGCCTCGACGATCACCCGGCCGCCCACGATGTGCAGGCCACCGGCAAACCGGAGTAGTGCGGACAGCTCAGCCTTGCGCGAACTCACCTGTGACACGGAGAGTCGGCTCAGCTCGTCCTTCACTTCTGCTGTCATCGCCACGAGACGCGTTCCTTTCCGCCCAGCCCGGTGCGCACATGCTGGCCCATATGCCGTCCTTCGACTCGAAGCCCTGCCAATTCCGGCCGAGGTTGCCGGATCACCTGATCCAGTGCGGCGGCAAGCTTTCCGGGGTGGTGCCGGTCTGTCCCCGCCTCGGCGACATCAGCGAAGGTTACTCGCGCTCGCAGCTGTTGGGCGGCTCTTGCTACATGTTCGCGTTCCCTACCCTCGGGTACGGAGCCGGAATCGACCAAAACCTCATCGACTGTGAAATCCGGTGCGTGCTGGGACAATACATGTAGGTGTCGTTCAGCGGAGAATCCGGCCGTTTCGCCCGGTTCGGCGGCAAGGTTGAGCACCAGTACTTTACGACCTCTCGTATGTATCAGCGCGTCGTGCAGCTCCGGCACGAGGACGTGCGGAATCACGCTGGTGAACCAACTTCCCGGACCCAAGATCACCACGTCGGCGTGTTCGATGGCCGAGGTGGATTCGGGGCAGGCGGGTGGATCGGATGGGATGAGCCGCACCCGGCGTACCTTTCCCGGCGTAGTCGCGACCGCCACCTGACCTCGAATACAGCGACTCACCCGCGGATCGGCCTCCAGCCCCGCGACATCGGCTTCGATGGTGAGCGCGATGAGCGACATCGGCAGCACCCGGCCGGTGATACGCAGGGCCTTGCCGAGTTCGTCGAGCGCCGCGACGGAATCGCCCAGCTCCTCGGTGAGTCCGGCCAGCATCAGATTGCCCACCGAATGCCCGGCCAATGCGCCGGTGCCACCGAAGCGGTGCTGGAGCGTGCGCGCCCAGACGCCGTCGGTTTCCTCGGCCAGCGCGGCGAGTGCCATCCGCAGATCACCCGGCGGCGGTATGCCCAATTCGGCACGTAGCCGACCCGAGGAGCCGCCGTCGTCGGCGACCGTGACCACCGCTGTGATCTTGCGGGTCAGCCGGCGCGCCGCCGTCAGGGTCGCGTACAGCCCGTGTCCTCCGCCCAGCGCGACAATCGCCGGGTTGGTTTCGCGCTCGGTCATTCGCGCCCCAGGTCCCGATGGACCACGCGGACCACGTCCGCCGATCCGCTGTCCACATCGTCGCCGAGTAATCCGCCCAGCGCCTCCGCTATCGCCACGCTGCGGTGCTTTCCACCCGTGCAGCCCACTGCCACGGTCATGTATCGCTTCCCCTCTTGACGGTAGCCGTCGGTGGTGAGGTCGATGAGGTGTCGGCAGGTACTCAGGTAGTCCCGCGCGCCCGTCTGCGACAACACATACTCACGCACCTCGGCATCCTGTCCGGTTTGTTCGCGGAGTTCCGGGACCCAATGTGGATTGGGCAGAAAACGCACATCCAACACCATGTCCGCATCCAGCGGGACCCCGTACTTGAAACCGAACGATTGCACGGTCAGCTGCAGCGCGGTCGCCGCGCCGCCACCGTAGACCTCCTCGAGTCGGCGGTGCAGCTGGTGCACCGAGAGTTCAGTGGTGTCTATGACCACATCAGCGGCCGTTTTCACCGATGCCAAGCGACGGCGTTCGGCGGCGATGCCCTCGGAGAGGGTGCCGTCGGCGCTCTCGCTCTGTAATGGATGCCGCCGCCGGGCGAATCCGAAACGCCGGATCAGCACATCGTCGGAGGCTTCCAGGAAAAGGATTCGGGTTCGCACGCCCGCGGCGCGCAGCTGTTCGGTCACCCCGGACAGGTCTCCGGTGAAGAACCGGCTCCGCACATCCATGACCAGGGCCAATTTGCGGATGGGCGGTTCGGCCGCCGCACCGAGCTCGACCAGGCGGCCGATCAGTTCGGGTGGGAGGTTATCGGCGACGTACCAGCCCAGATCCTCGAGTACGCGAGCGGCGGTGCCGCGTCCCGCACCGGAGAGTCCGGTGACGATGACGACCTCGACCGGTGCGGAATCGGCGGGTACGGGAGTCGGTGTGGATCGGGTGCTGGTCGCATTGTTACTGGATTCGACGCGCGTCATGTCCTACCGGGGTTCGTGTCTAGTGATTTCCTTCGATCATGCTGCACCGATGCCCGAACCCATGCCGCGACACGCCGACAAGCGGCCACTCTCACACCGGGCGTGTCCACTGCACGATGCCCGCCGATCGGGTTACCGCGCGGACGCTGCCCGTCGCGCTCGCCCTATTCGCCTTCGCCGTGTAAAGCGGCCAGTACCGCATTCGCGGTGGCCACGCCGATACCCGGAACCTCGGTGATCTGCTCCACCGTAGCTTGCTTGAGCTTCGCTACGGACCCGAAGTGGGTCACCAGGGCGGTTTTGCGGGTCGCGCCGAGGCCGGGCACCGCGTCCAAGGCGGATGCGGTCATGCGGCGGGAACGCTTACTGCGGTGGAAGGTGATGGCGAAGCGGTGTGCCTCGTCGCGGACGCGTTGCAGCAGGTACAGCGATTCACTGGTACGCGGCATGATCACCGGATCGGCCTCACCCGGCACCCACACCTCCTCGAGGCGTTTGGCCAGCCCGATCACGGCGACATCGGTGATACCGAGTTCATCGAGAACCTCGGCGGCGGCCGCGACCTGGGGCGCGCCACCGTCGACCACGTACAGATTGGGCGGGTAGGAGAACCGGCGCGGCTTACCGGTCTTCGGATCGATGCCGGGCAATTCCGTTGTGTCCCCGTCGGATTCGAGTGCCTCCGCCTCCATGGCATCGAGGTCGCGGCGCAGCTTCTGGAACCGTCGCCGCGTCACCTCGGCAATACTGCCCACATCATCGGAGCGACCGTCCCCGGCGGCCTCCTTGATGGCGTAGTGGCGGTATTCGGATTTGCGCGGCAGCCCGTCCTCGAACACCACCAGCGAGGCCACCACATCGGTGCCCTGCACATGGGAGATATCGACGCACTCGATGCGCAGCGGTGCGCTGTCGAGATCGAGGGCGTCCTGAATGCCCTGGAGCGCGGCCGACCGCGCGGTCAGATCCCCCGCGCGCTTGAGTTTGTGCTGGTTGAGCGATTCCATGGCATTGCGCTGCACGGTTTCGGCCAGGGCCTTCTTGTCCCCGCGCTGCGGCACCCGCAACTGGACCGCCGAGCCGCGCAGAGCCGAGAGCCACTTCTGCACTTCCTCGGCATCATTGGGCAGCACCGGTACCAGCACCTCACGCGGCACCACCGCACCGGGCTGTGGTTCGCCGGACTGCTCGGCGACCGCGGTCTGCTCGCCGTAGAACTGGGTGAGGAACTGTTCCACCAAGGCGGCCAGCTCGCTCCCGGATTCCACGGTGCGGTGCTCATTGCGACCAGAGTCGGGGCCCTCCGTGGTTACGCTGGCTGCCGCCTCCGGGCCTGACCAACTCAGGTCGACGGCATCGCCGGATTTGTCGACCACCCAGCCGCGCTGACCGCGCACGCGACCGTCGCGGACATGGAAGATCTGGACCGCCACCTCCAGTTCGTCGATGGCGAAATTGATGACGTCGGCGTCGGTGCCGGTGCCGAGCACCACGGCCTGCTTCTCCAGTGCCCGCCGCAGGGCCTGGACGTCGTCACGCAGTCGGGCGGCGGTTTCGAAATCGAGGTCCTCGGCGGCCAGGTGCATCCGCTTTTCCAGGTCCTTGACCAGGCGGTCGGTCTTCCCGGAGAGGAAGTCGCAGAAGTCCTCCACGATCTGCCGATGCTCGGCGGCGCTCACCCGGTCGATACACGGCGCGGAGCATTTGTCGATGTAGCCGAGCAGGCATGGACGCCCAATTTGGTTGTGCCGCTTGAAAACTCCATTGGAGCAGGTGCGCACCGGGAAGACACGCAGCAGCAGATCCAGGGTTTCGCGAATGGCCCAGGCATGCGCGTACGGCCCGAAGTACCGCACGCCCTTCTTGCGCGCCCCGCGATAGACGAAGACCCGCGGATACTCCTCATTGAGACTGACCGCCAGCACCGGATAGGACTTGTCGTCGCGGTAGCGCACATTGAAGCGCGGATCGAATTCCTTGATCCAGTTGTACTCCAACTGCAGCGCTTCCACCTCGGTGGAGACCACGGTCCACTCCACGCTGGCGGCGGTGGTGACCATCTGCCGGGTGCGCGGATGCAGCGACGACACATCGGCGAAGTAGGAGTTGAGCCGGCTACGCAGACTCTTGGCCTTGCCGACGTAGATGACCCGCTTGTGCACGTCCCGGAACTTGTACACACCGGGTTCGACGGGAATGCTGCCCGGCGCGGGCCGGTACGTCGCGGGATCTGCCACGGCACCAAGGTTACTGATCCGGTCCGACACGCTCCCCCGGCCACCACGGGATGCCCGTTGGGTACCGCGGCGCGCCGAGAGCTATCGCGCCACGCCGAGACACGCATCCGTGGACGCTCCCACTCCGAAGTACCGATCGACGCCACTATGGAACGCAGTGGCAATTCGAGCAGTGGTTATCAAGAGGGTCCGACCCCGAGGAGAGCACATGATGATTCGCCTTCGCCTGCGCCGCCGATTCCTCTCTGTCGGCGCCGCGCTCTGCCTGACCGGCGCGGCCCTGGCGGCCGTCGCGTCACCCGCCTCTGCCGCGCCCGCGGGCTGCGTCATCGACCGCTCAGCGGCCGACACCATCACCTTCACCTGCCCGGACAACGGCTGGTACGTGGGAATCGTGCGCTGCCTGGGCTACCGCACCGTCGGCAATGGGATGCAGTCCCCCACCTTCAATGTGAGCGATTCGGCCCGGCCGTACCTGCCGATGAGCCTGACCTGCAATGGCACCGGCAAGAAGGGCGTCGCGCTGGACGCCTGGACCGACGGGCCGTTCTGAGCGCAGCCGGATCGAGGGCGCGATGTCGCCCGACCACCTTCGCCAACCGACGTGAGCCCTCGCCAACCGACCCCCGCACCATCCGGCATGACCCTTCGTCGTTTCGGCGCGAGTCTTCGTCATTCCGGCGTGAGCCCTCGTCATTCCGGCGTGAGCCCTCGTCATTCCGGCGTGAGCCCTCGTCATTCCGGCGTGAGCCCTCGTCATTCC
>NZ_BDCE01000084.1 GCF_001613345.1 Nocardia uniformis NBRC 13702 | reverse complement strand
GGCCAAAGCACGCCGGGATGACGGTGGGGCGTGTTGTCGCTCGCCACCGATCGCGGGTCTGCGCCGCAGTTGATCTACCGCCACGTGGCATCTACCGCAGCGCAGCCGCCAGCGCCGAAACGAGATCCCCGCGATCCCCCACCTCGACGGTGTCGAGTTCGAGCCAATCCGCCATCTCCCGAAGGGTTTTCGCGAGTTCGGCGGCGACACGGGCCGGGTCGCGGCCGTGCTCGGTGAACGCGCCCGGCACCAGCAATCGACCCGTGGCGCGTTCGGCGCGCAGATCGACGCGGCCGACGAGTTCGCCGTCGAGCAGGAACGGAAAGACGTAATAGCCGTGTACGCGTTTGGGTTCCGGGGTGTAGATCTCGATGCGGTAGTGGAAGTCGAAGAGCCGTTCGGTGCGGGCCCGGAAGAAGATGAGTGGGTCGAACGGGCACAGCAGCGCCGCACCGGTGACCCGCCGTGGGGTGCGGGCGGCGGTGTGTAGATAGGCGGGTTTGTCCCAGCCCGCGACGGTCACCTGTTCCAGCTCGCCCGCCGCGATGAGATCGGCGATGGCGGGCTCGGTTTGGCGACGGTTGAGCCGGTAGTAGTCGCGCAGGTCGGTTTCGGTGCCGATACCGTGCGCGGTGGCGGCCCGGCGCACCAGTTCGCGTACCGCGTCGGTCTCATCGATGCGCTGCGCCAGCACATCGGCGGGAACGACGCGTTCGGTCAGGTCGTAGTAGCGCTGGAAGCCGACGCGTTTGGCCACCGACAGCTCGCCCGAGGCGAACAGGGCCTCACACACGACCTTGGTATCGCTGTAGTTCCAGCCCCAATGGTCTTTGGCGCGTGGACGATCCAGCTCTAGATGCTTCTCCACCTCACCGGCGGTGCAGGCCCCGAACTCGCGGAGCACGCCGAGTACCTCGTCACCGAGCGTCGGGTTGCGGTCCAGGACCTGCTTCATCCCCGACCAGCGACCGTGCCGGTACTGCTCCATGCGCCACCGCATGAGCGACCAATCCTCCACCGGGATCAGCGCCGCCTCGTGCGCCCAGAACTCGACCAGGCGGCGCGGGCGGCGGGCGGTGTCGGTCCAGGCGGCCTCGTCCAGCAACGAGCGGTCGTACGCGCCGATACGACTGAATACCGGCGCGTAATGGGCGCGCACCACGGCCGACACCGAATCCAGTTGCAGCAGACGGGTGTTGTCGAGGACACGCATAACGGTGCGCCGAGTAGGTGGACTCGTGGGCCGTACGGCCGCGAAACCCTGAGCGGCCAAGGCAATTCGGCGTGCCGTGGCGAGCGGCATCGGGCGGCCGGTGCGCACGAGCGCTGCGGCACTGCCGGTGGCGGCGATCCGCGCCGCGCCACTCCCCGAGACTGTTCTGGTCGCGGCGCTACCGGCGGTGGCCGAGGTCGCCGCACCGACGGCGGCAGTCCTGGTCGCCGCACTGCCAGCGGTGGCAGTCCGGGCCGCAGCGCCAGCGGTCCGGGCCGAGGTGTTGGTTCGAGCAGCAGCGGTTCGACTGGCGGCAGTGGTAGCCGCGCCAGGCGGAGTCTTCTTCGCGGGCACGACACACCACCCTGCCACGGCCCACCGACAACCTTCGGGGCAAGATTGCCCGCCGGTCCTCGGGACCTGCACGAACCTCATCCGATACAGTTGTGTATCGAACCTTCTACGACCCGAGGATTGGCATGATCGAGAACCCGGATGTGATCGTCATCGGCGCCGGACTGGCCGGTCTGGTCGCCACCCACGAACTGGTCAAGGCGGGACGCCGGGTACTGGTGCTGGACCAGGAGAATCGCGCCAACCTGGGCGGGCAGGCCTTCTGGTCGCTGGGCGGACTGTTCCTGGTGGACACTCCCGAACAGCGCCGACTGGGCGTCAAGGACTCCCTCGAACTGGCCATGCAGGACTGGCTGGGCTCGGCCGGATTCGACCGCGAGGACGAGGATCACTGGGCCAAGCAGTGGGCCCGCGCCTATGTCGAATTCGCGACCCACGAGAAGCGCCAGTACCTGCGCGACCTCGGTCTGCGGGTGACACCGCTGGTCGGCTGGGCCGAACGCGGCGGCGCGGCCGCCGACGGGCACGGCAATTCGGTGCCGCGTTTCCACCTCACCTGGGGCACCGGGCCGGAGGTGGTGCGGGTCTTCCTCGAACCGGTACTCGCCGCGGAGAAACGCGGCCAGGTCGGCTTCGCATTCCGGCACCGGGTCGATGAACTCGTGGTCGACAACGATGTGGTCACCGGCGTGCGCGGCAGTGTGCTCGCACCCAGCGACGCCGAGCGCGGCGTGGCCTCCACCCGAGAGGTGGAGCGCGAGTTCGAGATCCACGCGAAAGCGGTGATCGTCTCCTCCGGCGGTATCGGCCACAATCACGACCTCATTCGGCGCAACTGGCCGACCGATCGCCTGGGACCGTGCCCGGAGCACATGATTTCGGGCGTACCCGCGCACGTGGACGGTCGCATGCTCGGTATCACCGAGGCGGCGGGCGGGCGCATCGTGAACCGAGATCGTATGTGGCACTACACCGAAGGCATTCACAACTGGGATCCGGTGTGGCCCGATCACGCCATCCGTATCATTCCCGGACCGTCGTCGCTGTGGTTCGACGCCAATGGAAAGCGGCTGCCCGCACCGTGTTTCCCCGGTTTCGACACCAATACCACCATGAAGGAGATCCTCGCCACGGGCTACGACTACTCGTGGTTCATCCTCACCCAGTCGATTATCGAGAAGGAGTTCGCGCTCTCGGGCTCGGAGCAGAATCCCGATATCACCGGTAAGGACCTGAAACTCACCCTCAAGAGCCGCGTCGCCAAGGGTGCGCCGGGTCCGGTGGAGGCGTTCAAGAAGCACGGCGTCGACTTCGTGGTCGCCGACACTCTGTCCGAACTGATCCAGGGCATGAACAAGATCGCCCGCGGCCCGCATCTGGACCACGCCGATATCGAACGCCAAATCGTCGCCCGCGACCGCGATATCGAGCACAAGTTCAGCAAGGACGCGCAGCTCATGGCGATCGGTAATGCTCGACGCTACCTCGGCGACAAGCTGGGCCGGGTGGCCACCCCGCACCGCATTCTGGACCCGGCGGCGGGGCCGCTCATCGCGGTGCGGCTCAATATCCTCACCCGAAAGACCTTGGGCGGCTTGCAGACAAACCTGGATTCACAGGTGATGCGACCCGACGGCACCCCGGTCCCGGGTCTGTACGCGGCCGGTGAGGTGGCGGGCTTCGGCGGCGGTGGCGTCCACGGCTACAACGCGCTGGAGGGCACCTTCCTCGGCGGCTGCATCTTCTCCGGCAGGGCGGCCGGTCGCGCCCTGGGGCGCACGCTCCCCTGAGATCCGGCCGTGACTGCTACGGCCGGGCGAACCAGGCGTAGCAGTCACGGCGCAGCAGCAGCGCCAATACGATTCCGGCGGCCATAATGCCCGCCAAGACGATGAACGGACCGACGCCCGTGGGCATTTCGGTCGAGAACAGGGTGAAGACGCCCAGGAAGGTCTGCAGGCTCGCTACGGCGAGGGAGCCGATCCACACCCAGCGCGAACGGATGCCGAACAGCACCGCCATCGCACCCGTCAGCCAGGCGGCGAAGAAATGTGCGCCGCTGCCGACCGCCGAATTCAGACCGTCCGGCAGTGCGAGCAGGAAGTGGCAGAAGGCGAATCCCGCTGTCGCCCAGGCCGCGTACCGGGCTTCGCGCACCTGCACGGGCACCGCGGCACGTAGTGCGTCGCCGATCTCGGGACGATCACGAAGCACACGGGAGAAGACGGTGGCGAAACGATCGGAAAATGTGGTGGGAGCACCGTTGCCCGTATCAGCCGAATCGGCGGTCACGTCTGACGCCACCGGATCGGCGACAGCCGAATACGCAGTCACAGCTACTCCTCATCGAGTATCCATCCATTGCGCGCCCCCTGCGAACGCGCAACCTGACGCTAACCAAATGGTTGGATTCCAGACAATCGAGACAGCCAAGTTATGACCATGACCACAGCGACCCTCGGCTGTGGCGCGAAACACAGTGCAGGGCTTTGCCGGAATACAGTGCGACCGCGCACGATAACCGTGCGCGGTCGCGAAACCTGCTGGCCAGGGACATTTTTCAAAGTTCGACGTCCCGCGGCCGTGAGACTACTTGTCGTCCATGGGAATCGGCGGGAGCACCGGGAAGTCCCCGGTGTATCCGGCACGCTCGTTCGCTATGGCCATCACCCGCGGCTCGGCGATCTTCCAGCCGATGATCAGGGCCGGAATGACGATCGCGAGACTGGCGATGGTCCAGGTACCGACCGGGTAGTCGAACGCCATGAGCACCAGCACCAGGGCCAGGAAGACCAGCGTGACAATGCCGGAGTAGGGAGCCCCGTACATCCGGAACGCCGGGCGTTCGGCGCGACCGTCCCTGGTCCAGCTCCACAACTTCAACTGGCACAGCACAATCGTGGCCCACGAGGCCAGAATTCCGAGTGACGCCACATTCAGCACGATTTCGAATGCCCGCGATGGCACCACGTAATTGAGGAAAATGCCGAACAGGGCGATAAAACTGGTCAGCAGAATGCCGCCGTAGGGCACACCGGCCCGCGACATACGCGCGGTGAACGTCGGTGCGCTGCCGTTCATGGCCATCGAACGCAGAATGCGTCCGGTGGAGTACAGACCGGCGTTCAAACTCGACAGCGCGGCGGTCAGCACCACGAAGTTCATGACCGAACCCATATTCGCCACACCGAGTTTGCTGAAGAAGGTGACAAAGGGGCTCTCACCGGCCTTGTAGGCGGTGTAGGGCAACAGCAGCGCCAGCAGGATCATCGAACCGCAGTAGAACAGCGCGATGCGCACGATCACCGAATTGATGGCGCGGGGCATGATCTTGGCCGGGTTCTCGGTTTCGCCGGCGGCGATACCGACCATTTCCACTGCGGCGTAGGCGAATATGACGCCCGAGGTCACGGTGACAAGCGGCAGCACGCCGGTGGGGAACCAGCCGCCCGCATGGCTCACCATGCGGAAACCGGTTTCGGCGCCGTCGATATCGAAGCGGCCCGCGAGGAAGATGGTGCCGACAATGAGGAAGGTGACCAGTGCGGCCACCTTGATCATGGCGGCCCAGAACTCCATCTCGCCGAACCATTTCACCGAGACGAGGTTGATACCGAGCACGATGATCAGCGCGCCGAGCGCGAGGATCCACTGCGCCACCGGCTGGAACGGACCCCAGTAGTGCAGGTAGACCGCGACGGCGGTGGTGTCGACGATGCCGGTCATGGACCAGTTCAGGAAGTACATCCACCCGGCGACGAAAGCCGCCTTCTCCCCATAGAATTCGCGCGCGTAGGAGACGAAGGAGCCCGACGACGGACGGTGCAGGACAAGTTCGCCGAGGGCACGCAGGATGAAGAAGACGAAGACGCCGCAGATCAGGTAGATCACGAACAGCGACGGTCCGGCGTCGCGCAGCCGCCCACCCGCACCGAGAAAGAGGCCGGTGCCAATGGCTCCGCCAATGGCGATCATCTGCAACTGCCGGGGTTTCAAGCTCTTGTGATAGCCGGAATCCTCAGCCGTTAGGTTCGTGGCCTTTGTCCGGATCTCGGTCATTCGCCGGTTAACCCTCCGCAATCGTGTTATGAGGCGAACCGAGGGTACCTTGCAGATTGCTGAGAAACACATCGCCGCCACGAGCGGGCGATCTGAGTGACATTTCACCATTTCAGGGCATATACCGACCCATTCTCAGCGATTGCTACGAAGACGCCCGAGTCGGGTTACGACCCCCATCGGGGTAGCCGCTTCCGGACTTCCCAGCGTCGAGGTCACGAAAGGCCTGTCCGTCGCGCGCACCGGCGTTAGAGTCCCGTCATGAGGCACACGCGTCAGCAGATCCTCAGCGGCGGTGCCGCTCGAACATACAGCGGCAGTGCCGCTAGAACACTCACCGGCGGTGCCGCCGTCCTGCTCCTGCTGCTCGGGCTGGTCACCGGCTGCTCACCGGGCCCCGAGAAAGCCAGTGGCACCTGTGTCACGAGCGAGAACGGCACACCCCTCGCGGCCCGCACCCCCGCCGAGTCGACGACCGATCTGAGTAGGCACCCGGAGATCGCGTCCGGCTATCGCACCGGCATGACGCCCGTGCGTACCAAGACATTCGCGGTTTCCACCGCTAATCCGCTGGCCACCGAGGCGGCGTGCGAGGTGCTGCGCGACGGTGGTACAGCGGCCGACGCACTCATCGTGGCGCAGACGGTGCTGGGCCTGGTCGAGCCGCAGGCTTCCGGTCTCGGCGGCGGCGCGTTCCTGCTCTACTACAACGCCACCACCAAGACCGTCGACGCCTACGACGGCCGGGAGACCGCCCCCGCGGCCGCTACCGAGAATTATCTGCGCTGGGTCAGCGATACCGATCGCACTGAGCCGCAACCGAATGCGCGCGCCAGCGGCCGGTCCATCGGTACGCCCGGGGTGCTGCGCCTGCTGGAGCTCGCGCACCGCGAACACGGTAAGCAATCCTGGCGCGATCTGTTCGATCCGGCAATCAGCCTGGCGGATCAGGGTTTTGCCATCAGTCCACGCCTCGCGGGCCAAATCGCCGACTCCGCATCGGATCTCGCGCTTGACGATGCCGCCCGCGAGTATTTCCTACAGGCCGACGGCACTGCGAAACCGGCGGGCACCAACCTCACCAATCCCGGTCTGTCGAAGACCTTGAACGCCATCGCTTCCGACGGTGCCGATGCCTTCTATACCGGCGCGATCGCCGCCGATATTGTCGATGCCACCGCGTCGGCGACCGGTGGGCGCACTCCGGGCCAGCTCTCGCTCGCCGATCTCGCCGGGTACCAGCCGAAGAAGCGCACCGCGCTCTGCGCGCCCTACCGCGACCATACGATTTGCGGTTTCCCCAATCCGTCGTCCGGCGGTATCACCGTGGCCGCCACCATGGGCATCCTGTCGAACTTCGACCTCGCCTCGATGAAACCCGAGGACCTCGGCAGCGGCGATGCCGCGCGCGACGGCGGTAAACCGACAGCCGAAGCGGTGCATATCATCTCGGAAGCCGAGCGGCTGGCCTACGCCGATCGCAACAAGTACATCGCCGACTCGGATTTCGTTCCGCTGCCGGGCAATACACCGCAGACGCTGATCAATCCCGACTACCTGAAGCTGCGCGCCGCCCTCATCGACCCGAACCGCAGTATGGGCACCGCCCAACCCGGCGATTTCGGCCCGGCCCCCCTCGGCACCGGCCCGCAACCGCCCGAGCACGGCACCAGCCACATCTCCGTGGTCGACCAGCACGGCAATGCCGCCGCCATGACCACCACCGTCGAATCCGCCTTCGGCTCTTTCCATCTCGTCAACGGTTTCATTCTCAACAATCAGCTGACCGACTTCGCCGCCGACCCGCTGGGCGAGGACGGCCTCCCGGTCGCCAACCGCCTCGACCCCGGTAAACGCCCCCGCAGCTCCATGAGCCCCACCCTGGTCTTCGACCAGAGCCCGGACGGCACCCTCGGCGCCCTCACCCACGTCACCGGCTCCCCCGGCGGTTCCCTCATTATCCAATTCGTGGTGAAAACCCTGGTGGGCATGCTGGATTGGGGCCTCGACCCACAACAGGCAGCATCGGCGGTCAACTTCGGCGCGGGCAACAGCCCGACCACTAATGTCGGCGACGAACACCCCGCCATCGAGAGCGATAACGATCCCCTCGCCGTACGCCTGCGCGAACTGGGCCACGAGGTCTCCACCACCCCGCAATCCAGCGGTCTGTCCGTGCTGACTCGCGACGGCGACGGTTGGATCGGCGGGGCGGACCCACGCCGCGAGGGCGCGGTCATGGGCGACAACCGCTAGGCCCTCGGGCGAGCGTTCCGGAGCGCTGTTTCTCCCACTCGCGCCTTGCCGCTTACCGGTGTGCAGCACGGGCATGCATTTCGGCGGTAGGTGACGTCGTTCACCATGCGGGCATGGTCGGCTAATTCAGTGGGCGGTGCCGGATGGTCAACCATCCGGCACCGGTCACAGGTCGAGAGAGACGCGGAGAGCTTCCTCTACGCGTTCGATGGTTTCGGGGTCGGCGCTGTCGATGCGGTCGCCGACCCAATGACGGTAGAGCCGGTGAGTGGAGGCCGTGTTGACGAAACCGTAGCCGGGGATAGGCACGGTGAGGATGTCGCCGTCGCTCTCGTCGAGCACGTCGAGGCCCGCGAACCATGGGCGTTCGCTGTCAAGAATTGCCTGGTTGGAGGCGAGTAGCACTATCTTGTGCAGCGCCGCGCCAGGTTGTCCGTAGTTGTGAATGTCTCCGCGCCTCACGCAGCGCCCTTGCGGCGGCGGTGCCGCTCGTCGGCTTCGGCGGCGGCCTGCTCGGCTTCGTAGGCGACCGTGGCAGCCTCGTCGGCGGCGGGTGTCACGACGGGCCGGAAGTCGCGGATCGCCTTCTGCTGGCATGCCTTCGACACCCACGCCGACGGCGATATGCCCGCCTTGGCGGCTTCACGGTTCGCGATCTCCCAGGCGCTGGTTTCCAGTGATAGCGAGACCTTCGTGGTTCTGCGAGTCATACCCCCGATCCTACCCGCGACCCGATCATATGACGATCGTCCGGTGTTCTGAAGACGAGTCGGGAATGGGAGAGATTCTCCATCAGGAGCAAGTTGTCGTAGTCGTAGCGCCGCTGGGATGGAATAGCAAAGTCTGGCTATCCACGGGCATCAATTGTCATGGTATGCGACTCCGACCGGGCCAGAGCCGACGCATACCTCGAGTCCCGGTGCGAGAGAACTGATCCGGAGCGTGTTGCCGCTGCCGATCACCCGAACAAAGACGGTGTTCAGCCCTTGTCGGACCGGAGCTGTCACCCATTGGCCGTATTCGAAAGCGACGGCGATATGTCCGTCCCGGTTTGCGAGGTAGTTGAGTTGCGTGGTCCATTCGTTGTCGACCATGGGGCCGTCGAGGGGGACGAGAGTTGGTGTCGCACCGTGGATTCGGTGGCCACAGTCGGGGTCTGGGCCGGGGCGGATGCCGCGGTTCCACCCGACGGCGGCCTCGACGATCTCACCCGTGTTGGCGATCATCCGTAGGTGTGGGGTGGAGGTGGCGAAAGTGCCGGTGGGTGCGATGGAGGAGAAGACTCGACTGTTCAGGTTCTCTGGATAGACACCCACCGCCATCCGTCAACTAATAGTTGACGAGATGGCGCTCGTCAATCTATGGTTGACGCATGGATCGGCAGGTGCCACTGCGCGACATGATCGCCGCGATCGAGCGGGCCCACCCCGATAGCAACCTGGATCAGTTGGCGGCAGCGGTGGCTCACGCTGCGCACTCGATGCGGCTGGCCGATCAGCTGCTCGACTATTTCGTGGACCAAGCCCGGCACGTGGGCATGCCCTGGGCGGAGATCGGCGCCTACCTCGGTGTCTCCAGGCAAGCCGCGCAGAAACGATTCGCGACCCGCGTCGCATGGCGCCATGCGGCAACCACCCGGCGGTAACGAGCCGAATCGTGGTGGCGCGGCAGACAGGAGGCAAAATGCCAGAAGCACCGATAGCCACCGGCGCCCCGGCCAGCCGTGGTGTTGTCGCCGGTCCGGTCCGGCTGGTGCACAGTGTTGACGACTTCGACGCGGTTCGGCCGGGCGATGTCATCGTCTGTCGCACGACCGATCCGTCGTGGACAGTGCTTTTCAGCCTTGCCGCCGCGGTGGTGACCGAAACCGGGGGAATTCTGTCCCATGCGGCGATCGTCGCCCGCGAGTACGGGATTCCAGCCGTGGTGGCGGCAAAGGGGGCGATGGCGTCCCTGGCGAATCATCGGATTATCTCGGTCGATGGGACCAATGGACACGTTCATGCCGTTCGCTCAACCCAACGTTGATGTCGCTTCACCAGGCATGGCTGCTCGACACGAAAGGGAGGTCCGGGATGACGCACGTTTCCCGCAGTTCATTGCTCGCGTTGCACGCAATCCGCCTGGGAGGGTTCGTTGATACGCAGGCGGCGGCCGACAGATATGGAATGCATGTCGGCCTCGCCGAGTCGCACGTGCGGGACTTCCGAGAGCGTGGTTGGATCAGCCGCTTCCGTTTCGGGCCGGACGCAGGGTGGTCGCTCACCGAGAGCGGGCGTGCGGAGAACGAGCGGCTACTCGCCGACGAGCTTTCCGAGTGCGGGGCGAAAGCGTTCGCGGAAGATGTCTATCGCGAGTTTCTCCCGCTCAACGCACGGTTGGTGCAGGCTTGCACCGCCTGGCAGTTGACCATCCTTCCCGATGGCAGCATGCAGGACAACGACCACGCAGACGCGCAGCGGGACCGGCCGATCCTGGCCGAACTGGAAAGCCTCGCAGAGGAATTGGTTCCGCTGACGATTCAGCTCACCGAACGACTCGCCCGGTTCTCCGGTTACGACACTCGGTTCGCCGCGGCCGTCTCCCTGGCCGCCGACAATCCCGAGATGGTTACCGGCACCAAACACGATTCCGCCCACCGAGTTTGGTTCGAACTGCACGAAGATCTGATTGCCACGCTGGGTATCGACAGGGCACTCCCCTCCTGCCCCTAGGCAGGTTCTCCCAAGCCCGGCGGTTGGGCTGTCCAGGAAAGTGTGCAGGCCGCGCTCCGAACGGCACTCTCGGCTATCACTCGTCTCGGCACAAAGTGCCCCGGCTGATCGCCAGGAGGAATGCCGAGGGCGGCCAGACGCAGCTCGCGGCGGGTTGCTGCGGTCACCGTACGAGCCCGAATGCCCTTTGGTCCGTAGAGACTCCGCCACGAGTTCTAAGACCCTACAGACGGGGGCTTTTTCGTGTGCTCAGGGTCGGTCGAACTCCCGGTCCTGCACGCCCGCTACGAACGCATCCCACTCGCCAGGAGTGAAGATCAGGGCCGGACCGTCAGGGTTCTTCGAGTCTCGTACTCCGACATGGCCACCCGCAAGGTGGGCAGCCTCTACGCACTCGCCGGTGGCGCTGCTGCGACTGCTCTTGAACCACCTGGCCCCGGACAGGTCGATGTTCACGCGCGGTACTCCTTTGCCATCGCCAACACGGTTTGCTTGGTCGTGTCCGGATCCAACGCTACACGGCTGATCTCCGCCAAGGCATTTCGATAACGCGTCACTTCGGGCTCCCGTTCCAGGTAGAGATCACCCGCCCACTCCTCCACGAAGATCACGGGTGGTTCGGTCAGGCCGGTTGCCGAGAGCTTGGGAAATTCCAGTAGTACGAACGATCCAACCCGAGAGCCCAGATGCCCAGCACCATCGAACGGAACCATTCGGATGGACACGTTCGGCAGAGTGCTCACTTCGATCAACCATTCCAGCTGTTCGCGCATCACGGCAGGTCCGCCTATCTGGTCACGAAGTACGGCCTCCCAGAGGATCACATCCAAGGTGAAGTGTGGCTCCTTTAGGCGCGTCTGCCGTTTAGCGGCAACCTCGATCAGCTTCTCTACCTGCACTGTCGACTTGTTCGGTTCTTCCATCCACGCCATCGCACGTCGATACTCGGGGGTTTGTAGCAGACCCGGCACAATGGATGTCTTCCAGGCAGTAACCTTTCGCGCCGACTCCTCGAGACCCATGTAATGGTCGAAGCCGGAACGCATTTCATCGGCGTAGGCCCGCTGACTGGGCCCCGATAG
>NZ_BDCE01000083.1 GCF_001613345.1 Nocardia uniformis NBRC 13702 | reverse complement strand
CACCCGGCTGGAACCGCCACTTACGCTCGACAACTCGGCTACGTAGGCCCCGAGAACAGCAGTTAGCCCCCTCACCCCGTCAAAACTCGGCCAATACGGGCCCGCAGGCCGCGAAGTTCAGCAGCTACCTCGGGCGAGTCGTGGAGGTCGAAGTCGACACCCAGATCGAGGAGGCGCAAAGCTACCCATTCGGGAGCGTCGTCGCGGCGGGCATCCAGACGGCAGGTGTTGTCGTCGAGAGGCGTGATGTCGCCAGGGTCGTCGCCCAGGCGGCCGATCACCCGGTGAGCCGGAGCCTGAATGGTGGCTTGAATGTGGAAAGCCGGTGTACCCCAGTCGGTTCGCTCGCCCGCGACGTAGGCGGCCGGGTCTACCGCGGGGAGGGTACGGGGGCTGAAGCGGGCGGCGGTGGGCTGGGGGCGGTCTATGCGGTCTACGCGGAAGGAGCGCCAGTCGTTGCGGTCGAGGTCGAAGCAGACGAGGTACCAGCGGCGGTGGGAGGAGACCAGGCCGACCGGTTCTACATTGCGGCGGGATTCGGCGCCCGAGGCAGCGCGGTAGGCGAAGCGGACTCGTTCGGTATTGGTGATGGCGGCGGCCAAGGTGGTGAGGACCTCGGGGTCCACCGGGGTGGTGCTGGGTGCGAGAGTCGCGGTCGCTGTGGCCAGGACTCGGACGCGGCGGCGGAGCTTGGTGGGCAGGACCTGCTCGAGCTTGGCCAGAGCGCGGACCGATGCCTCCTCGATACCGGCGACCGCCGATCCCGCGGCGGCGCGCAGGCCGACGGCGATGGCCACGGCTTCCTCGTCGTCGAGCAGTAGCGGGGGTAGGGCGGCTCCGGCGACCAGACGATAGCCGCCCGCTACGCCGAGGGTCGCCTCGACGGGATAGCCGAGGTCACGCAGGCGATCGATATCGCGGCGCACCGTGCGGTCGGTGACGCCGAGACGCTCGGCCAGTTCGCTGCCGGGCCATTCGCGCGGGGTCTGCAATAGCGACAGCAGCCGCAGCAGTCGCGCCGGTGTGTCTGTCATGTTCTCCAGTCTGCTCCATAATTAGGACCGAACTAGTCCTATATACTCTCTAGTGTGGTCAACAGATCGAACGACCGACCACAGGAGTAAAGCGATGAGCTTCGAAATCCGCCCCTTCCGCATCGAGATTCCGCAGGCCGATATCGATGACCTGAACGACCGCCTAAGCCGCGCGCGGTGGTCGCAACAGCTCCCCGGCCAGGATTGGGAGCGCGGCGTACCGGTCGACTACCTGCGTGAGCTAGCCGAGCACTGGCGGACCGAATTCGATTGGCGTGCACAGGAAGCCGCGTTGAACGAGTTCCCGCAGTTCACTACCGAGATCGACGGGCTGGATGTGCACTTCCTGCACGTACGCTCCCCCGAGCCGGACGCTCTGCCGCTGATCCTCACCCACGGCTGGCCGAACTCCTTCGTGGAGTTCACCAAATCCATTGCCCTGCTGACCGATCCGCGCAACCACGGCGGCGATCCCGAGCAGGCGTTCCATGTGGTCATCCCCTCGGTGCCCGGCTTCGCCTTCTCCGCCCCGCCGAAGGAGATGGGTATGACGACCCGCAGGGTCGCCGAAAAGTGGGTCGAGCTCATGGACCGGCTCGGCTACGAACGCTATGGCGTACAGGGCGGCGACCTGGGTGTGTACGTGGTGCAGGAGATGGCGATGACCGCACCGGATCGGGTGATCGGTGTGCATATCGACGGCGGTATCGGCATGCCCACCATCGACGATGTGCCGACCATGACGCCCGACGAGCGCGCCGAATGGGACATGATGCAGCAGTGGATGAACGGCGTCGACCACCACGTCCTACTGCACGGTGCCCCACAGACTTTCGCGGCCGCGTGGACGGATTCCCCGGTCGGGCTGATGGCGTGGTTGGTCCACAAGTTCAAGGAGTTCTCGCCGATGGCCGAGAACCTCGAGGATGCGGTCGAGCGTGACCACCTGCTCACCAATATCAGCATCTACTGGTTCACCAATACCGCTGCCACCTCGTCGTGGCCGATGTACAACGGACTGGGAGATGGCGGGTTCGCCTGGCCCGAGGGGCAGAAGCAGGTGCCGGTCGGCACGTACGGTGGCGGCTCCGCCCTCATGCTCCGGCTCGCCGAGCGCGACAACACCATTGCGCACTGGCCTGATGACAACCCGGCCGGCAACCACTTCATCGCCATGGAACTGCCCGAGGCCCATACCGCCGATATCCGAACCTTCTTCGCCAAGCTGCGCTGACCGTATCCACCCGACCCGGTCTCGACCTGACGCAATGTCCATCTGACACAGTGTCGCCATGAACAATGGAGTTCGGGCGGCACTGTGGAGATCGTGACATCGCTCCCCGCCGACACCCAGCTGTCCCAGGTGGCAGCGCGTATTCGGCGGATCGAGGACCTCGGTTTCGACACCGTGCACATTTCGGAGACGGTGCACGACCCCTTCGCGATCTGCGCGCTGGCCGTCGAGCACAGCACCACGCTGACCGTGCGCACCAGCATGGTCGTGGCCTTCCCCCGCAGCCCCATGCTCACCGCCTATGCCGCCTGGGATCTCGCACGCTTCTCCGGTGGCCGGTTCCAACTCGGTATCGCCTCGCAGGTACGCGGCAATGTGGTGGACCGATTCTCTGCCCCCTGGACGGATCCGGTTGCCCAGCTGGGTGATTACGTCGACGCGCTGCGCGCCATCTTCACGTCCTTCCAGCACGGCACGCCGCTGGAGCACCGGGGCAGCCACTACACGTTTACGCGCTTACAGCCCTACTTCAATCCGGGTCCGCTCGAGGTCCCCGCCCCACCGATCTGGATGGGCGGCGTCAACCGGCGCATGTGCGAACTCGCTGGTGCGGTCGCCGACGGTTTCGTCGCACACCCGACCGGCTCGCACCCGAGATCGCTGGTCGAGCAAGTCATTCCGGCCCTACAAACCGGTGCTGCCACCACCGGCCGCAGTGGACCAGCGGTGGTCGTAGTCCCCAAGGTGATCACGGGTCGCGATGACGCGGCGGTGGCCGTCGCACGCGCGGCCGTTCGCTCGGAACTCGCCTTCCTGTATTCCACTCCGGCCTACCGGGGCACCCTCGATCGCCTCGCTCTCGGTGATACAGCGACCGAACTGGCGCGGGCGGCGCGGGCGAAGGAATGGGAGCGGCTGCCCGAGTTGCTGGACGACGATATGGTCGCGAGGCTGGTTCCGCAGTCCGCCTATGCGAACCTGCCCGAGGTTCTCGACGAGTGGTACAGCGGTCTCTGCCAGGGTATTTCGCTGGAGCCCCCGCACGATCCCAGCGACGACAACGAATTCCGAACGATGCTTACCCGAATTCGCGCTATCCCTTAGCGTGCGGGGTCCGCAATGCGGCGAACCACTCGAGCAGCACCGGATCATCCACGGCGGTGGGCTCGACCACCCGTTCCAGATCCCCACCCTGGAACAACTTCTTGATCGGCACCTCCAACTTCTTACCGGTGCGCGTATGCGGGATACCCGGCGCGAGAATGATCTCGTCCGGCACATGCCGCGGTGAAACCTCGGTGCGGATAGCCGAATTGATGCGCTGCTTCAGCCCATCGGTCAGCGTGGCACCCGCGGCGAGCACCACGAACAGCGGCATCCAATACCCACCGTCGGAATTCTCCACACCGATCACCAGGGCCTCGGCTACCTCGGGAAGCGCCTCGACCACCTGGTAGATATCGGCGCTCCCCATCCGAATGCCATTGCGGTTCAGGGTGGAATCGGAGCGACCGTGGACGACGATGCTGCCGTGTTCGGTGATCGAGATCCAGTCACCGTGCCGCCAGACGCCGGGGAACATATCGAAATACGCGTCGTGGTACCGAGATCCGTCGGGATCGTTCCAGAAGCTCACCGGCATGGATGGCATCGGCTTGGTAATAACCAGCTCACCGACCTCGTCCCGCACGGGCTCGCCCTTCTCGTTCCAGGCGTCCAGCGCCGCACCCAGGTACGGCACGGACAGCTCCCCCGGCCACACCGGCACGGTACGAACCCCGCCGATGAATGCCGACACCACATCGGTGCCCCCACTGATGGAGGCGACCGGGACGTGTTCGCCGACATTGTCGCGCAACCACAGTGACGACGATGGCGGCAATGCCGAGCCGGTAATGCCGACCATCCGCAGTGCGGACAGGTCGTGATCACGGCGAGGTACGGATCCGGCCTTGGCACACGCGAGCACATAGCCCGGGCTGGTACCGAGCACGCTGGCGCGGGTACGTGCGGCCAACTCCCACAGGCTGTCCGGGCCCGGATGGGTGGGACTACCGTCGTAGCAGACGATGGTGGCCCCGACCAGCAGTCCGGCGATCTGGAAGTTCCACATCATCCACGATGGGCTGGTGTACCAGAAGAAGGTGTCGTCGGGTCCGATATCGGATTGCAGGGCAACAGCTTTCAAATGCTCCAGCAGGACACCGCCGTGACCGTGCACAATACCCTTGGGCTTTCCGGTGGTCCCGGAGGAATACAGCACCCACAGCGGATGGTCGAAAGCCACCGGCTCCGTGCTGAATATCGGTCCGTCACCCGCGACGGTCTCGGCGTCAACCAGGCCGAATTCGCAAGCGTCCCAGGGTAACGCGTGCCGGATCGTGAGGCCCAGACGTGACACCATGACGGTCGCGCGTAGCGAATGCAGTCCGCTGCGCAGCCCCTCGACCTCGTCACATTTACCGTGCGACTTCCCACCGAAGCGATAGCCGTCCGCGGCGACCAGCACCTTCGGCTCCAATTGTCCGAGCCGGTCGAGGGCTGCCTGCGCCGAATAGTCCTGTCCGCAGGCGCTCCAGATCGCACCGAGGCTGGCCGTCGCGAGGAAGGCGATAGCCGCCTCCGGGATATTCGGCAGATACCCGACCACCCGATCCCCGGGACCGACGCCGAGCTCCTTCAGGACCCTCGCGAATCCGGCCGTCCGCGCGATCAGCTCAGCCCAGGAGATCTCACGAATCTCCTCGCCCTCGCTCACCGCGAGAATCGCGGGCTTATCCACGCGCGCCTGCCGGAGCACCTGATCGACATAGTTGAGCCGCGCGCCCGGAAACCACTGTGCGCCCGGCATGGTCGCATCGGTAAGCACCTCCCCCGGTATCTCACCGAGGTCGAAATACTCCCACAGGGCCGCCCAGAAACCGGGCACATCATCGACGGACCACTGCCACAACGTCTGATAGTCCGGCGCGGAAATGCCCGTCCGCCGCTCCACGAATCGCGCGAAATCGGTAACTCGTGCCGTCGCGATATCCGCCTCGCTCGGCACCCACTGCGGTTCCACCACTAACCTCCTACGACGCGAATCCCGCGCTGTCCGCGCCTTGCGCCCGGCGAACGATCCGCTCGGCATGCCGGATCACGGGGGCGTCCACCATCGCGCCTTCATAGGTGAATACCCCACGATGGTTCGGAACCTCGTCGAGCAACCGCTGTGCCCAGTCGATCTCTTCGGAGGTCGGCGCGTAGGCGCGGCGGATGACCGGCACCTGGCTCGGATGAATGGCGACCTTGGCGTCGAAGCCGATGGCGACCGCGTCGAGGGTCTCCTCCGCCAGCTTGTCCAGTTCGGCGATATCGAGATACACCGAGTCCAGGGCGAATTTGCCGTAGGCCTTGGCGGCCAGCAGCGCTTGCGAGCGCACATGTCGCGCCACATCACGGTAGCTGCCGTCGGCATGCCGACTGGAATTGCCGCCCAGTCCAGCGACCAAGTCCTCGGCACCCCACATGACCCCGATGGCATTGCGCACGATGGCCGCACGCCCGACCGCCAAGGCGCCCAGCGGCGATTCGATGAGCGGGATCACCTCGTAGTCCGCCAGGGTGGTGATCTGTTCGGCCGATTCACATTTGGGCAGCATGATGCGCCGGTACTCGGTGCGCAACAGAGCGTCGCGGTCGAGCATGTGCTCAACGGTATTGGCCGCGTTCACTCGAATTACGGTGCGCTCGGGATCGAGCGGGTTGGCAATGAGCGCCTCGCGGGCGGCGGCCTTATCGGCCTCCGCGACACCGTCTTCCAGGTCGATGATCACCACATCGGCCGCGGCGGCGGCCTTCGCATAGCGTTCGGGGCGGTCGGCGGGGCAGAACAGCCACGCCGGTCCCGGCATCTCCCAGATCATGCGGGCAGCCTCCGGACCAGGGTTTTGCGGACCGCGGTCGCGACGATATCGCCGTGCTGATTGCGTCCGGTGTGCGCGAACGTCACGATGCCCTCCCCGGGGCGGCTCTTGGATTCCCGTTTGTCGGTAATGACGGTTTCCGCGTATAGCGTGTCACCGTGGAAAAGCGGTTTCGGAAAGGCGATTTCGGAGAAGCCGAGGTTGGCCACAATGGTGCCCTGGGTCAACTGCGCCACCGACAAACCAACCAGTGTGGACAAAGTGAACATGGAATTCACCAGTCGCTGATGGAAAGGCGGTTGCGTCTCCGCGAACGCCGCATCCAGATGTAGCGCCTGTGTGTTCATGGTCAGGGTCGTGAACAGCACATTATCGGCCTCGGTGAGGGTGCGACCGGGCCGGTGTTCGTAAACCACATCGGTCTCGAACTCCTCGAACCATAGGCCGCGCTGTACAACTCGGCGGACTTCTTGCGTTATTTCAGCCTTCGTTGGTTCAGCGTTCACAGTCCCAACTCTCGCCCGATCAGCATCAACTGCACCTCCGTGGTGCCCTCACCGATCTCCAGAATCTTGCTGTCGCGATAGTGCCGCGCCACAGCATATTCGTTCATGAAGCCGTATCCGCCGAAAATCTGGGTGGCGTCACGGGCATTGTCCATAGCGGCCTCGCTGGCGACAAGTTTGGCGATGGAGGCCTGCTTTTTGAACGGTTTTCCGGCGAGCATGAGCGCGGCGGCGTCGTAGTAGGTAGTGCGGGCGGTATGCGCGCGGGCCTCCATGCGGGCGATCTTGAAGGCAATGGCCTGATTGCGGCCGATGGCCTGACCGAATGCCTCGCGCTCCTTGGCATAGCGGATGCTCTCGTCCACACAGCCCTGCGCGGCACCCACCGAGAGCGCGGCAATGGCGATGCGGCCCTCATCGAGAATGCGCAGGAAGTTGGCGTAGCCGCGACCCGCTTCGCCGAGCAGGTTCTCGGCCGGGACGCGAACATCGGTGAAGCTCAGCGGATGCGTATCGGAGGCATTCCACCCCACCTTGTTGTAGGCGGGTTCGGCGACGAAGCCGGGAGTGTCGGTGGGCACCAGGATGGTGGAGATCTGCTTCTTGCCCTCCGCCTGACCGGTTACGGCGGTGACCGTCACCAGGCGGGTGATATCGGTACCCGAGTTGGTAATGAACTGCTTGCTGCCGTTGATGATCCAGGTATCGCCGTCGCGGACGGCGGTGGTGCGGGTACCGCCGGCATCGCTGCCCGCGCCCGGTTCGGTGAGCCCGAAGGCCGCCAGTGCGCGTCCGCTGGTGAGCTGCGGCAGCCACTCCTGCTTCTGCTTGTCATTGCCGAAGCGGTAGATCGGCATGGCTCCCAGCGAGACTCCGGCCTCGAGGGTGATGGCCACGCTCTGATCGACCTTGCCGAGCTCCTCCAGGGCCAGGCACAGGGCGAAGTAGTCGCCGCCCATCCCGCCGAATTCCTCCGGAAACGGCAGGCCGAACAGACCCATATCCGCCATGCCCGCGACGACCTCATAGGGGAAGGTGTGGTCGGCATCGTGCTTGGCGGCGACCGGGGCTACCACCTGCTTGGCGAAATCCCGGACGGTCAGGGCGAGTTCGCGATACTCGTCCGGCAGGGTGCCGGTGGAAAGGAAGTC
>NZ_BDCE01000082.1 GCF_001613345.1 Nocardia uniformis NBRC 13702 | reverse complement strand
GGGGGTTCCTCCGAAACTGTCTCGCTCGCGGGCACGATCCGTGCGAGCGGCTGATCTACCTTGACCTGATCGCCCGGCCGCACCAGTAGTTCGACGACACCGTCGATGGGTGCGGTGAGCGAATGCTCCATCTTCATTGCCTCGACCACCACGATCGGGGTGCCCGCGGTGACCTGTGCTCCGTTCACGGCTGGAACGGCAATGACGGAACCGGGCATGGGGCTGACGATTTCGGCGTCACCGACGTGCGCGGCCACGCCACGGATATCGGCCTCGGCGACCTCGCGCAGCTGCGCGACGCCGGTGCGGTCGGCGAGCCATACCTGATTGTCCCGCTCGGCGACGCGGTGACGCGTACGCAGGCCGTCCAGGGTGAGGATCAGCGCCTGATCGTCAAATTCCACTGTGAGCGTGTGCTTTTCACCGTCCTCGACCCATACTTGCGCCTGCTCGGGTGCGCCCGTCAGGTAGACGTGCGCGGTGCGGTCCCCGCCGTTCAGACGGAGCACCGTCGGTGCGGGCTCACCCAGCCGCCAGCCTGTGGGAATCCCCCAGAGGTCGGTGGACCCCGTCGGTCGCAGATCCGCGCGGTGTGGATCCCGGCCAAAAGCATGCCGGGACGA
>NZ_BDCE01000081.1 GCF_001613345.1 Nocardia uniformis NBRC 13702 | reverse complement strand
TCGACGGTGCCGGCTCCGACATAGTCCACGCTGCGCGCGGTGGCCACGGCGGCCGCCCCGATTCGGGCGCGAGTCCCGGCGTCCAACAGCGGCGACGGCGCTTCCTCGATGGCCTTCTGGTGTCGCCGTTGCAGACTGCATTCCCGTTCGCCCAGATGCAGGATATGGCCGTACTGGTCGGCGAGAACCTGCACCTCGATATGGCGGGGGCGCAGTACGAATCGCTCCAGGAACAGGGTGTCGTCACCGAAGGACGCACCCGCTTCACGGCGCGCGGAGACCAGGGCGGCCGGAAGCTGCGCCGGATCCTCCACCATGCGCATACCCTTGCCACCACCGCCCGCGGATGGCTTCACCAGCACCGGGTAGCCGATATCGGATGCGGCTTCGATCAATTCGGCATCGGTCAGACCGGGGCGGGCGATACCGGGCACCACGGGCACGCCGAATGCCGATACCGCGTTCTTGGCCGCGATCTTGTCGCCCATGATTTCAATGGCCCGGGTCGGCGGGCCGAGGAAGGCGATACCCGCCGCGTCCAGTGCCGCGGCGAACGCCGGATTCTCGGAGAGGAAGCCGTATCCCGGATGTACCGCCTGCGCGCCGGAGCGCACGGCCGCCTCCACCACCTTGTCGATATCGAGGTAGGACTCACGCGCGGGTGCCGGGCCGAGCCGCACCGCCACATCCGCCTCGCGCACATGGCGGGCATCGGCATCGGCATCGCTGTACACCGCGACGGAGCGAATTCCCATGGCCCGCAGGGTGCGCATGACGCGGACCGCGATTTCACCGCGGTTGGCCACCAGCACGGTGTCGAAGGCGACGGGGTGGGCTTTGTTCATCATGGCTGTCACATCCGGAAGACGCCGTAGGAGACCGGCTCGACGGGCGCTCGCCCGCAGACCGAAAGGGCAAGTCCGAGCACGGTTCTGGTATCAGCCGGGTCGATCACGCCGTCATCCCAGAGTCGTGCCGTGGAGTAGTAGGGGTGGCCCTGGCGCTCGTACTGGTCGCGGATCGGAGCCTTGAACGCCTCCTGATCCTCGGCCGACCACGGCTGGCCATTGCTGTCGAGTTGATCGCCGCGCACGGTGGCCAGCACCGAGGAGGCCTGTTCACCACCCATGACCGAGATACGGGCATTGGGCCACATCCACAGGAAGCGCGGCGAATACGCGCGTCCGCACATGGAGTAGTTGCCCGCACCGTACGAACCGCCGATCACCACGGTCAGTTTCGGGACTCGGGCACAGGCGACCGCGGTGACCATCTTCGCGCCGTGCTTGGCAATACCGCCCGCCTCGTAGTCGCGGCCGACCATGAAGCCGGTGATGTTCTGCAGGAATACCAGCGGGATCATGCGCTTGTCGCACAGTTCGATGAAATGCGCGCCCTTGAGCGCGGATTCGGCGAACAGCACGCCATTATTGGCGACGATGCCGACCGGGTGGCCGTGAATGTGGGCGAAGCCGGTGACCAGCGTGCGGCCGTATTCGGACTTGAACTCCTGGAATTCGCCGCCGTCGACCACGCGGGTGATGACGTCTCGTACGTCATAGGGTGTGCGCAGATCGACCGGGACGATGTCGTACAGCTCTTCCTGCGGCGCGATGGGATCCACGGTGGGGACGACCTCCCACGGGGTGGCGTGCTTCGGCCCCAGGGTGGCGACGATATTGCGCACGATGCGCAGCGCGTCCTGATCGCTCTCCGCCAAATGGTCTGTGACACCGGAGATTCGGGAGTGCAGGTCGCCGCCGCCGAGATCCTCCGCGGTGACCACCTCACCGGTGGCCGCCTTCACCAGCGGCGGGCCGCCCAGGAAGATGGTGCCCTGATTGCGCACGATGACGGTCTCATCGCTCATGGCGGGGACATACGCCCCACCGGCCGTACACGACCCCATGACCGCCGAGATCTGCGCGATCCCCTTGGCGCTCATACCCGCCTGGTTGAAGAAGATCCGCCCGAAGTGCTCGCGATCCGGGAACACCTCGTCCTGATGCGGCAGGAACGCGCCGCCGGAATCCACCAGGTAGACGCACGGGAGATGATTCTGCGCCGCCACCTCCTGAGCCCGCAGATGCTTCTTCACCGAGAGCGGGTAGTAGGTGCCGCCCTTGACGGTGGCGTCATTGGCGACCACCACACATTCCCGGCCCGATACCCGCCCGATCCCGCTGATCACGCCCGCACCCGGGCATTCGTCCCCGTACATGCCGGTGGCCGCCAGCGGCGAGAGCTCCAGGAATGGCGAGCCGGGATCGAGTAGCTGATCCACCCGCTGCCGCGGGAGCAGCTTCCCGCGGGCCAGATGCCGCTCCCGCGATTTCTCGGATCCACCCAGCGCATTGGCCGCCAGCCGCGCCCGCAGGTCCTCGACCAGCGCCAGGTGCGCGGACCGGTTGTCCGTACGGACGTCCTCGGTCACTGTCATCACGTCGTCCCGTTCGATCAGTTAATCGCCGATAACTGATATTTAAGATAATCTTCATTAACTGAGTTGTCCACGTCCGGCGAAGGGAGATTTCGGTGAGCAGCACCGAACCCGCCACCCTCACCCGCCGCGAGCAGCTGAAAGCCCAGCGCCGACAGCAGTTGCTCGAGGCCGGGGCGCGGCTCATCGCCGACCGCGGATTCCCGGGGATGCGCCTCGACGACCTCGGCGCGGCGGCCGGAATCAGCGGCCCCGCCGTCTACCGCCACTTCCCCAATAAGGAGGCGCTCCTGGTGGAGTTGCTGGTCGGCATCAGCCAGCGACTGCTCGACGGCGGCCGCGCGGTCGTCGCCGCAGCGACCACCCCCCGCGCGGCGCTGACCGGACTGGTCGACTTCCACCTGGACTTCGCCTTCGGCGACCCGGAACTGATCCGCATCCAGGACCGCGATCTCGAGAATCTCCCCGAGGCCGCCCGCCGCCAGGTCCGCCGCACCCAACGGCAGTACGTGGAAATATGGGTGGCCGTCCTACGCGAGCTACACCCCGAACTTCCCGAACCGGCCGCCCGCGTCCAAGCCCACGCAACCTTCGGCCTGATCAACTCGACCCCGCACAGCGCCCCGTCGGCCATGGCGACGCGTGCCCGCCCCATTCTGCGACGCATGGCGCTGGCGGCTCTCGAATGACTTCCCAACTACCGAGATAGGTACTCCAGCAACCCTTTAGCACCATTCGAAGACGCGATGTGACTGACGTCATAGAAACATGACTCGGGGCGCGTTCGACATCCTTCAATACGCCGATTCGCGCATTGTGATCCCTGACTCATCCCCCACACCTGGATTGACATGCGAAGACTCCCACAGCTGTACTTCGGGTGAATTGCGCTCCCGGGACCACAGTTCCGCGATCCGGACCACGAATAACCGGGATGCGGCAATGAACGTGGCACGCACGCGAGGGGGGCTACCGCCCGGCACATCTCCGCTTGTCGATCGAAGTGCGCCCGTTCGGTCGGGAATCAAGGCAAGGAAGGTCGGGGGAATCGCATGGCGAAGCACCGCAAACAAACTCGCACTCAACGTCTCGCCGTGCGCGCGGCCATCGGCGTGCTGCCGATGACTGCGATCGTCACCGGCGGCACCATCGCACAGGCGGCACCGACGCCGCAGTTCATCGCGCCGCAGCCGGGTGTGACCACACCGCCGAATCCGGGCGCGACAGTCCCCGCACCGGATGCACCCACTCGGCAGCCGGGCGTCACAACCGAGCCGCCGCCAATGACATACGTCGCTCCGGAGGATGACGCCAGAGGTGTTGCGCCGGAGACGGATTACCTGCCCACTCGACAGGTTCCGCAGCGCGATTACGTCGCACCGCTGCGTCCGGAGACACTGCACGCCCCGGAGCCGACGCCTCCGGTCGCCGAGATCGTCCCACCGGACCGAACTCTGCGGGCGGGCGATCTGACCATGGACGCACCGGAATTCCTCACCCTGGACCAGATCAACCAGGCCAACGCCGCTACCGCCGGGCCCGAGGCCGACATCTCCCAGTTCGCGCGCTCGGTGGGTGTGGCCCCCAGCCGCGCCGATATGGTTGCCGCGTCTGCGGTGGCCGGGGCCGTACAGGGCGCGGTTATCGGCTGCGCGATCGGCTCGACGCTCCAGATCGTCACGGTCATCGCCTTCCCGCTCACGCCACTGACCTGCCTCACCTGGGGAGCAACGGGACTGGTAGCCGGCACCCTGATCGGTGCTGGCATGGGAGGATTGAAGTAATGCGCGGCCTGTTCCGAAGCAGCCGAGTGTCGCTCCGAACCGCCGCCCTGACAATGCTGGTGCTCGGCTCCACGGTCGCCGCGGCCGGGACCGTGCATGCCGAATCCGATTCCGCGGCTGGTGAATCCCCTGCCGAAATGGTGTCGTCCGTCCGCGGAACCGCCAATGGTGTGGGCTATTCCGCAACGATCACGCCCGATGGTCGCGGCGTCGCAACCACTCTCGACGCAGGATCCTTCGCACTGACCCCGGATGCCGCCGCGGTCACGATCGCCGATCGCGACGGTGCCGTCGTCGCGGCGGTACCGCTGTCCTTCCAGGTCGCTGACCACTGGATCGCGGTAGCACCGTCCATCGCGAATCAGGGCACGACACTCACGCTCGAGCCGGTGCACGCGATGCCGCTGCGCGATGTCAGCGCGCGGGAGAACTGGGACGCTCAGGTGCAGCGCGGCGTCTTCGGAGCACTAATCGGTGGCACCATCGGCGGTCTGGTCACCCTGCCGTTCTGGATCTTCGTACTACCGCCTCTGCTCGGCATCGCCATCGGCGCGGGCATCGGCTTCCTCGCCGCAGGCGGACAGCCGCTCATCGACGCGGGTATCGCGTACTTCTCCGGCCAGCCCTGACAGCGGGCTCGCCCACAACGCCGAGCAGCTGGCAGACGTATTACGCGTAATACCCCTCGTCATTCTGTCGTGCTTGTGGCCGGAATCCACACCCGAAAGCGCATGCCACACAGTGTGGATCCCGGCCAAGAAACGCGCCGGGATGACGGGGCGGTTCGCCATGAAAACGGGCAGCGCTTTCGGCACCACGTTCAGCTGGCGGTGCGGGATTGAACTCCGCACCGTCATTCGTCTTTTCAGGCGCGGCTCGAAATCAGATGAGCGGCTTGCCTCTTCGGATTCGGCGGCGGACATCCCACAGCACCGCGTGGGTGGGGGCCGAGCGGATGAACCTGGGGATGAAGCGGTTGACGAAGCCGACGAACAGGAAGAGGTGTTCGAAGCGTCGCTGATCGGTGAGGGTCCAGTCGACGCCGAGTTGGGTGTGGAAGTAGGGGCCGAGGAAGCCCGCTGTCAGGAATTTCAGTAGGCCGCCGAAGATGACGCGCAGGAACCAGGGGATCATGCGCAGGTTCAGGAGATCGTCTACGTAGGCGCGGATCTTGTCGTCGGCGGCCACCTGTTCGCAGGCCTTGTTCCAGTAGACGTCGAAGTCGGCCCGGGTGGCGGGCCACATATCCTCGGCGACCTGGAGGGTCGTGCCGAGCGTGGCCGAGGATTGATAGAAGCTTTCGGCCTGCTCCGGACTCATTGCGCCGTTGAGCAGCTGATACGAATCCTCGAAACCGACGTAGAGGCAGGCCGCGATCCAGAGCTGGAGGCTGCGGTCGAAGGCGTTGTACTTGACCTTCGCGTCCGGCGCGGACCGCACCTGGCGATGTGCCACATTCACGGCTTCGCGGTACGCGGTCTTGTCCTCATCGGTACCGAGAATCGCGACCGCGAGGTAGGAAGTCGTGGTGCGCAAGCGTTTCCACGGATGCACCATGAGCGCGCCGGATTCCACCTTGCTGTCGGCAACCCCGTACCCGACCGCGGGCCGCGACATCTGCATGGCTACATTCGCCGCCGCACCCGCGAACTGCCAGAAGTCCAAGGCGTCGGACAGTTTCGGCGGATGCTTGGTCTCGGACCGGTGGACGCCCGGGATGCGAATCCGGGTCTGCTCGCTGGTGAGCGGGATCGAATACGGCCCCATCGGCTGTGCGGCGGTCATCATCGTCCTTCCTGGCCGTGTGAATGAACCATAACTTGCACTCATCATGCGCTGGCACATTTCAGCATTTCAAGCGCGAACATGGCGGATACTGCCTATCCAAAGGGTCTTCCATTTCCAGGAATGATCAGTAACATAACGGAGCGTGGCGGGCATCACACCCGGGTCCGCCGACCGCCCTCGGGCAGGTGAAAGGACGTTGCATGCTGAAGCGGCTGGACCGGATTCTCAGCTACGAGATGAAGGTGTCTGAGTTCCTCGGCACCTTGATCATCATCGGTATCCCGTACGGCCTGGTCGGCGTGATCTGGACGCTCACCCACACCAGCCACCTGAGGGATATGCACGGCATCGATGTGATCATCTCGTTCCTCGGATCCATCGTCTGCTGGCCGGTGCTCATCTTCTCGAATGTGTGCATGACGTAATGATGATTCTGGTCTGGCTCATCGACATTCTGGTGATCGGCGTCAAAATCCTCGGCGGGCGAACGAAAGTCAACCCCGTGCTGCGCTTCGGACTGTGGATCGCGGTGCTCAGCACCGTGGCCGCGGGCATCGCGACATTCGGCTTCCTGCTCGTACTGCTGCAACGGCAGCTCGAAGATCTCGCGTGAAGGGGCAACCCGTGACCACCACCGAACGGTTAGTCGCGCAGAGCGCGAAACAACCTTCCGACACAAGCGAAGTCGACAAGATCACTGAGAGTCTCACCGGGCTGTGGCGGCGACATCCGCAACGCTCGTTGGAAACCCTGGGCCGACAAGTCGATTTGGGACGGGATGCGCTGAAACAGCTGTTCCTGTCCTTGATTCGGCGGCGCTTTCCGTATCGGGAATTCATCAAACAGTGCGCGTTCATGACGAACGTCTCGGCGGCCCCGACGGTACTGGTCGCGATCCCCATTGCCGTGGTCGTGTCCATCCAGGTAGGTGCGCTGGTAAACCAGGTAGGCGCAACCACTTTCATCGGCGCGGTCGCTGGGCTCGGCATTATCCGACAGGGTGCTCCGCTGGTCACCTCGCTCATGATCGCGGGTGCGGTCGGCTCGGCCATCTGCGCGGACCTGGGCTCGCGAACCATTCGCGACGAGATCGACGCCATGATGGTGATGGGCGTGGACCCCGTCCGGCGCTTGGTCGCACCGCGATTGGCGGCGGCCGTACTGGTGAGCATGCTGCTGTGCGGGTTCATCGTCTTCGTCGGCTTCGCGACGGCCTACATCTTCAATGTGTACGCCCAGTCCGGCACACCGGGATCGTTCATCGGCTCCTTCGCTTCCTTCGCGGTGGCCAATGATCTGGTGGTCGCACTGGTCAAGGCGGCCATCTTCGGCGCGCTGACCGCCATCATCGCCTGCGATATCGGCTTACACGCGCACGGCGGTCCGGGTGGAGTGGCCAATGCCGTGAACTCGGCGGTGGTGAGTTCGGCGCTCATGCTCTTCGCCACCAACATCATCCTCACCCAGCTGTACAACACCCTGCTACCGACCAAGGTGATCTGACATGGGCAGCACCTATACTCCGCCCGCCATGCGACCGGTCCGGATGGTGAGCAATGCCGTCTCGGTACCCGTCCAGGCGAATCAGCGACTCGGGCATCAGGCCATCACCTTCTTTCAGGCGCTGGCGGCAATACCGTTCGCGCTGAAGCACTATCGCAAGGAAGTACTGCGGCTCACCGCCGACGTGGGGTGGGGCAATGGCTCGCTGGTGGTCGGCGGTGGCACTGTCGGCATTGTCATTATTCTGTGCGGCTTCGGCGGCATCACCGTCGGCATGGAGTCCTTCACCGCGCTGAACCTGCTCACCATGGGCCCGCTCACCGGGGCCATCTCCGGATTCGCCACTACCCGTGAACTCGCGCCGATCATCGCGACACTGGCTTTCGCCATTCAGGCCGGATGCCGGTTCACCGCGCAATTGGGCTCCATGCGTATCTCCGAGGAGATCGACGCACTGGAATCCATTGCCATTCGGCCACTCCCGTACCTGATCAGCACCCGCATGATCGCCTCGACACTCACCATTATCCCGCTCTACAGCGTGGGCCTGGCGACCGCGTATCTGGCCACCAAACTCTCGGTGCTGTTTCTGGGCGGCACCACGGCGGGCACCTACGACCACTACTTCTTCCAGTTCCTACTGGGACCGGACGTCTTCTGGTCAATGCTCAAAGTGATTGTGTTCGTGATGATCTCGACTTTCATCCAGTGCTACTACGGCTATGTCGCCACCGGCGGGCCGGAAGGTGTCGGAGTGGCGGCCGGACGCGCCATCAAGATGGTCATCGTCGTCATGGTCTTCGCGAATCTCTGTCTCACGCTGGCTATTTGGGGAATCGACCCCGGCTTCCGGATCTCGGGATAGGAGACTCATGCTTCTCGACCCCAATGGCCGCGGGCCCACGGCGCGGCAGTTGAGTCTGGCCGGACTCGCCATGATCACCGCCGTCGCCCTGCTCATCTATCTGCTCGCGCTGCGCTACAACGGGCGCTTCGAGGAGAAGGTCCCGGTGACGGCCGTACTCACCAGCACCGGCGACGGGCTGCCCGACCGTGCCGATGTGAAATTCCGCGGCATGGTCGTGGGACGCGTGGTCAGCGTCGAGGTGGTAGCGCGCGGCGAGCGACAGGATGCCGAAATCGCGCTGAAACCGATTGTTGCCGGGGCGATTCCGGCGACGGTCGCGGCGCGGGTAATCCCCAGCAATATCTTCGGCGTCACCGCCGTCGAACTCGTCGACACCACGCCGACCCAGCAGACGTTGAAGGCGGGCGCGACCATTCCGGAGGACACCAGCGAGGGCACGGTCCAATTGCAGACCACCCTCAATGTGCTGCGCGATGTGCTGAACAATATTCAGCCCGAGAAGCTCGGCCGGGTATTGGGCACGCTCGCCACCGCCCTCGATCCGGGCGCTCGGGTACCGGGTTCCACGGTGGAACGCCTGGACAACTGGTTGACCCAGGTGCGCGCCACCCCCGGAATCGGCGATATGCTCGGCGATCTGGGTCGCGCGGCCACCGCACTGAGCGAATCCGCGCCGGATCTGGTGGAGGTGCTGTCGCGGTCGGTGACCACCGCCCGCACCCTCACCGAACAGCGCGCAAATCTCGTTGCGCTGCTGACCAATGGCGGAACCGCCGTCGATTCGGTGAACAGCCTGTTCGCCGCCAATCCCGATTCCGGTAAGTTTCTGGTGTCGGGGCTCAATGAACTGTTCGGCAGCCTCGCCAGGGATCCACAGGCGATCCCCTACACCGTGGCCAATCTGAATACCGCGCTACAGCGGTTGCAGGGGGTCTTCACCTTCGGCCCCCATCGTCAGATGGTGTGGAAGATGGATGTGAGCTTCACTCCGTTCCAGCAGTACACGGCCGATGACTGCCCGCGCTACGGCGACCTGGCCGGTCCACGTTGCGGCGGCCCATCGGTACCGGAAGTCGCTCCCCCACAGGAGTATCCGGCGGCCTTGCTGCCGAAGCATCTGGAATCGGCCGGACCGGCACCGGTCATCCAGCCGAGCCCGAGTCTGCCCGGGCTGCCGCCTCTGCCGAATCTTCCTGCCCTGCCCGCCATCCCGGGACTGCCCGCCATCCCCGGGTTGACCGCACCGGCATCACAGACCGAGCAGACATCGAGCACGGTCCAGCCCGCGGGTCTGCGCGGTCAGGACGCGGTGGCCGCGATCGTGGGCGGCAAACCCAATATGGCGCAGTACCTGCTGCTGTCATCGGTGCTGGCCGGTGGCTCGCTGGTACCCGTCGAGCAGACCTCGGCAGGTGCGGTATGAAATCGGGAAAAGCCCTAGCTGGCTTCAGCATATTCGCCATCATCGCCATCACGCTGACCTACACCATCTGGTCCACCCTGCAACGCTCGGTGGCAGGTCCTACTCACAGTTACTCGGCCGTCTTCTCCGATGTGCTGGGGCTGCGGATCGGTGACGATATTCGGATGGCCGGTGTACGGGTCGGCCGGGTAGACACAATCGACTTCACCGACGGGTACCGGGCACGGGTCGACTTCCGCATCGAGAACGACCAGCACCTCAGCACATCCACCAAAGCCCTGGTGCGCTACCAGAATTTGATCGGCCAGCGCTATATCGCCCTCATGCCCGGTAAAGACGCCGGACAGCCACTCGACCCGGGTGGCCAGATTCCCATCGAGCGCACCGAGCCCTCCTTCGATGTGTCGTCGCTGCTGTCCGGGTTCGAGCCACTGTTCAGTGTGCTGCAACCGGATCAGGTGAACTCGTTGTCGGAGACACTGATTCAGGCTCTGCAGGGTAATGGGGTGTCGCTGAGCGCACTGGTTACCCAGGCCGCGGAGCTGGCGGGCACGTTCGGTCAGCGTGACAAGATCCTCGGTGATGTGATCGCCAATCTCAGCAGTGTGCTCGCGGGCTTGGCCAATCGCAGTGGTGAGTTGGAAACCCTGATCACTCAGACGCGGTCACTCACCGAATCGCTCTACAGCCAGGGCGAGGTGCTCAAGTCCTCGGTCGGCCGCGTGGCTACCGCCACCGACTCGCTGGTCGGCATTGTCTCAACGGTCAAACCCAATGTGGTGGCAGCGCAGAACGACGCCACCACCGGAGTGGCGCTACTGCTGCTCAATGGCGCGGCGCTCGATCAGGCCGCCGTCCAACTGCCCGATGTCCTCAACTCACTCGCACGGTTCACCAGCTACGGCACCTACGGCAATGCCTATATCTGCCGACTCGACGTCTCGCTGTGGGGGATTCTGTTCCCGCCCGGGCTGTTTTCGCAGGTCGGTGGACCGGCTCAATCGGAGGTGTGCCGGTGATCGAGACATTGCGCGGGCGCATTCGGCTGCCCGGATTCATCGGTAATCGGTATCTGCGGCTCGGCTTGCTCGCCGCCGGATTCGTGGTGCTGCTCCTGGTCGGCTCCACCGTGATCAAACAGGCGCGGCTGGGCGATGACACGATTCACGCCGAATTCGCCCAGGCGGCGGGTCTGCGGCCCGGTGCGACAGTGGATGTCTCCGGTATCGAGGTCGGTCAGGTGCAGGCGGTCCGGCTCGACGGCGGCAAGGTCCTCGTCGATATGAAGATCCGGCGCGATGTGGTGCTCGGACCGGATGCCAAAGCCGCCATCAAGATGTCCACCATCCTCGGGCGGCTGCATATCGAACTGGTGCCGGGCAATGGCAAGGGACTGCCCGGGAACAGGATCGAGCTCGAGAACACCTCGGTGCCCTACAACCTGAGCAAGGTCATCCAGGACCCCAAATATGACTCATCGTTCGAACACATCGAACGAATCGATCCCGTAAAGCTGCGCGAGGCACTGGATCTGGTGAGCCAGCAGATGGGCAGCTCCCCCGAGTTGACCGTGCAGGCACTCGATAGCGTCGGCGCGCTCGCCAAGGTGGTCAGTGACCGCCGCGATGAGGTGGACACCCTGCTGAAGTCCATGGACCAGGTCTCGACCCTGGTGTCCGACAACCAGAATGGCGTCCTACTGCTGCTCACCCAGGGCGCCGCCATCGGCACGGCGGTGCAGCAGCGGCAGACACTTCTGCAATCGCTGCTCGACAATGTGGCGTCGCTGTCGCGCCTGCTGCAGGAGATGGGCCTGGAGAACAATGGCCAGCTCGGACCGCTGATCACCAATCTCAACACCATGTCCGAGGGCTTGGAGAAGAACCGCGACAATCTGGACCGGCTCTACGAGATCATGCCGGTGGCCCTGCGGCAGTTCAACAATGTGGTCGGCAACGGCCCCTACGGCGAGGTGTACGCGCCGTGGCTGTTCCCGGACAACTGGCTGTGCCTGGTGCAGGCCGTGCAGGGGTGCAAATGAAATATCTACGCGCACTGACGAAGTTGGCCGCGATCTGCTTCGTGGCCACGCTGGGATCGGGCTGCTCGCTACTGCCCGACTCACTCACCGCACTGCCCGATCGGTACCTCGGTGACCGCATGCGCATCAGCGCGGATTTCGAGAATGTGGCCGGGCTGTACGCCGGGAACGAGGTCGCGATCCTGGGGGTTCCGGTCGGCACCGTCGACTCGGTGACGCCCAAGGGCAGCTATGTCGAAGTGATCATGTCCATCGACGCGGGCGTCGAGGTACCCGCCGATGCCATTGCGGCACTGGTGAATCCGCAGCTGATCACCAACCGGCACGTGGAGCTGGCACCCGCCTACACCGGTGATGGACCGGTATTGCGGGACGGCGAGCATATTCCCCTGCCGCGCACCAGGGTTCCGGTGGAGCTGGACCGCATTCTGCAGAACTTCGATCAGTTGGGTGCGGCCCTGAAGGGTGATAGCGAGACCGGGCCCATGGCCAGTCGGGTGCTCTACCCACTGCTCAATGGCAATGGCGATCGCTTGCGCGAGACCCTGGACGCGCTGTCCTCGGCATTCGAGGTGACCTTCGCCAATAAGGACCAGATCGCCAACACCATTATCAAACTCAATGAGGTCACCCAGATCATCGCGCAGAACGATCAGACGGTTCGCGAGTTCAGCGGCAGACTCACCGAACTGGTGACGCTCATGGGGCAGCAGGCGCCGGGGTTGCAGGCGGTTCTGGATCAGCTCGACACCTTCGTCACCAATACCTCGACCCTGGTCGGTGAGAACCGGGAGCAGTTGGCCGGGGCGCTGACCCGCTTCGTCACCATTACCGATCAGATGCGGGCCAACGCCCGCGGCCTCACCGAGATCGTGGATGTCGGCCCGCTCATGTTCCAGAACCTGGCCAATGCCACCAGCCGCGAACACGGCGCACTGCGTATGCACGGACTGCTGGACAAGGTGGTGCTCGACAGCGAGGCCCTGTCGGTGTTCTGCGAGCGCGTCATGTTGCGCCTGGACGGCTGCCGTACCGGCAAGGTCCAGGACTTCGGTCCCGACTTCGGCCTCGCCGCGGCACTACTCGGGATTGCGAGGATCGAATGAGCATCCGCACACAAGCATTCGCGGCGGCGCTCACAGCCGCCGCGCTGACCGGGGCAAGTAGTTGCGCCGTGACGGTGAACAGTATGCCCATGCCGAAGCCGGGTATCGGTGGACCGGGCTACACCATTCACGCGACCTTCCACGACGCGTTGAATCTGCCCGACCGCGCGCACGTCAAGATCGGCGGCAGCGATATCGGCGTGGTCACCGATATCAAGACCACGAACTTCATCGCCGATGTGGAAATGCTCATCCGCGACGATATTCAGCTGCCCGAGGGCACCTCGGTCGAGCTGCGGCAGGGCACTCCACTCGGCGATATGTTCGTGGCCATAACGCTGCCGTCCGCCCAGGAGGCGGGCGAACCGCTGCGCGAGGGTGACACCATCGGCACCGACCGCACCTCGGCGGGCGCGTCGGTGGAGCAGCTGATGATGTCGATCTCCATGCTGCTCAATGGCGGTGGAATCAATCAGGCCGCGCGGATCACCAGCGAAATGGACTCCATGTTCGCCGGTCGGGCACCGCAGTTACAGCATCTGATCACCGAAATGACCAGTGTCATCAGCGCAATGAACCAGCGCACTGCGGATATCGACGCCACGCTGACCGGGTTGAATGTGCTGGCTGGTGAACTGGCCAGGCGCAAGGCCGAACTCGCTGTCGCGGCGGATACCTTCCCGGCGCTCATCGGTCTGGTCAACGAGAACAACCAGCAGATTGTGGATCTGTTGACCAAGGTGGCCACCACCATGAGCGCGCTCGGCGACTTCAGCACTACCACCGGTGATGATTTCGTCGGGCTCTTCGACAGCATTCAGGCGCTCATGTCCGGGTTCACGCAGATGGGCGACAATCTGACCGGGACCTTGGAAGGTCTGAATGCGCTGCATCCCTCGCTGATGGCGAGTTTCCGCGGACCGACACTGGCCATCGCCGCGACCGTGTCGTATCTCAGCCTCGGGGCGCTGACCGATCCCAGCGGCAGTCGCTGGCCGGAGCTGGGTGATGCCGGACAGTTCGTCGGCAGTCTGACACAGGTTTTGGAGAAGGTGTTCGGGCGACTCACGAGTCCGCCACAGGTCCCGGAGGGGTCGGTGCCGCAGGGTGATCCGGCTCCCCAGGTCGATCCCGACCCTCGCGGCGGTGAACGATGAATTCACCGCTGTGGCAATGGATCGTTCGACGCCGGATCGGTATTGCCAATCTCGGCCTGGTGGTGGTGCTTATTCTCGGTTGCGGCTATATCGGCGTGAATGTGTTGCGGTTCAATCCGATTCCGCACACCTACGTGGTGACCATAGAACTGGCTTCCTCCGGCGGGCTGCTACCCGGAAATGACGTCACCTTCCGGGGCAGTCGGGTCGGGAGGGTCAGCGACGTGCGGATCGCCGGGGACGGTATTGCCGCCGATGCCGAAATCGACGACTCGGCGCGGATTCCGGTGGGCGGCACGGTGGCGGTAGGGCGGCTGTCGGCCGCGGGTGAGCAGTATCTGGATTTTCGGCCCGACTCCGATAGCGGGCCCTATCTGCGCGACGGGTTCGTGGTGGAGCGCGCCCGCACCAGCGTGCCGGTGCCGATTCAGTCGGTATTCGCCAATCTCAGCGATTTCATCGGCGGAATGAATCCGGAGCGGCTGAATGTGATCATCGACGAACTCGACAAGGCGCTCGCCGGTGGGCCGGATCGGCTGCGCAATATGATCTCCGGGATCAGCCGCGCCATGTCCGGGCTCACCGAACTGCTACCGCACACAAAGCAACTGATCTCGAATCTGGAGGTTATCGCGAGCACCACTGCACTGGCGCAACCCGATCTGGGCACGCTGACCAGTGCGGGCAGCGTGCTGTTCGACCAGTTCACCGCCGCCGATCAGGAGCTGCGAAAGCTGTTGGCGCAGGGGCCCGGTCAGCTGGAGACGCTCGGCGCGTTCCTGACCGACACCCAGGACCCGATGACGAATCTCGTGACGAACTTCGTCGCCATCACCAAGGCGGCCAAGCTGCGCGCACCCGCCATCGCGGCGCTGTTCCCGGCACTGCGGGTGGGCTCGGAGGCCATCGGTATTCCGGCGCACGACGGGGCCTATCACACCCTGGTCGATCCCTGGCCGCGGCCGACCTGCGAATACGACACCATCCCAGTGGTTCCCACGCAGGCAACGGTCGATACACGAGTGCGGCTCTACAACTACTGCGTCACCGATAATCCGGCCATTCAGGTGCGCGGGTCGGCCAATGCGCCGCGCCCCGATGTGCCCGATAACGGAGCCAGCGCGCCGCCCGGGGTTACCGGTGACGAGCTGTCGCGTCCGGTTCCCCCTCGATAGGAATGAAACAGTATGAGTGACAATGAGATCAATGAACCAGATGCGGCCGACGACACGGTGAACCTGGAGAAGGACGCGAGCGAGGCTGATACCGCTGTGGCCCAGCCCGATTCATCGCGCAGGCGCATCTCGCTGTCGTTGCCGGGACGGACCGGCATGCTGGCCGCCGCGGCGGCGGGCGTTGTAGTGCTCGGAGCGGCAATCGGTTCCAGCGTGCATTTCTACAACCAGAACGCGAGCACCCAGGACATTCTCGACGCTCGCGAGGACGCCCGGCTCGCGGCGTGTAAGTACGCCCCCACCCTCGCCACCTACGACTCCAAGAATCTCGATACCTGGATCACCGGTGTCATGGACGGTGCGACCGGGGACTGGCGCACCCAATTCGATTCCACCAGCGAGGATTTGAAGGAGGTACTCGCCAAGGGCGAGGTGGTGTCCAAGGCGACCGATGTGCAGTGCGCCATTCGCAACGGCGATACCACCTCGGCGGAAGCCATCGTGGTGATCGGCCAGACCATCACCAGCCTAGGCACCGAGAGCAAGGCCACTCCCGGCCAACTCTCCACCGTATTGCGACTGGAGAAAAGCGGTGATCGTTGGCTGGTCAACAAGGTGGAATCGCCGCTGGGGCTGCCACAGCGGTGAGCACCGACGCTAGCGCGAGCAGTACAGGGGCTTCCACAGCAGGGGCGGGAAGCGACGCCGGGCAGGTGGCCGACGCGGGCAGTATCGCCGGAGAGGCGGGCCGGACAGGGAGCACCAGCGGACAGGCGGCCGAGGTAGGGGCCACGCGTGCGTCGCCGGTGCGGCAGTCGCGCCGACGACCGAGAAACAGGCGGGCGCAGATCGCCGCGGTGGCGGCCGAGGCGTTCAGTGCCACCGGATACCACGGCGTCAGCATGGACGAGATCGCCGCCCGGCTCGAACTCAGCTCCACGGCGCTGTATCGGCACTACCCGAGCAAGTACGCGCTGTTCCGGGCGGAGGCGCTGCGTCTCGGCGAGGTCTGGGCCGCCGCGATCCGGCTGCCACCGATGGCCGCGAACTGGCCGATCGAGCAGCGGGTGGAACACCTGCTGGAGGCACTCATCGCCGCCTCGATTACAAACCGCCGCAGCGCGGCACTGCTGCGCTGGCAGGGCCGATATCTGAAGGCGGAGGATCGCGCGGCGGTCGCGACGAACCTCACGGCGGTGGCCGCCATGGTGCGGACGCTCCTGGGCGAGAGCCGACCAGAGCTCGATGCGTCGTCGAAATCGGTACTGGGGCAGACTATTCAAAGCATCGTGAGCAGTATCGGCGACCACCATGTCGCCTTTCCCGCCAAAACCCTCGCCCTGCGGTTACGCGAGGCCTGCCTGGCGGTCTGGCATTGCGAACTACCTCCCGCCGAGAGCGCGGCCGCTCTGCACGTCGGCCGGGCGGCGGTGCCGCCCACCTTCACCCACGAACTGGTGCTGAAGTACGCGGTAATCCTGTTCCACGAGCGCGGTTATCCCAATGTCAGCGTCGAGGACATCGCGGCCGCCGCCGGACTGCCCACCACTTCGGCGGTGTATCGCTTCTACCACAGCAAGGGCGATATCCTGGCTGCCGCGTTTCGCCGTGCGGCAGAACAGGTTTCGGCCGCCATCGGCCCCGCCATCGCCGCTGCGGACTCCCCCGCGCACGCCCTTACCGCACTCATCGACCTCTTCGTCGCCGGATCATTCGCCGAACGCGAACTGACCTTCGTCTACTACGCGGAGATCTCCAATGTGCCGCTGGAGCAACGCACCCGCCTACGCACCGTTCAACGCCTCAATGTGCAGGAGTGGGCGAAGTTGCTCAGCGCGGCCCGCCCGGAACTGACCGCCGCGGAATCCAGGCTATTGGTCCACACCGCCCAGGCACTGGTTGTCGACCTGGGCCGCCGTTTCGGATCCGATGACCCGGCCTGTTCGCAGCAGCGGGTCGCGCATCTGATGCGGACGGTCCTGGTCCTGGATCGGTGAGTTCGGGGGCACGCTGCTCTGGTTGCTCGACGGTGCGGACGGCGGTCAGGGAACTGTGTCCGTATTGGTGGGGACTCAACTGCTGTTCTCGGGGCCTACGTAGCCAGGTTGGGAGCCGTGGGCTGCGATTCCAGCGGCGTTCGGTATAGAACGTGAAGAACGAAGGTCAGTGTGGTGACGTCGTCTGCCGTACCCGACCTGCGCTCCCCAGTCAGGCGCGGATCTCACGTTCCTAACGGGGCGGGCTGGCCGTGGTCCCGACTCGAGACACAAAGACGAAA
>NZ_BDCE01000080.1 GCF_001613345.1 Nocardia uniformis NBRC 13702 | reverse complement strand
CTCTACGAAGCCACTCGACGTCCCTGGATCTTGTGTCTCGAGAACGCGACAACAAGCCAGCCAGCCACGCTGGAATGGTGAGATGACGGCACCCAACTGGGGAGCCCAGGTCGGGGACGGCAGACGACGCCACCACACTGCCTTCGTCATTTCACGCTCTAGACCGAACGCCGCTGGAACCGCAACCGACGCTCCCAACCCGGCTACGTAGGCCCCGAGAACAGCATTTGGCCTCGGGGATATCGAGGCTCCGGCATACATAGAACAAAGACTCCCAGAACGGGCGAAACATCCAAGCTACCCACGCCACAGCACCCCGGGGTCACACCCGGATACCGACGCGCTTGCTGAGATCCCGGACGTCGGAGCGCATTCCGACGGGTGGGTCCTTCATGAGTCCGTGGAGCATTTCGCGGGCGTAGCCGTTGTAGCGGATGGTTTCCGGGGCGGTGTGCTCGGATTTGACCAGCATGGTCAGGGCGGCGGTGGTTTCGTCGCGCTGATAGTAGGCGCGGGCGACTTCGATGAGGTGGCGGCTGCGGCGGGGCAGCGAGACTATCTGGTCGGCTTCGAATTCCCGCGCTGCCCGTAGGGCTTCTCCTGGACGGCGAAGCTCCACCCCGAGCGTGGTGGCGTGTGCCGCCATGACCGGGGCCGAGAACGATGTCTGGACATGGCGATACGTCGGTCCGAGTTGGCGGGCGAATGTGTCGGCCCGCTCCCACCCGGCCCATGCGTCGCCATGACGGCCACGCCGGGCATGGACGTAGGCGATCTCGGCCTCCAGTGCGCCGACGATGCCGTACCAGTCGTCCGGCGTCTCGTCGCGCGCCAAGTACGGCGCCAGACCATGAATAGCGTTGCGGGCCAGGGCAATTGCTTCCTCCCATCGGCCGCAATCACGCAGTGCCTGCGTCATTGCCCACACGCTGCAGGCGACCACGTAGGGGTCGTCGGCCTCGTAGCCTTCGTTCATCGCGCGATCGGCGACCAGCCACACCAATTCGGGTGCGGGCTGGTACGCGAAATACCTACCGCCATCGGCTATTTGCGTTCCAGTGTGTCAGGCATACGGCAGCCCTGGGATGAGGAGCAGGTACGGAGTCTTGGTAGGCGGCTCGGGTACACGGTCACCAAAATTGTGGTGTTCGGTCCGCGTACCAGCGATCCGGTGCGGCGGGTGATCGATGTTGCTCGGGCCTCCGAGGCCGAGGCCGTGATCGTGCCCGGCCTCGCTCATTTCGACGGGTCCGTACCCGACGCGCTGGTCGCCGTCGTCGACGTGATCGCGGTGGATACCGGGGAGACCCACTCGCGTTGGATCATCCCGCCCGACGAACCCGCCGACATGGGCACGGGATGATTCGGCTCCCCCACAACGGTTCCCCGCGAAGAAGGCGCGTGTTCGCGGGGAGATCATGAGGCAGCCGAGACGCGAAAGTCCTACTCTCCCCGCAGCTCTCGCGCCGCGGTTCTGAGCACCATATGAAACCCAGCTCTGATCATCGGCAGGTAGACGTGCGTGGCGACCACCGATCCGCGGCTCGCGACCTCGAAGGTCGAGTACCACCGGACATGGGTCCCGTAGTCGGTTTCGCTGAAGTCGAGCGTTCCGTCTTGATGTCGTAGGCGCGGGACGGCGGTGAGAATGCGGTACCGCACCTGTGTCGGAGGCGTGTACTCGATGATCTCTTCGGTCAAACGCATCAGAGGTGTGACGATCAGCCGCACCGCGCCTACCCCGTTCCCAGTGGTATTGCCCGGTCGAACGAGGGTTACTCGTCTGACCATGGGCACCCGCTGGAAATTGGTGACATCGGTGAGCCAGTCGAAGACATCGGTGATGGGCGCCGCAATCGTGCGCTCCACCTCCACCACGCGCATAGCGACTCCCATTCCCTCGCAGCCGTGCCCGTGCAGCCTACGGTGCACAACCGGTAGAACGGCGAAAAACTTACGCGCCGAAGAGATCACAATTCAGACAGCCAACCCTGCACGGGCGTAAAGGTGCTGGTGGCTACGATTGCGGGCATGAAAGCCGCCGAGCCCGAACGCGTGATTCGCCGCCGCCCCAAGAATCGGCGTGCTCAGATCGCCGCGACCTCGGCCGCCGCATTCGGCTCCCTCGGCTACCACGGTGTCAGCATGGAGGACATCGCGGCCCGGCTCGGGATCAGTTCCGCCGCACTGTATCGGCACTACCCGAGTAAGTACTCCCTGTTCAGGGAGGAATTGCTGCGGCTGGGGCAGGTCACCGTCAACGCGGCCACCCTCCCCGAGGACGCCGTTGACTGGAGCCCGCGACAGCGCTTCTCACATCTCCTCGACGCGCTCATCGCCGACACCATCGCCAATCGCTCCACCGTGGCCCTGACCCGCTGGGAGGGCCGCTACCTCGATGACACCGACCGTGCCACGCTGAACAAACAATTCGCCACGGCCGTCACCACGCTGCGTCGGCTGATCGGCGAGGTACGCCCGGAACTCGACGGCCACGACCGCGCGGTGCGGGCCGCCACCATGCTGTCCATTATCACCAGCATCGGCGACCACCACGCCGCCATGCCCGTGAAACCCCTTACCGCCCTGCTACATTCGTCCTGCGACCAAGTGATGGACTGCGACCTGCCGCCGGGCGACGACACCCCCGCTCCGGTGCGCCGGGTGGAGATCCCGCAGTCGTTCAAACACGAACTGCTGCTGAAGAAGGCCGTCGAACTCTTCCATGAGCGCGGCTACCCGAATGTGAGTATGGAGGACATCGCTACGGCGGCCGACCTGTCCGCGGCCTCAGCGGTGTACCGCTACTACCGCTCCAAGAGCGATCTGCTGGCCGCCGCGTTCCGCCGCGCCGCTGATCGCGTATCGGGGGCGATCGGCCCGGCGACGGCCTCCTCATCGAGTCCCGCCGAAGCCTTGACCAAGCTCATCGACCTCTATGTCGCCGGCTCGTTCGCCGAACGTGAACTCACCTTCGTCTACTACGCGGAGTTCGGGCACGTATCGCCCGAGGAGCGCACCGTACTGCGCAATATCCAGCGGCTGATCGTCGCCGAATGGGTGCGCCTGCTGGTGGCGGTGCGCCCCGACCTATCCGAGGGCGAGGCACGGATCCTGGTGCACGCGGCCTTCGGGCTGGTGGTGGATCTGGGCCGGGTCTTCGGTGACGATCCGCGAATCTGCCCGCCCGCGCGGGTGATCCGCCTGATGGAGGTCACGCTGTTCGGCACCGGCCGAGATGAGCTCGGAGCGGCGGCCCCGGCCTCCTGATCGGGCTCACGACGATCGGAGGACCGGGTACCGCCGCGGCCGGAGTTGCCGCTCCGGCCTACCGCCTACCAACCAGGGCAGTGGGCACTGCTACCCATCGGCGGCGGCGAAAGACGACACGGGTGTGAAGGGGGCATAGTCACGCACGCACCCGTCTTCCCAATCCCACAGTGAGACGGGGTCGACGGAGACGCCGTTCTGCAGGATCAGCCGCCAGCCGACCTCCTCCCGCTGCCAGATATCCCCGTCACGGTCCCAATACAGACCGACCGCTCGGGGCTCGATTTGGCTATTCGCCAGCATCGCGACAGAAGATGCCGGTCGCGCTTTGATGCGGCCGATTGCCCGCATCGCGAAACCCTGATGCTCAACGGATGCGACGTCCGTAGCCATTGGCTTTCCCTTCGTCGTGTCGATGTATAGAAGTATTCGCTACTCCTCTTCTGGGGAACTTTCGCGGAAATTAAGGCGTGTCTTCCAAGCCAATTTATTTGCTAAACATTAGCCAGCTAACTTCAGTGATGAAAACCCGCTGCACAGTGGCACTTTCGGGCTAACGCAGCGGCAAACGGTGGAATAATTCAGATTTCATAACGACAGACTCAGCGGACATTCCCACGAGTCATCGGAGCGCGCTCGATTCCACCCCGGTATGGAGGTTGTCGCGGATCATGGCGGAACCGCAAGTGAACGTGCTCGGGCCGCTACAGCTGTCCGTTAACAACCTACCGGTTGCTTTGGGTGCGACCATGTTGCGCGCGGTGCTCGCCCGTTTGGTAATCGCGGGCGGACGGTCGGTCAGTACCGACCGACTCGTGGACGATCTGTGGGAAGGCCAGCCGCCGCCGTCCGCCGCCTCGGTATTGCAGGTGCACATCCACAATCTGCGGCGCACCCTGGAACCCGACCGGGTGCGCCGCGCCCCGTGTCGCTACCTGGTCAGCACGACCGGTGGATACGCCCTCGAACTCGCCCCCGACTCGGTGGATGCCTGGCGCTTCGAACAGCGATTGCGGCGCTATGAGGAGTGCCTGCGCGATCCCGCTCATACCCCAGATCTGCGCGAGCGCCGCTGCCTGCTCGATGCCGCACTGGCCTGTTGGAATGGTTCGCCTTTCGAGGGATTGACCGGATTCGCCTGGGCCGCGCGGGAAGTCTCGCGCCTCACCGATCTGCGCCTCACCGCCGCCGAACTGCGCGCCCAGATCGAACTCGAACTCAATCGTCCGACCGAGGTGGCCATCGAACTGCGGCCGCTCTTCGACGACCATCCCGAACGCGAGGAATGCGCGCGACTGCTCGCCACCGCGCAATACCGGCTCGGCCAACAGGCCCAGGCCCTGGCCACGATTCGGCGCGCGCGCGAATATCTGCTCGAGGAATTCGGCGTCGATCCCGGCCCGGCGCTGTGCGAACTGGAATCGGCGATTCTGAACCATTCCGTGGCACTCACCGCGACCGCGCCGCCGATGTCTCCGGAGCCGTCCGCGAGTCGAATGCGCGATGCCCGCCCGGCATGCGGGTATGGCGCGGAACGCGCCGCGCTATTGCGCGTTGCGGCCGAAACCCGAAGCGGACAGCTGCGATTGGTGTGGGTCTCGGGTGAGGCGGGTGCGGGCAAAACGACCCTCGCCGATTCCGCGCTGTGCCAGCTCTCCCGACAGCAGGGTCGACTGTGGTCACAGCGCGGGCCTGCCAGTGCCGACCGGCCACGCGATGGCGCGGAACAGTCGGGAGCCACCGGTCTCGAGTGGACGGTGGTGCGCGGCGGCTGTCCGGAGGTGGATGGCGCGCCCGTCGCCTGGGCGTGGGCCGAGATCATCGCTGAACTCGATCCGACCGTTCCGGATGTGCTGGCCGCCGGGGATGCGTTCACCGTCGCGCGGACCGTGGTCAAGTTGTGCCGACAGACAACTGCCAACCGACCGGTCGCCATCCTGCTGGAGGATGCGCACCGCGCCGACGATGCCACCATGCAGGTGCTGCGACAGGTGGCGAGCTGGCTGCGCAATGAGCCGGTGCTGATTGTGGTGACCCTGCGTGGCTCCGAATCCGGACCCGGACTGCGCGCCACCGCTGCGGCCCTGGCCCACTCCACCGCCGAATGGGTGGAGTTGGCCGGGCTCGATCTGGACGCTACGCGCGAGGTCGCTCGCGAGGCCGGACTCGACGAGCTCTCGCGAGACACCCTCGAGCTACTGCACCGGCGCACCGGCGGCAATCCGCTCTTCGTTCGCGAGATGGCGAAAACGCTTGCCGCGCAGGCTGCTCCGGGCGGTGAGAGTTCGGTGCCGGGCGATATGGCGGAGCTGCCGGATTCGATTCGGGAGCTGATCAATCACCGGCTGACCGGACTGCCGGACGGGGTCGCCGCAGCCCTCCAGCATCTGTCCATCTGGGGCGACGGTGTGGACCTTCGTATCCTGAGCCTCGCCATGGATATGGGCGAGGACGAACTCATCGATGTGATCGCCGCGGCCGAGGCGGCCGGACTGGTGCGCACCGATCGCACCGGTCGCATCACCTTCGACCACGCCCTCATCCACGACTCTGTGTACCTGCGCATCCCCATGCTGCGCCGGGTCCGCATGCACTGGGCCGCACTGGAATTGCTCAATGAGAATGCCGACGACTATCCGGGTCTGGCCCGTGATCCCGAAATCCTGGCCCGCCACGCGGTTCTCGGCGCACGGCCCGATACCGCCACGCGCGCACTGAGTTACGTATCGGCAGCGGTGCGGCGCTGTACCGAGCGCAATATGCGCGCCGATTCGGCCAAGCTCTGGCGCGCCGCGGTGGAACTGCACGGTCTCGCCGGACACGAGAGCGAGCAGGCCGACCGCGCCGACCGCGTCGCACTGCTCGATGCGCGGTGTCAGCTGGTGAATGCCCTTGGCTATCAGGGACATCTACTCGAAGCGCGGACCGAGCGCGATCACGCCATCGCCCTGGCCCGACAACTCGGCGACCACGATCTCCTGGTACGCGCGCTGACCTGCTGGCGCGCACCGGTGGTGTGGGCGGTGCAGGATTATTTGGCGACCGATACCGCGGTGCAGGATCTGATCACCGAGTGCCTGACTCGCGAACAGTCCACCGAGCACAAGATCAGACTGCTCATTGCCGCCGTGTACGCCTTCTCGCTGACGCCCGAGGGATTGGCGCTGGGACATCAGCGCGGCACCCAGGCGGTGGCCCTGGCCCGCTGCCTCGGCAATCCCGAATTGCTCTGTGCCGCACTCAATTCCGCCATGTACATCCGTTTCGACGGCACCGTCTATCCGCCGCAGCTGGCGCAGGAGATGTTGGCGGTGGCCAAGCGCGCGGGCCTGTCCGAGTATCGAACGCTGGCGCACTACGCGCTCTACCGCCGAGCCCTCTACGACGCCGAACTGGCGGAGGCATCCAGACAGGCGGCCACCGCCGTGGAGGGTGCGACGGATGGGCAGCTGCCGCAGCTCATGGAGATCTTGCAGGTCTTCACGGCATTGTCGGCCCTGCTGTCCGACGATATCCCCACCGCCCGCAAGGTTTACGCCGAGCTGAGCGCGCGAATGAACCAGCACGGCAATGCCAATGCGACGGTCCTGCGGGTCTGCGCGGATCTCGGACTGGCATGGGCCGAAGGCGATCTGTCACCCCTGGCCAAACCACTCAGCAAGATGTACTCCCAACTCCCGAACTCCGCCGCGCAGCCCTATATCGTGGCCCTCCTGCACGCCGGTGAACCCTCCCGAGCCCGCGCCCTCTACGACCGCTACTCCCCCGAATGGCCCTACTACTACCCCTTCGTACTGGCCACCTTCCGAGCCCACGCCGCCCTGAGATTCGGCGATATTCGCGAAATCCGCCGACTCTACGACAAACTCTCCACCCGCAGCGGCCGCATCTCCGGCATGGAAACCCTGCTCACCAGCTTCGGCCCCGTCGACTCGCTCCTCGCCGAACTAGCAGCGGCACTGGGTGATTCGGAACTGGCCGGAATCCACCGCAACCGCGCAGAACAACTCCTGCGACACGTCCGAGCCGACCTGGCCGGACTCGAAACCCGCCAACGACAACCCGCGGGTGCAACCGCACACCTGCCAGCCTTCCGCGGGCCGGTACGAGCGAGCAAATCCATTGCGCTTTCCGGTGTTTCGCAGATAGCACATGTTGTAGACCACACCCCGGGCGAGTAGCTCGACCGACCGGGCGACCTGATGCCGGAGCGCAGACGAAACCACGAGTGAGCACCCCCCGGCACCGGGTGGGACACCGCTGGTACCAGCTTTGCGCCGGACTGTGGGGTGTACGGCGCGTTTGCGCCAGCCCGGACATTGCGCGATCGGGTGCGCGGTAACGTGCTGTGCGGGTGCGCATTTGATTTGCGTTACCAGGTGGGGAGCATCCAGTTCACGAAAGGTATCGCAGCGCATGAGGAGAATTCTGGCCACGGGGATGGCCGCAGCGGTGATCGGCATGACCGCGATGACGGCAACGCCCGCAGCGGCGGAACCGACCAGCGATACCCCCACGATTCCAGCGGGAGCCACCATCGAACCGGAGATCGATTGCACACCCACGGTGGCGCATCCGTATCCGATAGTGGTCCTGCCCGGCGGCGACGGCACAACGACCGAGACCGCGGCGCAGTGGGATTTCATGGTCGGCTCGCTGCGCGACGCGGGCTACTGCACATTGCTGTTCCAAGGCGGAATTGTGGACGGAACCCGTTGGGCTGGTGACATTCCCAGTGGTGCGCGCCAGGTCGCGGACTTCATCGCCAAGGTGAAGCACACCGTCGGCGTCGAGAAGGTAGAGATCATCGCGCACTCGGCGGGAACCATCGTCACCAACTACTACCTCAAGGTGCTCGGCGGGGCACCGAACGTCTCACACGCGGTATTCATCACCCCGGAGGCGCGCGACTGCGACGGTGCGGGCTTCCTGACCGCACTGGGCATCAAGAATCCGCCGATCACCCCGGTGCAACTCCTACAGGCCTTCCCCTTCCTGGCATCGGTCATCGCTGCCGCGGCACCCGACAAGGCCGTCGCCCTGCAGATGGCCCCCACATCAGAGGTCTACCAAGCGATATTCAACGGGCCCATCGCCCAACCCGGCGTCCGCTACTCGGTCCTCGCAACCCGCAACGATGAACTGGCCACCCCCGCCCCCGCCTGCTCAACCATCGACGAGCCAGGCGTAACCATGGCCATTTACGAGGACCTCTTCCCTGCCGCACCCCCGGTGGGACACTCGACCATCCGGTCGGACGCCAATACCGCGGGCTGGGTTCTGAAGCAGCTCACCAACTGACCACGCACTGATGAGTGCGACATCGGCCACCTGCCAGTCCCTCGATGAGCGACCAGAAGTCGCTACCTATGCCATCCTCAGTTGATCTACAGCCCACCGGTAGTCAGCAACAGATTGGGGGTCACCCCGTTCAGCGCCGGATCGGGCGATTTGTTGTCACTGATCTTCCCGACTGCGGCATTGGCCCGCATCCAGTCCTGGATTACCGTATAGCCGACATCGCCATGCGTGGCCTTGTAGAGGGCAGCTACACCGGCTACGTGCGGGCTTGCGAAGGAAGTACCGCTGCCGGGCCTGTAGCCGCTCGGGTGATCCGGCAAATACAGGTCCTTGCCGGGAGCATAGATCTCTACACAACCGCCCCAGTTACTCCCCGACCATCGTGTGTCGGTCGACGTACTCGCGGCAGTGGTCATGGCCCCGGCTGCATTAGCTGGCGGGTGCTGACAGGCATTGGCGTCTTTGTTGCCCGCGGATACCGCAACAAAGGCCCCAGCCGCGGCCAGGTTATTGGTCGCCGTCTTCAAGCTGCTGAAGATATCGGTGAGGAAGTAGTAATTGCTCGAGATGTTGACTGCGGGTTCTCCTGAATGGCCGATTTCGTCCCGATCACGTCCTCGTCGATCATCTCGACGCGCTCGTCCTGTTGCAGCTTCTTCAGCTGCCCAGCCGACAATTGGGCCGCGAATCCATTGATCGCGTTGGTATATCGGTGCAATACCTTCTTGACGTTCGCGTCGTCGAGGACGGTATCGATCGGCACACCATCGGTGAGCGTGACGATGTACTGCCCCGGAACGGCTTTGCCCTCGAGGCCCTTGTCGATCTGCACCTCGGGCTTATCGGCCTGTGCAGGACCACTCTGTCCCGCCAGTGTCAGTAGGAGAATCGCCCCCAGCGCACCGACGAGCCGCTTCTTACTCACTATCAACAGAATTCACTTTCGGTCATATGAGGGCGCGCCGCGTGAGCCTGTCCGGGCAGGAGAGTTAGGACAGGTCACGCGGCGCGCATTCAGGTGGTTCGAGTGCGGCCTACTGGCTCGGTGGGTAGGTGACCGTGGAGCCGGTGAGCAGCATTTGGGCGAGGGTCTTGAACAGGTTGTCCACGGCGCTGCCGGTATCCATCGCGTATTCCTTTCCGTGGTCGAGAAGGCCGTCGCGGAGGCCCGGGAGGGATCCGCGACGGCCCAGCCGAGCTGCTAGGAGGTGAGCGACGCCGGGGTGACGGCGATCGCCGAACCAGAGGTGATCAGGTGCGCGATGGCCTCGAGGAGAGTGGTGAAACCGCTACCGCTGTCCAATTCATATTCCTTTCTGGAGTGCTTTTCGGTGTGCGGGGCCAACTAGGCCCCGTTGGGGTTGTAGCTCGTGCTGGAACCCCCGCTGATCAGGTTGAGCAGCGCGGTGATCAGGGCGTTGACGTCGACGTCTTCCATGTGTTTCTCCTTTTCTTTCAACTGTTCGGAAAAGCTCTTTTCCGACAGGCCTATTCGTTGTCGGCCATCGCTTCGACGAGCGAGCGCGGCCGCATATCGGTCCAGTGGGATTCGACGTACTCGAGGCAGGTCTCCCGCTGGGCGGGGCCGCGGGCGATGGCCCAACCGCCCGGAATGGCGGCGAATACCGGCCACAGCGAGTACTGCGCCTCCTCATTGACCAGGACGTAGAACTGAGCGTCTTCGTCGTCGAAGGGATTGCTCATGCGAGTTGCCTTTCTCAGCGGGGGTTTTCGCATTGACGATTCCCGCGCGGCCGGGTTGCGGCCGTGCGGGTGGAGGGAGTGGCGGTTACCGCGGGCCAGCTTGTCGCCGGACCGCGTTCAACACTCGACTGATATGGGTGAGGGCTTCGGGCGCTGTCATGCGCCAGTGAGTGGCCTGCACAGCGTGGTTGTGCACCACCCCGTCGATGGCATCGGTCCAGGTGGAAACGCCGACAGTGCAACTCGGGTCATCCAGGGCAGCCGCGAAGTACAGCAGTTCACCCTTGAATCGGCGCGGGCGGTGCCCACCGATGAGTGCGAGCGAACGCACACCGCTGTCGATGGTCCGAGCCAAGCGATCCGCGCCGAACGAGGCAAACGGTTCCCCCTGTGCGGCAAGGTGTTCAGCCAAGGCCACCGGATCCAGCGCGATGCCATCGAGATCGGCGGCATCGCCGAGTAATCCGCCGAGCACCTCCGCGACCGGAATGCTCACCGGTCCGTCGGGGGCCTCCACATTCAAGGAGCTGTCCAGCATGGCGAGCGTCGCCACCTGTTGGCCCTGCTCTTGGAGCTGCACGGCGACGGCGTGGGCCAGCACGCCACCCAGTGACCAGCCGAGCAGGTGGTACGGACCGTCGGGCTGGATGGCGCGAATCTCGCAGGCGTACAGCGCCGCCCACTCCTCGATGGATTCCGGCAGCGGCACATCCGCACCGAGGGTCGGCGACTGCAAGCCGTAGATCGGGCGGTCGGCATCCAGGTGGGCGGTAAGTCCGGCGAAGGACCAGGAGATGCCGCCAACCGGGTGGATGCAGAACAGCGGGGCTCCACTTCCTTGCGGACGTAATGGAAGCAATACGTCGAAGGCGCCTGCGGTGCCGAGTCCGTTCGCTGCCGTGGCGAGTTCGGCAATGACGCCGACCGGGGTGGGGGCGGTGAACAGGGCCGCCACCGGGACACGTTCGCCGAGTTCCGCGCTGAGCCTCGATGCCAGTCGCACCGCGATGAGCGAAGTGCCGCCGAGATCGAAGAAGCTGTCCTCGAGGCCGATCCGCTCCACCCCCAGTACGTCGGCGAAGGCGGCACACACCGCGATCTCCAAGTCGGTAGTGGGGGCGCGAAATTCGCGGGCCGTGAAGATTGGGTCCGGCAGTGCCCTGCGGTCCAGTTTGCCGCTGGTGTTCAGCGGCAAGGCAGTCAGAGCCACAATGGTGGCCGGGACCATGTAGGCGGGTAGCGCCACCGCGATGGCGGCCAGTAGTTCATGCTGGTCGATGGCGTACCCAGGGGCGGGCACCGCGTAGGCGACCAGTTGATCACCCAGTGCGGTCGGTACCACCAACGCCACCGCCTGGTTGACCGCGGGCAGCGCCAGCAGCGCGGTTTCGATCTCACCGAGTTCGATGCGCTGGCCACGGAACTTCACCTGGAAGTCGGTGCGGCCCAGGTATTCCAGGCGATGGCCGCGGTCGGCGTCGCCCTCACGCCACACCACCAGGTCGCCGGTGCGGTATATCCGTTCACCGTCGCCGAAGGGGTTGGCGATGAACCGGTCCGCGGTGAGGTCGGGGCGCCGCACATAGCCGCGTGCCAACTGATCACCGGCGAGGTACAGCTCTCCGGCCACCCCCGGCGGCACCGGCCGCAGGCGGGCGTCGAGCACGTAGACGCGGCTGTTCCACTGCGGCAGCCCGATCGGCACGGTGCGGGCATCCTCGCCGTCTGCCTGCCAGGAGGTAATGGAGACAGCAGCCTCGGTCGGGCCGTACAGGTTGTGCACTGTCACGTCACCGAGCGCGCGGACGGACGCGACCGTCTCCGGCGGCAGCGCCTCGCCGATGACAAGGATGTCCCGCAGCGTCGGGCACGCCCCGGCCGGAGTGTGCGCGGCGAATACGGTGAGCATGGACGGCACGAAGTCGGTGACCGTAACAGCCTGGTTGGCAATGGTTTCCGCTATGTACTCGGGATCGCGATGACCATTGTGAGTGGCGAGTACCAGTCGCGCACCCCGACGCAGCGGCATGAAGTAGCCCCATAGCGAAACGTCGAATGTGGTAGCGGTCTTCTGGAGGTAGACGTCGGCTGGATCGAGGGGGTACTCGGCGAGCATCCATTCGATCTGGTTGTGGATGGCGGCGTGCGAGATGGCAACGCCCTTGGGACGTCCGGTGGAACCAGAGGTGAATATGACGTAGGCCGGATGCTCGGGTACAACAGGTCGCAGCAGCTCGGCAGCGGAGACGGGTGCGGCCGAGTAGTGCTCGAGCGCGACCGCATCCATGTTCACCACCGGTATTCCCGCCGGGACCTCAACCGCGTCCGCAGTGGTGCTGAGCACCGCCACCGGCTGTGCGGTATCGAGGATGTGGGCAATGCGCTCAGCCGGATGATCCGGGTCGAGCGGCACGTACGCGCCACCCGCGGTGACGATCGCGTACATGCCGACCACGAGGTCCAGAGAGCGGCGGATGGCCAAGCCCACCAGAGCTTCCGCACCGACACCACGCTCGATGAGCAGCCGGGCCAGCCTGTTGACCCGGCCGTCGAATTCGCGATAGGTCAGCGCCGAACCCTCATACACAACGGCCACGGAATCCGGATAGGAGCTGACGGCCCGCCGGTACTCGTCGAGCAGTAGCCCGGTGGCAACCGAATGCCCGGTGGCATTCCAGTCCACCAGCATTCGAGAGCGCTCGGCGGGATCGAGCAGTTCGATCTCGCCGACCGGCTTGCGCGGATTCGCGACCACCGCGGCGAGTAGCCGGCTCAGCCGCTCGGCGAAGCCGATAGCTGTCGACTCATCGAAAAGATCGGTGGCGTAGACAAGTTCACCGACCAACCCGGCCGGTGCGCCGTCCTCGCCATAACCGTCCACCACAATCCAATGCAGATCGAATTGCGTAGTCGTGGCATCGAATTCGATCTCGGAGATGCCGAGCCCCGACAGCTCCAGGCCGGTGCGACCCAGGTTCTGGAAGGACAGCCCGACCTGGAACAGTGGATGCCGCGCGGTCGAGCGAACCGGGTTGAGCACCTCGACCAGCCGCTCGAACGGCACGTCGGCGTGCGCGAAAGCCTGAATATCAGTGTCCCGCTGACGAGCCAGGAGCGCGGTGAAGTCCGCATCGCCCGCCACCTCGGTACGGAATACCAGGGTATTGACGAACATGCCGATCAGGTCGTCGAGCACGGCCTCACCACGACCCGCCATCGGGGTTCCGATGGCGATATCGCCGCTGCCGGAGAGTCGCGAGATCAGTACGGCCAGGGCGGTGTGCACCACCATGAACAGTGTCGCGCCCGCACGACGTGCCAGATCCAGCAGCGCCGCGTGGGTTTCCGCGTCGATACGCAGATCGATCTTGGCACCGCGGAAGGATTGCACCGCTGGACGCGGTCGATCCGCGGGCAGGTCCAGCTGGTCGGGCAAACCTGCCAAAGCTCGCTGCCAGTACGACAGTTGTCGCGTCGCGAGCGAGTGCGGATCGTCCTCGCTGCCGAGCAGTTCACGCTGCCAGATGCTGTAGTCGGCGTATTGCACCGGCAAGGCCGCCCGACCCGGCCGGTGGCCCAGCGATCGGGCCGCGTACGCGGTCATGAGGTCGCGGGTGAGCGGGGCGAGGGAGGAGCCGTCACCACAGATGTGGTGAATCACAAGGGCGAGGACGTGCTCCCCCGTATCGCCGATACGGAACAATGCGACCCGCAGCGGCACCTCTGTGGTCACCTCGAAACCCGTGGAGGTCAGATCGGCCAGAACGTGCGCGACCTCGTCAGCGGTGATGGTGCGGACCTCGAGTTCCGGCGCGGCCTGGTCCAGCGACAGCACTACCTGCACCGGTCCGCTATCGGTCTGGGGATAGACGGTGCGCAGGATTTCGTGGCGGGTGACGATATCGCCGACCGCCATGCGCAGTGCCGCCTCGTCGAGTTCGCCGTTGAGGCGAATGGCGAACGGAATGTTGTAGGCGGCCGAGGCGGTGTCGAACTGGTTGAGGAACCACATGCGCTGCTGCGCGGGCGACAGTGGGATCGGCTCCGGCCGCTGCTGTGCGGTGAGTGCTTTGCGACTGCCCTTGCCGATGTATTCGACTGCTTTGACCGCGAGTTGAGCGACGGTGGTCGCCTCGAAGAGCGCGCGCACCGGGACCCGCGCATTCAGGGCCGCACCGAGGCGGGCGGTGACCTGGGTGGCGAGTAGCGAGTTGCCGCCGAGGGTGAAGAAGTCGTCGTCGGCACCGATGCGGGCGTTCCTGAGCACCTCCGCGAAGACGCCTGCCACGATCTGTTCGATCGGGGTCGAGGGTGCGCGGAACGCGGTGGACTCGAACTCCGGTTCCGGCAGGGCCTTTCGGTCCAGTTTGCCGTTGACGTTCAACGGCAGGGCGTCGAGGACCACGAAAGCCGAGGGAACCATGTAGGACGGCAACGCCGCCGAGAGGGCCGACTTCGCCTGGGCAACATCCACGGCCGGGGCAGCATCCACACCTGCAGCACCATCCACACCCGTCATTCCGGCCGTCATTCCGGCGTGCTTTTGGCCGGAATCCACCGCTGTCAGCGCCGGAACCTCCGAATGTGGATCCCGGCCAAAAGCATGCCGGGATGACGAGGGCGACTCAGACGACTCAGACGACTCGGACGACGAGGAGGACTCGGGTGACGAGGAGGACTCGGGTGACGAGGAGGACTCGGGTGACGCGGAGTAGTCGGGTGACGCGGCTGGCACCAGGTAGGCGACCAGACGGTCTCCGGTGCGCGCATCGGACTTCGCGATGACCGCGGCCTGCGCGACCTCGGGAAGAGCCAACAGCGCCGCTTCGATCTCGCCGAGTTCGATACGGAAACCACGGATCTTCACCTGGAAATCGGTACGACCCCGGTACTCCAGTTCACCGTAGGCATTCCAGGCGGCGAGGTCACCGGTGCGGTACATACGCTCGCCGGCACCGAACGCGTTGGCCACGAAGCGATCCGCGCTCAGATCCGCGCGGCCGAAGTAGCCGCGCGCCAGCTGCGCACCCGCCAGGTACAGCTCGCCGGAGACACCCGCCGGAACCGGCCGCAGCCGCGAATCCAGCACGTACACCTGACTGTTCCACTCCGGTGCGCCGATGGGCACCGACACCTGATCGGCAGCGGTCACCTCGTGGCTGGTGATGGACACCGCCGCTTCGGTGGGGCCGTACAGGTTGAACAGCCCCACCTGTGGGTGAGCGGCGCGCAGTCGCTGGGCCACCGCACCCGGCAGGGCTTCGCCGATGGCGAGTACGCGTCGCAGTGCGCCCACGCCGGAATCGGCCGCGGCATCGGCCAGCAGGGCATCGAGCATCGACGGCACCACATGGAGCGTGGTCACCCGCTCGCGCGCCATGAGATCGTTCAGATAGGTCGGATCGCGGTGGCCGTCGGCAGCGGCGATGACCAGGCGGCCACCGGAGACGGCGGCCGACCAGAATTCCCACACCGACAGGTCGAAGGTGGCCGCGGTCTTCAGCAGTACGGAGTCACTGGCAGCGATACCGAATTCCGCTGTCTTCCAATGCAATTGGTTGGCTATCGCCGCGTGTGGTATCGCCACGCCCTTCGGGTGACCGGTCGAACCCGACGTGAAGATCACGTACGCGGTATTCGCCGGCCGTAGTGGAGCGATCCGCTCGGCATCGAGAACCGGCTGGGAGTCGAGGCCATCCAGGTCCAACTGATCGATGCGCACCAGCGGCGCGATATCGGTCGCGAAGTCCGCATCGGCATTGGTGAGGACGCATACCGGCGCGGCCGTCTCGAGGATGTGGCCCGCGCGGTCGGCGGCCTGATCCGGATCGACCGGCACATAGGCACCGCCGGCAACGGATACCGCGTACATGGCCACCACCAGATCCACGGACCGTCGCAGCGCCAGCGCGACGCGTGCCTCCGGGCCGACGCCCATCGAAATCAGATGCCGGGCCAGACGATTCACCCGCACAGCGAGTTCACCGTAGGTAACTTCTACCCGTCCCGCTGCGTCCGCGACGAGCGCGACCCGATCCGCGGCGGTCGAGAAGGTGCGCTCCAACACCGACGCCAGCGTCGCGTCGGTATCGACCGCATTCCGGGTATCGTTCCAGCCCTGAAGGATTCGCTTCCGTTCTGCCGGAGCCAACAGTTCTACCGCACCGACCGGCAGCGCGGGTGTGGCCACCACAGCGGCCAGCACACGCTGGAACCGCTCAACGAACCCGGCAACCGTCACCTCGTCGAATAGCGCGGTCGCGTAGGTGAGCGTCGCGGTCATTCCCTCGGCGAGGCCGCCGTCGGTGTAACGATCCACGACCACCAGGTGCAGATCGAACTGCGAGATACTGGTATCGAATTCCGCTGCCGCTACCTGCAATCCGTCCAGCTCGAACTCTGCGGTCTCGGTGTTGTTGAAGGAGAAACCCACCTGGAACAGCGGGTGGCGCGCGGTCGAGCGCACCGGCTCGAGCACCTCCACGAGGCGCTCGAACGGCACGTCGGCATGTGAGAAGGCGTCCAGGTCGCGGTCGCGGACCTGGCCGAGCAGGGTGGTGAAATCGGCGCCGGCATCGATATCGGTGCGCAGCACCAGGGTGTTGACGAACATGCCGACCAGGTCGTCGAGGGCGGCCGCGCCGCGACCTGCGACCGGGGTGCCGACGGCGATATCGGTGGTGCCGGACAGTCGCGACAACAGCAGTGCGAATGCCGCGTGCAGCACCATGAACAGCGTCGCGCCCTGCGCGCGACCGAGTTCGGCCAGCCGCGCGTGCGTATCGGCGGCAATCGTGAAGGTGATCTCGCGACCCTCGGTGGAGGCCACCGGCGGACGCGGCCGATCGGTGGGCAGCTCCAATTGATCCGGCAGTCCGGTGAGCGTCGCGGTCCAGAAGTTCAGCTGACGCGAGATCAGCGACCGCGCATCGTCTTCCGCGCCCAATCGGGCCCGCTGCCACAGCGCGTAATCGGCGTATTGCACCGGTAGCGGGGTCCACTCTGGATCGCGGCCCGCGTGCCGGGCGGCGTAGGCCACCATGACATCTCGGGCCAGCGGGGCCATAGAGGCCCCGTCGGCGGCAATGTGGTGAACCACTACGACGAGCACGTACTCCGACGCATCCGCCTGGTCCGCGAGCTGGAACAGGATGGCTCGAATCGGCACCTCGGCAGTGACATCGAAGGACCCGCCCACGAATTCCGTTACGGCCCCGAATACCTCGGCAGCCGTCACGGCGATCGGCTCGAGCTGCGGCGGTGTGGACTCGTCGGCGGTCAGGATCACCTGTACCGGACCGGATTCGGTCTGCGGGTACACGGTGCGCAGCACCTCGTGCCGCCGCACCACATCCGTGATGGCGGCATTGAGTGCGGCGATATTGAGGTCCCCGGTCAGTCGAATGGCCAGCGGCATGTTGTACGCCGCCGAATCGCCGTCGAACCGGTTGAGGAACCACATGCGCCGCTGGGCCAACGACAGTGGCACCGGGCCGGTTTCACCGCGCGGAGTCAGGGTCGGGCCCTGCCCGGCCCCTCCCCCGTTCGCGTCGATCACGGATGCGAGGGCGACGACAGTCGCATGTGCGAACACACTCCGCATGGCCACCTCGACACCGAGACGATTCGACAGCCGTGCCGCGAATTTCACCGCGCTCAACGAGTTTCCACCGAGGACAAAGAAGTCGTCATCCAGTCCGGCACGTTCGGCGCCGAGCAGTTCGGCCATGATCTCGGCCACGATGCGTTCGGTATCGGTAACCGGTGCCCGGAAGTCGGCGGTCCGGAACACCGGTTCCGGCAGCGCCTTTCGGTCCAGCTTCGCGGTGGGTGTGAGCGGCACGGCATCGATCACCATGACGGTCGCCGGAACCATGTACGCGATAAGCGACCGGCTCGCGAAGGCGCGCAGCTCATCCACATCGATGACGCGTCCGGCGGCAGGCACCACATACGACACCAGCGATACGTCCCCGGACGGCCCGGTGTGGCCGATCGTGACCGCGAAATCGACCGCCTCGTGTGCTGTCAGCACCGCGTCGATCTCACCGAGTTCGATACGCAAACCGCGCACCTTCACCTGGTCGTCGGAACGACCCAGGTACTCGAGCACCGGGTAGGCGACCCCGCCGACGACGCGACGCGCCCAGCGAACGAGATCGCCGGTGCGGTACATCCGCTCACAGGGCTCATACGGGTGGGCGAGGAAACGGTCGGCGGTCAGGTCGACACGGCCGTGGTAGCCGCGTGCCAGCCCCGGGCCGCTCAGGTACATCTCGCCGACGGCACCGGCCGGCACCGGCCGCAGCCGAGCATCGAGGACCAGCGCGGACAGGCCGTGTGCCAGGTCGCCCAGCACCACACCGTCGCCGGGCCGCAGCGGGGAGCTCATATTCGTGGTGATGGTGACCTCGGTCGGACCGTACGAGTTGTACAGCTCCCGGCCACCGCCCCAACGCTCCACGAGCTCCGAGCCGAACCCCTCGCCACCGACCGACAGGTACCGCAGCCCGGTCAACAATTCTGGATCCAGGGTTTGCAGCACCGACGGCGTAATGAGTGCGTGCGTCACGCCCTCGGCGTAGATGAGTTCGCTCATCTCGGCACCGCCGTACACCTCGGCCGGGCAGATCACCAGGGCCGCACCGGCGGGCAGCGCCATGAGCAGTTCCATGAGCGAGGCGTCGAAGCTGGGCGAGGCCCGGTGCAGCACCCGGTCGGAAGCCTTTGTGGGGCAATGCTCCCGATGGATGGCCGCAGCCGCGCTTATCCCGGACTGGCTCACCACCACACCCTTGGGCCGGCCGGTGGAACCGGACGTGTACATCATCCAGGCGGCATTGTCGGTGCGCAGCGGGCGCACCAGGTCATCGGGCTCCAGCGGTACGGAACTCATGTGCCGCAGCCTCGCCGAGGTCAGGTCGTCATCCAGTACCAGCCAATCAGTCTGCGCCGGCAGCTTGTTCAACCGATCCGTCAACGTGACACCTATGGCCGCACCGGAATCGGCGAGCATGTAGGCGATGCGCTCGAGTGGATAGGTGGGATCGACCGGCAGGAATACCGCTCCGGTCTTGGCGACCGCCCACAAGGTCATCACCGAATCGATGGAGCGCGGCACGGCGACAGCGACGACATCCTCGGCGCCGATTCCGCGATCGATGAGCAGCCGCGCCAACCGGGTCGACCGCTCATCCAGTTCCCGGTAGCTCATACCGCGGTCCTGGTAGATCAGCGCGGTGGCATCGGGGTTCTGCGCGACCGCCGCCTCCATGACGTCGGCCAGGGTGACCGGGGGCAGGACCTTCGGGCCCCGGCGCGTCAGGAGTTCGGCACGCTCACCGGGGGCGAGCAGATCGATCTCACCGATAGCTGTTCCCGGCTCAGCGGTGACCGCCCCCAGTACCCGACCGAAGCGGCGCAAGAGTTCCGCCGCCGTATCCGCGTCGTAGAGATCGGTGGCGTAGGTGAGTTCCACGAAGAGGTGACCATCGGCGTCGAGTTCGTCGCCGACGCTGAAGGTGAGGTCGAATTTGGCGACGGTGTCGTCGAATTCGACATTCTCGAGAATCAAGCCGGGCACGGCATGGGTATCGGAGCCGAGGTTCAGGTAGTTCAGGGAGACCGTGAAGAGCGGATGCCGGGACTGGTCGGTCTCGATACCGAGGGCGTCCACAACGCGCTCGAAGGGCACCGTGGCGTGTGCGAAGGCCGCGAGATCGACCGCACGGGTCTCGGCGAGCAGGTCCGCGAAAGTGCGGTCCAGCGCGGGCCGGGTACGCAGCGTCAGGGTATTGACGAACATGCCGACCAAGTCGTCCACCGTCTGTTCGCCACGGCCCGCGACCGGAGTGCCGATGGCGATGTCATCGGTGCCGGACAGCCTGGTGAGCAATACGGCCAGTGCGGCATGCAGGACCATGAACGGAGTCGCGTTGTGTTGTTTGGCAACCAACCGAAGGCGTTCGCCCACCGCGCCGCCGACCCGCGCGCGGACGACCGCGCCACGGTACGAGGAGGTGGCCGGACGCGGCCGGTCCGTGGGCAGCGGAGCCTCATCGGGCAACCCGGCGAGGGTTTCACGCCAGTAACCGAGTTCGGTTTCCGCCACGGCATCCATGACCTGCTGCTGCCACAGCGTGTAATCGGCGTACTGCACAGGCAGCGGCTCCCATTCGGGTGCGACACCGGAGGTGCGTGACAGGTAGGCGACGATAAGATCGCGCAACAGCGGATCGGTAGACGCGCCGTCACCGGCGATGTGGTGTAGCACCGCGACCAGCACGTGGCTGGTATCGGATTCGCGCAGCAGTACCGCACGCAGCGGCAGTTCGGTGGTGACATCGAATCCGCGCGAACCGAATTCGTGGATCCGTTCCACGACCGAACCGGTGACATTCTCGACCCGCAGATCGATGGCGGTATTCGGCGGCGCGATGACCTGGTGCCCCTCGCCGTCGGCATCGATCGGGAACAGGGTGCGCAGCACCTCGTGGCGGGCCATGACATCCGCGACGGCCGATCGCAGAGCCGGGATATCGAGCTCACCGATGAGTCGGATGGCGGCCGGGATGTTGTAGGCGGCCGATTCCGGATCGAGGCGGTTGAGCAGCCAGATGCGAGTTTGGGCTGGGGACAGCGGAATTCGTTCCGGACGCGGCCGCGCGGCGAGCACCGGCAGCTTGCGGCCGCTGGTTCCGGTCGCGCGGGCAGCGAGCTCGGCGACGGTCGGAGCGTCGAAAACCTCGCGCACACTCAAGTCGCCACCGAAGGCCGCATTGGCGCGGGCCACCAGACGCATGGCGAGCAGCGAATTGCCGCCGCGATCGAAGAAGTCGTCGTCGACGCCGATCCGCTCACCTCCGAGCAGGTCGCTCACGATATCGGCCAGAACCGCTTCCGCGCCCTCCCGTGGAGCGCGGTAAGCGACCGCGGTAGCGGTGAATTCCACCCGCGGCAATGCCTTGCGATCGAGTTTGCCGACACTGGTGCGCGGCATATCGTCGAGTACGACCAGATGTGACGGCACCATGTACGCGGGCAGCTGGGTGCGTACCCGGGCCAGCACGGCATCCGCCGATAGTCCCGAGCCCGCGACATAGCCGACGAGGCAATCGGTTCCGCTACTGTCCCGGTCCAGCAGCACGGCGGCGTTGGCGACACCGTCCACGGTCGACAGCGCCGCCTCGATCTCGCCCAGTTCGATGCGCTGGCCACGCAGTTTCACCTGGAAGTCATTGCGGCCCAGATATACCAGCTCACCGTCGCGATTCCAACGCACCAGGTCACCGGAGCGGTACATCCTGGTGCCGGGAACTCCGAACGGGTCGGCCACGAAACGTTCCGCGGTGAGTTCAGTCCGTCCCTGATAGCCCCGGGCCAGCTGGGCACCGGCGAGGTACAGCTCGCCGACCACGCCGGTCGGCACCGGCCGCAGCCGGTTGTCGAGGACATAGGCGCGGGTGTTCCAGTTGGGGCGGCCGATGGCGACCTCGTAATCCGGATCCGCATCGGTGAATTCGTGGTAGATGGTCGAAATAGCGGCCTCGGTGGGGCCGTAGGCATTGTGTACCGACCCGCCCACGTACTCACGCAGCGCGGCGAGGAGTTCGGCGGACAGTGCCTCACCACCGGTGTGCAGATGCCGGAAGGACCGCAGGGCATCGCCCTTGCCCTCGGCAATGAGCGCGGCCAGGACCGACGGCACATGTTCGGCAATGGTGATGCCGTGCTCACCCATCATGCGAGCCAGGTAGTCGAGGTCCTGATGACCGCCCGGTCGCAGCAGTACCAGCGGCGCCCCGACCAGGGCGGGCAGGAAGCACTCCCAGACCGATACATCGAAGGACAGCGGGGCGCGCTGCATGATGCGATCGGAGGAGGTGACACCATAGCGATTTTCGAGCCAGCACAGCTGGTTCATGATGGCGCGGTGGTCGGTGGCGACTCCCTTGGGCAAACCGGTGGAGCCCGAGGTGAACAGCACATAGGCCAGGTGCTGTGGACGCAGCGTCGCGATTCGGTCGGCGTCGGTGACCCGGGCGGCGGACAGTGCCGCGACATCCAACTCCGCGACGGCGAGGGTGCGTATCCCGGCGACCTCCGGCAGCGTTACGCCGTCGACGGTGAGCACCAAAGTGGTTCCGGCGGTGCGCAACACGTGCGCGATGCGCTCCGCCGGATGTGCGGGATCCACCGGAAGGTAGGCCGCGCCGGCCTGCACGATGGCGTACATGGCGACCACCATGTCGAGGCAGCGTTGCGCCGTGATCCCGACAATCACATCAGGGCCGACGCCCTCGTCAATCAACCTGCGGGCCAAGCGATTCGCCCGCGCGGCCAGTTCCGACCAGAGGAGTGTCTCATCCTCGAAACGCACCGCCACAGCATCCGGGTCGGAGGCGGAGCGCCGGTCCAGCAGATCGGCAAGGGTTTCCCCGGGCAGCATGACGGCGGTGGCATTGCGATCGGAGAGCACGTGGCCGCGTTCGGCCATGGACATGATCTCCACATCCCCGGCCGCGACGCGCGGGTCGGCGATCATGGCGCGCAGCAACCGCTCGTAGCAGGTGAAGAAGCCAGTGACGGTATCGCTTTCGAACAGGTCGAGCGCGTAGTGAATGTGCACGTCGATACCGGTGGGCGCACCGCCTTCGTGACGGTCGCGCAGGGTCCAGTCCATGTCGAACTGGATCGGCGGTACGCCAGGGTCGACCCCGGCAATCGCCAGTCGCTGCAACCGGAATTCGGGCTGGGCATGATTCTGTAGCGTGAAAGCCACCTGATAGAGCGGCGAATATGACTGGGAACGAACCGGATTCAGGGTGTCGACCAGGGTTTCGAACGGCACTGAGGCGTGATCGAAGGCCCCGAGATCGGTATCGCGAACATGCGCGAGCACCTCGGTCAGCGTGGCGTCGGATCGAATTTCGGTGCGCAGCACCAGTGTGTTGACGAACATGCCGACCAGATCATCAAGGGCTTGATCACCACGCCCCGCGATCGGTGTGCCGAGGACGATATCGCCGGTGCCGGACAGCCGGGCCAGGAGTACGGCGAGGGCGGTGTGCAACACCATGAAGGTGGTGACGCGGTGGCTGGCAGCGAATTCCACTATTTCGGCGTGCAACTCGGCATCCAGTTCGCCGATGACCGCGCCACCTCGATTGCTGGCCACCACCGGACGCGGACGATCGGTGGGCAGGGTGAGCGTATCGGGCATACCGTCGAGGCGGCGCCTCCAGTAGCGCAGCTGCCGCGCCAGCGCCGAGTTCTCGTCGGCCACCGCACCGAGCGCCTTGCGCTGCCAGAGCGCGTAGTCGGCGTACTGCACCGGAAGCGCCCCGAATTTCGGTGTGACATTGGCACATCGGGCCACATACGCCATGGCGAGATCACGGGTCAGCGGTGCGAAGGACCAGCCGTCAGCGGCGATGTGGTGCACCACGAACAGCAGGATGTGGGTCTGCGGTTCATCCGCCAAACGCAGCAGTCGCACCCTGATAGGCACCTCGACAGTGACGTCGAAGCTGGTGCGCGCCAGCGCTTCCACTATCCCCGTCAGATCGATCGCCGATACCGTCTCCGGTACCAGATCCACGAGCCGAGTGCCGGACGGCAGGATGAGCTGGCGCGCCTCGCCATCGCGTTCCGGGTACAGGGTGCGCAGGGTTTCGTGCCGATCGACCACGTCGGCGATGGCGGAACACAGCGCGGCTATCTCCAGTGAACCGGTGAGCCGCAGCGCGAAAGGAATGTTGTAACCGCCGCCCTGGGCGTCGAAGCGGTTGAGGAACCACATGCGCTGCTGGGCGATCGACAGCGGGATGGTGTCGCCGCGTTCCTGTGCGACCAGCGGCGGCAGGCCTGTCTCGGTGTCGAGGGCATTGATACTGATCGCGAGTTCCCGCACGGTCGGGGCGTCGAAGACGGTGCGGACCGGCACCGCGACCCCGATTGCCTTGGTCAGGCGGGCGGCGAGCTGGGTGGCGATCAGCGAATTGCCGCCGCGAGCGAAGAAGTCGTCGTCCGCGCCGATCCGGTCCACGGCGAGCAAGTCAGCGAATACTCCGGCGACCAGGGACTCGACTTCCCCGATGGGAGCGCGGTATTCGGTGGCGGCGAAGATCGGGGCAGGCAGCGCTCGGCGGTCGACCTTGCCATTCGCGCTGAGTGGCAGCGCATCCAGCGTCACGAACGCGGCCGGGATCATGTATGTCGGCAACCGGTCGGTCAGGTGCGCGCGCAGAGCGTCCGTATCCACGGCGCTCGCGACGGGAACGATATAGCCGACGAGTTGGTCTCCGGTGCGCTCATCGGAGCGCAGTACGACCACGGCCGCCGCGACGGACCCATCTGCGGTGAGCGCGGATTCGATTTCGCCGAGTTCGATGCGCAGGCCGCGCAGCTTCACCTGGAAGTCGGTGCGGCCCAGGTACTCGAGCTCACCGTGTGCGGTCCACGCGACGAGGTCGCCGGTGCGGTACATACGCTCTGCTGTACCGAACGGACTGGCCACGAACCGATCCGAGGTCAGGTCCGCCCGCCCGACATAACCACGCGCCAACTGGTCACCGGCGAGGTAGAGCTCGCCCGCGACGCCGATCGGCACCGGAAGCAGCCGCGAATCCAGAACGTACACTTCGGTATTGAGTACCGGCCGACCAATGGGGACCGTATCGATATCGGTATCGATCACCTCGTGATAGGTGACATCGACAGCGGCTTCGGTGGGGCCGTACAGGTTGTGTACCCGGGCACCGGTCAGATCGCGCAAGCGGTGCGCGGACTTGGGCGATAGCGCCTCACCCGATGCGAAGACCTGCCGCAGCGAGGTGGCCGCCGCGGCGGCTTCCGCCGCGACGAAGACGGCGAGCATCGAGGGCACGAAATGCGTGACCGTGACGCTTTCGCGGGCAATGAGTTCCGCCAGGTAGACCGGATCGCGGTGACCGTCCGGTCTGGCGACGACCAGCGTCGCGCCGACCTGCAACGGCCAGAAGAACTCCCACACCGACACATCGAAGGTGGCCGGAGTCTTCTGCAACACAATGTCATCGGCGGTGAGCCGATACTCCGACTGCATCCAGACGAGACGGTTGACAATGGCCGCGTGGCTCACCCCCACGCCCTTCGGTCGACCGGTCGAACCGGACGTGAAGATGACATACGCGGTGTGCTCCGCCCGCAGCCGGTCGCGCCGCTGCCGGTCGGTGATCGGGGCGTCGGAGTATCCGGTCAGGTCGAGCAGATCGATGCGCACCTGCGCGATATCGATCGGCAGATCCGCACCGGAGGTCAGCACGGCCACCGGATCGGCGATGTCGAGGATGTATTCGATGCGTTCGGCGGGCTGGTCCGGATCGAGTGGCACGTACGCGCCCCCGGCAGCCAATACGGCATACATGCCGACGACCAGATCGACGGACCGCCGCATACCCAGTGCGACAAGGGAATCCGGTCCGACACCCTGCGTGATGAGGTGGCGGGCCAAGCGGTGGACGCGCTCGGCGAACTCCCCATACGAGAGATTCGTCCCTTCGAAACGCAGCGCGGTGGCGTGCGGATCACTCGCCAGCTGTGCCTCGAACAGCGAAATGAGCGTCGGGGCCGGACCGTCTACGCGCATATCGGCTGAGGTGTCGTTCCAGTCGTAGAGCATCAGGGACCGCTCCCCCACACCGAGCAGGTCCACATCACCGACGCGTACCGCGGGGTCGGCGGCCACAGCGGCGAGCATGCGTAGCAAGCGGGCGGCGAAATCCGCCGCGAAGTCGGCGTTGAAAAGATCTGTGGCGTAGATCAGTTCGGCCGTCGCCGTGGCACCCGCACCGACCTCGCCGAGCGAGAGCTGGAGATCGAATTTGGCACTCGGCTGTTCGATCGCGAGCTCGGTGACGGTCAGTTCCGGCAGTTCCAGAGTGGCGGCGTGCTGGTTCTGGAAGGACAGCATGACCTGGAAGAGCGGATGCCGAACCTGCGAACGCGGCGGGTCGAGCACCTCCACGAGCCGTTCGAACGGCACATCGGCATGCGCCAGGGCGGCGAGATCGCGTTCACGCACCTGGGTCAACAGGTCGGCGAAGGATTCACCGCCATCGATCCGGGAACGCAGCACCAGGGTGTTGACGAACATGCCGACCAGGTCGTCCAGGGCCTGATCGCCACGGCCGGCGACCGGAATACCGACGGCGATATCGGTGGTGCCGGACAGCCGCGCGAGCAGTGCGGCGAAGGCGGCGTGCACCACCATGAACAACGTCGCGCCCTGGGCGCGGGCAATACCGTTCAGATCAGCCAGCAGCGCGCCGGGCACCTGGAAGCGGTGCGTTCCGGCACCGTGTGAGGCCGCGGCGGGGCGCGACCGGGTCGACAGCCGCAGTTCGTCGGGCAGGCCCGCGAGGGCGTCGCTCCAGTAGCCGAGCTGACGAGCGAGGACCGAGTCGCTGTCGTCCTCCGAGCCCAGCGCCGACCGCTGCCAGAGCGCGAAGTCGGCGTACTGCACCGGCAGTGGCGTCCACTGCGGGGTCGAGCCGGACACGCGGGCCTCGTAGGCGACCATCAGGTCGCGGGCCAGCGGGCGCAACGACCAACCGTCTCCGCTGATGTGATGCAGTACGAGGACCAGCACATGGTCCCGGCACTCACCATCGGTGAGTTCGAAGAGAATCGCACGGACCGGTATTTCGGCGGTCACGTCGAAGCCGGTGAGTACGGCCGCGGTAATGCGGGTGCGGAGTTCGCCGTCGGTCACCGGGATGGGATCGAGATCGGGCAGCGTCTGCCCGGCGGGCAGCACCACCTGAATACCCTGACCGTCTTCGGTTTCCGGGTAGCGCGTGCGCAGTACCTCATGACGGTCCATGACGTCGGCAATGGCCTGTCGCAGGGCGCCGGTGTCGAGATCACCGCTGAGGCGCACGGCCAAAGGAAGATTGTCGACCGCCGATGCGGGATCGAAACGGTTGCGGAACCACATGCGCTGCTGCGCCAGCGATAGCGGAAGCTGTTCCGGGCGAGTGGCTGCGACAAGTGCCGGACGGCCGGTGCCGGTGCCGACCGAGGTTTCCAATCGGGCGGCCAAGGTGGCAACGGTAGGGGCTTCGAACAGGTCGCGAACCACGAGTCGGGTAGCCAATGCCGCGCCGAGTCGGGCGGTGACCTGGGTCGCGATGAGCGAGTTGCCACCGAGTTCGAAGAAGTCGTCGTCGCGACCCACGCGGTCGATGCCGAGAATGTCGGCGAAGGTGCCCGCGACTATCTCCTCTATCGCCGTGACGGGAGCACGGAATCCCCTGGCCTCGAACACCGGTGCGGGCAGTGCCCTGCGGTCGAGCTTGCCGGAACTATTGAGTGGGAAGGAGCCGAGCACCACGCAGGTGGCGGGCACCATATAGCTCGGGAGCTGCCGCGCCAACGCCGCTTTCACGTCGTTCACGTCGACGACTTCAACGGCGGGAACCAGGTAGGCGACCAGTTGATCACCGAGGCGTTCGTCGGTATCGACCACAACGATCGCCTGGGCAATGGAATCGAGTGCGGTGAGCGCGGATTCGATTTCACCGAGTTCGATGCGCAGACCGCGCAGCTTCACCTGGAAGTCGGTGCGGCCCAGGTACTCCAGTTCGCCTTTGCCGGTCCACTTCACCAGATCACCGGTGCGGTACATGCGTTCTCCCGCTGCGAAGGGGCTGGCAACGAAGCGGTCGGCGGACAGATCCGGTCGCGCCACGTACCCACGCGCCAACTGCGTGCCGGCCAGGTACAGCTCACCGCGGACGCCCACCGGGACCGGTGCGAGGCGCGAATCCAGGACGTACACACGGGTGTTGAAGACCGGCCCGCCGATCGGGACGGATACGACATCGGCATCGGTCACCTGATGGAAGGTGACATCTACGGCGGCTTCGGTGGGCCCGTACAGGTTGTGCAGCTCGGCCCCGGTACGTTCCTTGAACTGACGGGCGGTAATGGCGGGTAGCGCCTCGCCGGAGGCGAATACCTGTCGTAGAGTAGGCGTTTGCGCGGTCTCGGCCAGGAATACGGCCAGCAGGGACGGGACGAAATGGGCGACCGTCACGCCTTCGCGGGCAATGATTTCCGCGAGATAGGCCGGGTCGCGATGTCCGTCCGGCTTGGCGACCACCAGGGTCGCACCGACCTGGAGCGGCCAGAAGAACTCCCAGACCGACACGTCGAAGGTGGCCGGGGTCTTCTGCATCACGATGTCATCGGCGGTCAGCCGGTACTCCGACTGCATCCACACCAGACGATTGACGATGGCCTCATGGCTGACGGCCACGCCCTTCGGCCGACCGGTCGAGCCGGATGTGAATATGACGTACGCGGCATTCGACGGTCGCAGCGGCGCCCGACGTTCCGCATCGAGGATGGGCGCATCGTCGTAGCGGCCCACGTCGAGGAGATCGACGGGCAGCACCTTCACCATGCGACTGGTGATGAAGTCGTCGCGACTTGTGGTCAGCACGACCACAGGCTCCGCCGTATCGAGCACGTAATCGATGCGTTCGACGGGCTGCTCCGGGTCCAGCGGCACATACGCCGCCCCGGCCTCCAGCACGGCGTACATGGCGATCACGAGGTCATGCGAGCGACGAATAGCCAGCGCCACCAGCGATTCCGGTCCGACACCCTGTGCGATCAGATGGCGAGCCAGGCGATGTACGCGCGCCGCGAACTCGGCGTAGGACAGAGCTGTCCCTTCGAATACGACGGCGGGCATATTCGCGCTGACGGGCACCCGTGCGTTGAATAGCGAAACCAGCGTCGCGACAGCCTTTTCCGGTAGCGCGGTGGCGAGGTCGAAGGCGGTGGCATTCCAGTCGGTCAGCACCCGCTGCCGCTCATCGGCGGCCATGAGATCGATATCGCCGAGTGCTCGGTGCGGATTCGTGACGGCGGCCGCCAGCACCCGCACCAGGCGATCCGCGCAGGCGGCAATAGTGTCCGCATCGAACATGTCTGCGGCATAGACGAATTCGCCGTGCATACCCGCGCCATCGCCGCGCTCGGACAGCGTGAGGTGCAGATCGAATTTGGCGGTGATCGCCTCGATCGGCAGCCCGGTGACCTCGAGACCGGGCAGCGCGAAGGTGGCCGCATCGAGGTTCTGGAGGGTCAGCATGACCTGGAACAGCGGATGCCGAGCCGGTGAGCGGGTGGGGTTCAGGATTTCGACCAGGCGCTCGAACGGTAGGTCTGCCTGCCCGAAAGCGGCGAGATCGGTATCCCTGATACGGGCGAGCAACTCGCCGAAGGACTCCCCCGCCGACAGTCGGGTGCGTAGGACGAGGCTGTTGACGAACATGCCCACGGCGTCGTCGAGGGCTTCCTCACCGCGTCCCGCGACCGCCGTACCGATGGCGATATCGTCCTGGTCCGATAGTCGGAACAGCAGCAGGGCGAAAGCCGCGTGCACGACCATGAACAAACTCGCACCGTGCTCGCGGGCGAGTCCGTTCATACAATTGAGCAGTTCCGCGTCGATGGAGAACCCGTGAACACCGCCGCGATAGGAAGCGACGGCTGGCCGGGGACGATCCGACGGCAGGTCGAGCTGATCGGGCAATCCGCCGAGGGCGGCGGACCAGTAGGCGACCTGCTGAGCGATGAGCGAATCCGCGTCGTCTGCGGAGCCGAGCACATCACGCTGCCAGAGCGCGAAATCGGCGTACTGCACAGGCAGCGGAGTCCACGCCGGGGCTTCGCCGTTCACCCGTGCCGTGTACGCGGCCATGACATCGCCGGCGAGCGGACGCATCGACCAACCATCCGCGGCGATGTGGTGAACGGCGAAAACGAGGATATGCGTGTGCTCTTCCGTATCAACGATATGAAAGAGCTTGGCGCGCACCGGGACCTCCGCGGTCACATCGAATCCGGTGCGGATCAACTCGCTGATCCGTTCGGAGATGCGCGCCTCGGTTACCGTCACCGGTCCCAGGTCCGAAAGCCGGTGACCGACCGGCAGAATCCGTTGTACGCCCTGGCCCTGTGCTGTTGCCGGGTAGACGGTGCGGAGCACCTCGTGCCGATCGAGCACATCACCGATGGCGGTCAATAGCGCGTCGATATCGAGGTCGCCGATCAGCCGCACCGCGAGCGGGATATTGTCCGCGACCGAAGCTGGATCGAAGCGATTGAGAAACCACATGCGCTGCTGCGCCAGCGACAGGGGCAGGGGCGACGGCCGCGGTCCCGCCACCAGCGCCTTGCGCGCACCGAAACCGGCGTGCTTGCCGATGCGGTCAGCCAGCGCCGCGACCGTGGGCGACTCGAAGAGCGTACGCACGGGAATCCGGGTATCGAGAGCCGCACCCAACCGCGCCACCACGCGAGTGGCGATGAGCGAATTGCCGCCGAGTTCGAAGAAGTCGTCATCGGCACTCACCGGCCGCTCGAGTCCGAGTACGTCGGCGAAGACCCCGGCGACAGTGCGCTCGGCCCGGCAATCGGGTGCACGGAATTCGCGCGTGGTGGCAGCGGGGGCGGGCAGCGCCCTGCGGTCCAACTTCCCCGACGAATTGAGCGGGAATGCCGACAGCACCACGTAGTTCAGCGGCACCATATACGACGGCAACCGCTGGGCAAGAGCTGCTTTCACGCTCGCGATGTCGATAGTGACATCCGTAGCTGCCACCAGGTAGGCGGCCAGCTGACCACCCTCGTGATTCTCTTCGCGCACCATAACGGCGGCCTGTGCCACCGACTCGAGGGCGGTGAGCGCCGCCTCGATCTCACCGAGCTCGATACGCAGACCACGCAGCTTGACCTGGAAGTCACTGCGGCCCATATAGACGAGCTGTCCGTCGGTCGTCCATTTCACCAGGTCACCGGCGCGGTACATGCGCTCGCCCCTACCGAATGGGTTGGCGACGAAGCGATCCGAGGTGAGATCTGCGCGTCCGACATAGCCCCGCGCCAACTGCTCACCTGCGAGGTACAGCTCGCCGACCAGTCCGGGAGCGACCGGCCGCAAGCGCGAATCCAGCACGTAGGCACGCGAATTCCAGACCGGGCGACCAATGGGCACAAAGCCCTGGAGGTCAGCGGGGACCGCCGCATTGGTGGCATGCACGGTGAATTCGGTGGGGCCGTACAGATTGTGGAGCGCGGCGGTCCCGATGCGACGGAAGGCGGCGACGGCATCAGCGGTGAATGCCTCGCCGGCGACCAGCACGGTCCGCAGCGAACGCAGGTCCGATGCCGCCGCTTCACCCGCGAATACCGTCAACATGGACGGCACGAACGAGGTGATGGTTACTCGTTCCGCAGCAATCTTCTCCGCGAGGTACTGCGGATCACGGTGCCCGTCCGGAGCGGCGACCACCAGGCGAGCACCAGCAGCAAGCGAGCCGAACAATTCCCACACCGACACATCGAACGTGGCCGGTGTCTTGAATAGGACAACATCGTCGAGGTTGAGGCCGTATTCGGCAGTGATCCAACGGATCTGGTTCACCGCGGCAGCGTGCGGCACCGCGACGCCCTTGGGGCGGCCGGTAGAACCGGAGGTGAAGATGACGTAGGCGGTATTGCCCGGTCGCAGCGGTGCCAGGCGATCGGCATCGGTGAGGGGCGTGTCGTCGTAGTTCGCGATATCCAGCTGGTCGATGTCAATCCGGCGCTCGCCCACCGCGTCCGGTGCGTCGCCAGCGGTCAGGACACAGACCGGTTGTGCGGTATCGAGTACGTACGCGGTGCGCTCGGCGGGGTGGTCCGGATCGAGCGGTACATACGCACCGCCTGCGGTCAGCACGGCATAGATAGCTGTGACCATGTCGATGGAGCGCCGCATCCCCAGTGCGACAAGCGTTTCCGGACCCACCCCCTGTGACACGAGGTAGCGGGCGAGTCGATTCACGCGGGACGCGAAGTCGCCGTACGTCAGACTGATGCCCTCGGACACCACAGCGGTCGCGAATGGGCTCCGCGCCGCCCGCGACTCGAATGCCGACAGCAGTGTGGCAGCGCCGAGCGCGGTCCTGGTGGTGTCGTTCCATTGCTCCAGTACCAGCGCGCGTTCGGCGGCTCCGAGCAGATCGATATCACCGATCCGTACCCGCGGATCGGCCACCACGGCGCGCAGCACGCGCACGAATCGTGCGACGAATGCCTCCACGGTCACGGCATCGAATAGTTCCGCGGCGTAGCGCAGGCTGCCGCCGAGGCCACCGTCAGCGCGTTCTCCGACTACCAGTTGGAGGTCGAACTTAGCTGTGTCATCCTCGATTTCGACGGGCCTGATGGTCAGCCACGGCAACTTCAGCTCCGCCTGCGTCCCAGCTTCGTCGTTGAAGCTGAGCAGCACCTGGAACAGCGGGTGCGCACCGGTGGAGCGATCGGTCACCAGATCGTCGACGAGTCGTTCGAAGGGCAGATCCGCATTGGCGAAAGCCGCCAGATCGGTATCGCGCACGTGTGTCAGGAGCTCGGCGAACGACGCACCGCCGTCGACCCGGGTGCGCAACACCAGGGTATTGACGAACATGCCGATGAGATCGTCGAGTGCCCGCTCACCGCGCCCACCGATCGGGGAACCGACGGCCACATCATCGGTGCCCGCCAACCGTGCCAGTGTGGCCGCGAAGGCCGCGTGCACCACCATGAACAGGGTTGCCCCGTGGCCGCGAGCAATCTCACGCAGGCTCGACAACACCTCGCTGCCGACCTCGAACACGACTGTGCCGCCGCTGTTTCGCGGCTGCGCGGGACGTGGGCGGTCCGTCGGCAGGGTCAGCTGCGCGGGTAGGTCGGCGAGGGTATCGCGCCAGAAGGCCAACTGCTGGTATGCGGGGTCTCCCGGTACGGTGTCGGATCCGAGCAGCGCCCGCTGCCACAGGGTGTAGTCGGCGTACTGGACGGCCAGCGGCTCCCAACCGGGCTCGGCGCCCGTGAGACGGGCGGCGTAGGCGCGCATGAGGTCTCGCACCAGCGGTGCCATGGAGAGCGCATCACCGACGATATGGTGCAACACCACGATGAGTACATACTCGTCGGCGTCGGCCTCCGCACCGTCGCCGTAATCGATTACCAGTAGGGCGATGCGGGACGGCAGTTCCCGGGTTACATCGAACGGGGCCTGAGCAATGGCGGCGACGACCTGCGCCGCCTCAGCGACGCCCACGGGTACCGGTGAGAGGCTCAGGCCCACATCGAGGGCATCGAGAATGCGTTGGTACGGACCGAATTCGGTATCCGGGAAATAGGTGCGCAGGGATTCGTGGCGGGCCAGTACATCCAGCACCGCCTGCTCCAGAGTGGTCACATCGAGGCGACCGGTGAGGCGCAGCACCGTGGGTAGGTTGTAGAGACTGGACCCGCCCTCCTCACTCTCCATGCGGTTGAGGAACCAGAGGCGCTGCTGCGCCAGGGAGAGCGGGACCCGATCGGGACGTGGCGCGGCGATGAGCGGGGGATGCGGTGCGACCTCCGACAGCGCACCGACGGCCCCAGCGAATCCCGCCACGGTGGCGGCCTCGAAAAGTGTGCGCACCGGAATGCGCACACCCATCTCCGCACCGACACGTGCGGTCACCTGGGTGGCATGGAGCGAACTACCGCCGAGCGCGAAGAAGTCATCATCGAGGCCGACGCCGTCCAGCTGCAGCACCTCGGCGAAGACGCGTGCGACCAGCCGCTGCGCGGCATCGACGGGTGGTCGAAATTCCCTTGCCGCCAACACCGGAACGGGCAGCGCGTTGCGATCGAGCTTGCCGCTGGTACCCAGTGGGAAGGCATCCAGCTCGACAATCGCGGTCGGGACCATATAGGCGGGTAGCAGTCGGGCGAGGTCGCCACGGAGCCGTTCGGTATCGAGTTGAGCTCCGGCCGTGCGGATTACGTATCCGGCGAGGTAGTCGCCGGTGTCGGTGGCAATGAGGCGAACGGCGGCCTGGGACACCTCGGGTGCGGTGGTGAGCGCGGTCTCGATATCGGTGAGTTCGATGCGCTGGCCACGGAATTTGATCTGGAAGTCGATGCGGCCGAGGTAGACCAGTTCACCTTCGGCGGTCCACTTCACCAGGTCGCCGGTGCGGTACATGCGTTGGCCGGGGGTGAACGGGTTGGCCACGAACCGGTCCGAGGTCAGGTCGACGCGGCCGTGATAGCCGCGCGCCAATTGCACGCCCGCCAGATACAGCTCCCCCGGTACTCCGATCGGCGCGGGGCGCAGCCGCGAATCCAATACGTACGTGCGGGTATTCCACTCCGGCTCGCCCATCGGCACCGGCTGGTTCCCGGCCTCGTCCACCTCGCGGTAGGTGACGGTGACAGCGGCCTCGGTGGGGCCGTACAGGTTGTGCAGTCCGGCGTCGCTGACCGCGCGGAAGGCGGTGACGGTCTCGGGTGGAAAGGCTTCACCGGCTATGAAAACCTCACGCAGCGAATCGAGTTCGCCGGACTGGGCGTGGGCGGCGAAGACCGCGAGCATGGACGGTACGAAGTCGGTGAGGGTTACGCCGTGCCGGGCAATGGTTTCGGCCAGATAGCGGGCGTCGCGGTGGCCGTCGGGGGCGGCGAGCACCATGGTGGCGCCCGCGCGCAGCGGCAGGAAGTAGCCCCACAGGGAGACGTCGAAGGTGGTGGCGGTCTTCTGGAGGTAGATATCGGTGGGGCGAATCCGGTACTCGGACCCCATCCAGGCCAGCTGATTGGCAATGGCGCGGTGGCTCACGGCGACGCCCTTGGGCTTACCGGTGGAGCCGGAGGTGAACAGCACGTAGGCGGGGTGTTCCGGGTGCAGTGCGGCGCGGCGCTCGGCGTCGGCGATCCGGTCGGGCGAGTAGGCGGAGAGGTCGAGGGCGTCGACGCGGTACAGCGGGACTTCGATGCCCGCGGGCAGGACGAAGTCGTCGGCGCGGGTGGTCAGCACCACCAGTGGGCGTGCGGTCGCGAGAATATGGGCGATGCGTTCGGCCGGATGTGCGGGATCGACCGGCACATACGCGCCGCCCGCCCGCAGTACCGCGTACATGGCGACCACGAGTTCGACCGAACGCGCCATCCCCAGCACGACCAGGGATTCCGGTCCGACCCCGTCGGCGATCAGCAGCCTGGCCAGGCGATTGGCGCGCTCGGAGAGCTCGGCGTAGGTGAGCGTGTCGTCACCGAAGACCAGCGCACGCGCCCCGGGGGAACGCCGAGCCTGGGCATCGAAACCCTCGTGCAGGAACAGGTCGGCGACCTTGCTGCCGGTGGCATTCCAGCTGTCGACGACATAATCCAGTTCGCCCAGGTCGAGGACGTCGATATCGCCGACGGGACGGCTCGGGTCGGCGGTGGCGGCAGTCAGCAGACGGGTGAACTTGGCCGCGAACTCACGCACCGTCTCGGCGTCGAAAAGATCGGTGGCGTAAGTGAATTCGGCTCGGTACCCGGCGGCGCGCTCGGAGATTGTGAGATTCAGGTCGAATTTGGCGAATTCGCCGTCGAATTCCACCAACTCGGTATCCAGGCCCGGCAGTACCGGGGTGACCGCACCGAGGTTCTGCATGAACAGCGCCACCTGGAACAGCGGGTGGCGATTGCGGGCGCGTGCCGGATTGAGTACCTCGACCAGTCGCTCGAATGGAATATCGCGGTGCGCGAACGCCCGCAGATCGCGTTCTCGGGCATGGGTGACCAGTTCGGTGAAGGATTCGCCGCCGTGCACCCGGGTTCGCAGCACCAGGGTATTGACGAACATGCCGACCAGGTCGTCCAGCGCGCGATCACCGCGACCGGCGACGGGGGTACCGATCGCGATATCGGTGCTGCCGGACAGCCGTGCCAGCAGGGCGGCCAGCGCGGCGTGCAGCACCATGAACGGGGTGGCCCTGGCCTCGGTGGCGACTCGGTCGATGGCGGTGCGCAGGTCGGCGTCGATGGCGAATTCGATGGTGGCACCGCGGTAGTTGGCGGCGACGGGACGTGGGCGGTCGGTCGGCAACTCCAGCTGTGCGGGCAGATCGTCGAGTTCTTGCGTCCAGAAAGCGATTTGGCTGGCGGCGGTCGAGTCGGAGTCACTCTCGGCACCGAGCACTTCCTGATGCCACAGGGCGTAGTCGGCATACTGGATGTCGAGTGGCTCCCATCCAGGAGCCGCGCCGTCGCGCCGTGCGCTGTAGGCGGCGACCAGATCGCGGACCAGCGGTGCGAGGGAGACACCGTCGGCGGCGATGTGGTGCACGACCAGGACCAGGGCATGATCGGTGGGACCGATGCGCAGCAGTTGGATGCGCACCGGAACCTCGTCCGCCACATCGAAACCTCGGCCAGCCGCGACGCGCACGGTATCGGACAGTGTGTCCACGGCGATATCGACGGGTGTGAGATCGATATTCGTGGCGGCCCGGATCACCTGGACCGGGCCGGTGGATGTCTGCGGGTAGTAGGTGCGCAGGATTTCGTGGCGCTCGATCAGATCGGCCACGGCCGCGACAAGTGCGGCGGTATCGAGATCGCCGCGCAGTCGCAGGGCCACCACAATATTGTCCACCGCAGCGGCGTCGAAACCGTCTGTGGTGGAGTCGGTTTCGGTGAACGCCAGCCGATTGAGGAACCACATGCGCTGCTGCGCGGGTGACAGCGGGACCTGATCGGGGCGCGGGCGGGCGGTGAGCGCGGGACGCTCGGCGGCTGCGGAGACCGCCGAGACCGCGCCCGGCAGTGCGGCCAGCGCCGCGACCGTGGGGCGATCGAAGAAATCACGGACATCGATGGCGATACCCAACGCCTCCGACGTCCGGGCGATGGCACGGGTGGCAATGAGTGAATTGCCGCCGAGGGCGAAGAAGTCGTCGTCCGCGCCGACCTGTTCGACGCCGAGCAGATCGGCGAAGATGGCGGCCACCGCCTGCTCGGGTGGCGTCTCGGGCGCACGGTATCGCGTCGTGTTGTCGACGAATTCCGGCTCCGGTAACGCGCGGCGATCCAGCTTGCCATTGGCGCTCACCGGCATCTCGGGCAGCACCACCAGTAGTGAGGGCACCATGTATTCGGGCAGGTGGTCGCGCGTAGCCGCCAGCACCGCGGCGGTATCGAGCTCGCTCTCCGCCACCAGGTAGCCGACCAGGTGGTCGCCACTCACGTGCCGGTGCAGCACCACCGCCGCCTGTGCCACCGACGCGTGCCGTAGCAGCGCGGCCTCCACTTCCCCGAGTTCGATACGCAGACCGCGCAGCTTCACCTGGAAATCGCTGCGGCCCAGATATTCCAGCTCATTCGGACCGCCGTCGAGGGCGGGTACCCAACGCACCAGGTCGCCGGTGCGATACATGCGCTCACCGGGTGCGCCTTCGGGATTGGCGACGAACCGCTCGGCCGTGAGACCCGGGCGAGCGACGTAGCCCCGCGCCAATTGCACTCCGGCCAAATACAGTTCGCCCACCACCCCGGCCGGGACGGGGCGCAGGTCGTCGTCGAGCACCAGCAGCTCGGTGTCGTCGGCGGCGGAACCGATCGGAACCATATCGATATCGGCGGCGGTGACCTCGTGGGCGGTGACATCCACGGCCGCTTCGGTGGGCCCGTAGAGGTTGTGCAGGCAGGCGCCGCTGATATCCCGGAAGGCCGCGCCGGTCGCGGCGGGCAGGGCCTCACCGGATGCGAAAACCGCGCGCAGCGACTCGGATACACCGTGCTCGCCGCGGCCGATCGCCGCGGTCGCCTCGGCCACGAAGACCGACAGCATGGATGGCACGAAATGCGCGATGCTGACGTCGTGCTCGGCAATGGTCCGCAGCAGATAGGCCGGATCGCGGTGCCCCTCGGGCTCGGCGATCACCAGGCTCGCGCCGACCTGTAGGGGCCAGAAGAACTCCCACACCGAAACGTCGAAGGTGAAGGGCGTCTTCTGCAACACCACATCATCGGCATTCAGGCGGTAGAGGCGTTGCCGCCAGCGCAGGTTGGCCACGATCGCCCGGTGCGAGACCGCCACACCCTTGGGGCGGCCGACGGAGCCGGAGGTGAAGATGACGTAGGCGATATTGCAGCCGACCGACTGCGGTAGGAAGGGATCGGGACTCAACACATTCGCGGCCGGACCGGAATCGGCTGCGGTGCGTTCGAATTCGTCGATTCGCAGTACCGACACGGCGGAGTCGAGATCGGGTTGATCCGCGGTGGTGGTGAGCAGAACGGCGGGCGCGGCGATATCCAGTACGTAGGAGATGCGCTCGGCCGGATGATCCGGGTCGACGGGCACATACGCGCCGCCCGCCTTGAGGATGGCGTACATGCCGATGAGCAGTTCGAAGGAGCGCCGCACCGACAGGCCGACCAGCACGTCCGGGCCGACGCCGTAGTCGAGTAGTCGACGCGCCAGGGCTTCGGCGCGAACATCGAATTCGGCGTAGGTGAGGGTCTGGTCGCCGAATCGCAGCGCCACCGCGTCGGGGGTGCGGCCGACCTGCTCTTCGAACAGGGTGACCAGGGTTTCGACCGGTGCGAGGTTCGGGGAGAGCACCTCGGCCGCCGCGTCGATGGCATCGCACAGCAATTCCTCGAGCACGGTGGCGAGTGCGCCCTCCGCGCCCTCCATGAGTCCGGGCAGCTGGCCGGAGACGACCACCTGGACCAGCGCGTCCGGCTCCAGCGCGCCGCCCATGGCGTCGGACAGTGCGGCGATCTCGGTGGCCAGCGCACCGTATGCGACGGTGGTTTCCGCATGCCGCAGCGCTATTCGGTCCGGGTCGAGAACTGCCACCGTATCGATCAAGCCCGGTAGGTCCGCGATGCCGTAGGCGCGGCGTAGCGCCGCATGATTTCCGAAACGGCTCAGAGCTACCGAATCTGTGTGAGACATCAATGGTTTCCTTCCGACGTGCTTTCCTGAAGGAGGCCCCGGGCATCCCCCGCGAGGGTGCGCAGCGCCTGGTTGAGTCCGCCCGCGCCGAGGGCGGCCACCATGCCGGGCGCGAGCCCGGCAATGGCTACATTCACCAGCGCCTCCGGCTTCGCCGCCGCGCCCATGGCGCGGACCACAGCGGCGATCTTGGTGTCGAGGGCGTGGTAGGTGAGGCTGAGACCGTCGTGCGCGAGCGCGACGGCGTCGGGAGCAATGGCGGCGGCGGCCGTGATGAGGGCCGGAAGTTCCGCCGTGGCCGAGGTATTCGAGCTGCGCCGGTGCAGCTCGGCTTCGGTGCGGATATCGATGGAGCGCACCGTAATCGCGGCATCGTCGGCGACGGCCTGGAACACGCGCAGTAGTCGGTCGGCAAGCAGCCGGACGGTGGCGGCATCGAAAATATCGGTGGCGTAAGCGAATTGCATACGCAACCCGGTTACTCGGTCGTGTTCGTCGTAGCGCTCCATACCGGTGAGCTGGAGGTCGAACTTGGTCTCGCCGAGTTCGGGTTCGAGTACCTCCACCTCCACACCCGGCAGGGTGACCTTTCCGGTCGGCATGTTCTGGAAGGTGAGCATGACCTGGAACAGCGGGGTGTGGGAGCTGGACCGGGTGCGGCCCATGGCCTCCACCACCCGTTCGAATGGCACGTCTGCGTGTTGCACGGCCACGAGATCGCGGTCGCGCACCTGCCGAAGCAGTTCGTGGAACGGGGTTTTGGCATCCACGTCGGTGCGCAGCACCACGGTATTGACGAACATGCCGATGAGGTCGTCGAGCGCGCGCTCCCCGCGACCCGCCACGGGTGCGCCGATGGCGATATCGCGCACCCCGGACAGCTTGGACAGCAGTACCGCGAAGGCGGTGTGCACCACACCGAACAGGGTGCTGTTGTGCTCGCGAGCGAGCGCCGCCAGCCGGGCGGTCAGATCGGAGCCCACCTCGAAATCGAGTGTGTTACCGCGCATTTCGCGTCGGGATGGCCGCGGCCTATCGGTGGGCAGCGGTAATACCTCGGGGACACCGGCCAATTCACCGGTCCAGAACGCCAGCTGCCGTGACAGCAGGCTGTCGGGGTCGGTATCGGAGCCGAGGACTTCGCGCTGCCAGGCGCTGAAGTCGCCATACTGGATATCGAGGGGCCGCTGGTCGGGGGCGGCCCCTCCCGAACGGCTCGTGTAGGCGAGCACCAGATCCCGGGTCATGGGCGCGACCGAGTAGCCGTCGGCGCTGATGTGGTGCAGCACCACCACCAGCACATGGTCGGTCGGGGTGGAGCGCCACAGCCGCGCCCGAACAGGCGGGGCGACAGTGACATCGAAGCCGAGACCGACGAAATCGACCATGCTGGTGTGGAGTTCGCCGTTCACGACCGCGATCGGGTTGAGGTCCAGGGGGATTTCGTCGACGGTGAGTACCTGCTGCACCGGTTCACCATCGTGCTCCGGGTAGCGGGTACGCAGGATGTCGTGGCGTGCCAGCACATCTCGCACGGCGGCGGTCAGTGCGTGCACATCGAGGGTGCCGGTCAATCGAATCGCGATGGGGATGTTGTAGGCGGCCGAATGCGGATGCAGACGGTTCAGTACCCACATGCGCTGCTGCGAAAGCGAGAGCGGTGCGGGGGCATAGTCGATGCGACGTGTGAGGGCGGGGCGCGCATCGGCCCTGTCGGCCGTGGCCAGATGTGCGGCCAGGGCGGCGACGGTGGTGGCTTCGAATACCGCCGCCACCGGCACCTGTACACCCAGGTCCGCGCCGAGCCGGGCGGCCAGGCGGGTCGCCATGAGCGAATTGCCGCCCAGGGCGAAGAAATCGGTATCCAGACCGACGGCCGCAGCGGTACCGATGACCTCGGCGAAGGCCGCGGCCACCCGACGCTCGACGCCGGTGACCGGCTCGCGATACCCGGCGGCGGTCAATTCCGGCTCGGGCAGCCGGGCGCGGTCGACCTTGCCATTGGTATTGAGCGGCAGGGCATCGAGGACCACGATGGCCGCCGGAACCATGTACTTCGGCAGCTCCTCGGTCAAGCCGTCGCGCAGTTCGGCCGCCACCTCCGGGTAGCGTTGCGCGGCGGCATCCGGCACGGCCGCGTAGGCGATCAGTCGCGCCCCCGCATCCGCGGTCGTATGCGCCACCGCCACGACGGCGGTCACCCCGGGCTGCCGCCGCAGTGCGGTCTCGACCTCGCCGAGTTCGATGCGATGGCCGCCGATCTGCACCTGGAAGTCGGCCCGATTCAGGTATTCGAGTTCGCCGTCCGGGCGCCACCGGACGATATCGCCGGTGCGGTACATCCGGCCGCCCGCGAAGGGATCAGCGATGAAGCGGTCGGCGGTGAGTGCGGGCCGCCCGTGGTAGCCGCGGGCCAGCTGGGTTCCGGCGAGGTACAGCTCACCGGGTACACCCACGGGCACCGGTTCCAGCCGCTGATCAAGGACGTAGACATTGCTATTCCAAGCCGGGCCGCCGATGGGCACGCTGTGCGCGGGCTCGCGCACCTGGTGGGCGGTAATGGATACCGCCGCCTCGGTGGGGCCGTACAGATTGAACAGGGCCGCGCCGCTGGACTTTTCCAGGAACTCGGTGGCCGTGGCCGATGGCAGGGTCTCGCCGATAGTGAGTACCGAGCGTACGGAAGCCGGCAGCGGACCACCGGCGAGGAGCATGCCGAGCAGGGATGGGACCGGATGCAGCACCGTCACGCCGTGGCGGTTCATGAGCGCGCGCAGTCGGTCCGGATCGCGCTCGTCGCCGGGTGCGGTCACCACCAGGCTGCCGCCGGTAACCAGCGGCGACCAGAACTCCCACACCGACAGGTCGAAGGTGGCCGGGGTCTTGAGCAGCGCGCGGTCACCCGCATCGAGCTCGAAGGTGTCGCTCAGCCACTGCAATTGGTTGACAATGGCGGCGTGCGGCACGGCCACACCCTTGGGTTTGCCGGTGGAGCCGGAGGTGAAGATCACGTATGCCGGATTGTGGTCGCGCAGCGGTCGCACTCGCTCGCCGTCATCGATCGAGGCGGCGGACAGTGCGCTGAGATCCAGGGAATCGATCTCGTGCACCGGCACTTCGGTCTCGAGTGGGACCCCGTCGGCGGTGGTGGTGAGCACGCACACCGGTGCCGCCGTCTCGACAATGTAGGCAATGCGGTCGGCCGGGTGATCGGGATCGATCGGCACATACGCGCCCCCTGCCTTGACCACCGCGTACAAGGCGACAACCAGGTCGATGGAGCGGCGCATGGCCAGCGCCACAGTGCTCTCCGGTCCCACACCGTCGGCAATGAGTCTGCGCGCCAGCCGGTTCACCCGGGTGTCGAATTCGGCGTAGGTCAGCGAGGTCTCGCCGTCGGCATCCAGGATCGCCACCGCGTCGGGGGTACTCGCCACCTGGCTGTCCACCAGATCCGCGAGGGTTCCCCGGGCCACCGCGTGCGTGGTGTCGTTCCACTCGCACAGCAACCGGCGCCGCAGCTCGGCACCCAGCAGGTCGATCGCTCCGACCGGCGTATTCGCATCGGCGGCGATGGCTTCCAACACCCGCCGTAGTGCGTCGGCAATGCGGTGCGCGGTGACATCGGTGAACAGGTCGGTCGCGTAGCCGAGGGTCATTGCCATACCGGCGGGAACCCCGGCTTCGCCGTAGTTGTCCACCGCGAAGAGGTGCAGATCGAATTGCGCTATGTCGTTGTCGAATTCGATTTCCGACACGGTGAGGCCGGGCAAGCGCAGGGTGGCGCGCTCGTGGTTCTGGAAGGACAGGCCGACCTGGAAAAGCGGGTGCCGGGCGGTGGAGCGCACCGGATTGAGCACCTCGACCAGGCGCTCGAACGGCACGTCGGCGTGTGAGAAAGCGGCGATATCGGTGGACCGCACCCGTGCCAGCAGCGTCGAGAACGGCTCGGCGGCATCGATTTCGGTGCGCAGCGCCAGGGTATTGACGAACATGCCGATCACATCGTCGAGTGCGCTGTCGCCGCGTCCGGCGATTGGGGTGCCGACCGCGATATCGGAAGTACCCGACAGCCGAGCCAGCAACGCCGCGAAGGCGGCGTGCACGACCATGAACAGCGTCGCGCCCTGACCACGACCGACCGCGATCAGTCGGGCATGCAGATCGGCGTCGATCGGGAAGTGAATGCGCCGGCCGCGCAGGCTCTGCCTGGCCGGACGCGGATAGTCGGTGGGCAGGTCCAGCTGATCGGGTAATCCGGCGAGGGTGCCGCGCCAGTAGTCGAGCTGTTGGGCGGCAACGGATTCGGTATCGTTTTCGGAGCCGAGCAGCGTGTGCTGCCACAGTGCGTAGTCGGCGTACCGGACCGCGAGCGGAGCCCACGACGGTTTGCCGCCGGAAAGCCGCGCCTCATAGGCGACCACGAGATCGCGGACGAACGGGACGAGCGAGGAGCCATCGGCCGAAATATGGTGCAGTACACCGGCGAACACGTAGTCGGTATCGGTTCCCGCGAGCCGGAAGAGCCGAACTCGGACCGGAATATCGGTGGTGACATCGAAGGTCGTATCGGTCAGTTCGCGAATGCGTTCCGGCAGTTCCGCTTCGGTGACCGTCACCGGTTCCAGGGCCGGGGCGGCCTGTGCGGCCGGAAGAATCACCTGTGCCGCGCCGTCCACTGTTTCCGGGTAGACCGTGCGCAGTGTCTCGTGCCGTTCGATCACATCGGCGAGGGCATTCCGCAGGTCCGCTACCCGCAACGACCCCGAAAGCCGCAGTGCGAGCGGGATGTTGTACGCCGTGGAGGTGCGATCGAAGCGGTTGAGGAACCACATGCGCTGCTGGGCGGGCGAGAGCGGCAGTCGTTCCGGCCGCGCCCCCGCGGCCAGCACCGGGCGCGGCCCGGCGGCCGGGTCGGTGCCGATACGGGCGGCCAGCTCGGCTACGCCTGAGGTTTCGAAGAGTGTGCGTACGCCGACGGTCGCATTCAGCGCACCGCCGATACGGGCCACCGCCTTGGCCGCCAGCAATGAACTGCCGCCGAGTTCGAAGAAGTCGTCGTCCGCGCCCACCAGGTCGAGTCCGAGCAGCTCCGCGAATACCCCCGCGACAATCTCCTCTGCGAAGGTGGCGGGCTTGCGATAGGCGGTGGTTTCGAATACCGGCGCGGGCAGCGCGGCGCGATCGAGTTTTCCATTGACAGTCAGGGGGATTCGGTCGAGCACCACAATGGCGGCCGGAATCATATGTTCCGGCAGCCGCCGGGCCACCGCCTGCTTCAGCTCCGCCGCATCGATGACGGCGGAGCCCTCGGGCACGACGTAACCGACAATGCGGATCTCGTCCACGGCCTCGTCTCGACGAACCGCCACCGCGGACTCCCGCACCCGCGGTTCGGCCAGGAGCGCGGCCTCGATCTCGCCGAGTTCGATGCGGAAGCCGCGCAGATTCACCTGCTGATCGGCCCGGCCGAGGTACTCCAGTTCACCGTCCACGGTCCAGCGGGCGAGGTCGCCGGAGCGGTAGGCCCGCGTGCCCGCCGGACCGTACGGGTCGGCCACGAAGCGGGCGGCGGTGAGGTCCGGCCGATTCAGGTATCCGCGGGCGAGTTGTCCACCCGAGACATAGATCTCGCCGGGCACGCCGACGGCCACGGGCAGCAGTCGCGAATCCAGCAGGCGCATGGTCAAACCCGGTAGGCCGCTGCCGATAACACTGGCGGCACCGGTTTCCGGGGTAATGGGCCGATAGGAGGTGTGGACGGTGGTCTCGGTGATGCCGTACATATTCACCAGCACCGGGGACTGCGGACGGCGGGCGAACCAGTCGGCCAGCCGCTGCGGTTCGAGAGCCTCGCCACCGAAGATGACGTGGCGCAGGACCAGGTCGTCGGCCGCCTCGGCGTCCGCGGTGATCAGCGGGTAGAAGGCGGACGGCGTCTGATTGAGGACCGTAACGCCCTCGGCGGCAAGCAGTTCGCGGAACTGCTGCGGCGACCGCGACGTGAAGTAGTCGACCACCACCAGCGTGCCGCCGGACAACAGCGCGCCCCACAGCTCCCACACCGAGAAGTCGAAAGCATAGGAGTGGAACATGGTCCACACATCCGAAGGCCCGAAACCGTAGTCCCGCTGGGTATTGTCGAGCAGCCGAATCACATTGCGGTGCGGCATGACGACGCCCTTGGGGCGGCCGGTGGACCCGGAGGTGTAGATGACGTAGGCCGCATTGCCGGGAACGAGCGGCGCACGCCGGTCCAGATCGGTGACGGGCGTATCCGCGTAGCCGTCCAGATCGACGGTGTCCAGGTCGATGACCGGTCCGCCGAACCAGTTCCTGGGCAGATTCGCCACGCCATTGGTGAGCGCACACACCGGCCGGGCATCGTCGATGACGTACTCGATGCGGTCGGCGGGGTAGTTCGGATCGATGGGCAGGTAGCCGCCACCGGCCTTGAGCACCGCGAGGAGCGCCACCACCACCTCGGCGGTGCGCGGAAGCGCCACGGCCACCAGGGCTTCCGGTCCCACACCGGCCGCGATCAGGCGGCGGGCCAAACGATTGGCGCGGGAGTCGAGTTCGGCGTAGGTGAGCGTGATATCCCCGGCCCGCACCGCGACGGACCGCGGATGCGCCGCCGCGGCAACCGCGAATCGATCGGCGATGGAGTCGATTTCGGCGCTATCGGCACCGAGGGTCGTCCACTCGTAGAGCGTGCGCTGCTGTTCTTCGGCGCTGAGCAACTGGATATCCCCGACCACCACGGTGCGGTCGGCCGCCACCGCGGCGAGCACCTGTTCGAAGCGCCGAGCCAGCACCGCGATGCTGTCGCCATCGAAAAGATCACGCGCATAGGTGATTTCGATGGTCATGCCACCGGCGCGACCGTCGGCGTCAATGGATTCGGTAATGGTGAACTGCAGATCGAACTTGGCGGTGCCGGTATCGGTGGCTTCCGGCCGCACCCGCAGCCCGGCCAATTCCAGGGTCGGCAGCGCGAAGTTCTGGAAGGTCAACGCGACCTGGAACAGCGGGTGCCGATTCTGCGATCGTGCCGGGGCGAGCACCTCGACCAGCCGCTCGAAGGGGACGTCGGCATTGGACAGCGCGGTGATATCGCCTTCCCGCACCTGCGCCAGCAGGGTGTCGAAACCGCTGCGCGGGTCGATCTCGGTCCGCAGCACCAGGGTGTTCACGAACATGCCGACCAGACCGTCGAGGGCCTGCTCACCACGTCCGGCCACCGGGGTGCCGATGGCGATATCGGAGGTACCCGACAGCCGCGACAACAGCACCGCGAGAGCCGCGTGCACGGTGCTGAACAGGGTGGCGTCATGCTTGCGGGCCAGTTCGGACAGGCCGCTGTGCAGGTCGGAGTCGACGGTCACCCGGTGGGTGCCACCGCGCTGGGTGGAGACGGCCGGGCGGGGGCGGTCGGTCGGCAGCGGGAGGTTTTCGGGCAGTCCGGCCAGTCGAGTGCGCCAGTAGGTCAGCTGTCGGGACAGCGACGAGGCCGGATCGGAGTCGGAGCCCAGGGTTTCGGCCTGCCACAGCGTGTAGTCGGCGTACTGGACCGGTAGCGGCTGCCAGGTCGGGGCCACGCCGGAGCGGCGGGCGGCGTAGGCGGCCATGAGGTCGGCCGCGAGGGGGCCGAGGGAGAATCCGTCGGCGCTGATGTGATGCAGCAGAAGGGCGAGTACGTGCTCGCGTGCGGACGTCTGCGGCGTATCGAGCCGGAACAGGGCGGCGCGCAACGGGGTTTCGCGGGTCAGATCGAATCCGACCGTCACGAAGTCCGATACCCGTGCGGGTAGCTCGGCCGCGCTCACCGGAACGGCCGTGAGCGCCGGAACCTTGCCCGCCGCGGACAGAATCACCTGTGCGGGTCCGTCCGGACCATCCGGATAGACGGTGCGCAGGGATTCGTGGCGTTCCACCACATCGCCGAGGGCGGCCGCGAGCGCCGCCGTATCCAGATCGCCGGTAAGCCGGATAACCAGCGGGATATTGTCGACGGCCGCGCCCTCCGCGCCATCGGCGGAGGTGATCCAGTAGCGGTTGAGAAACCACATACGCTGCTGGGCGTAGGACAGTGGCAGTCGCTCCGGACGCATCCGCGCCGAGAGTGGAATACGGTTTCCGGCACCGGTATTCGCGGAGGCGTACGCGGCAAGCGCTGCCACCCTGGGGTTCTCGAACAGCGATCGCACCGAGATATCGGCATTGAGAGCCGCGCCTATGCGGGCGACCGCCTGCGCGGCCAGCAGCGAGCTGCCGCCGAGGTCGAAGAAGTCGTCGGCCGCGCCCACCCGGGCCGATCCGAGCAGTTCCGCGAACACCCCCGCGACAACCTCCTCTGCCGGTCCGGCGGGGCGGCGGTATTCGGTGGCCTCGAAGGTCGGCGCGGGCAATGCGGCGCGATCCAGTTTGCCGTTGACCGTCAAAGGAATTCGATCGACCACGACGACGGCGGCGGGGACCATGTATTCCGGCAGTCGACGGCCGACCCGGTGCCGCAGCTCGGCGGTATCGACCGCACCCGTCGCGACGACGTAGCCCACGATGCGGGCCTCGTCCACGGCACTGTCGCGGCGGACGATAACGGCGGCCTCGCGTACCAGCGGCTGGTCCAGCAGTACCGCCTCGATCTCACCGAGTTCGACTCGGAAGCCGCGCAGGTTGACCTGCTGATCGGCGCGGCCCAGGTATTCCAGGTCGCCGGTGGTGGTCCAGCGGGCGAGATCGCCGGAACGGTAGGCCAGTGTCCCCGCCGGGCCGTACGGGTCGGCGACGAAGCGTGCGGCGGTCAGGGCAGCGCGGCCGAGGTAGCCGCGGGCCAGCTGGCCACCCGAAACGTAGATTTCCCCCGGCGCACCGGTCGGCACCGGACGCATACGCGAATCCAGCAGCCGCACAGTCAGACCCGGTAGTGGGCCGCCGATGACGCTCGCCGAACCGGTCTCCGGGGTGATGGGCCGGTAGGACACATGCACCGTGGTCTCGGTGATGCCGTACATATTCACCAGCGCCGGTGCCTGCGGGTGCCGGGCGAACCAGTCGCGCAGCCGCTGCGGTTCGAGCGCCTCACCGCCGAAGATGATGTAGCGCAGCGCCAGCTCGGCGGTGGCGTCGGCGTCGGCCGCGATCAGCTGGTAGAAGGCGGACGGGGTCTGGTTGAGGACCGTAACGCCCTCGGCGGCGAGCAATTCACGAAACTGCTGTGGGGACCGCGAGGTGAAGTAGTCCACCACCACGACCGTGCCGCCGTGGATCAGAGCGCCCCACAGCTCCCAGACCGAGAAGTCGAAGGCGTAGGAGTGGAACATGGTCCACACGTCCGAGGGGCCGAAGCCGTAGTCGGCCTGGGTGTTGTCCAAGAGCCGCAACACATTTCGATGCGGAATCTGCACGCCCTTGGGGCGGCCCGTGGAGCCCGAAGTGTAGATGACGTAGGCGGCATTCGCCGGATCGAGCCGGGCGCGCCGATCGCGATCGGTCACCGGCGTCGCGGCGTAGCCGTTGAGCTCCACCGCATCCAGATCGAGGACCGGCCCATCGAACCAACCGGCGGGCAGCCCCGCCGCGTGACTGGTGAGGGCGCAGATCGGACCGGCATCACCGAGCACGTACTCGATGCGGTCGGCCGGGTAGTCGGGATCGATCGGCAGGTACCCGCCACCCGCCTTCATCACGGCCAGCATGGCGACAACCAGTTCGGCGGAGCGCGGAAGAGCCACCGCGACCAGTGATTCCGGGCCCACACCCGCCGCGATCAGGCGGCGCGCCAGACGGTTCGACCGTGCGTCCAGGTCGGCATAGGTGAGTGCGATATCCCCGGCCCGCACCGCGACGGCGGCCGGATCGATCGACGCGGCGGCGGCGAAGCGATCCGCCAGTGTCGCCGCCTCGGTCACCCCCGGCGCGGTGGTGGACCATTCGTAGAGGACGCGATCGCGCTCCTCGTCGCCGAGCAATGCGATGTCACCGACCAGGGCGGTGGGTTCGGTGGCGACGAACTCGAGCATGCGCTCGAACCGATCGCCCAACAGCTCGATGGTGGCCGCGTCGAAGAGGTCTGTGGCGTAGGTGATCTCGACTTCCAGATCGCCCGCATCGGCTTGGCCGACAGTGAATTGCAGATCGAACTTGGCGGCCTCGGTCTCGACCGGCAGGGCCGCCACGCACAACCCGGCCAGTTCACCGGCGGGCAGCGCGTGGTTCTGGAAGGTCAGCGCCACCTGGAACAGCGGATGGCGATTGGCCACCCGCGCCGGAGCCAGCGCCTCGACCAGGCGCTCGAACGGCACATCAGCATGCGCGAAAGCGCGCAGATCACCATCGCGGACAGCGGAGATCAGGTCGACGAAGGACCGGTCGGGTGGCACGTCGGTACGCAGCACCAGCGTGTTGACGCACATCCCGACGAGGTCGTCGAGAGCGCGTTCACCGCGGCCCGCCACCGGCGCGCCGATCGAGATATCTTGCTGGCCCGTCAGTTTCGATAGCAAGGCCGCGAAGGCCGCGTGCACGACCATGAACAGCGAGGCATTGCGGCTCTCGGCGAGGTCCCGCAGCCGCTCGTGCAGTCCGGCATCGACGGTGCGGTAGTGCGCGACTCCGCGCCCGGACGGGATCGCGGGACGTGGCCGGTCGGTCGGCAGCTCCAGCACCTCGGGCTGCCCGGCGAGTTCGGCCCGCCAGAACCGGATCTGTTCGGCCAGCAGCGATTCCGAGTCGTTCGCGTCGCCGAGCAGCTCTCGCTGCCACAGCGTGTAGTCCGCGTACTGCACCGGCAGCGGCGTCCATTGCGGAGCGGCACCGGCACAGCGCGCGGCATAGGCGGCAAAGAGATCGCGGGTGAGCGGGGCGATCGACCAGCCATCGGCGGCAATGTGGTGGACCGCGACAACGAGCACATGTCCTCGCCCGTCCGTCCCGGCAGGCCACGCCTCCGCCATTCCGGCGGGCGCCACTGCCATCCCATCGGGCCTCGCATCCGTCATCCAGGCGTGGGTTCGGCCGGAATCCACACCTCTTGTACCCCCACCGTTCTCAACCGAGTCCGGCTGATCAGGCGGTGCGATACGCAGCAGTATCAGACGAATGGGCACCTGGTCACTCACCGCGAAAGGCACTGCCGCGAGTGCGCGAACCCGATCCTTCAGGTCGGACGGATCTACGTCCTCGACGACTATGCCGACAGCCGCCGCACTCGCCGAGAGCACTCGCTGACTTCCGATACCGCCCACCGAGGGGTAGATGGTGCGTAGCGTTTCGTGGCGGTCGATCACATCGGCGACGGCTGCGGTCAGCGCCGCCAGGTCGAGAGGTCCGTCCAAGCGCAGTGCCGCGACCAGATTGTCTGCCGCTGAGGTCGAGTCGAAGCGGTTGAGGAACCAGATGCGCTGTTGCGCGTAGGACAGTGGCACGTTCTCGGGCCGCTCCCCCGCCACCAGCGGCAACCGATCGCGCCCCGCATCGAGGGTGAGATTGCCCGCCAGTCCCGCGACCGTCGGCTGCTCGAACAGCAACCGCACCGGCACCTCCGCACCGAGTACCTCGGCCAGCCGTGCCGAAATCTGGGTGGCCACCAGCGAATTGCCGCCCAGGGCGAAGAAGTCGTCATCGAGACCGGCTCGTTCGGCACCCAATACCTGTGCGAATACCTCCGCGACCGCGCGCTGCACCGGCGTCACCGGGGCGCGGAACTGCCTGGCCCGCAGTTCCGGTTCCGGCAGCGCCCTGCGATCCAACTTGCCCGACGGGGTGAGCGGCATCTCCGCGAGCCGCGTATAGGCGGTGGGCACCATGTACGACGGCAGGACACCGCGCAGCCGATCGGAAAGCACCTCGGCCAGGTCGCCGTCGTCGATATCGGCGACCACGTAGGCGACCAGCAACTCACCGGCATTGTGCCGATGAACCAGGACCGCCGCGGCCCGTACATCCGGTGCGGATACCAGTGCGGCCTCGATCTCTCCCAGTTCGATGCGTTGACCGCGCAATTTCACCTGGAAGTCGCTGCGGCCCAAGTATTCCAGCGCGCCAGCACGATTCCAGCGCACCAGGTCACCGGTGCGGTACATGCGAGATCCGGCCGGACCATGCGGATTCGGGACAAATCGCTCAGCCGTGAGATCGGTGCGGCCGTGGTAGCCGCGCGCCACCTGGACACCGGACAGGTACAGCTCACCGACCACGGTCGCGGGCACGGGACGCAGCCGGTTGTCGAGGACGTAGATATGGCCGCCGGGTACGGCGCGGCCGATTGGCACCGGACCGGATCCGGCCGGATCGGCGGGGGCGTGGGTGGCGTGCACCGTGAACTCGGTCGGTCCGTACAGATTGTGCAGGGCGGCGGCGCTGACCGTGGTGAAGGCGGCCGCGTCCGCGCTGGTGAAAGCCTCACCGGCAACGAGAACCGTTCGCAACGAGGCGATCTCGCCGGCGCGTACGGTATCGGCGAAGACGCTGAGCATGGACGGCACGAACGAGGTCATGGTGACGCCGTAGAGCGCGATGGTCTCGGCCAGGTAGCCGGTATCGCGATGGCCGTCGTGGGCGGCCACCACCAGGGTCGCACCGCGCACCAGTGGCGCGAACAGTTCCCACACCGAGACGTCGAAGGTGGCAGGTGTCTTGAACAGCACTACATCGGCGGCGGTGACGTCATACTCGTCCGCAATCCAGGAGATCTGGTTGGCAACCGAATGATGCTGTACCGCAACGCCTTTAGGTTGCCCGGTGGAGCCGGAGGTGAAGATGACGTAGGCGAGGTGTTCGGGAAGCAGCGGTGCGCGGCGGTCCTCATCGGTGAGCGAGGTAGCCGAGAAGCTCGACAGCCCGGCGGTATCGACGACCACCACGGCCACCGCGATCTCGGCTTCCCAGCCGTCGTCGGAGGTGGTGAGTACGCAGACCGGTCGCGCCGTCTCCACCACCTGGCGCAGACGGGTGGCGGGTTGGTCCGGATCGACCGGCACATACGCTCCACCCGCGGTGAGCACCGCATAGGCGGCCAGCACGAATTCGGCCGAACGTCGCATACCGAGCACCACGAGGGTGTCGGGGCCGACGCCGAGCGAAACGAGTAGCCGGGCGAGCCGGTTGACCTGCGCGGACATCTCCCCGTAAGTGAGGGTCCAGGGCCCGTCGATGAGCGCCGCGGCGGCGGGTGAGAGTCGCACCTGACGTTCGAAGGCGGCGATTACGGTATCGCCCAGCAGTGCCGGGGCGGGGGCCGCACCGAGCGCGATTACGTGTGCGTTCTCCTCGGGAGCGAGGAGCGGTAGATCGGAGATCGACGTACGGGGGGTTCGCGTCACCGCATCGAGCAGGCGCAGAAATGATCGCGCGTACTCGGAAATCGTGGCGGTATCGAACAGATCCGTGGCGAAGGTGAACTCCGCCTGGATCCCCGCCGGTGCCGGACCTTCCCCGGGACCGGCACCGGCGAAGCTTTCGGTGACCGCGATCGAAAGATCGAACTTGGTCACTCCGGTGTCCAGCGTACCCGCCGTGGCAAGCAATCCGGGCAGTTCGACACCGATATTCCCAGCGGCGGTGAAGGAGAGCATCACCTGGAACATCGGATGCCGCGCCTGCGAGCGCGTCGGGTTCAGGGCCTCGACTAGCTGTTCGAATGGAATATCGGCGTGCGCGAACGCCGCAAGATCGCGCTCCCGCACCTGGGCCAGCAGTTCCGCGAAGGAGATCCGCCCGTCGACGGGGGTACGCAGCGGCAGGGTATTGACGAACATGCCGATCAGTTCGTCGAGCTCGCGTTCACCGCGACCGCCGACCGGAGTGCCGATGACAATGTCGTCGCCACCGGAGAGTCGCGCCAGCAGTACCGCGACAACGGCGTGCACGAGCATGAAGGTCGAAACCCCATGATCCTGAGCGGATTCCACCAGCCGAGCATGGAGACCGGTAGGTATCTCAAGTAGATGGACACCGCCGACACCACTGGCCACCGCCGGCCGGGGCCGATCCGTAGGGAGGTCCAACTGCTCGGGCGCACCGGCGAGCGCGTCGGTCCAGAACGCCAATTGCCGCCCGGCGAGCGAATACTCGTCGGTAGCTTCGCCGAGCCGCTCCCGCTGCCACAGTGTGTAATCCGCGTACTGCAATGGCAGCGGAGCCCACCCCGGCGCGTGCCCGGCGAGCCGCGCCGCGTAGGCGGTCATCATGTCGCTGGCCAGAACCGGCAGCGAGAGGCCGTCTGCGGCAATGTGGTGCAGGACCAGAGCCAGCGCGTGGTCCTGGGCGTCGAGCATGAACAGTCGTGCCCGGAAGGGGATCTCGTTCTCCAGGTCGAAACCCTCGGCGGCGAAATAGCGCAGCTCGGCGTCAAGGTCGGATTCGGCGATCGGCTCGGCCGGGCCGAGCATGGGGTCATCGTCGATTGACGCGGCTCCACCGAACAGACCGCAATCGAAGAGGTCCTCCGTCGATCCGGCGTGGACGCCCTCCGTCATTCCGGCGTGCTTTTGGCCGGAATCCGCTGCGGTCGGTTCCTGCGTCACGGGGTGTGGATCCCGGCCAAAAGCATGCCGGGATGACGAGATCGGGGGCTCGCTCGATGCGACGTCACGGGCATCACGGGCATTGCGGACATCGCGGGATGGCAGCAAGGCATCGATGGGGAGCACCTGCTGGCAGGCGCCCGACTCCGTCTGCGGGAAAACCGTGCGCAATACCTCGTGCCGGGCAATCACATCCGCGACCGCCGCCCGCAGCGCCACCACATCGGCCGCACCGCGCAAACGCACCACGAACGGCATGTTGTAGCCGGCACTGGAGCTTTCGAAGCGGTTCAGGAACCAGATGCGCTGCTGTGCCGGTGACAGCGGCAGCACCTCGGGCCGCTCCCGCGTACCGAGCGCCGGGACGCTCGCACCGAGGGCGGCATCCTCATCGGTGAACTGCTGCTCCACCAGTGCGGCGAGCGCGGCAACCGTGGTCGCGCTGAACAGCTCTCGCAGGCCGAGGCGGCAGCCGAGTTCGGCGCCGAGCCGCGCCGCCACCTGGGTGGCGACCAGGCTATTGCCACCGAGGGCGAAGAAATCATCGGTGCGGCCGACCTGTTCGCGACCGAGTACCTCGCCGAAGACACGCGCCACGGTCGCTTCGACCGGCGAGATCGGCGCGGTGTACTCCGCGACCACCCGCTCCGGATCGGGCAGCGCCTTGCGGTCCAATTTGCCGGAACTATTGAGCGGCAGCTCATCCAGCAGCACGTATACCGACGGGACCATGTAGGCGGGCAGCGTGCGCGCGGCGGCGGCACGCAGTTTCGCCTCCGGCACCGCGCCCGCGACCGACGGCACCACATAGGCGACGAGCTGATCGTCACGCACCAGCACCACGGCCTGGACCACCTGCGAGACCGCGGCCAGCACCGTCTCGATTTCGCCGAGTTCGATACGCAGACCGCGCACCTTTACCTGGAAGTCGGTGCGGCCCAGGTATTCCACCTCGCCGCGGGCATTCCAGCACACCAGATCACCGGTGCGGTACATGAGTTCACCGGGCCCGGTGAAGGGATCGGCGACGAAGCGCTCGGCCGTCAGACCCGATCGCTCCACATAGCCCCGGGCGAGCTGAACCCCCGACAGATACAGCTCACCCGGGGTTCCTACGGGAACCGGCCGCAGACGTGAATCGAGCACGTACAGCCGGGTGTTGAACACCGGCGCGCCGATCGGCGCGAATTCGGCGTCCCCGCCGGTCACCTCGTGAAAGGAGACCTCGACGGCGGCTTCGGTGGGCCCGTACAGGTTGTGTACCCGAGCCCCGGTCAGTTCCGCGACGCGCAGTGCCGTGGGTATCGGCAGCGCCTCGCCCGAGCACCATACGTGGAGCAGGCTGGTGCAGTGCGCGGCGGTCGGTTCGGTCACGAAGACCGAAAGCATGGACGGTACGAAGTGCACCGAGGTAATGCCCTCGCGGCGAATCACGTCCGCGATATAGGCCGGATCGGTGTGGCCGTCGGGGCGGGCCAGGACCAGGCGCGCACCCACCTGCAGCGGCCAGAAGAACTCCGGTACCGAAACATCGAAGGTGAACGGCGTCTTCTGCAGCACTCGATCCGAGGCGTGCAACGCCACGTAGCCGTCCTGCATCCAGACCAGGCGATTGACAATCGAGCGATGGCTGACGGCCACCCCCTTGGGACGACCTGTCGAACCGGAGGTGAAGATGACGTAGGCGGTATTCGCGGGGCGCAGCGCCGTGATGCGTTCGGCATCGGTGACGGATTCGCTTGCATAGCAGTCGAGTTCGACGGTGTCGACACACAGCACCGGGACGCTCAGGTCGTCGGCGGGCAGATCCGCCGTCCGGGTGAGCACACACACCGGGTGCGCGGTATCGAGAATATGGGCAAGACGCTCGGCCGGATGATCCGGATCCAGCGGCACATACGCGCCACCGGCCGCCTCGACGGCATACATGGCGACTACCAACTCCGGCGCACGGCGCAGATGCAGGCCGACCAGTGATTCAGGGCCGACGCCGATCGAAATCAGGTGCCGGGCAAGCCGATTCACCCGCTCGTCGAGTTCTCGATAGGTGAGCGCGCACTCCGGCGCCTCCGCGTAGCGCAGCGCGACCGCATCGGGCGTACGCGCCACCTGTGCACTGAACATCGATACCAACGTCGCGTCCGGATCCACCGGACGCGCGGTGTCGTTCCAGGTGCGCAGACTCACCGCGCGTTCCAGATCGGTGGTCACCGGTACCGATGCCAGCGGAAGCACGGGATCGGCGTCCAGTAGCCGTTCCAGAAATGCGATGAAACGTCCGTGGTGCCTTGCGATCTCATCGGCGCTGTACAGGTTCGGGTTGGCCTCGAGCTCCAGGTGCACCCGGTCGCTCTCGCCGTAGTAGACCTGCATGCCCAGGTCCTCGACCGGACCGCTGGCCAGCACATGGAGGCGGCCCACGGTATCGCCGAGGGTCAGATCGGTGTGGAACAGCATGATATTGGCCATCGGGCCGTACAGCGCACGCCCACTCGGACCGCCCTCGCGATCGGTATCGCGGTGCATATCCTCGAGCCGATAGCGCTGATGCCGCAGCGCCCCGGATACCTCCAGGCGCGTGGCGTTCAGCAGCTCCGCCCAGCTGGCATCGGCACCGACCGGCAGTCGCAGCGGCACGATATTGGACAGCATGCCCGCCGAGCGCCGCATAACCGCGGTGGTGCGCGCCATCACCGGCATGCTGAGCACCGCTTCCGGCTTATCCGTGAGGCGGGCCAGATAGGCGGCGAACGCCGCCAGCAGTACCACGGCGGTAGAGGAATCATAGGTGGCGGCAAGGGAATTCAACGAATCCAGCACCCGCCGCGGCAGGGCCCGGCCGTACCGCAGATTTCCGGCAGCGGGCGCGGCGCTGCGTCGCGACAGGGTGGTCGGCTCGATACCGCGGATGCGCTCGATCCAGTACGCGCGATCGGTCTCGAAGCGACGGCTCTCTCGATAGGCGAGCTCGCCTTCGACCAGCTCCGCCATGGTCCCGGGCCGCACCGGCTCCGGTGACTTACCGCGCATATGCGCGGTGTAGCGCTCGGCCACCCGCATGGTGTTGGTGATCGCGCCGAATCCGTCCAGCGCGATGTGGTGGGCCCGCAGGTACCAGAACCAGCGCCGGTCGCCGACGCGCAGGACCGCACCCGCGAAGAGTCGATCGGTGAGCAGATCCACCGGGGCGGTGGCGTCGGCGCGCATCCAGGCGTGGGCCGCGGCGATCGGATCGGGGGTATCGCGCAGGTCGATGATCTGGTGCTCGACCGATAGCCCGGGGTCCACCACCTGGAAGGGCTGCCCGTCGATCTCGACGAATCGCACCAGGGTGGAACCGAACTCACGGGCCGCCGCATCCGCCGCGTCATTGAGCACCCGGGGATCGAGGTCGCCCGCGATATCCACGTACTGCGCGACATTGATCGGCACTTCGGGATCGAGGAGTTGGGCGTACCAGACGCCCAACTGGGCGGGTGCGAGCGGGAAAGGTCTGGGCTCGGTCGGCACATCCGCCACCGGCGACACCGTCTCGCTCGGCCGAGCCACCCCGACACCATCCAACTCCGTACCCTGCACCAGAGCCTCCTCGATATGACGAATAGACAAGCGGCCGAACGTTTTTCAGGCAGCACAAATAGGGCTCCAGCACCGTGGAGCGGTGCCGAGCCGCGAAACCACCATGGGAATGCGACGAATGCGCGACACCGTGCAAAGGTGTCCACGCTCGAAATCGACTCTGCGGACGCCCCGGCCGTGGCCTCCGATCTCCTGCCCTCAGATCTCGGCCGGGTAGCGGGTGCGGTGGCGGACCGAATTCGTGTTGTTGCCCTTCAAGACTCGGCCCGGGCGCTTCCCGCATCTGGATCTACTGCTCTAGCTCTTCCTCCAACTTCACGCGGTGTCGTCTGGACACTGTCCAAAAAACGGCCGCACTATCACCTGGGTCACATGGATGCGGTCCATGCATTGCGAAGACTAAGCGCTAAAAGAATAAAACGGAACTTTTTCCTGAAAAAAAGTTGGACGAGCGTCTAGTTGGGCGCCGCGAGACCGTGGCAGCCACTGCGAATGTGGGAACCGCCACAATTAGCCGTCAGATGTGACTGACTGCACTTTCGAATCTGGAGACTAGGAGCCGAAACGTTGCATCTGCGTTGCATCGGCACCGAGGCGCCGATCGAGAACGCGAATTTTGGCTTCTATCTGCGCATATAGCGGAGATTCCCGATCGACCGTGGCGCGATACGCGGCCCACGCCGCAGCGTCGTCGCGACCTTCCGCACCCGCGGTCCATCGACTCAGCACCGTTGCCTCACTGGAACGCAGCACAGCAGTACGCAGTCGGACGCGCAATTCATCGCGAATGTCTATAACTCCGGGAGCGGTCGAACGGGGCAGAACCGGGCCGGAATAGAGCCGCACAGCGGTCTCCACATCACCGGAATCCAGGGATGCGCGCAACGCGTCCACATCCGTGGCGATGGGAACCAGTAGGCGATAGGGCCGCGAGCCGAAAACCTTGGACCCCACCACCGACCGCAGCCGTGAGACCGCCGCGCGAATCGTGGCATTGTCCAAATCGGCGTCGTCGAGCAGTAGCGCCATATGGTCGGCGCTGAGCCCCTCGGCGTGCTCGGCGAGCAGCAACAGGATCTCGGCATGCCGCTGCGACAACGGAACTCGCTCCCCCGCCACGGTCAGCTGCGGTTGGCCGAGACCGATGACCTCCAGACCGAGGCGCTCGGGCATGGGCGCGTCCGCACCACCGCCGATCCGCCGAGCCGAGCGGTCCTGCCCGGATCGCACCGCGGCCAGCAGCAGATCCATCTCCGCGGCGGTGGCCGCCGCCTTGACCAGTGCGAGAATCTCCGGCCGCGCCACCCGCACCCCACCCGCGATCATGAGTACGCCGACCAGTCGGCCGTCCGGATCATGAACGGGTGCGGCGGCTCCCGTGATCTGGTGCATGCGGTGCAGAAAGTGTTCCGGGCCGTGGATCCAGGCCGCACGGCCGGTGCGCACCACCAGGCCGACCGCATTGGTGCCGACCCGCCGTTCGGAAAGGTCATTGCCCTCACGCAATCCGGCGTCCGAGGCGGCGGCCACGCGATCCGGATTGCCGTGTACCGAGAGCACCCGGCCGAACTGGTCGGCCACCACCACAATGAGTCCGGTGCTGGTGGCGTCGCGCAGGAGCAGTTTGTCGACGAGCGGCATTACGGCGGCTATCGAATGGTTGTCCCGATAGCGTTGCAGGTCAGGGCCTCTCAGGCCGCGACCGTCACCGTCGTCCATGGGATCGACGCCGCCGCGCAGACTGCGCAGCCACGATTCCAGCACCGCCGGGCGCAACAAACCCGCCAGCTGACCCAGCTGTTCGGTTCCTACACTGAGGTATCCGTGGGCCTGTGCGGCATACGCCTCCAGCGCACCGAGCTGCGAGCCCGATTCGGAACCATGCTGGTTAGGGCTCCCACCTGCGAGATTGCTGACCATTTGCCTTTCCCTTCGGGAACAAACTGTACCGACGAAGGTGCTGCCGGAACCCCTAAGCCGATTCTTTGTCCCGCAGGTCACACTGCGACAACCACTGCCTGAAATGTGAGCTGTGTCTATTTCGCTTGTTTACCCCGCGCGCCGACGCCCCACTCGTCATCCTGCGCGCCGCCCGTGCCAGCGCTCGGCATCACCCCGTGGCCGGTGTCGGCGGCAAGGCTGTTCGGAAGCAGGGAGTCCAGCGGGAGAGGTTCGCGGCGGTCGAGGGCGTAAAGGGAGGTTGCGGGCAGGACGCCGACTCAGTTGGGCGGCAATGACGGACGGAGCGCGACCGTATTGCGGGCCCGGGCCGCGCCCCACCACAGGCCGGTGCCGTAGGCGACATCGTCGAGGCGTTTGCACACCAGATAGCGGGCGGGGTCGAGGCCGCCGGGTTCGCGATGGGTGAACCAGTCCGCCAGACCGTCGGCGACCGCCATGGTCAGGGCAATGCGCCGGATGCGCCGCGACAGGATCAGGCCGAGCAGGGTGACGGGCCAGTAGTGGCGGCACAGCGAGGACGCGAGTCGCCACAGTCCGCCGGAGAAACCGCGGGCCATATAGATGGCCGATACCCGGGTGGGATTGTCGAGTTCGGCGAAGACGCGCCGTAGTCGGGCCAGGGTGGCCAGCAGGGTGAGTACACCGCAGAACAGACCACTGCGGGTCAGGGTGGCGAGGAGCACCGCGGCCGCCGCGGACCACAGGGGTAGCGACAGCGGGGCCGTCATACCTGGGTGCCGCTGCCCCAGTGGCGCCACGGCAGCACCCTCGGTCACCTTGTGCGCGAACCACTTTCGTAGCGAAACGGGGCACTCGTGGGCGACCCGGGCGGCGGGCTCGTAACGTAGTCGCCAATTCGCCCGCTCCAACCGCCAGCACAGGTCGGTATCGGCACCGGCGCTCATGGTCTCGTCGAAACCGTTCTCGCTCAGCAGCGCCTGGCGGCGCACCAGCAGCGCGGTACTCGGCACGTGCGGTACCGCGCCGCGTGAGCGCACCGCCGACTCCCGGCGGCCCCGGTCGAGCGACGCGCGGGTGTATTCGTAGCGGGCCAGGACCGTCGAATCCGGATCCATGGCCAACAGCCGAGGGGCGACCAATGCCACCTTCGGATCGCTGAAATGACCCAGCATCACCTCCAGCCAGCCACTGCGCGGCACCACATCGGAGTCCAGGAAGGCTACGAATTCCGTTGTAGCTGCTCGCAATCCTAGATTTCGGGCGGCCGCCGCACCGCGTCGGCGATCGGTGCGCAGTACCGTCACCCGGCGCCGGGTGCCCGTCGCGCCGGGTATTCGTACCGGACGGTCCGACCCGTCATCCACCACGATGACGGTGTGCCCGCGCAACGCCGACAGCAGTCGCTCCAATCCGGCGGCGTCATTGTGCAGCGGCACGACGACCGTGACGTCCTTCAATGACGGCAGCAGCCGCGGGCGCGGATTGGCCACTCCGGAGTCGAGTAGCCGTCTGGCTACCCGAGCCGAGAGCTGATCGGTCACCTCGAGGTAGCCGTCACCGATCCTGGCCGCAGCCTCCGGCGCGAGCCGTAGCAACCCAGTCGGCGAGCCACCCACCAGGAAACGTCCACCGGAGTAAGTGCGCACCCTGGGATCGATTCGCACCCCGAAACCATCGGGAAGGCGATCATGGCGCATACCTGAAATGCTAGGTCAGCACACAGCCAGCAACCATGATCGGCGCGCCGCGCGACGCGCCGCCTTACAGACTCGCGGGCGGACCCGAACGTGCCGGGACCACCACCGCACCCGGCGCTCTAGACTGCGGATGGAAAACAGCAGCTGAACAGCCAGGGACGGTCGAGCCGCTCCCGCAATGGTCGAGGTGGAATGGGAATCGGGCGCATGCAGTCGAGCGGGGGCGGGAACACACTGTCGGAATCCGAGATCGTCGAGGCCGCCCTGCGGGTGGTCCGCCAGGACGGTGTGGAGAAGCTCTCCATGCGCCGACTGTCCCGCGAACTCGGTGTTTCCCCGATGGCGCCGTACTACTACGTGGCCGATAAGCGTGAGCTACTCGACCTCGTCGCCACCGCCGCGCTCACCGGTGTCCGCAAGCCCCCGCCGGAATCCGGGCCTTGGCAACAGCGGCTGCGCGATCTCATCGACCAGATCGACGAAAAACTCCGCAAACACCCGGGACTCGGCGATGTACTCATCGAGCAGATGCTGGGCAAACAGCTCGACCTCATTGCCGCGCTGATGGAGATCCTGTTCGAGGCCGGATTCAACGAGCGCAATGTGCTCGCCGCGTACGCGACCATCCACACCTACCTCTTCGGCCGCAGTCGGGTGAATCCGCGTGACCGCAACGCCCTACTCGACCGGGCATTGCCCGAAGCCGTGGAGCGGGCCACCAAGCATCTGTCGGACCTGCGGGGGAAGTACTCCTTCGACTTCGGCGTGGACGTGTTGATCGCCGGTCTGGAAGCTCAGCTTGTCCGGCAGCGGGACAGCCACGTACTATGAAACTAGAACACGTTCTAGTTTGGCCATATAGCGCCGGGTTCGAGAGGACACTATGACCACCGTCGACGTACCGCACAGCTCGCGATCGGCCGTGCTGCGGGTCTCCGCGGTTATCAACGAGACGGCCGATGCGTGCTCGCTGGTATTCGACGTTCCCGCCGAACTGCGTGAACGTTTCACCTACCAGCCGGGCCAATTCCTGACCCTGCGGATTCCCAGCGACCTCACCGGCTCGGTGGCGCGCTGCTATTCGCTGGCCAGCTCGCCCTACACCGACGACGCACCCAAGGTGACGGTCAAGCGCACCGTCGACGGTTACGCGTCGAACTGGGTGTGCGACAACGTGACCGCGGGCAGCACCATCGAAGTGCTGCCGCCCTCAGGAGTTTTCACGCCCAAGGATCTCGATGCGGATCTACTGCTGTTCGCGGCCGGATCCGGCATCACCCCGGTCATGTCGATTCTGAAATCGGCTCTGGCGCGCGGGAATTCACGAGTCGTGCTGGTGTACGCCAATCGCGATCACAATAATGTGATCTTCTCGGACGAGCTTCGCGAGCTCGCCGACAAGCATCCGCAACGGCTCGCGGTGATCCACTGGCTCGAGCACCTCCAGGGCCTGCCCACCGCTGACGCGCTGGCCACCCTCACCCGGCCCTACACCGATTTCCAGGCCTTCATGTGCGGACCGAAGCCGTTCATGGACCGGGTGCACGATGCGCTCGCCCAGCTCGGGGTGCCGCGCAATCGCACGCACGCCGAGGTGTTCAACTCACTGTCCGGCGACCCGTTCGCCGATGTCGCACCCGCCGAGATCAGCGCCGAGGAAGCCGCCGACGCCGCCAGTGTCGAGGTCGAACTCGATGGCGAAACCCACGCCATGAACTGGCCGCGCAGCCAGACCCTGGTCGACATCATGCTTTCCAAGGGGCTCGACGTGCCCTACTCCTGCCTCGAGGGCGAGTGCGGCTCGTGCGCCTGCACCGTACTCGAGGGCACCGTGGAAATGGAGAACGCCGAAATCCTCGACCCGGAGGACATTGCCAACGGGTATATCCTCGGCTGCCAGGCACGACCGGTGACCGATCACCTGAAGATCCAGTTCTGAGCCTGCGGGGCAAAACAATTCGGTCGCCGCGTCTTTCGACGCGGCGGCCGATGTTCGTTCGGACACGAGAACTCAGTACGCCCCGAAGACGTTGTTGATCGAGCCGTAGCGGTGGGCGGCATAGTTGCAGGCCGCGGCGATATTGGCGACGGGATCGTAGATATCCCAGGACGTACCGTCGACGTGGTAGGCCTGGAAGGTGGGGTCGATCACCTGCAACAGGCCCTTGGAGGGGATACCGGCCGCGGCATTGGAGTCGTAGAGGTTGATGGCGCGGGGATTGCCACCCGATTCCCGCATGATGTTGCGGAAAATACTGTCGTAGTCGCCCGGAATATTGTGCTGCGCCATCACGTGCAGCGCATTGCGAATCCAGCCATCGAGATTGTCGGCGAAGACCGGCGGCAGTACCTGCGAGAAGGGCGCGGGCAGGGTTTGGACAAACTGCTGCACCTGGTCCTGCTGCGGCTGGGGCAGACCCCGCTGCCACTGGTCGGCCTGCTGCCGCACCTGTTGAGCGGGCTGCTGGAGCTCCGGCGGCACACCCGGAACATCGGCGGCGTGTGCCTGCGTGGCGGGCACGACCACGGCGGCGGCGAGGACGGCCAGGGGGATCAGTTTGCGTAAAGGCATGGGGGAATCGGATTTCCGACAGCGCGGGGTTGTACGGGCGTTCTTCCGGCGGGAATGCGATGGAGAACGCTCGTCGACGCGCGGTCTGCTGTTGTGTGACATTGACGGAGTCGCTGCGGCCGTTATCCGAATATAGGTCGGTTACCGCTCGCGCTTTACAGACTTTCGGTCTGTTCTGGGCGAGTCACAGAATGGTTGCGACAGATGAACGCAAGCTAAACGTAAGATGAACACAAGGAGTCCTCATTCGGAGAGAAATTCCTCGGCGACTCGATGAGGCGATCTGGATCACACAAAAAAGCCAGTTCGGTAAGCCGACTCGGCCGCTCAACGCAGTGCGCGATAGTGGGCGCGTTCTTCCGGGGTGAGATGTTCGGTGGAGTAGCTGAGAGCTGTCCGACCCATCTCGGCGGCGTGTGCGTCGAGGAAACCGGTGAGGATCGTCTGGTCCACCCGCTTGCCGATCTCGCGCAGCATCCACCCCACCGCCTTCTGGATCAGGTCACGGCGGTCGGTGAGCAGGCGCTCGCACAGGTCCAGGGTGGTGCCGGTATCGCCCGCTTTGATGAACGCGAAGGTGGTCAGCAGTGCGACGCGCCGCCCCCACAGCGAATCCGACTGTGCCAGTTCATAAATCAACCCGCGCGGCCGATCCAGCAGCCAGGGGCCGAGGATGAATTCGGCCGAGGCATCGACCAGATCCCAGTTGTTCACCCGTCCCCGCCGCACGGCGGCCAGATACAACTCCACAATCAGTTCCTGTGCGGCCACATCGGCGCCGCGCTTGCGCGAGACCCGCGCCATCCGGCCATTGAGAATGACCAATCCGGCCAGCCGATGCTCGTGCACCTCACTGTCGAGCAGCTGGTCGATCTCCGAAAGCGGAAGTTCCGCAAAGTGTTTCACGATCTTACGGGTCTGCGGTACCCGCACCCCGATGAAGACGTCCCCCTCCCCGTACTCCCCCGGGCCGGTCTTGAAGAAGCGTTGTAGATGAATGGCGTCGGCGGGATCGGCGACCCCGGCCAAGGCCGACCGCACGGCTGCCGCCGTCGGTTTCGGTGATCCATCGGCTGCACTCACCGCCGCCTCCTCGTCCGATCGGATATCCGGATCGGATCGTACGATGATCGACCGACACCGAGACCGGACGCCGCGCCATCGCGGCGACCCGAATCAGACAGTCCTGGTGTCAGCGGCGCTCAAGCGGTTTCGGAGGCCGCCTGTAACAGCGCCTCGGCGAAATTTCGCATATGGTCCGTCCCCCCGTACCAGGCGGAAATCAATTCGACCGCGGCGGCGCGGGTGCGGTGGGCGGCGCGGGCCAGGTCGTCGACCGACCCCTCACCCGCCTCCGCCTTGCTGGCGGCGGTATCGAGATCGTGGCTGGCCAGCAGCAGGCGCATCACGTGCTGCGGTTCGATGGTGGACGCCGGTGCGGCGCCGGCCGCGCGAGCGCTGGTGAGCGCGGCGACGTTGGCAGTGGCCTGGGCCGGGGCGGCATGGGTGGCGGGGGCGGCGGTACCGAACGAAGAAGCGCCGGCGGCCGAGGGGGCGCGGGTGCCGTAGGACGAGCTGTTCGAGGCAGTGCCGTAGGAAGAGTTGTTCGAGCTGGCGGGGGTGGTGGCGAAAGACGAGCCGTTGGAGTTCGTCGCGGGGGCGGCGGTACCGAAGGGCGAGCCACCGGAATTCGTGTTGGGGGTGCCGGGATCGAATGCCGAACCGGCGTTCGTCGCTGGTGCCGTACCGAATTCGGTGGGTCGGTATTCGGGCGGTCGGGAATTCGTGTGGGCGGGTTCGGATTCGGTGGTGGTCGTGGTGCGGTGGTTTCCGGAAGTGCTCCACTGCACCGAATTGTCGGGCGGATTCAGGGTGGCTCGACCCTGGGTGGTGTGCGCGCCGGTGTCGATGCCGGTGAGGGTGGCATTCGACCCGCTACCGGAATCGGGGGTGTCCGGGTGGGTCAGGCGGTAGTTCTCCTGCCGCGGGTTCAGGGTGTGCCCCAGGTCGCTGGTGTAATCGGCATCCATGGCCGACATTCTTACCGGGTCACGGAACGTACCGCGCTCCGGGTCTGAAACGAGTCCCCTTTGCGAACAACAGCATTAACCCATATGCGTCATACCCGCGGCCACCACCTGCGCCACATTGAACAGTTCATCCGCGGTCGGCAGGGTCATACCATCGAGGGTGAGCAGGCGGTCGGTGCTGGCTATGGCGAACATGGCCGAAACCCAGGCCGCCGCGCAGGCGCGCAGGGTGTTCGGTTTGACGGGGACGGCGGCGCTGGCCTGTAGCACCCGGGCGGTGACATCGAGGAGTTGATCGCGCATGCGGCGCAGTTGCTTTCGAACATCCGGATGGGTGTCGGCCTCCCGCCACATGATGACGCGCAGGACCGAGGAGTGGTGGTCGCGCAGATTCAGCGCGGCATCGAGGTTCAGCAGACTGGCGGCCGGATCGCCAGGGGCCACCACGGAATCGATATCGTCGAGGGGCGGGGACGGCACCCGCTCGGCCATGAGCGCGGACAGGATCGAACTCTTGGTGGGGAAGTAGTAGAAGACGAGTCCCTTGGGGACGGCCGCGGCCGCGGCAATGGCCGCTGTCGGGGTCGCATCGAAACCCTGTGCCGCGAAAAGTTTTTCGGCGGCATCCAGAATGAGCTGACGGGCGTCGCCGTCGACGTTCTTCGTCCGGCGACGCCCCGCTCGATGCGGCTTCGGCATCTGCATCAGTGATGTGTAGCCGTATGCAGACGACCCGAAACCTGCGGCAGTGCCGTGACGGCGACGACCACGGTCAATGCGCCTACCACCCATGCGGTCCAGGCGGCACCGCTGAGGCCGTCGAAGCCCATCACCCAGGGGGAAACGACCATCAGTACGCCGAACAGTGCCATGGCGTAGTCGGCCATGATCCCGGCACGTTTGGCCAGATGCGCCAGACCGGTGAGGGCCACCAGGACACCGAGGACGATCAGGCTCAACCTGGCATTGTCATTGACGGTTACCCAGAGGGGTGAGAGCGCGGCGACGGCGCCGAGGATAACGGCGACCGCGCCTTGGATGCGGCTTTCGGTGAACATGGTGTGCCTCCCTAAAAGGCCTAGTGGTTTGTTCTACCTTCCGTTCTATTCCTGATTGACCGCCCGATCAATAAATGTCCGGCCACGATTCGGGAGCAGAATGAATGTGGTGCGTGACACAGCGCGGCGGCCGTCGTCACGTCGAACAGTTATGGTTGCCGGTATGGCGCAGTCGGTGAAACACGTTCTAATTGTCGGTGCGGGGCTGGCGGGGCTACGCACTGCCGAGGAACTGCGCCGCGCTGGTTACGAGGGCGAACTCCTCCTGATCGGGGATGAGAATCATCCGCCCTACGATCGGCCGCCACTGTCCAAACAGTTCATGCGCGGGGACCTCGACAGCACCGCGCTGCGCCCCGACGAGTTCTACGCCGAGCAGCGGATCGAACTTCGCCTCGGTACCACTGTTACCGGGGTCGACACCGCCGCGCACGCGATCACACTCGCCGATGGCAGCCGGCTCACCTACGACCAATTGGTTATCGCGACCGGTCTGCGGCCCCGGCGCATTCCGGGGTTGCCCGAGGTCTCCGGCGTCCACGTACTGCGCTCGCACGACGATGCCGCGCGGATGCGCGACCACCTCGGCACCGCTGCGCGCGCCATGGTCGTCGGCGGCGGCTTCATCGGCTGCGAACTCGCCGCCAGCTTCCGGATGAGCGGTGTGGAAGTTGTGCTCGTCGAACCCCAACCAACACCTCTGGCCGCCGCGCTCGGTGAGCAGATCGGTTCCCTGGTGGCACGGCTGCACCGGGCCGAGGGGGTGGACCTGCGCTGCGGCATCGGCGTGGAAACGCTGGTGACCGAGGGCGATGCGGTGCGTGGGGTGCGCCTGACCGACGGCAGCGTGGTCGACGCCGACCTCGTGGTCATCGGTATCGGCTCGATTCCCACCACCGACTGGCTCGCCGATTCCGGCATCCCACTCGCCTCCCCCACCGAAGGCGGCGGCATCATTACCGACGAATTCGGCCGCACCGGCGTCGACGGTGTCTGGGCGGTCGGCGACGTCGCCGCCTGGCCGCACCGGGTGGGCCGCAACAAGCGGGTCGAACACTGGACCAATGCCGGAGAGCAAGCCAAGATCACGGCCTGCGCCCTGCTCGGCACCGAATCCCCCGCCGCACAGGTCCCCTATGTGTGGAGCGACCAGTACGACATGAAGATCCAGGTCCTCGGCCTGCCCGCGCTGGCCGACGAAATTCGGATCGTCGAGGACCAGGGCCGCAAATTCCTCGCCCACTACTTCCGCGACGGGACGCTGGTGGCGGTCGTCGGCGCGGGCATGACCGGCAAGGTCATGAAGATGCGCGCACTGCTCCGCCTCCCCGAATATTCAGCGCCCGGCTGAGAGCCACTCCCCCGCCTCCCCGAATCTTCAGCGCCCGGCTGAGAGCCACTCCCCCGCCTCCCCGAATCTTCAGCGCCCGGCTAAGAGCCGCCGACCGGCATGCACGCGTGCCGGCGGTCTGGAGCCGAACCGACTTCGGGCGTACCCGACGAGTTACCCCGATCCTCGCGAGATCAGTTGTCACGTTCCTTGAGCGTCGGGTGGGTTCGGCGTTATTTGGGACACGGTTCGCATCGCAAGTGAAGCGTTCACTACCGTGACAGGTGTGATCGTCGCGCTGATTGATTCCGGACTGGGGATGCTGCCCACCGGTGCGTGGTTGCGGAAACTGCGGCCCGATCTCGATCTGCTGCTGCAAATGGATCCGGACGGGGCCCCGTGGGGGCCCAAACCCGAGCAGTGGGTCGTCGATCGCGTGCTCCAGGCCGCCCGCACCTCGCTGCGCGAGGGCGCCGAAGTCATTGTGATCCCGTGCAATACGGCCAGCGTGACCGCGCTCGAGCACGTCCGCGCCGAGGTCGGTCCCGACGTGCCGGTCATCGGCACCGTACCGGCCATCAAGCCCGCCGCGGCGGCCTGCGCCAAGGTCGCCGTCTGGGCTACCGCGGCCACCACCGCCAGCGCCTACCAGGCCGACCTCATCACCCGTTTCGGCGGCGGCGCCGAGGTGACGGGGGTGGCCTGTCACGGCCTCGCCGACGCCATCGACCGCGGTGATCTGCCCGCCATCGAGGAGGCGATCGCCAGCGCCGCGGCACGTACCCCCGTCGGCACCGAGGGCATTGTGCTGGGCTGCACCCACTACCCCCTCGTCATCGAGGCCATTCTCGCCGCCCTCCCCGCGGGCATCCGCATCTTCGACAGCGCGGAAGCCGTTGCGGGCCAAACCCTGCGACGCATGGACGCCCTTGGCCGCCCCACCGCGGGCAGCGGCTCCATCCGGGTCCTACACAGTGGCCGCGCAGGCGAACTCCCTACCGCTGCAGCCACTTTCGACTCCGGACGGATTCTCGGCGCAGCCCCCGCCGATACCGATGAGGTGCACGCGCGCCTGCTGGGGTGAGTTTGCCGCACGCCGATCGGGGCAGCTCTGCGTTATGAGCACAACGGAAGAACAGAACGCGCAACAGAATTCACCACCCGCGATCCCCGAGCCGCAGGTCGAGGACAGGCACCGGGAACAGGCCGCCCGAATGGCCGAAACCTACCGCGACGACCGGCCCGCCACCGTCCTACCCGGCTCCGATGGAATGGTCTCGGGCACCGCGGTCGCCGACTGGATCGACGAGCCGAACGAACCTGCCTCCGAACGGACCGATGCACCGCCTGAATAGCGAAAGGGCCGCTCCCCCGCAGGGGAACGGCCCTCTCAGTGATTCAGCGAATCAGAGAATCACTTGATGATCTTCGTGACGCGACCGGCACCGACGGTGCGGCCACCCTCACGGATCGCGAAACGCAGGCCCTCGTCCATGGCGACCGGCTGGATGAGCTTGACGCTCATCTCGGTGTTGTCGCCGGGCATGACCATCTCGGTGCCCTCGGGGAGGGTAACGACGCCGGTCACGTCCGTGGTGCGGAAGTAGAACTGCGGGCGGTAGTTGTTGAAGAACGGGGTGTGGCGGCCGCCCTCGTCCTTCGACAGGATGTACGCCTGGCCCTCGAACTCGGTGTGCGGAGTCGTGGTGCCCGGCTTGATGACAACCTGGCCACGCTCGACATCTTCGCGCTTGATGCCACGAACCAGCAGACCGACGTTATCGCCCGCCTGGCCGTTGTCGAGCAGCTTGCGGAACATCTCGATGCCGGTGATGGTGGTCTTGGTCGTCTTCTCCTTGATACCGACGATCTCGACCTCTTCGTTGACATTCACGATGCCACGCTCGATACGACCGGTGACGACGGTGCCACGACCGGTGATCGTGAAGACGTCCTCGATCGGCATGAGGAACGGCTTCTCGGTCTCACGGACCGGGTCCGGGATCGACTCGTCGACAGCGTTCATCAGCTCGACGATCGACTCCGACCACTTCGCGTCGCCCTCGAGCGCCTTCAGGCCCGAGACGCGCACGACGGGGGCTTCCTCGTCGAACTCCTGGGCGGCCAGCAGTTCGCGGACCTCCATCTCGACGAGCTCGAGGATTTCCTCGTCGTCGACCATGTCCGACTTGTTCAGCGCGACCAGGATGTAGGGCACGCCGACCTGACGGGCGAGCAGCACGTGCTCGCGGGTCTGCGGCATCGGGCCGTCAGTGGCGGCCACGACCAGGATCGCGCCGTCCATCTGGGCGGCACCGGTGATCATGTTCTTGATGTAGTCGGCGTGGCCGGGGGCGTCTACGTGGGCGTAGTGGCGCTTCTCGGTCTGGTACTCGACGTGGGAGATGTTGATCGTGATACCACGAGCCTTCTCCTCCGGCGCCTTGTCGATCTGATCGAACGCGAAGGCCGCGTTCAGATCGGGGTACTTCTCCGCCAACACCTTGGTGATCGCCGCCGTCAGCGTGGTCTTGCCGTGGTCGACGTGACCGATGGTGCCGATGTTGACGTGGGGCTTCGTCCGCTCGAACTTCGCCTTCGCCACTGTTGTCCTCCTGGACTAGTTAGTGCGTGCTTTTCTGCAGCAGTGCGGTTTGAATTACTGGGGGTCGATCAACCGACCAATGAGATTACGCAGCGTTCGATTGCTCGTTCGCTACGCTCACTCGCCGGTCGCCTTGGCGATGATCTCCTTCGACACATTGGCCGGAACCTCTGCGTACGAATTGAACACCATGGAGAAGTTCGCCCGGCCCTGGGTCTTCGACCGCAGGTCACCGATGTAGCCGAACATCTCCGAAAGCGGAACCAGCGCCTTGACGACACGGGCACCACTGCGCTCCTCCATGGCCTGGATCTGGCCACGGCGAGAGTTCAGGTCGCCGATCACTTCGCCCATGTAATCCTCGGGCGTGATGACCTCGACGGCCATCAGCGGCTCGAGGATCACCGGACCGGCCTTGCGGGCCGCTTCCTTGAGGGCCATGGCGCCCGCGATCTTGAACGCCATTTCCGAGGAGTCGACCTCGTGGTAGGCGCCGTCGATCAGCGAGGCACTCACGTTGACCAGCGGGAAGCCGGCCAGCACGCCGTACTGCATGGCGTCCTGGATACCGGCGTCCACCGACGGGATGTACTCGCGCGGAACGCGACCACCGGTGACCTTGTTCTGGAACTCGTAGGTCGCGCCGTCCTCGGCATCGACCAGCGGAGCCAGACCAATGATGACGCGGGCGAACTGGCCCGAACCACCGGTCTGCTTCTTGTGCGTGTACTCGTACTTGTCGACCGTCTTGGTAATGGTCTCGCGGTACGCCACCTGCGGCTTGCCGATATTCGCCTCGACCTTGAACTCGCGCTTCATGCGGTCCACGTAGATGTCGAGCTGGAGCTCGCCCATACCACCGATGATGGTCTGGCCGGTCTCCTGATCCAGCTTCACATTGAAGGTCGGATCCTCTTCGGCGAACTTCTGGATCGCGGAACCCAGCTTCTCCTGATCGGCCTTGGTCTTCGGCTCGATCGCGACCTGGATAACCGGGTCCGGGAAGGTCATGGACTCCAGCACGATCTGGTTCTGCGGATCGCACAGGGTGTCACCGGTGGTGGTGTCCTTGAGGCCGATGACCGCGTAGATGTGGCCGGCGATGCCCTCGGGAACCGGGTTCTCCTTGTTGGAGTGCATCTGGAACAGCTTGCCCAGACGCTCCTTCTTGCCCTTGGTCGCATTGATGACCTGGGCGCCGGAGTCGACCCGACCGGAGTACACGCGAACGTAGGTCAGCTTGCCGAAGAAGGGGTGCGTCGCAATCTTGAACGCCAGGGCCGCGAACGGCTCCTCGGTGCTCGGCCTGCGAGTGAGGATCTCGTCTTCTTTGTTCGGCACGTGGCCCTGCACGGACTCCACGTCCAGCGGAGACGGCAGGTAGGCGATCACGGCGTCGAGCATGGGCTGAACGCCCTTGTTCTTGAACGCCGAACCGCACAGCACCGGGTAGAGCTCCGAGTTGACGGTCATCTTGCGAATCGCGCCCTGGATCTCTTCCATGGTGAGCTCTTCGCCACCGAAGAACTTCTCGAGGAGCGCCTCATCGGACTCGGCGACGGTCTCGAGCAGTTCCTGGCGGTACTGCGCGGCCTTCTCCTTGAGATCCTCCGGGATCTCGACGACCTCGTACTGCTCGCCGAGCTTGGTCTCGCCCCGCCACACCTTGGCGTTGTTCTCGACCAGGTCGACGATGCCCTCGAAGGTGTCCTCGGCGCCGATCGGCAGCTGGAGCACCAGCGGACGCGCACCCAGGCGGTCCTTGATGGTCTGCACGGTGAAGTAGAAGTCGGCGCCGAGCTTGTCCATCTTGTTCACGAAGCAGATGCGCGGCACGTCGTACTTATCGGCCTGACGCCACACCTGCTCGGACTGCGGCTCGACACCCTCTTTGCCGTCGAAGACGGCAACGGCACCATCGAGGACGCGCAGCGAGCGCTCGACCTCGACGGTGAAGTCGACGTGACCCGGCGTGTCGATGATGTTGATCTGGTTGTCTTTCCAGAAACAGGTCGTCGCGGCGGACGTGATGGTGATGCCGCGCTCCTGCTCCTGCGCCATCCAGTCCATCGTCGCGGCGCCGTCGTGCACCTCACCGATCTTGTAGGTGATGCCGGTGTAGAAGAGGATGCGTTCGGTGGTCGTCGTCTTACCAGCATCGATGTGGGCCATGATGCCGATGTTGCGGACCTTGTTCAGGTCGGTGAGCACGTCCTGTGCCACGGAAATCTTCCCCGCTCGTTGTCAGTTGGGATCTTCGGGAACGACCCTGGTCCTCTTGAATAAGAGGCCTGCCCAGTGGTCATCACTGTGTCAACGTCCGGCGCGACGTCTAGGTGCCACGCCGGACTGTGAGTCGTCTCCCGGCACATCCGAACGGGGTGCCGGGGCGGCGAATCACCAGCGGTAGTGCGCGAACGCCCGGTTCGACTCAGCCATCTTGTGGGTGTCCTCGCGACGCTTCACCGAAGCGCCCAGGCCATTGCTGGCGTCGAGCAGTTCGTTCGCCAGACGCTCGACCATGGTCTTCTCACGACGGGCGCGAGAGTAGTTGACCAGCCAGCGCAGCGCGAGGGTGTTGGAGCGGCCCGGACGGACCTCGACCGGCACCTGGTAGGTGGCGCCACCGACGCGGCGGGGCTTCACCTCGAGGGCGGGCTTGACGTTGTCCAGCGCGCGCTTGAGGGTGACGACCGGATCGGTGCCGGTCTTCTCACGCGCCTGCTCGAGGGCGCCGTAGACGATGCGCTCGGCGGTGGACTTCTTGCCGTCCAGCAGGATCTTGTTGACCAGCTGAGTGACCAGCGGCGAACCGTAAACCGGGTCGTTGATCAGCGGACGCTTGGGTGCGGGGCCCTTGCGTGGCATATCAGCTCTTCTCCTTCTTCGCGCCGTAGCGGCTGCGGGCCTGCTTGCGGTTCTTCACACCCTGGGTATCGAGTGAGCCACGGATGATCTTGTAGCGCACACCCGGGAGGTCCTTCACACGACCGCCGCGAACGAGCACCATCGAGTGCTCCTGCAGGTTGTGACCCTCACCGGGGATGTACGCCGTGACCTCGACCGCGCTGGTCAGGCGAACACGCGCGACCTTACGCAGCGCGGAGTTCGGCTTCTTCGGGGTCGTGGTGTACACGCGGGTGCACACGCCGCGACGCTGCGGGCTCCCCTTGAGGGCCGCGGTCTTGGTCTTGGTGACCTTGTCGCGGCGACCCTTGCGGACCAGCTGGTTGATGGTTGGCATAGACCGGCTTTCCTTATTAGTAACCAGATGTCTGGAACTTCATGTCGGTATTCACTTCGGCGTGCCCGGGGCCTTACGTGGTGACGCAAGCTGCCGCCTCCAGGCCCGTCGTTCACGCCGTCGTCATTCGAGCTTTGCGCCCTGATCCCATGGCGTTTCCTCACCACGAGGTCGGGCGTGTCGTACGCACGCGCGGATCCGATTTCCGGGCACGCTGGGACGGTCAGCCGCTCTCGCTGGCCTACGTACTGCGCACAAACTTGCCCGTATGCTTCCGGGCACAGCGGTCCACGATACCCGTCGGCGTTTCGAGGGGCAAAAAGGGGTCCCGGAAATGGTATGGCAGCGGGGTCGGGACATGGTATGGAGAGCGTCCCGGAGGGCCCCTCATGGGGTCGCGGTGAGCGGCGGGCGGGATTATCGGGCCAGGTTCAGAGTGAGTTCCACGAGCTTTCGTGCTGCCTCGCACGGATCCGGATGCGCCCCTCCCGCACGGTAATTCACCCACCAGCCGACAATTCCGGCATCGGCCGCGGGTGCGTGCACACCACAGGAATCAGGATCGTTCGGACGCCTGGTCTCCAGCGATCGACGGCCCTGCACGGTGATGTCATCGGTCAGATAACCGAGGCGGTCGTTGTTCTTCTTCTCGTTGGCGAGGGAGCCCAATTCATACCAACTCAGCGTGACCATGCCACTGCCGACAGCCCCGCCTTCGAGGTCCCACATACACACCGCGCCGTTGAAGGACGAGTTCACGTAACTGCCCTCAGCGACCACCTTGCCGATGTCAGCGAGGGAGACGACATCGCATTCGCGCAGTAGTTTGTCGAAGTTGGTATTGAGTCGGCCACCGCCGTCGCCGGTGGTGCCGCCCGCCGGGAGGGCGGTGCCCTCGATGGTCTTCCCGCAACCACTGAGGGCCGCGGTCAGGGCCAGGGCCGCCAGGAGCGCACCGGCAGCCCTGCTGCCACGCCGCATACCGTTTCCCCTCATCCGAGCCGCTGGACGGTCAGCTCGGCCAGCCTGCGGGTGCGGTCGCACGGGTTGCCGAGACCATCGCTGCCGAAGATGCCATAGGACATGGACCATTCGAAGAAGTCGTCGTCGAGCTGGATGGCCAGATCGCAGACCCGGTTGCTGGGGTCGAGGGCCTCGAAACCCGTCTTGCCGCCCACCTCGATGGTCTGCGGATCACGGCCGACACTGGCCACCCACGCCTTCTCGCGGTCGATGGGGCTGCCGCGGTAGGAGGCGAAGGTGACACTGGCGGAACTGGCGGCCTGCCAGTTGCACCCGACCGAGTTCTTGAACACCCGCGCCAATGAACCGAGACCGCCGATATCGCGTACCTCGTCATCGGTGACATGACCGCATTCGCCGACGAAGGGGCCGAGTGTCGCCACTTTGGGGGGTGGCCGCAGCACGGTGGGCGTATCGGATTCGTCCTTGCCCCCGCATGCCGACAGCAACAGCGCGAAGGTCATCCCCGTGACGATCGCTGACGTCATCCGCATGACCCGAACTCTACCGACGCCCGGGTCCTGCGGCGCACCACGACCTTCCGTCCGAGGTCAAAGGTTTCCGCGGGTCTCCTGTTCGCGCTCGATGGCTTGGAAGAGAGCCTTGAAGTTCCCCTTGCCGAAACCGAGGGAGCCGTGGCGTTCGATGAGTTCGAAGAAGACGGTGGGACGGTCGGTAATGGGTTTGCAGAAGATCTGCAGGAGATAGCCGTCCTCATCGCGGTCCACCAGGATGCCGCGGCTCCGCAGTTCTTCCACCGGGACCCGGACGTGGCCGATACGGGCGCGGAGTTCAGGGTCGGAGTAGTAGCTGTCCGGGGTGGCGAGGAATTCGATGCCCTCGCGGCGGAGGCAGTCGACGGCGGTGAGGATATCGCTGGTGGCGAGGGCTATGTGCTGGACGCCGGGGCCACGGTAGAACTCCAGGTACTCGTCGATCTGGGACCGTTTGGGGCCCCTAGCAGGTTCGTTGAGTGGGAATTTGACGCGGTGGTTGCCATTGGCGACGACCTTGGACATCAGGGCGGAGTAGTCGGTGGCGATATCGTCGCCGACGAATTCGGCCATATTCTCGAAACCCATGACACGGCGGTAGAACTCGACCCAGTGGTCCATACGGCCCAGTTCCACATTGCCGACGACGTGGTCGATGGCCTGGAAGAGTCGGCGGGGGTCGCCGGAGCGCGGACGGTAGTTGGAGCTGCGCGCGATATAGCCGGGGAGGTAGGGGCCGGTATAGCGGGAGCGGTCGATGAGGGTGTGCCGGGTTTCGCCGTAGGTGGCGATGGCGGCGGATCGGACGGTACCGAATTCGTCTGTCTCATTGTGTGGTTCGACCAGGACGGTAGCGCCCTGGGAGCGGGCCCGGGCGATACAGCGGTCCACATCCGGAACCTCCAGGGCGATATCCACCACCCCGTCCCCGTGCAGATCGTGGTGCGTCACCAGCGGGCTCGTCGGATCCACCGCGCCCTTGACGACGAATCGAACGCCGCCGCTGCGCAGGACGAACGCCTTGTGATCGCGGTTGCCGGTCTCCGGGCCCGAGTAGGCCTCCAACCGCAGCCCGAAGGCGGATTCCAGGAAGTGCGCGGCCTGGGTGGCATTACCCACCACCCACACCAGGACGTCCCAACCCAGTACCGGGAAGGGGTCGGCGGCGGCATTGTGGTCCACCAGGCCGACGAGGCGGCGCAGTTCGTCGTCGGGCGGAAGATCGGCGGGTCGCGGAGCGGGTGCCTCGATGCTCATGAATCAAGGAAAGGCCTGCGGGGCGCCAATGAGCAATATCGTCGATTTCGAGTAGACACCATGGTGAATTGCGCCACCGAGTTCGCGTTCGTGCTGGACAATTTGAATAGAAGACCTTCGATGTTGTTTCGAAACGGAGACCCGCCATGGCACGCACTCCCGCCAAGCTGGACGAACTGGATCTGGCCATCCTCACGGCCATGCACGAACACCAGAAGGCGGGGATTCTGGAGCTCTCCCGGCGGACCCGGGTGGCGCGCGCGACGGTGCAATCACGAATCGCGCGCATGGAGGAGGCGGGGGTGATCGCCTCCTACGATCCGCAGATCGATGTCACCGCAGCGGGTTTCGATGTGGAGGCGTTCGTGACACTGGAGATCGCGCAGGGTGCGCTGGACGCGGTGGCGGCCGATCTCACCGCTATTCCGGGCGTACTCGAGGCCTACGCCACCACCGGTTCCAGCGATGTGCTGTGCCGAATCGGGGCGGATTCGCACGCCGGACTGCAGAACGTGCTGCTGAGTATCGACCGCACCAATTCGGTGGTGCGGTCGCACAGTGTGATCGTGCTGTCCACCGTGGTCGCGCGGCGCGCCCTCCCCCTGCTGCGCACCCTCACCCCCACTGTCAGCAGCAAGGCGCCCGCCTACCGCAATGCGCATTGATCAGCGGCGGTCGAGACGGGTGATGAGGCCGTGGACGTGGGCTTCGGCGGCGGTGCGCGCATCGATGGCGTGACCGCACTCGAGGGCTTCGAAAATGCGCCGATGCTCACGGAAGGCTATGTGACGGTTGCGGTTCCGCGTCCACAGATCGCCCCGGTACAGGTGGGCCTGAGCTTCCAGGCGGGCCAGTTCGCCGATGAGGGTGTGGTTGCCGGAACAGTCTCGAATGGAGGTGTGGAATTCGAGGTCGAGTTCGGTATCCCGGGCGGCGTCGGGGATATCGCGGAGGTTTTCCTCCTGGACGGCGAGGAGTGCGCCGAGCTTTTCGAGGTCGGCTTCGGTAAGACGGGCCGCGGCTTCGGCGGCGGCGAGGCCGTCGAGGACGGCCCGCACCGAGAGGACATTGCGGATCTGCGCGTCGTCCACCACGGCGACTCGGGCACCGGCATGCGGGACATTGACGGCCAGGCCCTCGTAGATGAGCTGTTGGACGGCCTCCCGGACGGGGCTGCGGCTGACGCCCAGGCGGCTGGCCAGGGCCGGGACGCTCAGCGGGGCGCCGGGTTCGAGCTCCCCGGACAACACCAGCTGCCGCAACTGGCGGTACACGGAGGGGCCGAGCAGGGCGGCACCGGCGTCGTCGGTCATGGGGGTCCTTTCCGGGTCGATTCGAAATTACAGCCGTGGGCGGTAGTTCGCCTGGACGCGCTGGGTGAGGAAATCGGCGGCGGTGACGGGTGGGTAGACACCGCGCGGTCCCTGGATGACGGCATCCCGGTCGGCCTGGGCGAAGTAGGCGATGCTGTAGCGGTCGCCCTGGTATTCGTCGCGGCCCGGGCTGCGGACGCGATGGAAGTTGGATGGGAGCAGGTCATCGCTCCAGCGGGTCAGCATGTCACCGATATTGCAGGTGATCAGCGACGAGGACGCCGTGATCGAGGTCCACTGCCGCTCCTCCATCTCCTTCCCGGGGCAGACCTGCAGGCCGCCTTGGCCATCGCGCTGAAAAAGCAGTGTGAGGCAGTCGAAGTCGGTGTGCGCACCCGCGCGCCAACGACCGGGGATATCGCGCAGTTCCTCGGGCACGGCGAAGTAGTGCAGCAGGCGCAGCGTGCTCTGGTATTGCGCCGATTCCGGATTGTGGGCGGCGGTGAAGTGCTCGCGGGGTAGGCCGAGGCGGTCGGCGAAGCAGGACAGCACACGCATGGCCACGGTCCAGCAGTCGTATTCGAAATCGAGGATGGCAGCGGCGAATCCGGGCAGCTCGTCGTCGCTGGGCCACAGACCCGCCATATGGGGGCGGGTGACCTGGTAGGACTCCTTCTGATCGGGGACACCGATGGAGGGGCGCACCTGGCTCAGACTTTCCCAACCCGCATTGTTCGCCTTGACCAGCGGGTACTGCCCCTTGGCGGCTTCGGGCAGGGCGAAAAAGCTTCGGGTGCGGTCGAATACGGCATCCATCTGTTCCTGTGCGATGCCGTGCCCGGAGAGCTGGAAGA
>NZ_BDCE01000079.1 GCF_001613345.1 Nocardia uniformis NBRC 13702 | reverse complement strand
TGGTGACGGCCACCAGGGGCTGCTGTCCGGCGGCGGCGATGGCATGCTCGGAGTGGGTGAGCCCCATGGTAATCGAGGAATCGACGTACATCTGCGAGGGCACGGTCTGGAAGCCGATGGCTGGTCCACCCGCGCGGACTTCCAGCTCTACGCCGGTGTCCTTGCCATCCACCACCAGTGGGCCGGTGACCGTGTTGTTGTCGGAGTCGACCCGGTAGCCGGGACCGAGCAGGCCGAAGATCGGGCCGGAATCGGTTTCCGGTTCCCATTGCAGCTGCACCGCGACGGTGGCGGGGCACAGACCGGTCAATCGCTGTTCGGGTGGTGCGGGGGGCAGGGCGACGGCGGCGGTATCGGATTCGGAGCTGGAACAGGCCGCACCGGTGGCGACCACGAGGGCAGCCACGGCGGCCACGCCGAGACGGCGCAGTGGGGTGTGCATGGGTTCTCCACAGGGTGAGGATGAAATCCGCGGGGTACGGAGGGAATTCAGCGGCCGGAGGCGTGCCAGCGGCCGACGGTCAGGCGCTGGGCGACGGTGAATATCGCGAAGACGGCGACACCGAAGAGGGCTGCCAGCAGGAGTGCCGCGAGCAGGTCTTCCGATTGCAGGCGCGCCCGGAAGTTGTCGAGCAGCGTGCCGATACCCGGCTGTCCCTTGGCGAAGAAGATATCGCCGATGATCGCGCCGGTCACCGAGAGTCCGGCGGCGGTACGCAGGCTCGCCATAATCGATGGCAGGGCGGCGGGAAGTTCCAGCGATACCAAGCGGCGCAGGCGATTCGCGCGCCCGAGGGTGAAGAGTTCGCGCAGATTGCCATCCACGGACTGGATGCCGAACAGGGTCATGGCAATGATCGGGTGGACCGCGATGAGGACGCAGACAATGGTGCGGGCGGTGGTGCCGTAGCCGAACCACAACCCGATGAGCGGGACCACCGCGAGCACCGGAATGGCTTGCAGTACCACGGCATACGGGTAGACGACGCGTTCAATGACCTTGGCCTGGCTCATGAGTACACCGATGGCCACTCCGAGCAGGGCCGCCACGATCAGGCCGGTGACCGCCACCCGCGCGGTGACCGCCAGGGCTCGCAGCATCATCTCCAATGTGGCCGGATCCATGAGGGATTCGGTGAGGACGGTATGCGGCGGCGGAAGCAGGAACCGGCGGTCCGGGGCGAGTAGTACCAGTGACACCGCATACCAGGCCGCGAGCGCCAGACCGATGGACACCACGGGTGCGATGGCTTTGCGTAGTACCGGGTGAATTCGCCACCCGGGCACGGAACGAGTGGCGGGGGTGGCGATGGCGAGACCGACCATCAGCAGGCCTCCTTCAGGGTGCGGGACACCCGCGACACCAGTTCGGTGTAGGCGGTATCGAAGCGCAGCTCACGGACGCGTGGATACGGCAGGTCGATATCGATCACCTCGGATATGCGGCCGGGGCGGGCGGACATGACGACAACGCGGCCCGCGAGGAACACTGCCTCCGAGACGGAATGGGTAATGAACAGTGCGCTGAAGGCGTTGTCGCGGTAGAGCCGCAGCAACTCCTCCTGCATGCTCAGCCGGGTGATTTCGTCGAGTGCGCCGAAGGGTTCGTCGAGGAGCATGAGACGCGGCTCCAATGCCAGTGCGCGCGCCAGGGATACGCGCATGCGCATACCTCCGGAAAGCTGGCCGGGGAGTTTCCCGGCGAAGTCGGTCAGGCCGACCGCGGCCAGGGCCCGGGTGGCACGCTCGCGGCGGGTGGCGCGAGCGACGCCGCGCAATTCGGCGGTGAGTTCCACATTGCGCCGGACTGTGCGCCAGGGCAGCAGGGTGGCTTCCTGAAAGATGAAGCCCACCGAATCAGTCTGTACGGCAACAGTTCCCGAGGTCGGTTCCTCGAGTCCCGCCGCCAGCCGCAAGAGGGTGGACTTTCCGCAGCCGGATGGCCCGACGACGGCGACGAATTCGCCACGTCGCAATTCCAGGTCGATCTCGGTGAGAGCCACCACATCGCCGGAACCCCGACCGTCGTACCGCTTGCCGATCCCGCTGAAGGAGATTTCCCGGGTGACGGTTCCGGTCTCGGGGTCGGCCCCGGTGTCGCGCACCGTGTCATAGAGCACCAACGCGCTCACCTTCTCTCAATCTTGCGTGCAATAGCTGCCCAGGAATCAGTTTCGACCCTCTTGATTACATGTAGTCGATGCTCTGTTTCGGCTTCATTAAGAGCTATTACATGCCGAGTAGAAGTTGGGTCAGCGCCTGCTCATCCGTGCGCGTACTGCGGCCGTCCCGAATCACCGCTTCGCCGTCCACCCACACGGTGTCCACCACACGCGGTGACGCGGTGGTCAGCAGCGTCGCTCCCGGATCGCGGACCGGCAGGCAGGCGAAGTCCCGATCGAATCGCAGCAGCACGAGGTCGGCGCGGTCGCCGACGGCGACGCCGACCGGTCCGGTCGGCTCGCCGAGTGCGTTGGCGGCACCACGGGTGGCGAGCCGCATCATGTCGTCGAACCCCAGCAGATCAGCGCGTTTGTGGGTAACTCGTTGCAGGTACGCGCCCATGCGCAGTGCCAGCAGCATGTCCTGGGTGTCATTGCTGGCGGCACCGTCCACCCCCAGGCCGACGCCGATGCCTGCGGCCAACATCTCCGGCACCGGAGCCGTACCGCTGCCCAGCCGCATATTGCTCGCGGGGTTGTAGGACACCGCGACTCCGCGCTCGGCGAACAGCTTCCGGCCGTACTCGTCGAGGTGGACGCAGTGCACGGCGAGGGTCCGCTCCCCCAGCAGACCGCCGCGGTCGAGGTAGTCCACCGCCGAGCAGGCCACATGCAATCGGCACATATCGTCGTCGGTGCCGGTTTCCAGCAGATGGATGGAAATGGTCTTATCGGTCCGATCGGAGTACTCACGCACGGCCGACATGCCGTCGGGGGTCAGGCAGCGCGGATTGGGGACGGCCAGCGCGGTGGTGATGCGGGAGTCGGCCAGCCGGGTGTCGAGGTCGTCGATATGAGCGAAGACTTCCGAAAGTGGTTGCAGCAGACGCGGATCCATACCCCATCGGCGCGAGGCGTCGGCACGGTCGGCCAGACCACGACCGAAGATCACCCGGATACCGAGTTCGTTCAGCGCGCGCAGCGCCCCGTCGTGCACCGCCGCCGAGGGATTCGGCCACATGTGTTCGACCACCGTGGTGACGCCACCACGCAGCAGTTCGAGGCCACCGGCCAATGCCGCGACGTAGGTCTGCTCGGGCGTGGCCGCCACCGTGAATTCACCTACGCAGTGCAGCCATTCGAGCAGCGGCAGACCTTCGCCCGCACCGCGCAGCACCGACTGTTGGAGATGGGTGTGGGTATTGACGAAACCGGGGATCAGATGGCCGCCACCACCGTCGACATACGGAAGCTCTCGATTCCCGGCGGCCCGGGGGCCGATGGCAATGATCCGCCCGTCCACGATTACGACATCCTGGTCCGGCAGCCAGCGCGGCCCCTGGGCGGTAGCGGCGTAGACGGTGACAGCACCGATAATGGTCGAAGACGGCAGAGCGCGCACCATGCGGCATTCCTCTCGGAAATGCGGCTGGTTCGCCCGCCGCCGTCCGACGGTGCACCGCGTCCGTTGCAGCCATGAACGCCGTGCCCGGAAGCCTAACGGCGCTGTGTTTCCGCACCGTTAAACCCGGTCGGCGCCCGCCCGATCGTGCGCCGCCCCACGCTGATCGCGGCACCCTTCAACCATCGTCGATGTTAGCCAGAATTCTCAATTGTCTGCGGAATATTTAGAGCACCTTACCGCACCGATAACCTATGATTATCCGATCCAGACACGGGTAACTGGATGCCGTACACCCTGCGACCACGCCGTCATCCACCCACTATGTGACTGGCAATTCAGAAGGAAACATGACCTATAGCACCATCGTTTACGAGGTGCGCGACGCCATCGCCACCATTACCCTGAATCGGCCCGAGCACCGTAACGGCTTCACTGTGACCATGGCCGACGAACTCGGCGCTGCGCTGATCGCCGCCGACCGCGACGATGGCGTCAAAGCCATCGTCGTGACCGCTACCGGCAAATACTTCTGCGTCGGAATGGACATGGCCGCAGGGGAATTGGATGACACCACCGTCCCCGGCTGGGTGGAACCGGCGACCCGGGTGGCGCGGCCGATGACGAATTCCAACAAGCCGGTCATCGCGGCGATCCAGGGCTCAGCGGTGGGTGTCGGCATCTCCATGACCTTGCCCGCGGACTTCCGCCTCGCCGCCGCGGAGGCCCGCTTCGGTTTCGTCTTCGCCCGCCGTGGCCTGTTTCCCGAGGCCGGATCGCTGTGGTTCCTCCCGCAATTGGTGGGGCTGGCCAAGGCGAAGGAGTGGATGCTCACCGGCCGGACCTTCGACGCCGCCGAAGCACTCGCCGCAGGCTTGGTGACCAGCGTCCATCCGGCCGCCGAAGTGCTCGACGCCGCCTACGCACTGGCCCGCGACCTCATTGCCGAGGTGGCCCCGATCTCGGCCGCGGTGATCCGCCGGGGCCTGGTGGCGATGGCCGCCCATGGCAGTCCCGAGGCGGCTTTCCTGCTCGACACCAAGACCATTCCTTTCGCTATGGCCAATCCTGACCTCGCCGAGGGCGTTTCGGCATTCCTCGGCAAGCGACCGCCGCGGTTCACCGGCAATGCCAGTACCGACCTTCCAGAGCTGGGCGAGTGGCTGAGCGCGAGTGCGACGCGGAACACCAACGGCCCCAACGCTGGTGGCCCCGATGGTGGACTGGGCGGGTGAGGATTCGACCACCGCGTCGCTATATCGAGGCGGCGGTGGAATGTGCCGGCGAGCGGGTCGCGCGCGGCGCGGTGCCCGTGTCACTGGTGAACACGGTGTCCAATGAGGGAGTCGCCAATGCAGAATCGACCATCGGCCGCCGAACTCCTGGAGTCATTGGCCGAACTGCTGGAGGGCACGCTATTGCCCGCGCTGCCACCGGAATTGCAGCACCGGGCGCGAGTCGGGGCGAATCTCGCCAGAATCCTGTGCCGCGAGGTCGAACTCGGACCGGCGGCGGCGCGGCGCGAGCACGAACTGCTGGCGGCCGTCCGCGACGGTGACGAGCGGGCCAGGTGGGAAGCACTGACCGAAATTGTGCGCGCGGACCTGGCGATCGCCAAGCCGGGGTATGACGGCTGGGAGGGCGAGTGAACGCCGATCCGGCCCCGGCCCTGGCCGCGTATCTGACCGACACCCTGGGCAAGTCGGTGCGGGTCAGCGGCGTCGAATTCCTTTCCGCCGGGGCCCGTAGGCGCAATATCGCCTTCACCGCCGAGATCGAGGGCGACGGCGCGCGCAAGCTGGTCGCCACCCTCGTCCCACCCGCGGTGGAGATCATGTCGGTCGACGCCGAGGCGGCCGTGCGCGAACTGGCACGCGAGCACGGCGTCCCGGTCCCCGGTGTGCTGGCGGTGTGCGGTGACCCCGCGCGGGTCGGCGAACCGTTCGTAATCTCCGACCATGTGCCCGGAGAGACCGTGCCGCGCAAGGTACTACGCCTCGTAGCCGCTGTCGGCAATGCCGAAACCGTGGCCCGCCAATGGGGTGAGTCGATGGGCAGGCTGCACACCATCGACCCGGCCGAGGCACCCAACACACTGCCCGCCGCCGGTGCGGACCCGGCCGCCGATACCCTCGCCGATGCCGAGCAGGGCGTGCACACACTGCTCGGCGACCGGCCGGTCTTCGCGATGGCGCTGCGCTGGCTACATCGCAGGCAACCAGGCCCGCCGTCGCGTACCGCCCTACTGCACACCGATCTGCGCAACGGCAACATCATTGTTGGCGCGGACGGCCTGCGCGCAGTGCTGGATTGGGAAGGCGCGCAACGCTTCGGCGACCCGATGCGCGATGTGGCGTGGCCCGCGTTGCGCATGTGGCGGTTCCGCGAGGACGCCGAGGAGTTCGGCGGCTTCGCCGACCGCGCCACCTTCGTCCGCGGCTACGAATCCGCGGGCGGCGAATTCGACCTCGACCGGTTCCGCTGGTGGAAGGTGATGGGCACCCTGGCCTGGGGTGTCGGACTGGCGACACAGGCCGCCGCCCACCTCGATGGCACCGTCCGCGACATCGTCATGGCCGCCAGCGGCCGCCGGGTGTCGGAGATCGAGTGGGATCTACTCATGCAGATCCGACCCGATGCGAAACCTTAGGAGAGAGTGTGGATTTCGATCTGCCCGGGGAACTGGCCGCGTACCTGCGAGAGTTGGACGCCTTCATCGAGGCCGAGATCATCCCGCTCGAACGGCAACACGACAATATCCGCTTCTTCGACCACCGCCGCGAGGATGCCCGCACCGACTGGGACCGCGAAGGGCTACCGAGTGCGCAATGGGAGGAATTGCTGGCCGAGGCGCGTCGCCGCGCCGATGCCGCGGGCCACTACCGCTACGCCTTCCCCAAGGAGTTCGGCGGTCGCGACGGCACCAACCTGGGTATGGCCGTGATCCGCGAGCACCTGGCCAAACGCGGGCTGGGCCTGCACTGCGATCTACAGAACGAGCACGCCATCGTGGCCAATAATGTGGGCCTGCTGTTGATGCTCGAGTACGGCACCGATGCCCAGCAGGCGGACTGGGTGGACGGATTGGCCACGGGCACCAAATTCTTCGCCTTCGGCATTACCGAGCCCGAACACGGCTCCGACGCCACCCATATGGAGACCACCGCGGTCCGCGACGGTGACGACTGGATCATCAACGGCGCCAAGACCTGGAATACCGGCGTACATATCGCCGACGCCGACCTGATCTTCGCACGCACCGCCGGTACGGCCGGTGAGGGCCGCGGCATCACCGCATTCCTGGTGCCCACCGCCGCCCCCGGTTTCCAGGTCGAGGAATACCTGTGGACGTTCAATATGCCCACCGATCACGCCCGCATCTCGATGACCGATGTGCGCGTGCCGAATTCGGCGATCTTCGGCCGGGAGGGCCACGGCCTCGGAGTGGTTCAGCACTTCTTCAACGAGAACCGCATCCGCCAGGCCGCCTCCAGTCTCGGTGCGGCGCAATACTGTATCGATCAGGCCGTCGCATATGCCAGGGAGCGCAAGCCCTTCGGTAAACCACTGGCGTCCAATCAAGCCATCCAGTTTCCGCTGGTGGAACTGCACACCCAGTGCGAAATGCTGCGCGCCCTGATCCACAAGACCGCCTGGTCGATGGACACCTACGGCACATTCGCAGTCTCCGAACAGGTCTCGATGTGCAACTACTGGGCCAACCGGCTGTGCTGCGAGGCCGCCGACCGAGCCATGCAGGTGCACGGCGGCCTCGGCTACTCCCGCCACAAACCCTTCGAACACATCTACCGCCATCACCGCCGCTACCGGATCACCGAGGGCGCGGAGGAGATCCAGATGCGCCGGGTGGCGGGATACCTGTTCGGCTTCATGGACAGGTCCGCGGTCAAGGGCGTGTGAGACCGACTGCCGCCGGTACGCCAGCGCCGACCCGGACGATGCCGTCCAGCGCGGGTAAGCGGCCCCGAGAGCGCACCGCGGTGGTGGCGCGCTGGCCCGCTGCGGGGTCAGGGCCGCAGGTCCGACCCCGGAACCAGCACCTCCACACTCGGGCTCAGATCCGGTTCCAGGAAGCTCAGCAGCGCATGGGCTTCGGCCTCGACGGCGGCGCGGTCGGCAGCCGACCATTCGGCGCGCGGGCTGATGCGGAGGCGGGCCGTCTCGCCCGCCGGGAAGATCTTGTAAACGGCGGAGAGGTAGCCGTCCACCAGGATCGGGGCGACGTTGGTGGCGAAGGCGCGCAGCGGGGGCGCCGCGCCGTAGGGAACGATGCGGGTGCGGTCCTGATGGGACAGGATGGCGTTGTCGTACCAGCCGAGCAGGCGCACGGAAGCCGGAGTGTCCGGATCGACGAGTTCGGCGTCGGCGGCGTCGTAGAGGGTGCGGCCGCGCTCGTCGGTGTAGGTGCGGACGCGATCGCCGAGTCGCGATACCGCCGGTTTGATGCCGGTCAGCTTGGACCAGGTCTGCATATCCATGGTGGTGGCCGGGCCGAAGGCGCGCAGGTAGCGGAGGAGGAGCTCTTCGAGCGGATAACTCGGGTCCAGCGGTGCGCCGAGCCAGGGTTGCACCCGGGACCAGACGGGGCGGCTGCTGTCCCTCCAGCGGCCACGCGGCGGGGTTTGCAGGACCGGGAGCTGGTAGAGCCAGGTCTGCACCACGGCCCCGGGATCGCGGTCCGGATAGAGTTCGGCGGCGTGTTCACGCAGGACGGCGGCTGCCATCGGCTCGTCACCGAGGACTTCCTCGCCACGGGCACGCACTTCCTCCGGGTCGAGTCCGACCATGGCTCCGTAGTTGAAACCCTTACGGAAGGGCACCTTTTCGAGACCGGGCTGAATATGCGGTGCGATGCGCAGGGCATCCGGCGGCGTGACCAGGTGAATGGTGCCGCGCATCAGGGTGATTCGAACCAGCGAGCGGTTGTCCAAACCCTCGGATACCGATGCGGGATCGAACTCCCCTATGCGGCTCCATAATCCGACGAACGGTGGCGGAACGTCCTGGGCTTGCAGACCGATGAGGTGATCGCACATCTGCGCAACGGTGAGCTCGGACCGCTCCAGCAGATGCTGGCGGGCGAGCAGGGTCCGGTTCAGGACTCGATTGGACAGCTTCATTGTTCGCCTTCGTGATCGGTCTCGGCCGAGCGGGCCACCAGCGGGCCGGGATCGGACCCGGCCCGTACACCATCAACGAAGCGTGACGACCACCTTGCCGGTGGCGGAGCGATTGTCCAGGGCCGCGACGGCTTCCGCGGCGTGGTCGAGGTTGTAGAGAAGGGGCTCGGGCGGCAGGATCTTGCCGTTGGCGAGCAGCGGTTCGACCTCGGCCCACTGCTCCTGGAGGTAGCCCGGGTGGCTCATCACCCATTCGCCCCAGGCCGCGCCGATCACCTCGACATTCTTGAGCAGCAGGCGGTTCACCTTGACGGTGGGGATCTCACCGGCGGTGAAGCCGACAACCAGTACGCGGCCGCCCCCGGCGAGGGAGCGAATGCTGTCGGTGAAACGGTCGCCGCCGACCGGGTCCAGCACGATATCGACGCCGCGTCCACCGGTCAGTTCCTTGACCGCACTCAGCCAGCCATCGGTGAGAACCACATCGGTAGCGCCGTTCGCCTGCGCCACCGCCGCCTTCTCCTCGGTGCTGACGACCGCGATTACCCGGCCCGCGCCCAGGGCGGCGGCCATCCGCAGCGTGGAGGTACCGATACCGCCCGCCGCACCGTGCACCAGCACGGTCTCCCCCTCGGCCAGACGACCACGGTTGCGCAGGCAGAAGTGCACGGTCAGATCGTTGAAGAGGATGCCCGCACCCGATTCGAGCGCGATATTGTCGGGCAGCCGGAATACGTACTCGACCGGTGCGACCGCGACCTGGGCCATGGCATTGCCGAGCAGCGTCAGCGCCACCACGCGGTCACCGGGCCGCACGTGCGCGCCCTCGGGAGCCTCGCGCACCACACCGGCGACCTCGCAGCCCACGACATACGGCAGCTGCGGCTTCATCTGGTACAGCCCGCGGGTCATGAGCACATCCGGGAAGGCGACACCGGCCGCGTGCACGTCGATGACCACACCGCCCGGGTAGGACGCGGGCTCGGGAATATCGACGACCTCGATCGCCTCCGGGCCCTCCAGCTTGCTCACCACGGCCGCACGCATAAAATTCTCCGATCTACCCACCGTTGGATACGCCTCGAACCTAACCGATCTCCGAGGCATTCGTCCGATTCGCCGATGTTTCGCCAGGCACCCGTCACGCTGGGCCCGTGGTTACGGGCAGGGGGCGTACCCGGCTACTCCCAGCGTGCTGTCGGACGCAATTCATCGCAAGTCGACCCCGGCGGGGTTCAGCGGCGGGCATATTCGAGCATCGGCTCGTCGGCGAGGGTTTCGCCGCCGCGGACGATGGCGAGGGCGTCGGGGCCGATCTCGTACCGGGTGCTGTCCGCGGCATTGGTGACGGTGAAGCCGTCGGCGGTGGGAACCGGGTCGTCGAGTTCGATACCCGCGCCGTCGCTGATTCGCACTCCCTGATAGTAGTAGCGGCCAGCGCCAGTGCGGCACACCACGAATCGGGAGGCCGGGGTGCGGCCCACAGCCACGGCGGGGTTGTCGGCATTGCAGCGTGGCCCGGCGGCAGCGGCGAACCCCTGATCGTCGGCACCGGAGACCGTGCCGACCCAAGGGGCGAGGGTGGTGGGGACCGTAGTACGGGCGGCCTCGATGGACGAGACAGCGGAGCCGGTGGCCGAGACGGTGGTACTGGGTGAGGTAAGCGAAGCGGGCGGGGCGGTGTTGCGAGACCCCCTGTCCGAGAGGGCTATCCAGACCACCACGGTTGCCAGACCCACCACCGCGACGCCGAGCGCACCCACCAGCAGCGGTAGGAAGGAGCGCGCACGCTCCGGCGGCGGTAGCGGTAGCGGCGCGGATGGATGATCCCGCGCTGGACTCGAACCCGATTGGTTCGAATCGCCGTGCCGCCACGTCGGCTCGCCATGGGTTCCCGTCGGTCCGATGCCGTAGCCCCCGGGCGGACCGTCCCGGCGGGTCTCCGGACCGGCCCACCGTGTGGTCTGACCGGCCGATGGCCCGGCCGTCGTCGAGTTCGGCGGCGGCACATCCAGTCGCACCCGCGGAGACGGCTGGTTTTCGAGCGGGTGCACCACCGTCGGTGGCACGGCGGTGCGGGCCGTATCGCTTCCCGCATGACGCAGCGCGGCCCGCGCGGCGCGGGCCAGTTGCCCGGCGGTGCCGTAGCGACGGGCCGGATCCTTGGCCATGCCGGTGGCGACCACCTGATCGAAGGCGGCGGGTACTCCATGCGCGCTGGGCCGCGGCGGCGGCGTCATCATATGGGCGCGGATGGCCGACAGATTGCTATCGGTCTTGAAAGGCACTTCGCCGGTGAGGCTTTCGTACAGCACACAGGCCAGGGCGTAGATATCGGCGGCGGGCCGGGCGGACGCGGCATGCTCGAAACGCTCCGGAGCCATATACGCGAACGAGCCGATGGCGCTGCCCATACTGGTCAGCTGCGCATCGGATTCCGCGTGTGCGATGCCGAAATCCACCAGGTAGGCGAATAATTCGCCGGTGAGCAGAATATTGGCGGGTTTGATATCGCGGTGTACGAGTCCGCTCTCGTGTGCGGCGTCCAGGGCGGCGGCGATCTGCTCCACCACCGCCACCGCGGACCCCGGTGGCAGCGGGCCCTCGGTCCGCAACCGCGCCTTGAGATCTTCGCCGCGCACCAGCCGCATATCGATGTAGAGGGCCCCGTCCACCTCACCCCAGTCGTGCACCGGAATGACGTGTGGTTCCTGCAACCGGGCCGCGGTGCGGGATTCGCGTCGGAATCGCTCCACATAACTGGGCGATTTGGCGAGTTCCGGATCCAGTAGTTTCAGCGCCACCACGCGATCGCGCACGGTGTCGTACGCCTCGTAGACCTCGCCCATCCCACCGACGCCGAGCAGCGTGCGCAGCTCGTACTGTCCGAACCGCGATCCGGCCCTGGAGCCTGCGGGCACACGCGCCTCCCCTGCATGGACTACACCAGGAAGGTTACGGCTCCGACCGCCGACTGTCATGCCCGGAGCAATTGAGTAGGTGACTCGACGCGAGGGGGTGAGGGCCGCCCCGTAAAGTCGTGTCACAGCAAGCACCGCACGAGAACGCGGCACACCGGGTCTGCTACCGCAGATCACCGTGCAGCGCGAGGAGCACCAGTGTCACTCGATCAGCCACTCGCCCCGCTGAGTCAGGAGGGCTTGGGCTTCGCCTCGGCGTGGCCCGTCCGGGCTGGCGATGTGGATCCGTACAACCGGCTGCGCATGGATGGCGTCGCCCGGTATCTGCAGGACATCGCATGGGAAGACTTGCAATCGGGCATCTTCCATCGCACGGACCCGAGTTGGATTGTCCGCCGCACGGTGATCGACGTGATCCGGCCGGTCTACTGGCCGGATCGGGTGGAGTTGCGCCGATGGTGCTCGGCCATGTCCACCCGGTGGACCAATATGCGGGTGAAGATCACCAGTGCGAACGGCGGTCTCATCGAGACCGAGGGCTTCTGGATCAATATCAATGAATCCACCAATATGCCCACCCGAATCAGCGATGAGGGGCTGGCGGAGTTGGCTCGCTCGACCGATGAGCACCGGCTGCGGTGGCGGCCCTGGCTCACCGATCAGATGCCGCCGGAATCCGATACCGATCTGCCGTTCTCACTGCGAGCCACCGATATCGACCAGTACAACCACGTCAATAACGCCATGTACTGGCAGGCGGTGGAGCAGTACCTGGTGGACTATCCGAAGCTGGTGGCCGGACCGCATCGCGCGGTGATCGAGTACATCGCGCCGGTGTACGCGCGGGAACACATCACCGTGCGCAGCCGGTACGAACCCGGCGACCGGACCGGGAATCCGGTACTGCGGTTGTGGTTCGTGGTCGGCGGCATCACCACGACCACCGTGCGGATCGGCCCGCTGCCGGGCTGACTTCACCCGGCCGCGCCTACCGAACTCCGGCAAACACTGCGCAACGATGAGGGCATGAGACTAGCCCACCTGACCGTGATCGCGGCGACGCCCGCGCTGCTCGTCGCGCTCACCGCCTGCGGTGGTTCGTCGGATTCGTCGAAGGACACCACGACCGCCAAGCCCACCGCGTCGACGACCGTCGCGGCCCCGACCACCGCTGCCAAGCTGCTCGGGACCTCGACCGTCCCGCTGCCCGCACCCAGCCCGACCCATCCCCCGGCCCCCGCACCGGACAAACTCAGCGATGTCGATTGCGGGTCGATCACCGGATCCAATGGCGCGACCGCGGATGTCATCGCCTTCGCGAACGATGCCGGACGGCCGGGCTGCACCGAGGCCATCACCGTCGCAAGCGACTACGTCGGTGCGCAGCGCACCGGAGATGCCGCACCGGTGGACGGTTGGACCTGCGAACCGCAGCCCGACGACACGATTCCGCACGTCTGCTTCAAGGACGGGTTCACCATCGGACTGCGCGGGGCCGCCGCGCCCGCGAGCCCACCGCCGCCCAGGCCCGCACCCATCCAGACCGTGGACCCGAACAATCAGCCGCAGCGGGTCGATCCGACCCATCCGCCCGCACCCAAGCCCGCGGATACCGTCGAGGACGTCAACTGCGGCACCGTCACCGACGCGGGCGGCGGCACCCGCACCGTGATCGCGGTCGGCAGCAACGCGGGCCGGGTGGGCTGTACCGAGGCCATCAATGTAGCAACGGAATACGTGCAGACGGTCAGTGACACCGACGTCGCGGTGATCTCGGGGTGGAACTGCAATGCGCAGCCCGATCCGAATGTCCCGTCCATGTGCGCGAAGGACGGGCTGGTCATCGCTCTGGCTAACTGAGCGTGTGGATTCCGACCACAAGCACGCCGGAATGACGACAGCTCGCGCCACACGGCGGGCGCGCAAGCCGAAATAATGATTGGCCCCGCCAAATGGTGGGGCCAATCAGTGTTCCGAGACAGGTGTTTCGGCCCTAGCTGTGCGCCGTACCGATCCGCCGCTTGCGCGGCTTCAGGTGTAGGCCGGGCAGGGGTGGCGCCGGAATCCGCTGATCCGGCGTATGCCCGGCGATATCGGGAAACCGGTCGAGATCGTGTTTCTCCCAAGCATTTCGGGCGTCCACGATCTCTTCGTGGCTGCGCGCCACGAAGTTCCACCACATGACGAGGTCTTCGCCGAAGGGTTCACCACCGACCAGCAGCAGGTGCGCACCCTCGGTGCCGTGCAGCCGGATTCCGGTGCGGTCGCTACCCAGGTAGAACAGGCCGCCGGGGCCGACGACGGTGTTGTCGACGGTCAGCTCACCCTCGATCACCAGGACCGCGTGCTCGAATTCCGGATCGAGCGGTAGCTCCACATCGCTACCTGCCGCTACGCGCAGATCCGCGCCGACGATCGGCGTATAGGCGGTGGCCGGTGAGGTGGCAGCGCCGAGGGTGCCGATCAGAACGGTGCCGAATACCCCGGACCCGCCGTGTGCCCCGGGCAATTCGAATTCCGGCAGGTCCCGATGCTGTTCGAAATGCGGTGCGACAGCGACCTTATCGCCGGGTAGCGCGATCCACAGTTGCAGTCCGTGGCCGGAGGAATGCCCCGGGACCCGGTACTCCGAATGTGCGATTCCACGCCCGGAGGTCATGAGGTTCAACTGCCGCGGCCAGATCTCCACATCCGAGCCGACACTGTCTCGGTGTCGAATCCGGCCATCCAAAGGCCAAGTGACCGTTTGCAATCCGATATGCGGGTGGGGCTCGATATCGTGCCCTTCGGGATTGGCGGGAGACCCGGATCCGAAGTGGTCGAGAAAACACCACGCGCCGACGGTCGGCAGGTCGCGCTGTGGCAGTGACCGGTGCACGGTTACGCCGCGCACCCCGCCGAGCGGAACTTCGCGCGCCGGAAAGAATTCGGCGTGCGGCCCGGGCCGTCCGGCGGATTCGCACAGCGACTCCTCCGGTCGGGTCTCCAGGTCACTCATCGCCTGATGCCCTTGCCGACTACGTGCTCATCGTATTCGGGGTGCTTATCCAGCCAGCTCTTGATGAACGCACAGCGCGGCACAATGACCCGCCCGCGTGCGATCACATCCTCGACGGCCTGGTGGGCGAGGGCGCTGCCCAGGCCCTTACCCCCGAATTCGCTGTCCACCTCGGTGTGAATGAAGGCGGTGTCATTATCGGGTTCACGAAACTCGGCGAAACCGGCGAGTGCGGTGCCGTACCACACCTCATATCGGTGTTGCGAGTCATTGCGGACGACCGTCGCCGTGAGGGCCTGTTCGCTCATTGTTCAGTTCTCCTTCCGCACCCGCACCGGATGTTTGCTCATTATCGAAATGCGGTTGAATGCGCCGATTGTGGTTGCGGCCCAGATCACTACCGACAGCTGTTCATCGGACAGATGTTGCCGCGCCGCGGCATACTCACGCTCGGCAACGTCCTCATCCGGCAGTGTGGTGACCGCTTCCGCCAGCCCGAGGGCCGCCTGTTCGGAGTCCGAGTACAGGTTCGGACTGCGCCGCCAGGCCGTGAGCACCGCGAGTTGCTGGCGGGTCACGCCGGCTTCCAGCGCGGCTCGCTCATGGAGATCGAGGCAGAACGGGCAGGTGTTGATCTGGGAGACCCGGACATTCACCAACTCCATCAGCGAGCGATCCAGATCGACCGCCGCCGCGGCGGTGCGGATGGACAGGGCGACGCTATTGAGAGCGTGAAAGATCGCCGGTGACTGTTTGTCGACCCGAACACGGGCTTCGAGAGCTGGAGACTGCATAGTCGGTTCATCGTAAGCGGAAGGAGGCGCTCACGCTGCCCGATCAAGATCACTCGATCCGAGCGATTGGTGAACTTTCGTTGATGGTTCGGTGTCGTCGCCGATCGCTCGAGGCCGAACAGACAACGTGGGGAACGGGTGGGCGCGCCGAATTAGCAAGCGGCCCACCCTGATTCGGTCTATAGTGCGGTACTGAGCACCCTACTCGGCGGACCTACTCGGCGGACTCAGCGTAGGCGGCGGCGTACTCCGCACTCGGCGGGATGGGGGTAATGACGTCGACCAGGGTTCCGCTCGGATCGACGGTCATGAAGTGCCGCTGTCCGAAGTCCTCGCTGCGCAGCTCGAGCGGCGTCTGCAAACCCATCTTCACCGCCTTCGCGTGCACCGCATCGACATCGTCCACCTCGATTGCCAGCAGCATGCCCGCAGGTCGGAGCCGGAACGCCGCGGGCACGCTCTCGTGTTCGCGCTCCACGATCCCGATTTGCGCCTTGGCCTCATCCGGGGCTTCCAGCTGCACGTACCAGCCGCTGTCGAAGTTGACCCCGAAGCCGAACAGTTCGATGTAGAAGTCGCGAACGGCGGGGACGTCGTCGGCGCAGATGGTGGGGAAGATGCTGGTGATCATTGTGGGAGGTCCTCTCTCGCTGTTGACCTAAGTCTGCAGTCTCCCTCTGGGGGAGGGTCAAGACGAAGCAGCGAACTCCCCGGAAATTCCCCCATCGCCGCGATTTCCGTTGTGCGCGAAGGCTTCCGCTGACGGTGCGGAGCAGCTGTTGCCCGAGGAGCCGTCCAGGGTTCGCCAGTCGATCGTCGGATTGCCTTCGTACAGGGCGATCTTGCAGTCCAGTACGGCCACCGTCTGCTGTAGGTCGGCGATGCGGGCGAGCACTTCCGCGCGAGTGTCTCGGAACATTTCGAGGCGTTGCGGGAAGGTGGAATCGCCTTCCCGCACCAATTCCGCGTAGCGGACCATATCGGCCACCGTCATGCCGGTGCGCCGCAGTTTCCCGATCAGTCGCAGCCAATCCAGGTCTCGATCGCTGAACCGCCGCTGTCCGGTGCGGTTACGGCCCACGTAGTCCATCAGGCCGATGCGTTCGTACCAGCGCAGGGTGTCACGACTGAGCCCGGACCGTTCGGACACCTCGCCGATGGAGTACCTGGGCCGTTCGTAGTCCGACTCGTGCTGCCGCACCGTTGTGCTCACCGCTCGCTCCTTTCGTCGACATGGTCGACGCTAGCCACCTGGAGTGCACTCCGGGCAATGCCCATTGTGGCCGACGGCGCGAGGAATCACCCCGCAGCCGGTGGACGCGCCTACCCTGGGGTCATGCCCGGAAAAGACATGGATCGCGTCAGAGCGCGTTCAGCGCTACAGACAGTCAAGGAGCAGCCGGTTATCGCCGCCATCGCGGCCCTGCCGGTGGTAGCGGTATTCGGAGTGGTGTGGTGGTTGCTGGGCTTCTTCCCGGCACTGCTCCTGCTACTCGTGGTCGGCGGCGTCGTCGTATGGAAGGGCAAGCTGATCGGCTGATTGCGAACCGCATTCTCGGCCGTGAGTCCGCCGGGGAGGTGAGGTTCGGTCTCAGCGCGGCACGTGGAAGCGCGCGAGCTCACCCGTGCCCGGCTCGGCGTCCTGCCATGGCCGCTCGAAGGTCAGTACCGCCAGCGCCGAAGTCGGAAATTTGCTGCTCATTTCCGCCGCCGCGAGCGAATCGCGATTGCTCGCCAGCTCCCATGCCGTCCAGGGCATTCCGGGCGCATGCCCGATGACCAGCAGCGTATCCACCGCATTGTCGGTGAGCTGGATGAGTTCGATGAGGTTGCGCGGTGACGCCTCGTAGATGGACTTCTCGTACGACACCGGCGCGGTTATGCCGGTCGCCACCAATGTCTCCCGGGTGCGCGTAGCCGTGGAACACAGCACGGCGTCCACGGCGGGCTGAGTGTCGCGCAACCACTCCCCGGCCAGCCCGGCTTCGCGTATCCCACGGGGTGCCAGCGGCCGATCGTGATCCGCTACGCCGTCCGGGTAGCCGGATTTGCCGTGCCGCATGAGGATCAGGGTCCGCGCCATGGCCAATACCGTAGGCCCGCCCGTATCCGGCCTCGAGAGCGGTCTCACAATGTGGCATCCCGGCGCCCGACAGGAGATGCCGCTCACACTCGAGGCACACTGAAGGTGTCGTCACACGCAGTATCGGGTGGCGTCGCACTGCCGCATATATTAGAACGTGTTCTACCTACCCGTCCTCGAACCCGAGGCGAGTAGCACCACGCGACTGTTTCGAGGATCTGCGAGATATGGCCTATGTGATCACGCAGCGTTGTTGCAACGACGCCAGCTGCGTTCCCGAGTGTCCGGTCGACTGCATCCGTCCCACGCCCGAATCACCCGAATTCGCGACGGCCGAGATGCTCTATATCGACCCCGACACCTGCATCGACTGCGGCGCGTGTGTGGACGCCTGCCCGGTGGAGGCCATCTTCTCCGAGGACGATCTCACCGCGTCGCTGGCGCGCTTCAAAGATGTGAATGCCGACTACTTCGAACGGCATCCGCTCGAATCGAACTTCGAGCCGCTGGTCGCGCCGACCCGCGCGCCCAAGGAGCTCGGCACCCTGCGCGTCGCCGTTATCGGCGCGGGCCCGGCCGCCTGTTATGCGGCGGAGGAACTGCTGCGCCGCGCCGATGTCGAGGTGGAGCTGTTCGATCGGCTACCCACCCCGTACGGCCTGGTGCGCGCGGGCGTGGCACCCGATCACGCGGGCACGAAAATGGTCGCCAATATGTTCGAGACCGCGTTCCGCCGCGACACCCTGCAGTACTACCTCAATGTCGAGGTGGGTAAGCACATCAGTCATGACGAGCTGATGGCCCACCACCACGCGGTGGTCTACGCCGTCGGCGCGTCCGCCGACCGGCAACTGGGCGTACCCGGTGAGGATCTGCCCGGCAGCCACTCCGCCACCGAGTTCGTGGCCTGGTACAACGGCCACCCGGACTTCGCCGACCGCGAATTCGACCTGACCGGTGAGCGCGCGGTCATTGTCGGCAATGGCAATGTGGCCCTGGATGTGGCCCGCGTGCTGACCGTGGACCCCGATGTGCTGGCCAAGACCGATATCGCCGACTACGCCGTGGATGCGCTGCGCGGCAGCAATATCCAGGAGGTGGTGGTGCTGGGCCGCCGTGGACCGCTGCAAGCCGCCTACAGCACCCCGGAATTCATGGCGCTGACCCATCTGAAGGGTGTGGATGTCGTCATCGATCCGGCCGATCTGGAGCTGGATCCGGAAAGTCAGGCGCTGCTCGACGATCCGGATACCGAACCGCATGTGAAGCTCAAGTACACCCTGGCGCAGGAGTACGCGGGCAAGTCACCGACACCGGGCAATAAGCGAATCGTCTTCCGCTACCTGGTATCTCCCACCGCTGTCACCGGCGACGGGAAGGCCGAGACGGTCGAGTACGTGCACAACGAACTCGTCACCGAGCACGGCCGCACGGTAGCGCGGGCCTCGGACCGCACCGGATCGGTCGATGCCTCGCTGGTGCTGCGCTCCATCGGCTACCGCGGCGCACCGGTGGCGGATATCCCGTTCGACGAGCAGAACAGTGTCATCCCCAACGACAAGGGCCGGGTCCTGACCGCGGAGGGTGCCCCATTGCCGGGTGTCTACGTATCCGGCTGGATCAAGCGTGGCCCGCGCGGCGTTATCGGCTCCAACCGTGTCGATTCGCAGGAGACCGTCGATCAGCTGATCTCGGACTTCATCGGCGGCAAGCTCGCCAAGCCGCAGGGTGATCGGGCGGCGCTGAAGAGTCTGCTCGGCCAGCGTCAGCCCGATCTGGTGGACCGGGAGGGCTGGAAGGCCATCGACGCGGCCGAGAAGTCCGCGGGTAAGGCGGCTGGACGGCCGCGTGTGAAGTTCACCAGCCTCGAGAGTCTGCTCAAGGCCGCCAAGGGCTGAGAGCCGGCCGTTACGGTCGAATCCCGAGTCGAAAAGTGAGTGCCCCAATCGCAATAACCTTGCGGTTGGGGCACTTTCGTGTTGCGAGAAGAACCCACTCGATGCCGAGGACCCGCATCGCCCACGTGCCAGCGGAATCGGAATCATCGCGCCTGTAAGCGGTGGGCGGGGCGCCTTGTCAGGAACGAAGGGCTCTGGATTTACCCGGCCTTCGGCTGGTAATCGGCGACCTTCACCAGCGGTCCAGGCACAGCGCCGCCGTCGAAGTGCTCGACGCTCGGGACGATCACCGCGTCGACAGTGCGGGCGACGTTGATCAGCCGCGTGATCGGCGCATCGGTGTCGGGGCCGAAGGCAACGATCTTGGCGAGGTCGTAGCCGAATCTGCGTGCGAGGCTGCGGATATGCGTCTCGTCCCATTCCTGCCGGATGCCTGACACATCGCGACGGAGATACCCGATAGCGGTCGGTTGCGGACTCATCGGACGGCCCTCGGCACATACTCCCGCAGCGGCCGATCTTTCATCACGCGCCGTCCGGTCGACGTGGCCCGCCACTGCGGCGGACTCCGGTGCGAGACCACCGCGAAACTGTCGCGTGACAGCGCCCGCAGGACACGCCGCACCGTCTCAGCGGTGAGTCCGACTTCTTCACACAGCTGCCGGACGGTCGCCGCTTGCGTTGGTCCCAGGCTGGACAACACTCCAAGCACTTTGGCTTCTGATTCGGTCAACGCCATCGTCGTCCCTCGTCGTCCTCGTCGGTGGGTGGCATCTCGGGACCGGGACGACAAGCACCGGCCCCAAGCGCCTACGTGGACGGTAGAAGTCGCAGACTTTCAGGAGCAACGAGTATTCTCGAATATTCTCCAACTGGCCGAAATGATCACGCACATCAGCGAGAATGGTTGCGATATTCCCTCTTTCAGAATTGAAGGTCTCGTCATGAAGGTAGAACTTCTTGGTGGCCCGACGGGCGATCTCGGATCGCCGCGACTGTGGAAAACCGACCACGCGACCTACGCCGCACAAGGATTGAAAACCGACGACCCGCGGCAGGTTGCGATCCCACATACCCTGCTCGCCTACGTCGAACCCGGCACGTGCTTGTCCGGGCTCACCGACACCGGTGACGGCTGGTTCCTTCTCGGTGGCGAACCCATCACCGATCCGGAAGCGTTGGCACGCATGAACATCCCTGGGCACGAGATCGCGGTCGAGGTACCGATTGGACGAGAGGTGACGCCGAATGCGCCAGCTCGGCCGTGACGAACTCGCCGCATTCGTCGCCAGCGCGAAGTCCCGCGCATTCCACCTCGAGACACGCGACGAATACAGCTCCGAATCCGAAGACCAGGCGGTCCAGGACTTCCTAGCGGGCAAGACGACGGACCCGTACGGTCCGTGGTTCCACTCATGGGAGAACTTCGTCCAGAACCTCACCGGCCGAGGCGTAACGATGCAACGGGCACGCATCATTACCGTGCCGCACACCCGCTATATCGACTATGAGCACGCGCTCGCGCCGTACAACATCGCCGCAGGTGAAGACGTGCGCTGGCTGCCACGCGACCAGGCCGACCCTGACGACTCGATCGCCGACGATTATTGGCTCGTCGACGACCACGCCGTCGCCTACAGCCTGTTCGACTCCGGCGACTGGTTCATCGGTGGGGCCGTCACCAGCGACCCGGCGATCGTCGGGTCTGCTCGTGCCATCCGCGATCGTGTCTGGGCTCGCGCGGTTCCCCACGACCAGTACCGGACGTGACAGACATCGACGAAACTCGGCGTGTCCTCGGTGCCCGTCTGCGCGAACTCCGCAAGCAGGCGGGCATCACCGGTGTAGCCCTCGCGCGCTCGGCCGAGTGGCCACAGTCCAAGGTTTCGAAAATCGAGTGCGGCCAACAACTTCCGAGTGAACAGGATCTAGCCGACTGGTGCCGCATCGCTGGTGCCGATTTCCAGTTGCCTGATCTGATTGCCACTGTTCGCAATGTCCACGCCGCCTACCAGGAGTGGAAACGCATCACCGCCGGTGGTCACGCCCCACGTCAGCGCCGAGGCCTGCGGCTGGACACCAGCGCCAGCCTGATTCGCGGATACGCCCAGCCGATCCCATTCGCATGGTTGCAGACCCGCGACTACGCCACCGAGATCCTGGCCCGATGCATCGAATTCGTCGGCGGTACCGACGACCTGGCCGATGCCGTCAACTCCCGTATCCGTCGTCAGCAGGTCTTGCACGATCCCAAGCATCACTTTCACCTGTTGCTGGACCAGGCTGCGCTATACACCCGCGTCGGTGACGAGGCGGTGCGCGTCGGTCAGCTCAGGCACCTGCTCGAGGTGGTGACCTGGCCCCGCGTGACTCTCGGCATTGTGCCTCTAGAGCGCGAATTCATATATGTGATACCGAGTTTCACGATGTTCGACCGTCACACCATACGAGTCGAAACCGTATCGGCCGAACTGACGATCACACAGCCTCGTGAGCTTGCCTATTACGAAAAGGCATGGGCCGCGCTACAGGCGCAGGCAGCCTACGGAGCGGCCGCCCGTGTGCTCATCCAGGCCGCCATCGACCGGCGCGGGAGCGACACCCGGTATCGATAGCGTTCGTTGCCCTCTGTGTTGATCAGTTGTTCTCTGCCGCAACACTTTCCGGCAATGTGTTGCGGTTGCGGATCTTCCAATCGGAAAGCTCCGCGACCTCTGGCCTATCCCGATGGATCCAACCCCAGGGGCCGCGCTGAATGTAGGCGGTCCGCATCCCGGCCGCCTTCGCGGGCGCAACATCGTTGTCGATGCGATCGCCCACGTAGACGATCTTCTTCGCTGTAGGTTTCCGGCTGTCCGGCTTGCGCTCGAGCTTCTCGTTCCTGAGTCAGATCGAAGCCGGGGCGGAAGACTTGGAATGCATCCCGGTAGTCCTGCCCCTGGGCAATCACGGCACCGAATACAGAGACAAACGTATGCCGCGGTACGCCAAGCCAATCGGCACATGTCCCGTACTCGCGCGTCTCACATCGAACACAAGAGCCCCGATCATGGGCGACACGGTACCTCGAACCCGCGCGGGTGCCGCCGAATCCTCCGTAAGCGACACGACCGCCGCAACCTCTCGAACTCGAGCGTATTGCGATGATCGCGTGAACCTGCCGATCGGAGCGAAACGCTGGATCAGCTGACAATGGCTACCGATGAGGCAGCGATCGAGGTGCCGCGACTAGGGAGGAAGTTCTACCGTGCGGCTAGTCCCCGGACAGTCCAGTAACGACTTGTTTCTCGAGTGCAGGTCTGACGCCTTCCATCTCGAAGTACGGGATACCTACGCAGTCCCATCGGAGTCGGCGGAGTTTCGGCGATTCCTGGACGGAGAGCCCGAGACTGTCGACTACGCAATACGGCCTTGGGTTCAGCTCATGCGTGAGGTCGCTGCGCGTGGAGTCACGGTCCGTAGGGTACGTGTGGTGACGGTCCCTCACTCCGACTATCAGCGATGGCTGTTGTCGATCACTGGCAGCAATGTGGCTGCGGGCGAAGATATCCGATACGTGCAGCGGAACGCGGCCGGAGCGATTACGCCGGACGATTGGTGGCTGTTCGACGACGTGCGAGTCGCGTTCAACCTGGTAGACCAGGACGGAAGGCCAGCCGGCATGGCCGTCACGGACGATCCGGGCATCGCGAAGTACTGCCGGGATGTGCGGGACAGACTGTGGCAGTTCGCTACACCGTATGTCGACTACATCGCCGGCGTGCACACTCGCCAGTGACGACGCCATTCGTGACGGGCGCGAAGCACTCGGGCAGCGCCTGCGAGAAATCCGCCGGAGGGCAAGCCTGTCGGGCCGACAGCTCGCCAGCCTGCCAATCGGAGCGAGGCCGTCTCGCCTTACCCCTCGGCGCGGATGCGCACCTCGTTCAAAATCTTTTGCATGGTCGTCTTATCCGTGGGCGCGCCCGTCATCTGGACGAAGGCGATCGTGTCCAAGGGACCACCGGCCGCGGAGGCGAAGGTGTAGGTCATGGCTACTCGGAGCACCTGTTTGCCATTGAGGTCGCCGGAGAGTTCGGCGTACTGGGTATTCGCGTCGATGACGCGCCAGTCGGGGGCATCGATGGGGAGTTTGTCGCGGAAGGTCAGATAGGCCGCCTCGGAGCAGTTGTCGGCACAGGCGTCGATACCGATCCAGCCGCCCGCGTCGGTGCCGCCGGTTTCGTCGCGACAGACCTTGACCGCCGTCACCGTGATCTTGGTGCTGCCGACCAGACAACCCCAGGTGCCCGGCAGGTCGTATTCGAAGGGCACATCGCCGGAGGCATCGAAGCGGTACAGGTCCTCACCGGGACCGTAGGTCACACCGGCCACCGGGCCGGCGCGGCCGTCCCTGGGCGGGGTCACCGACGGGCGGTTCGGGATGGCACCGGCGGGGGCCTGACTCGTCGGAACGGCGGACGTGGTCGTCGTGGTGGGGCTCGCCGAGGTGGTGGTGCCGGCCACGGCGGAGGTGGTGGTCGCGGTCGCTACCGGATCGGCTTCATCGTCGCGGTTGGCCGCCCAGATCGCGACAGCGCCGACCACCACCACAGCGATGGCCGACACCACCGCGAGTGCGATGAGCGGCCCGCGATTTCCGGATGGCGGATTCGGTTGCGGTGCGGACCAATTCGGCTGTACGTGCGGGGACTGCTGGTACGGCGCGGAGGGGTCCGACATCGGCCCGGGCGGGTAGGGGCCGCCGTACGGCATCTGGTGTCCGCCGGACTGATCCGGCTGCCCGCTCGGTTGCCCCCAACCCTGATCGTTCGGCTGTCCCCAGCCCTGTCCGCCCGGTTGCCCCCAGCCCTGCTGCCGCGGATCTATCGGACCGTTGCCGTACGTCATGGGCGCTCCCCCTCCATCGGATCTCTACACAACCCCGTCTTCGGATTCTCGCATCTCGGCCATTCCGGTCTACTCCTGGCCGGATCGAGGTACGCGACGTCCGAGGGGCGTGTATCCCCCGCCGAGACTGCCGAAACAAGAAGTGATGGCGCGCAGCTCGTCAACCCGGCCGGAGGTGCGCCGGATTGACAGAACTCGAGGACCGAGGTCGGCGGACCGGGGGCGCTACTTGCGGCGAGGGCGGATGACGGCGGTGAAAGTGGCTGTGGCGACGGCTTTTCCGGTGCTGTCGGTAATCGTCACGGGGACCGCGAGTTCGTTCTCGATGCGGGATTCGATATTCGAGCGCATCAGTTCGACGGCACCGTCGGGGAGTTCGGAGGTGGCGAAGAAGGGGCCGAGGTCGCCCTTGGCGCGAGCCAGGTATTCGATCCTGCCGTCGCGGGCGACAATGAAGGTATCGCCCATCAGATCGACAATGCCGGAGACGGCCGCACCCATGGAGGCGGTTTCGGCGAGGCCGAAGAGGAGGGCGGCGTGCACATCGCCATTGTGATTGAGGTGCTCGGGACGGGCGGCCATGGTGACCACGCTGCGACCGCTGGCGTAATCCTCCGACTCGATCCCGGCGAACTGGATGAAACCGAGCTTCTTGAAGCCGTCCATCACCAGTGCGCCCATGGCCGCGGTATCCATCGCATCTCCTCAGAATTGAAACGTGTTCCACTTTTCATACCGGGTGCGGTGGGGGTTGTCCATGTTCTCGGCCGACGACCGATGCTCAGTCGGCTCCCACGGCGGTCAGGCCGAGGATTTCGGCGGTCCGGATCATGGTGCGGCGGGCGAGGACCTCGTCGTCGGCCAGTGAACGGCCGAGTGTCGGCATGAGCTGGCGCAGGCGCGGAGCCCACAGGGTGCGGTAGTGCGGGAAGCACTGCGACAGCAGATCCAGCAGGATGGCGGGGGCGGTGGAGGCACCCGGCGACGCACCCAGTACCGCCGCAATGGAACCGTCTTGAGCGGCAACGACTTCCGTGCCGAATTCGAGGACGCCGCCGCGCACCGGATCGGCCTTGACGATCTGCGCACGCTGGCCGGCGGTAATCCAGGACCATTCGCCGGCCACCGCGGCGGGAAAGAACTCACGCAGAGCACTGATCTTTCGGCGCTGCGTCGCGGCCAACTGGGTGATCAGCAGCCACGCCAGTGGCAGGTTGTTCCTCCCCATCCAGGCGAGCGGGCCGATATTGTGCGGGCGCAGCGAGGCGGGCGCGTCGAGCAGCGAGCCCTGTCTGAGGAATTTCGGACTGGAGCCCGCATAGGGGCCGAAGAGAATGGTGCGTCGGCCGTCGACAATGCGAGTATCCAAGTGCGGCATGGACATCGGCGGCGCGCCGATAGGGGCCTTGCCATAGACCTTGGCGTCGTGGCGTTCGATGACGGCTGGATTGTCACAGCGCAGGAAGCGGCCGCTGATCGGCAGTAGCCCGTAACCGCGGGCTTCGGGAATTCCGGCCTTCTGGAGGAGTTTCAGCGCCCAGCCACCCGCTCCGGCGAAGACGAATTTCGCATCGACCTTGGAGCTGATGCGATCATCGGTGGCATCGGTGGCGACAACGCGCAATTTCCAGGAGCCGTCGTTATTGCGGCGCATCCCCCGTACCTCGTGCCGCAGACGCACATCGACACCCACTGTTTCCAAGTGGGCGAACATCTTTCGGGTCACGACACCGAAATCGACATCGCTACCGGTGATATCGCGGGTGGCGGCCATGGGCTCGGTCTTGTCGCGGCCGCGCAGCAATAGCGGGGCCCATTCACCGATGGTGTCCGGATCATCGCTGAACTGCATGGCCCCGAACAGTGGGCTCTCGGTCATGGCCCGATGGCGTCTGCGGAGGAAATCCACATCGGCCGCACCGCGCACGAAGGTCATATGCGGAACCGGATTGATGAATTCCTGTGGCTTACCGAGGATATCGGCCTCCACCAGCGCGGCCCACAGCTGGCGGCTGAGCTGGAATTGCTCATTGACCCGCAGCGCCTTCTCGATATCGACTGTGCCATCGGATTTTTCCGAGGTGTAGTTGAGTTCACAGAGTCCGGCGTGCCCGGTTCCGGCATTGTGCCAGGCGGCCGAGGCTTCCGCCGCCAACTCCGGCAGCCGCTCATACACCGCGATCGACCAGCTCGGTTCCAGGTGTTTCAGCAGAATTCCCAGGGTGGCACTCATGATGCCGCCACCGACCAATACCACATCGTAAGTGGCCAGCGGCCCTTGCCGATTCGTCATCACTGTCGAAAGACTCCCAACCAGTCCTCAATTCGAGCAGAGGCACGCTAACACCGGATTCGTACGCCCGTACAGATGAGCGGTGGCGGGTAGTGAGAAATCCGACTAGAAGTAAGCGCTGGCCGCCGGGGTGGCGAGCGCGATGATGACAGCCAGGGAGCCGAACGTCGCCAGGACGAAGCGGAACAAGACCATGGCGCGGACCCAGCGCGGGAAGCCGGAACTCGCGGCCGCCAGCAGCGCGCGGGCGTCGATGGTTCGGACAGCGGGGTCGGCGGAGCCGCGGAATGCGGCCTCGGTGTACCGGCGGGCAAACACCTGACTGGCGGTAACGGCACCGACACCCAGCAGGACGAGGGTCGAGACGACCCACGCGGTAACACGGGCGGCCGGACTCGCGCCGAGTTCGAAGCCGACCAGCCCGGCGAGAATCGCGGCAATGGCGAGGGCGAGGACGAATTCCCAGCCCTTCTCCTCGAAGCGGATGCCGTGGGCGTCCAGCACGGTCGGCGCATGACCCTGGCGGACGATCTCGGTCTCGGCGGCGCGTTGAGCGGCGGTTCCGGTGCGCCACACGGTAATCGGAAGAATCAGGAAGGTCGCGCAGAGCAGGGACTGCAGGGTGATGACGGCGACGATGGCAGCAGGCATGACGGTTCTCCGAGCTGAGGTGCGGGTCAGGACAGGGCCAGTGCGAGCAGGCCGGTAATGGTTCCGCCGAACACCAGGATGTTGCGGACAGCCTGCAGTTTCCAGGTCCAGTCCGGGAAGCCGTCCTCGGCCGCCCGCAGCAGCGCGGGTACATCGATTCGGGCCAGTTCCGGATCGTTCTTGCGTACGAAGGCCGCACGCACCGATTTCTCGGCGGTCCGGTTGCTGTAGACGATGACGCAGTTGGCGAGCAGGACCAGGCTCAGCACCACCCAGTTGAGCGGGCGAGCCCAGGACAGCTCGGCCAGGTTCATTCCGGCCAGCACCACCATGAGCGCGGCGAAACCGCCCGGGGCCCACCACTCGTGGCCGCTGGCATCGAAACGCATGCCGTTCTCGTGCAGCGCGGTGCTGCGCACACCCTGTCGCGCCAGCTCCGTCTGCGCGCTCGCCATGGCGGGCGTGCCGTAGCGGTGCCGCACGAACGGCATGGTCAGGAAGGCGACGGCAACCGTGCCGGCAATGGCGGCGAAGAGGGTGTGCACGGTGGTTCTCCTTGCTTCGAGGCGCGCTCCCGCAGCTCCTTGAACTAAGTACAAGTCAACGGTATCCCCAGACTTGAACTAAGTGCAAGCACTTTCTTGAACTTTGTAAAAGTGCCTGTTCGGCACCTAGGCTGGCGACATGCCACGCGATACGCTGACCCGCGAACAGATCGTCCGCACCGCGATCGAGCTCCTCGATGCGGAGGGACTGGACGGACTGAATATGCGCAGTCTCGGCAAACGCCTGGATGCGGCGGCGACCGCGATGTACTGGCATGTCGAGAACAAGGACAACCTGGTCCGGCTGGCCACCGACGAGGCGTGGGGCGAAGTCGACCTACCGGATATCGACGCCCTGGACTGGCGCACCGCTGCCGAGACCATGGCCACCGAGATGTACGAAATGATCTCCAGGCACGCATGGATGGTGCAGGTGCTATCCGGCTACCTGGTCTACGGGCCCAATAAATCTCGCTACGACGACCGCGTCCTCGCCCTGTTCGAGAAGGCCGGATTCGACGAGACCGAGGCCGATCAGGCCACCGCTACCATTTTCATGTTCGTCCTCGGCAATGCGGTGGGAGCAGCCGCCACCATCTCCCTCGCGCGCCGACTGAATCGAGGGAGCGGCGATGCCGAGACGCGGATCGCCGAGACCATGGCGCAGGCCACCGAGGTGGCCATGCAATTTCCCACCCTGTGCAAGAGGATCGAAAAATCCACTGCCGGAACCGGTTACAACTCAGCCCCCGACAGCAGCTTCGCGTTCGGGCTGGCCACACTGCTCGACGGCCTCGCCGACCGCCTGGACGGACGAAAGTAGCGTTGATTCGCTACCTGCTGACCTTTCGCGCGCGGTAGGCCGCTACCGCGTTGCGGTTCCCGCACGCGATGCTGCAATAGCGGCGAGAACGGTTGCGGGACAGGTCCAGAACCACGCCCTCGCAGTTGCTGTCGGCGCATACCGATAGGCGGCTCATCTCGTCGGCGCGGATGAGATCGATCATGGCCATGGCGGTTTCGACCGCTATGCGCACCGGGAGTGCGGCGTCCGGGGGGACGGCGTGAATGTGGTAGTCGATATCGCCGTGCCGGACGAGCTGCGGTACCGCCCGATGCTGCGCCAATGTCTCGTTCACCAGCCGCACCGCGTTATCGCGATCACTGGTGAGCATCCGGCGCAGCGGTGCGCGCAGCGCCCGGACCGCGTCCAACTCCGCGGCGTCACCGGCATGCACGCCCGTGAAGCGGTGCTTGACCAAAAACTCGGCGAGCTGGGCGATCTCGGTCAGAGTGTCCGGCTGATCCGGTTCCTCCGCCGTATTCACCAGCTCTACCGCGGACACCAGGGCCGCCTCGGTGTCATGAGCAAAAACCACGTTGACATATTACCAAACCCACTTTAGCGTCATTAGTCATGGCGACCTTGACTCATGACATCGCGGTTCGAAACCGACTCAGATCCGGCCTACTCCTGGCAATGCTGTCGGCGTCGTCGTTCGGGCTATCCGGTCCAATGGCCCGCGGCCTGATGGATGCGGGCTGGACCTCCGCCGCGGCGGTCGCGGTACGGGTGCTGCTGGCCGCGGCCGTGCTCACCCCCTTCGCCGTGCGACAGCTGCGTGGAAACTGGAATGTGCTGCGCGACAACGCGGTACTCATCACCGTCTACGGCCTCGTCGCCGTCGCCGGGACGCAATTGGCATTCTTCAATGCCGTCGCGCATATGGAGGTCGGGGTCGCCCTGCTGGTCGAGTTCACCGCCCCGATCGCCGTGGTCGGCTGGCTGTGGCTGAGTCAGGGCGAACGGCCGGGCGCGATGACGATCTCCGGAGCCCTTCTCGGGCTGCTGGGACTGGCCCTGGTCCTCGATCTGACCTCGGGTCTCACCGCCACCGGTGTCGGCATGCTGTGGGCGTTGGGCTCGATGGTCGGCGCGGCCTTCTACTTCGTGCTGTCCGCACGGGGTGAGGGCACGGTCCCCGGTACCGTCCTCGCCGCGGGCGGCCTGCTCATCGGCGGTCTCACCCTGCTCGTCGTCGGCGCGGTCGGCATCCTGCCACTGCGCGCCACCACGAATTCCGTTGTCTTCCAAGATTTCACCGTGGCCTGGTGGCTGCCGGTGCTGATACTGGGCGTGGTGACGGCGGCCCTCTCCTACGTCACCGGTATTGCCGCCACGCGCCGCCTCGGCTCACGCCTGGCCTCCTTCGTCGCACTCTCGGAGGTACTCGCCGCCCTGATCTTCGCCTGGCTGCTCCTCGGCGAAGCTCCCCGGGCCATCCAATTGTTCGGCGGCGCACTGATTCTCACCGGCGTCATCGTCGTGCGGCGCGGTGAACCGGCGACGACCGCCGATTCATAGCCGCGTGTAGTCGCTCGCGGGCCACCCGGCCCCGATGTCGCGTCCTATCTCTGCCCCCCGGCTTTCGATCCGGCACCGGCAAGGGTACGTTCGTCCGCAAACGTCGGGGCCGCGTGGCCCGCAACACGAGGGAAACCATTGTGAGATTCACCAAAACTATTGCGCCGGTACTATTTTGCCTGACAGCGACCGTCACGACAGGTGCCACCGCAACCGCCGACCCCGCCCCCGCCGCTCCCGCCCTCCAGGTCACGGGCAACGACCACGGCATCCCCTACCAGGTGGCACTGTCCGACGACAATCGTGCGACCGTCAGCACCATTGCGGCAGGCCAGTTCCTGGCCACCTGGGACGGTGAGGCGGTGATCGTCACCGACGACAATGGCGCGCTCGCCGCCACCGTCCCGTTGCAGTACGACATCGCCGGGAAATCTCTCGCCCTGACCCCCGCCATCACCGACGGCGGCCGCCGACTGACCCTCACCCCGGTAGCCCAATCCCCCACTCCCCTACGCGATATCAACGCGCAACAACACTTCTTCGATGTCGTCCAGGCCAACCTCCCCGCCGTGGCCACCGGTGCCGCGATCGGCGCGGGAATCGGCTTCCTGATCGGCTTCCCGGCAGGACTGTTCATCTTCGACATCATCACCATCCCGATCACCACGGTGGTGGGCGCCCTCATCGGTGGCGCGATCGGCCTACAGCAGGGCGGTGGCCAACCCGCCGTAGAAGCCGCCCTCAGCTACGCCGAATCCGTGGTCCCCGGAGCCTCCGACACCATCCGCCCGGCCTTCGACGCCCTCCCGGAACCCCAGCCCCGCTGAGGATCTGGGCTACCGCAGGAAGCTCAGCGATTCGATGGCCATACTGTTGTCGGTGTAGTACCAGTCGCCATTCATCTCGGTGACGAGGTCGAACCGCACCACATGACCATCCGCCGTGCCCGAGGTAATCGTCCAGAACGTATTGGGTAATCCGGTCACGGTGCTGACAGTGCCGTCGGACCAGGTGAACGCACCCGAGGTCGGGGCACCGAAACCGAGCCACGGCAGTTCGGCGCTGAAGTGGCCGGAAACGATTCCGGGCAGCAGCGGGCTGGAGCACTCCCACAGATCGGCCGCCCGGCGCACACTTTGCCCGACACTTCCGGTGCCCGGCACTCGAACCCCGGTCAGCACATTCCCTTTGTGACATCCCCCGAGCTCGTCGCCCGCGGGGGCGGCGGCACCCAGCCCGACCATCGGTAGCGACATCAGGACGCCACCCAGAAGCGCAACGAACACCCTGCGACAACCGGACACGCAAGCTCCTCACGACAGCAGCGGTCAAGGCTCCTACCAGCCTAAACCTAGTCGACCGAGCTGGTAGAGGTTTCCACGCTTCCGATGCGACGCGGGCAGCCGCTCACCCAACGATGTCGGCGCCTCGGCCTATGGGCTTCGGCGTTGTTGGTGCGTGAGCAGTACGGGTCGGAAGCGCGAATCGGCCCCGCTCCGAAAGGAGCGGGGCCGAATGCTGTTCCGGGGTGTAGTAGGTGTCGTCGTAGGACGGCACCGCGTACGCGGCCTGACGGGCCTCCTCGGTGAGCTGGACCTGGATATTGCGGTAGCGGTTGATACCGGTACCGGCCGGGATCCACTTCGGCCGAATCGAACGTTCTCTCGCGCGCCGATGAGTTCTGGCGGCACGCGCGGTCCTTACTGGGGAAGGCCCGCCCTCCAGACGGGATGAGATCGAGCAGAGGACCAATCATGACCGCCGAGCAGAAGTACGCCGCCACATCGTCGCATGACACGGCTCGCGCCCTGGTACCCGCTGTGGCGGTGGGCGCGACCCTGTTCCCCGTCGCCGGAATCGCGCAGGGGTTGACCCGCGAGGGCTTCGACATGGTGAAGCACCCACTGAGTTTGCTGAGCACCGGGGATCTGGGATGGATCAATATCACCAACTTCGTGGTGTCCGGGGTGCTGTATATCGTTGGGGCATACGGCATCAGCCGTGTGCTACGGAGG
>NZ_BDCE01000078.1 GCF_001613345.1 Nocardia uniformis NBRC 13702 | reverse complement strand
CGCTCATCATGTGCCTACCTCGATGTCAGACGCCTGAGCAGGTGCGATGGCTTCCTACGGATCATCGGGCCCGCCCGACCCGAGCGAATTGAGCATCCGTCGAGCTCGCCGTGGCGACCAGCGCGCGGAGCGCGAACTACTCCATCGCCTCGATAGCCTCCAGCGGGGCGATCCCGGCGCGGCCTGGCACGCGGTGACTTGACCGCGCTACACCAGCGCGGTGGCGCGCCCGGGGCTCAACCTACGTTGAAGGGCCCGCGCGGTGGGGGTCCCCGCCGTCGCAGGGGCCAGCAGCCTCGGGCATACCGGACACCGAGCTACGATGGTAGTCTCATAGAGCTTAAGAGTAGTCTCGACCTGTGGCTATCAGATTGTACTTCGCACTTGCCCAGATGATGGCAAACGTCGGATTCGATCTCACGCCGGAGCAGGTCATGGAGCTGATGCGCCGATGGCTGGCCGGACAGCGGCAGGCTTGGGGCGAGCCCGCCCATGACCCCGACACCGGATGGCTGGTGTACCAGTTGTGGATGCGTACCGACGAAGGGCAGCCCGTTCAGGTGACTGGACGTATTGCCCCCGCCGGATTTCTACATCATCGACGTCCGTCCGTTGACCGCCACCGAGACCGCCGAACTGACCCAGTGGGAGGCCCGCAATGATTGATCACACCACCCACACCGATGACGTCACTCCCGAGGAGATGGCGCAGATCGTGGCACGTCCCCAGCGCGGCAACGCACCTGCGCCAGCGGTTCCCGACGCCGAGACCACCGCCGAAGACCGCATGAAGGCGCGGTCGGTGAAACTGCCCCAGGAGCTGGACTCGCGGGTCGAGGTCCGCGCTGCGGGACTCGGCATGAGCAAGAGCGCCTACTTCAGGTGGCTGGCCGAGAAGGACCTGAAGAACGCCTACAGCGACGAGCCGGAAATGGTGTCACTGGAGCAGGCACGCGAGATCGCGATCCGCGCAGTGGACGAGGCATTGGCGCGGTTGTCGCACCGGCCCGGCCACGCCGCGTGAAAACCGCACCTTAGCGCCGAATTCCGACCGGAGCCGTTCGGTTCTACATCGACCTTGACGGGTACACCCATCCAGCGGTGTATAACGCGGAGGCGCTCGAGGATCTCGAACCCGCCAAAGTTGGAACAAAACTGGAATCCATCGCCTCATGAGAAGCAGCCGAGCCCGTGACGTCAGGAAATGCGCTAACTTAGGTGTACCGAGGAGTTACCCGTAAGTAGGAGGCGACGATGCCCGTGCCCGAAGCCGCAGTATTCGAACGTTTGCGGACGTTCGCGGCGGTGGACAATATCGGAGAGCATGAGACCCGGTCGATAACCGAGGTGTTCACCGGTACGCCGCTGGGCTCGGTTCCGGTCGGCACCGCCGCCGATGTCGCCACCGCGGTGGCGAAAGCCCGGGCCGCGCAGGTCGAATGGGCGGTGCGGACGCCGAAGGAGCGGGCCGAGGTATTCGAGCGATACCGGGCGCTCATCGTGGAGAACCGCGAGTACCTGATGGATATCGTGCAGGCCGAGACCGGTAAGGCGCGGTGGGCGGCTCAGGAAGAGATTATGGGGCTGATCTTCGCGGCCCGGTACTTCTCCCGTATCGCACCGGAAACCCTTGCCCCGCACAGCGTGCCGGGTGCATTCCCGATCCTCAATCGCACGCAGGTGCGCACCCAGCCCAAGGGTGTCGTCGGCGTGATCGCACCGTGGAACTACCCGATGCTGCTGTCGGTCGGCGACTCGATTCCCGCCTTGCTGGCCGGGAACGCGGTCGTGGTGAAACCCGACTCTCAGACGCCGTACTCGTCGCTGGCCAATGCCGAGCTCATGTACCGCGCCGGACTGCCGCGCGACCTGTTCGCAGTGGTGACGGGACCAGGCACCGTGGTCGGCACCGCCATTGTGGACAGCTGTGACTACCTCATGTTCACCGGTTCCTCGGAGACCGGACGCACCCTCGCCGCCCAGTGCGGTCGCCGGTTGATCGGCTTCTCCGCCGAACTCGGCGGCAAGAACCCGATGATCGTCACCCGGGGCGCACATCTGGACAAGGCCGCCAAAGCGGCTGTGCGCGCGTGTTTCTCGAATGCCGGACAGCTGTGCATCTCCATCGAGCGCATCTACGTCGACCGCGCCATCGCCCCCGAATTCACCGAGAAGTTCGTGGCGGCGGTCAAGAACGCCAAACTCGGTGCCGCCTACGACTATTCGCAGGATATCGGCAGCCTCATCTCGCCCGCCCAGCTGGAGACGGTGCAGAAGCATGTCGCCGACGCCACCTCCAAGGGCGCGAAGGTCCTCGCGGGCGGCAATGCCCGCCCGGACCTCGGACCGCTCTTCTTCGAACCCACCGTCCTCGCCGAGGTCACCGATGCCATGGAGTGCGGCCGCAACGAAACCTTCGGCCCCCTGGTGTCCATCTACCCGGTCGATACGGTCGAGGAAGCCATCAGCCTCGCCAATGACACCGAGTACGGCCTGAACGCCAGCGTCTGGGCCGATACCAAGGCCGCGGGCGAGCGGATCGCCGAGCGCCTGCACGCCGGAACCGTCTGTGTCGATGAGGGTTACGCTCCTGCCTGGGGTAGCACCGGTGCGCCGATGGGCGGCATGGGCATCTCGGGTGTCGGCCGCCGTCATGGCCCCGACGGGTTGCTGAAGTTCACCGAACCCCAGACCGTGGTCGTGACCCGGTTCCTGAATCTCGATCCGCCGCCGTTCGTTCCGCAGGACAAGTGGCAGCCGTTCCTGATGGGTGTGGCGCGGGCGATCCGGTTCCTCCCGGGCCGCTGACACCACCTGCCCACAACGCCGTCACCACCATTCACGGTGGTGACGGCGTCGCCATACGGACACCCGGCGGGTCGGAATCACGCGGTCGGCGACCGGCCCATTCCCGCCCGTACCGCGCGACGACCCACCGTAGGCTGGGGCGGTCGAAAGGATACTCATGACCAATCCGCTTGCCGCGCCTGATCCTTGGGACGTCGTCGCCGAGGGATACGACGATCTCACAGCCGAGATGATGTTGCCGTTCGCGCAGATCGCGCTCGACTCCGCCGAACCGAAATCCGACGCGCGGGTGCTGGATGTCGCGGCCGGACCCGGAACACTGACACTGCCCGCCGCCGCGCGGGTAGCGCGGGTGGATGCCGTCGACTTCTCGCCGTCGATGATCGAGCGGCTGCGCGGACACGTCCGAGACGCCGGGCTCGGCAATGTCGAGGCGCAGGTCGGCGACGGACAGCGGCTGCCGTTCCCCGACAACGAGTTCGATACCGCCTTCTCGATGTTCGGGCTCATGTTCTTTCCCGATCGCGCGGCCGGGTTCTCGGAACTGTTCCGGGTATTGAAGCCGGGCGGCGGCGCGGTGGTGTCGAGCTGGGCTCCGATTTCGGAATCGGAGTTCATGACGCTCATGTTCGGTGCGTTCCGGGCGGCGAATCCGGATATTCCCCAGCCGCAGGCGAATCTGCTCAGCCTGGAGAACCCCGAGGTATTTGTCAGTGAGCTGCGGGCCGCCGGATTCCACGAGGTGACGGTGCAACCCCACACCGTCTCCAAAGCCTACGACAGCGCCGAAGCGCTCTGGGACAGATACTCTCGCGGCAGCGCGCAGGTCCACCTGATGCGCCGCAACTGCGATGCGGACACCTGGAAGCGGCGCGAACAGCTGATGATCGACTATCTGAACGCGAATTACCGTCCGGGCCAGGCGCTCTCGACGACCGCCTGGCTCGGCTCCGGCCGCAAATAGCAGGTGACAGGTAACGCGGCCGGCCCGGAGAAACCGGCCGCGCCACCCTCTCATCCGGTCAGATCCGCGCCACGCCGCGGTTTAGGGGCCGCCTCCAGAACCTGCGTCTCGGCGTCGGTGAACAATCTCGACCGAATGATGAATCGGACCCCCTCGGGGGCTTCCAGGGAAAAACCGCTACCGCGGCCGGGCACCACGTCCACCGTCAGATGGGTGTGCCGCCAGTATTCGAACTGGTCGGCGCTCATCCAGAACGGGGTGTCCGGGAAGACGCGGCCGAGAAGGACATCGGCCGCGCCCACCCGAAACTCGCCCAGCGGGTAGCACATCGGCGAGCTGCCATCGCAGCAGCCACCGGATTGATGGAACATGACCGGACCGTTCCGGGCGATCAGACCTTGCAGTATGTCGGCCGCCGCCTCGGTGATCTCTACTCGGGACACCGAACCCGCTCGCATCAGAAGAATCCGAGCTTCTTCGGGGAGTAGCTCACCAGCAGGTTCTTGGTCTGCTGGTAGTGATCCAGCATCATCTTGTGGTTCTCGCGGCCGATACCGGACTTCTTGTACCCGCCGAACGCGGCGTGCGCGGGGTAGGCGTGGTAGCAGTTGGTCCACACCCGGCCTGCCTTGATGGCGCGACCCATTCGGTAGGCGGAGTTGCCGTCGCGCGTCCATACGCCCGCGCCGAGGCCGTACAGCGTGTCATTGGCGATGGTGATGGCCTCGGCCTCGGAGTCGAACGTCGTCACCGAGACAACGGGTCCGAAGATCTCCTCCTGGAAGATGCGCATATCGTTGCGGCCCTCGAAGATGGTCGGCTCGACGTAGAAGCCGTTCGGCAGGCCCTCGACCTTGCGAACGTCGCCGCCGGTGAGCACCTTTGCGCCCTCCTGCCGACCGATATCGATATAGGACAGGATCTTCTCGTACTGGTCGTTGCTGGCCTGTGCGCCGATCATCACCGTGTCGTCCAAGGGATTTCCGCCCTTGATGGCCCTGGTGCGCTCCACACAGCGCGCCATGAACTCGTCGTAGATGGACGAGTGCACCAGCGCGCGCGACGGGCAGGTGCACACCTCGCCCTGGTTGAGCGCGAACATGACGAAGCCCTCGATCGCCTTGTCCAGGTAGTCGTCATCGGCGGCGGTGACGTCGGACAGGAAGATATTGGGGCTCTTACCACCCAGCTCCAGGGTGACCGGAATGATGTTCTCGCTGGCGTACTGCATGATCAGGCGGCCGGTGGTGGTCTCACCGGTGAACGCCACCTTGGCCACGCGTGGGCTGGACGCCAGGGGTTTACCGGCTTCGACCCCGAAACCGTTGACCACATTGACAACTCCCGGCGGCAGCAGGTCGGCGATCAACTCGATCACCAGCAGCAGCGATACCGGCGTCTGCTCGGCGGGCTTGATGACGACACAGTTGCCCGCGGCCAGCGCCGGAGCCAACTTCCAGGTCGCCATGAGGATAGGGAAGTTCCACGGAATGATCTGTCCGATCACACCGAGGGGCTCCTGGAAGTGGTAGGCGATGGTGTCGCCGTCGATTTCGGAGATCGAACCCTCCTGTGCCCGAGCGGCTCCCGCGAAATAGCGGAAGTGGTCCACGGCCAGGGGCAGATCGGCGGCGAGGGTTTCGCGGACCGGTTTACCGTTCTCCCAGGTCTCGGCGACCGCCAGCATTTCGAGGTTGGTCTCGATCCGGTCGGCGATCCTATTGAGAATATTGGCGCGTTCGGTGACCGACGTGGCACCCCACGCATCGGCGGCTCGATGCGCGGCCTCCAGTGCCATATCGATATCGGGGGCGGTGGAACGTGCCACCTCACAGAACACTTCACCGTCCACGGGGGACGGATTCTCGAAATAACGGCCCTCGATGGGGGCCTTCCACTCGCCGCCGATGAAGTTGTCGTAGCGGCGGGCGAAGGTGACTATGCTGCCGTCGTTGCCGGGTTTGGCGTAGATCATGGCGCGGGGTCTCCTCGCGTTTTCTCCGGATTGTTCGGGCTCACTATGGACCGGTGAGGTTGGCGCAGGGTTGGTGCGGCCGCTAGCTGGTCAGCGTGCTGTGTAGACGTGCTGTGACCAGCGCGCGGCGGGGATCGCCGGGTGGCAGCAATCGCAGTGCGTGCTCGTGGATCTCGATATCGTCGGGCCGATGTCGGCCGTAGACGAAGGCATGTTCGGGATGTCTGCCCGACAGCACCGCGGTGCGCAGGACGACGTCGATGTACTCCCGCCACTGCACGATGCCGGGGGTGTCCGAATCGGGTAGCAGGGGGCCGCGGTAGAGGCGCAGCGCGGCGGTTGTATCACCCGCCTCGATAGCGGCGAGCAGATCCACGGCGTCGCAGGCGATGGGGCGGGTCAGCATATAGCGCCGGTCGGCGATACCGCCGTCGGTGGCGCGACGCAGGTGTGAGACATCGGCTTTCAGCGTGGAGGGTGATATCGGGCGGTCACCGTAGACGGCGTCGCGCAGGCGTTCGGGGGTGAAGCCCTCGGGTTCCAGGGCGAGCAGGGTGAGGATCTCCATCTGCCGCGGCCGTACGGGGACGGCGCTGCCCGCGCGCAAGAGCCGGGTCGTGCCCAGGCATTCCAGTCGAATGGCCGGGCCGGTGCGCGGGGCGTCGGCGCGGAGGCGAGATTCGATGGCGTCCACCAACGCTCGCACCGTGGACATGGCCAGGGGGTTGGCGCGGTCCCAATACGACGACAGGTCCAGGAGGCCGACCTGCCGCCCGTCCGGGCCGTGAATGGGCGCGCAGTAGCAGACCCAGGAGTGCAGCGCCTCGATCAGATGTTCCGCCGAGAACACGGTGCTGGGGCGCCCGGTGTGCAGGGCCAGCGCCACCGCATTGGTGCCCATTCCGTATTCGTCCCACTGTCCGCCCGGCGCGAAGTTCACCTGTTCGGCGCGCAATCGCACCGAACGCGATCCCGACGACCACAGCAGTACACCGTCCGCATCGGTGATCCCGGTGATGAACCCGGCATCGTCGGCGATACTGCGTAGCTGTCCCGCCATGGCCAGCACGGGTTCTCGCAGCGGGGAACGCGACCAGCGGGAACCGAGATCCTCGCGGTCGGTGGCCGGGGCGACCGCACGGGACAGATCGACCGTGCCGCGCGCCCGCCGCCAGGACTGGGCCACCTCATTGCGCAGCAGGGTATTTCGCCCGATCGGGGCGCCGGGTACGGTCGCCAACCGCGCCCAAACCTTCTCCAGTTCGGTCCGCTGCTCTGTGAGAGTGTGCACCTGTGTCATGCGCAGACTCCAAGTCATCGGTTCGGCTTGTGAGCACCCCATCATGGTCCTCGAGGGTGGGCCGTGGCACTGCTTCGATGCAGTGAAGGCACTAGATGTCAGATCCGTTTCGAACGCGGTCGGTTCGCTCTGACGGGATTGTCGCGAAAGCGACTGGTAGACAGAAAACTATGACCAAGCCATTCCGCTTCGGCGTGAATTTGACCGCGCCGGGTTCCAGGACCGCATGGGTCACCAAATGCCGCCGAGCCGAGGAGCTCGGGTACGACGTGGTCGCGGTGCCGGATCATCTGGGGCTGTCCGCGCCCTTCCCGGCGCTCATGCTGGCCGGTGAAGTGACCGAACGAGTCCGGCTCAACACCTTCGTTCTGAATACGCCGTTCTACAATCCGGTGCTCCTCGCTCGCGACATCGCCGGACTGGACTCGCTCACCGACGGGCGGGTCGAATTGGGGCTCGGGGCCGGGTACGTGGGGGCCGAATTCGAGGCGGCGGGGATGCCTTTCCCGAGTGCTGGAAAGCGGGTCGACCACCTCGAGGAAACTGTTACGACATTGCGGAAGCTGTTCGCCGACCCCGAGTATCAGCCCCAACCCGCCCAGCCCGGCGGCCCACCGCTGCTCATCGCGGGATGGGGTGATCGAGTGTTGCGCCTCGCCGCCGAGCAGGCCGACGTCGTTGCCTTCACCGGCGGCGGGAGGCCGATCCTGGCCGACGCGGCAGGGGTGGCACAGAAGACCGATTACGTACGTGGCCTACTCGGCAACCGATCGGTTGAATTCAACCTCCTGATCCAGCAACTCGCCGCCCCCGAGCAAAGAAGCGAGCTCGCCGCGGCGCTGGCCCCACACCTGCAGTCCGGCAGCGACGCGGTGATCGAGGATATTCCGACACTCCTGGTCGGCACCCCGACGCAAATGGCGGAGACGCTGCGCGAGCGCCGAGAGCAGTACGGATTCTCCTATATCACTGTGCTGGAACCGAATCTGGAGAAGTTCGCCCCCGTCCTCGAACTGCTGGCCGGACAGTAGCCGTCCCGTTCGGCGCGGCATGAGGAACAGTCGTTGGAGGTTGCCTTGGACACGGCAGACCGCTATGCGAGATTCGCCGAGTTCGAAGCACGTGGTCACTCGCCCTGCTATGAGCAGTGGTGCCGTGGAATCGCCGGGGACGCAGAACTTCTCGCGCTGATCGATGAGCTGCCGCGCGCGAAGCGACAGCCGAACCTGGTGCTCGGCGCGGCTCGTCATCTAGGTGTTGAGCCCTCGGAATTCGCGGAGTTCAAGCGGTGGCTGCTCAGGCACTGGGACGGTGTCGCCGCCGTCGCGGGTTCGCGCGCCACACAGACCAACGAAGCGGGTCGGACCGCCGTACTGCTCCCGCTACTGGCCGCACTGCCGGGGCCGCTGTCGTTGATCGAGATCGGCGCGTCGGCCGGGTTGTGCCTGTATCCCGATCGCTTCAGCTACCGATACGACGGCGCGGTGTCGATCGACCCGGACGATGGGGCTTCACCGGTCGTCCTGCCATGCGTCACCGCCGGTAATCCGCCCCTGCCGCAACGGCTTCCCACCGTGGTCCACCGGGCGGGCGTGGACGTGAACCCCCTCGATATCAATGATCCTGAGGACATCCGCTGGCTCGAATCCCTGGTCTGGCCCGAACAGACCCACCGTCTCCAACGGCTCCGATCAGTCGTCGATATAGCTCGTACCGATCCACCTCACCTCAGTCGCGGGAATCTGGTCGACGCGGTGCCCGACCTGGTCCGTGCCGCGCCCGCCGACACCTCGGTCGTCGTATTCGGTAGCGCCGTCCTGGGTTACCTCGACCGGGCGGCGCGCACCATCTTCGAGCAGCGGGTTCACGCGCTGCCGTGCCATTGGATCTCCAACGAGGCCGTCGGGGTCGTCGAATCCGTGGTGGGGCGACTGCCCAAGGCCGTCACCGCTAGTCGCGCCGACTTCGTCCTCACCATGGACGGTGAACCGGTGGCCTATGCGGGGCCGCACGGGCAGTCGCTGGATTGGTTCGCCGGGTCGGTCCGTGAAGCCGCCTATCCGTCGAGAACAGATGGGTCCGAATAGCGTGGTTCGTGATGTGGTCCGGGTTGTGGCGGCGACAATCGGGCGGTGACCGAATTTCGGCTGTCGCCCGAGCGGCGTAATGCGTTGTCTGGATTATTGGGCGACGAACAGGAGTTTCGGGCCGCGTATCCGGCGGTGGCGGACTATCTCGATACCGCAGCGCGGCTGCCGGGCAGTGGGGATGCGGCGGGGGAGCAGGCGTTCGATCTGCGGCTGCTGCACTTCATGACCGGCGGGGAGAGTGCGGACCCCTACTGGGACATCGTGGCTCCGGCGGTGGGCGCACGGTCCGATGGGCGGCGGGTGGTGGGTGTCGGCGGCGGGAGCGCTCGATTGGCGTTCGCGCAGACCGTCTTGCAGGCGGCGTACTCCTATGCGGTGCCCGCACCGGAGACCGTGGCATGGATCGCGGACGGGTGTGCGGGACGTCGGGTGCTCGAAATCGGTGCGGGGCGCGGATATTGGGCGCATCAGCTCGCGGAGCGCGGAGTGGAGGTCATCGCATTCGACCGGGAGCCTCCGGACGGGCGGCAGAATATTTGGTTTCCGGAGGGGGCGGGACAGCGAACGACATGGCATCGGGTGGGGGACCTCGATGAGCTCGGCGATCTGAGCCCGGAGCACTGGGCAGCGAGCGTGCTGTTCCTGTGCTGGCCGCCGGGGTGGGACAACCCGATGGCCTCGCAGTCCTTGGCGGCGTATCGGCGAGCCGGGGGTGACCGGGTGATCTATGTCGGGGAGCCGCGCGGCGGGAAGACGGGGGATGCGGCGTTCTTCGCGGCATTGGCCGCAGAATGGGAAGTCGTCGAGGAAGATTCGAAGTTTGTCTCGTGGTGGAATCTGAATGATTCGGCGTGGTGCTATCGCTGGGCCGGATGACTGTCGGCCGCCACCGGCTGCCCCGCCACCTGCCCTACGACACGGGTAGGCAGCAGGAGCGCGCTCACCAACCAGGCCAGCAGCGCCGCCACCACCGGTGCGCCGGTCCACAATTCCACGACCTCCGGCAGTCGGCCCACCGAACTGGAGGCGACGCCGATATAGAGCGACCAGGTGAACAGCGCCGCTAACAGAGCGAACAGTTGGTACGCGCCACGGCGGACCGCGGTCGGGCGAAGCCATTGCGCCAGTACGTCCACGCCCAGCGCGGCGCACACGAAAGCGATGAGGATACTGAGGTTTTCGCCCGCCATCTGCGCACCCGAGAGAACGATCGACGGCAGCATCACCAGCAGGGCCGCGCCGAAAGGTAAGCGCCACTGCCGAGCCGCGTAGAGCAGCGGAGTCAGCAGGATGAGATTGCTGATGACCATGGCGGCGGCGAGCCGGTGTACGTGCGGGCCTTGGTCGAGAGAGAACGAGTACACGATCGCCTCGGCGCGGAAGTCCAGGGCGTTGCCGTACTGGAGGAACAGCAGCACCAGCGCCGCGGCCATACCGCAGGCCAGCAGGGCGGGCCACAGATTGCGCAGCGTCGGCGGTAGGTCGCCCCGGGCCAGAGCCGAACGCACGGGTGCGGTGACAATGATCAGCATGGCAGCAACCAGGCCGAGATGGCTTGGGCTGAAGAGAATATCGATGGAATCCTCGATACCGAACACCGAATGCCAGGACCAGTCCGCCAGACCCGAGATCGCGAAGACCGGGATGGCCACGAAGGCGGCACGGTAGCCGTTCGGGACCACGGCGGATTCGCGCACCCCCGCCCGGAGATTGCGCCACACCAGATACAGCACCCAGCACGAGGTGGCGAGAAAGCCGGTGTAGAAGACGCCGTGCCACGGGGTGAAGAAGGATTCCAGCTCGGGCACATTCGAATGCGCCCAGGCATCCAGGATGAGTCCACCGACCAGCCATGCGGACAGCGCCGCCGTGACAGCGTCGTCGCGGGGCGCGGTGACCGGACCGGGTCGGCGTGGATTACCCACCGCCGCACGGATTCTCGCACCGAAAGTCTGCGTACTCATCGCCTCACGGTACGCGGCGGGTCCGGGCGCGAGCGACTGAATCGGCAGTACTCCGCGCGGCCCCTTGACCACCGGTGTTTGGCTGCCGCCCGACGAGGCATTACCTGACCAATATGACCGGCTCGACGAGGAGGTTCAGGTGTCGGGTGAAGTCTTGACCATTGTGATCGTGCTGATAGTGCTGGCTGTACTGATTGTGGCGGCGCTCGCGCTGCGACCGATGTGGCGCAGCCGCAGACTACGCAGGAAGTTCGGGCCGGAATACGACCGGACCGTGCAGGAGTCCGACGACCGCCGGAGCGCGGAACGCGAACTCGCCGAACGTGAACGCAGGCACCAGGAATTACAGCTGCGGGATCTGTCGGATCAGGAGAGGCAGCGCTACGAGATGGAATGGGCGCGCGTACAGGAACAGTTCATCGATGACCCGCCGCAGGCGCTCGGTGCGGCCGACCGGCTGGTGCTCGCCATCATGTCCGACCGCGGTTACCCGACCCAGAACTACCAGCAGCAGGTTGCCGACCTGTCCGTGGAACACGCTGAGCCGGTGGGCCATTACCGCACCGCTCACGACATCGCCGACCGCGCCGCGGGCGGCAGCGCCTCCACCGAGGATATGCGCACCGCCATAGTGCACTACCGCGAACTGTTCCAGGACCTTCTGGTGGGCGCGGGACACCATTCCACCCACAACAGCCATTCCACCCGCAAGGATTGAGGTAGCCATGAGACTCGGATCCGATCGCAACAAGAAGAACGCAGTGCCCGCTGATGATTCCAACGCCCGCGAAGCGACCACGCAATCGGCCGCCGACGACGAACGCCTCGGAACGCGCACCGGGAACGAAGCACACACCGCCACCGATCAGCCGCGGTCCAGCGTCGACACACCGGTGGCCGGAGTCGACACACCCGCGGGCAATCGCACCGACGATCGCGCGGTCCGCGAAACCCAGCGCACCGAACGACACGGCGTGGTCGACGAGACCACCGCGAACCCCGCAGCCACCGTGGGTGATTCAGTTGCCCCCGGCCGCGATTCGACCGGCCCCCGCACCCAGGAACCGCCTCGCACCGAGGCCACCGCAGGAGCACTGATCGCCGACGCCGACATCGAACGTTTCCGTATTCAGTGGCGTGAGGTCCAGGGCCTGTTCGTCGACAGTCCCCAGGATGCGGTGACCCGCGCCGACGAACTGGTCGACGGAGCCATTCGACAGCTCACCGAGGTCTACGCCCACCGCAAGCATGATCTCGAAAGCCGTTGGTCGGAAGGTGGTTCCGCCGATACCGAGGATCTGCGCCAGGCCTTGCGCGGTTATCGTGCCTTCTTCGACCAGTTGCTGTCCACCGGCCGTTAGCTCGGCGCCGCCACGAACATATAGCTCTTCTCCTCGACGCGCCGCTGGATCCACCAGCGGCCGTCGTCGCGTCGGAAGGTATCGAGATACCAGAGACCACACAGCATGAGCTGATCCTTACCCTCGCCGCCGGGGACCACCATCGGGTTGTGGCACATGGTCCGGGCGGTCGCGGTATCGCCGTCCACACTGATGGACGAATTGCTGACCAGGTGTTGGAAGGCCAGGAAGTTCGGCATCACATCGGAGAGGAATTTCTTCGTCGCCGCCAGATCGCCCGCGGGCCCGCCCATGGCCGTGTAGTCGATATACGCGTCGGCGGTGAAGATCTCATCGAGCTGATCCCATTGCCGGCTGTCTACCGCATACGAGTACCGGACCATGAGGTCCTGGATTTCCAGCCGGTCCGAGATTTCCTGTAGGGACAGCATGATGCCTCCGTGGTGCGGTGGTGCGGGTGGCGTCATGCTGCCACCGAATGGCCTGCCGTGAACACGGATTCGCTCCCGCTCAGCGGGAATCACCGGTCAGCCGGTCGACCAGCGGCTCACCCATGACCGCGGCCGGGGTGGCGATACCGGGTCATCTCCGTCAGACGGTCGGTGTCCAGGGCCAGGGGTAAGGGTCAATCGGTTGTTTCGCGCACCTCGCGGCCCGTCCGGCGAGCTTCCATGAGCGCTAGTCGATCCTCGGAAAGGTCCGCGGTCCACAAGGGTTGGAGCATGTGCCAGTCGGCGGGGTGCGCGGCGATATTCGCGGCGAAGCGGTCCGCGAGAGCCTGGGTGGCCCGCTCCACGCCGCCGGAGGTGTCGACGGGTGGGTCGATCGAGAAGCCCCAGCCGTCGGGAGTGAACCAGCAGTGGACGGGAAGCAGCGGGGCGCCCGTCTCGATGGCGAGGCGTGCGGGACCGGCGGGCATCTGGGTCTGTTCGCCGAAGAAGGTGACCGGCACGCCGTTCCCGGATAGATCGCGCTCACCGAGCAGACCGATCAGGCGTCCCGCGCGCAGCCGGTCGACGAGCAGCGCGAACGGCGGGGTCGCACCGCCCGACAGCGGAATGAGTTCGAATCCCAGCCCCTCACGGAACCGCACGAAGCGCCGATACAGCGATTCGGGGCGCAGTCGTTCGGCCACCACGGTCGGCGGCCCGATCCGTTGCACCACCCACACACCCGCCAGATCCCAGTTCCCGCTGTGCGGCAATGCCAGAATCACGCCCCGCCCGGCGCGCATGCCGGCGTGGACATGTTCGATGCCCGTGGCCGACTCCTCGATCTCGTGTGCCAGCGCCACCGGATCCATCCCCGGCAGCCGAAACGCCTCGCGCCAGTAGCGCGCGTACGAGCGCAGACTGGCGCGTACCAACTCGTCGGGCACCTCCGTCGCGGGCACGCCGATCACCCGAGCCAGATTGCGCCGCAACTGTTCCGGTCCGCCATTCCTGGCGGCGCGGTCAGCCACGGTATCGAACAACCACACCGCCGATCGCTGCGGCAGCGCGCGCACCAGCCGCCAGCCCGCCGCATACCCGAGATCCCACGCACGATCGATGAACCGCATACCGCGATTGTGTCCGAGCCGGAGGCTCGAGCGCAGTCGATCTTCCCCGGAAAAGCGAAAGTCCCCGACCTCGGTCGGGGACTTTATATGTAACCGACGGTTACATATACTTCCTGTCTGGTACTCGACAGGCATTCGAGAAGCTTGCAAACCACGGTACCACCTCTGATGCCCGTGCGATGACCGGGTCCACCGAAGCGGGGCTGATGACCGTTCGACTCGGTGGACTGTGCCCGCCCTCGCGTCAGGTCATCAGTCCGCTCTGATACGCCAGGACAACGGCCTGGGTTCGGTCGCGGGAACCGGTTTTCGCGATCACGTGGGCGACATGGGTGCGAGTGGTCGCTTCGCTGATGAACAGTTCGGCACTGATCTCGGCGTTGGAAAGGCCACGCGCCATGAGTACCAGCACTTCTCGTTCCCTGGGTGTCAGGGTAGCCAGTGCCACCGGTGCGGCGACGGCGTGCGGTCCGGTGCGGCGTAGGGCGGTGAGGACATTGCCGACGATAGCGGGGTCGAGCCAGCCATCGCCCGCGGCGCAGCAGCGAATGGCCTGCACGAGGTCGGCGGGGGCGGCCTGCTTGAGGAGGAAGCCGCTCGCACCCGCGGCGAGTGCCTGTTGGACGGCGGTGTCCTCGTGGAAGGTGGTGAGTACCAGAACGGCTGGCGGATCAGGCGTGGCGGTAATCGCCCTGGTGGCTGCCACGCCATCCATGATCGGCATCCGAAGGTCCATCAAGACCACCTGGGGTGCGAGGGTTTTGGCGGCCTCGATGGCGGTGGCGCCATTGCCGACGTCGGCGACCACTTCGATATCGGGAGCCGTGCCGAGGAGTAGGACGCAGCCCGCGCGCACAAGCGCCTCGTCCTCGGCTATGAGCACGGTGATCGTCACGACAACTCCATCGGTGCGGTGGTGGCGGCGGGCACGGTGGCATGAACGCGCCAGCCGTCGTTGTCCGGGCCGCCGGTCAGCTCACCGCCCAGGACGTCCAGACGTTCGCGCAGGCCGCGCAGTCCCATGCCGGACGACAGTGTCGCGGGTGCCGGTGTCGGCTGGCCGCCGCGGCTGCGGACGGTCAGGTCGAGCGCGCGATCGGTCCAGTCGATGACGAGTGTGACCGCCGCGCCCCGCCCCGCGTGTTTGATGACATTGGTCAGTGACTCCTGAACGATCCGATAGGCCGCGAGGTCCGCGGCGGGGGACAGTGGCCGCGCGGTACCGGTCCGGTCGACGCGGATATCCAGGCCCGCGTTACGCGCGGATTCGAGCAGCCGTTCGATATCGGCGAAACGGGCCGCGGGCGGGTCGGCCGGAACAGTCGAACGCAGCAGTCCGAGCATGGAGTGCAATTCGGTCATGGCCTGGGCACCGGCCTGTTCGATGACCTCGAGCGCCTGCCGCACACGAGGATCGGCTCCGCCGCAGACGGCCCGGGCGGCACCCGCGTGCAGGATCATCCCGGCGACCGCGCCGCTGACACTGTCGTGCAATTCGTGGGCGAGCCGCAATCGCTGTGCGGCGAGCGCCTTCTCGGCCTCCGCCGCGAGTCGTTCCCGTTCGGCGCGCGCATGCTGTTCGCGTGCGTGCGCCAGCCTGCCCAGGCCCCAGGCGATGGACAGGATTATCGCCCACGAGGCCGCGGCGGTGGCGAAGTCACGCAGCTGGGCTTCGGGTGCGGCGGACTGCGCGGTCCGGTAGCCGAACAGGCCCAGCGGCAGGGCGGCCGCGATCAGGACCAGCCGGGCGGTGGGTCCGGGTACCCGGGTCGCCACCGCATAGGACGCCACCAGCAGATAGGCGAATGGATAGTATTCCGGGACAAACAGATTCACGCTGGTGTAGAGCCAGGCCAGCACCCACACCCCCAGCGGGAACCGGTGCCGCAGCAGTAACACCGCGCACAGGGCGGCCGCAGCGGCCGGAACCACCCACAGCGGCAGCACGCCGCCGCCGATCAGGTCCCGGTCTCCACTCCAGAAGGCCAAATCCACCGCACCGGTGACGATTACCAGCGCCGCGTCCGCGATCCGATCACGCACGACAGGTCGCTGTACCCGATCGGCCGCCCGTCCTGCGGCGTCCACGCTCGAGGGTTCGGGCCCCGCCGTGGTTCCTGCGCGCACCGACACGGCGGCCCGTGCGCGCGGGTCGCCGCGAACCCGTCGGCCCGCCGCCACCTGCCGCCTCATGACCAGCAGTTTCCCATGAATGCGCTACCTTCGCCCCGAAGTACGGGGTACGAGCGCTACATCCTTCGACCGCGTCGCCCGGTCGGGTGTTCTTCCCGCTCCATCCGCTGAAACAGCGTTCCGCGCCGAGGAATCGGCGGACGGGTTCACCCGCCGCCGAAGAGGCGGGAGAGCCATCTGAGCGGATCCTCCACGGGAAAACCGCCCAGGCCGGGCACAAACCCCACCTCGTCGATGGCCTCCGCCGCAGGGATATCGGGCGGCCGCGGGGTCTGGTCGAACACCACGCGCACGGCAGCGACTATGTCGGCGTTGGTCGGTTCCAGGAACGGCTGCACACCCAGCGGATCGTCGAGTAGTGCGACCGGGACGCCGTGTGCGGGAGCCATCGAAGCCACCGCGAGCTCGAGCAGCACCAGATCCGGGGCGTCGGGTACCACCCTGATCCGGGCCACATCGATGACCTCGCCGATGTCGTGCTCGGCCGCGAAGATACCGACCCGCAGCCGCCGCGGCCCGTTCGCCAATGCCTGGTTCAACGGCCGATGAACCAGGGCGAACTCCGGTTCGAGCAACGTTGCCGCGCCGAGGAATTCCCCGGTGGCCCCGCTCTCACCGACCGCGTGCACCACCACCGAGGTCCGACTGGTCATGGGCCGCAGTATCGCACGAATCGCGGTGCTACAGCAGGGCGATGAGAGTTCTCATCGCGCCACGGTAGGCGCGGAACACCACAGTCGACCGATTCGCGCGAGTGCGCTGTCCAGCCATTCTTTAGTCATTCGATTCCCCCGGCGAATAGGCCGAATCCGAGAAGAGCTGAACCGCAATGCTTCACGACACGGCGTTCACGTTCGCCCACCCCGACTACTACGAGCCCTTCGATCGCACCGATCCGGGCCGACGGTACAACCCGACCCGGCCACCGGCCGGCTGGACCCGCCACGAGTTCGAGGTCTGGACCCAGTGGACGCCGCCGCACACCGAACTGCCCGCACAGGGTTGGAAGGTGCATGTGTCGAGTGCGCTCGGTTCCGCACAGCAGGTACTCGATGTGGTGAGCGCCGCGTGCGTCGAACTCGGCGTCGCGTTCAAACATCTCACCGGTAAGCAGTACTTCCTCTGGATGCACGGCAAGCATGGCAGCCGCGTGCAGAGCGGCAAGTTCTGCGCCCTCTACCCGCCGACGCCGCAACTCGCGTATGCGCTACTCGAACGGCTGGAACGCGAATTGGCCGGTGTCGCAGGGCCATACGTGCTCACCGACCGGCGATTCGGAACGTCGCGGTGTGTGTCCTACCGCTACGGCGCGTTCCGCGCCCGGCACCGCCTGCTGCCCGACGGCACCCGGGTTCCGACCATGCTGGGCCTCGACGGTACCGAGGTTCTCGACGAGCGCCGCCCCGAATTCCTGCTGCCCGCAGGCATTTCCGATCCGTTCGGCCCGATTCCGGAGGCCGAGGGTGACGATGAGGTGAGCTTCCACGGCTACGCCTTCGAGTCCGTGCTGCAGACCAGCAACGCGGGCGGCGCGTACCGGGCCCGCCGCGCCGACGGCACCGCCGTATTCGTGAAAGAGGCTCGTGCACACAACGGATACGCCGGTGACCAGGACGCACGCGAACGCCTCGAGCGCGAGTACTTGACACTGCGCGCCCTGCACGCCGCGGCACCCACCCTGGCCCCGGAACCGGTCGAGCTGTTCACCGAATGGGAGCACACCTTCCTCGTCACCGAATTCGTGCCCGGCCGCACCCTCGTCAAATGGATGGTCGCGACATCACCGGTGATCCACTCCGGAGAGGATCCGACGGTGTTCGCCGACTACTACCGGCGGTGCACACACATTCTCGATCAGCTCGCCGCCCGGCTGGCCACCCTGCACGAACTCGGCTACGCCTTCGTCGACCTCTCGCCCGCCAATATCCTCGTCGATGACGAGGACACGGTGCGGCTCATCGACTTCGAAGCCACACAGCCCGCCGACCACCCCCTCGGCCTGCTCGGCACACCCGGTTTCGAACCACCGGAATCGCGGTCGCCCCGCGACCGGGCGAAAATCGATCCACTGCACGTCGACGCCTACGCGCTGAACGCGATCGCGCAGCTGCTGGTCTTCCCCATGCACGAGACCGCCCGGCGCAGTCCGGAAACCCTCGACCACCTGTACGCGGATCTGGCCGAACTGTGCCCACCACCGCAGGAGTTGTGGGCGGCCGTGCTGCGGTCGCGGCCCGCATCGGAGTCGGCCCGTCTGCTCACACCCGCCCAGGTGCGCTCCGCACCCGATGACGCGGTGCGATGGTTGCGCGACCGCACCGCCGACGCGCTGGAACGCATGGTCGATCTCACCAATCCGCGCTGGGTGTATCCGACGGCACCGCAGGGATTTCAGACCAATACTCGGTGCGTGGCCTACGGCACCGCAGGTGTGCTGCACGCGCTGCGCGCCGCCGGTCGCGAGGTCGATCCACAGGTGGTCGAGCGATTGCGCGCCGACGCCCTGCGTGACCGACATACGACCGGACCGGGGCTGCTGTTCGGCAATGCTGGAATCGCCTGGGTCCTCGATGATCTCGGCGAGCGCGACGCGGCGGCGACCCTACTCGCCGAGGCCAGCGGCCACCGGCTCGTGACCGAGGCAGCCGGATGGGGCGGCGGTGCGGCGGGTGTCGCTCTGACTCACCTGTCGTTCTTCCACCGCACCGGCGACCCTGACCATCTCGACGAGGCCCAGCGGCTACTCGACGCGCTACCCGACGGCGATGCGCTCACCCCTGTACTCGGGCCGGACAATCCGTCCGGTCTGGAGCACGGTCGGCCCGGCATCGCGCTGGCGCTGTACTACCTGTCGGAGTTCACCGGCGCGGACGAGCCGTTCGAGCGCGGGATACGGCTGCTGCGCGACGAACTCGTCCACGCCGAGCCACTACCGGTCGCTGCCACCGGCTTTCGGGTCTCGGCGACAGACCGGCGCAATATGCCGTATCTGGCGTGTGGCAGCGCGGGCTACCTCCACGTGCTGGCGCGCTACCTCGGCCGCCGCCCCGACCCGGAACTCACCGAACTGTCGCGCACTTGCGCTCGCGCCGTAGACATCCGATTCACCGCGAGCCCAGGTCTATTCCGCGGACAGGCCGGAATGGTACTCGTGCACGCCGACATCGCCGCCCGTTTTCCGGACCAGAACCTCTTGCCGGACGCACCCGCCCGCGGGGCCGCACTGTTCAAATACGCGATCGCGAGCGAGTCCGGCGTCCGCTGGCTCGGCGGCCGCGGGCAGCGACTCAGTGCCGACCTGGCCACCGGTTCCGCCGGGATCCTGCTGGCCCTGCAACACGCCACCGCTGGTGTCGCCGACCCACTGTTCACTCTCGACCACTGCCTCGAAACCGAGCGACTCGAACGGCCGACGGCCCCACAGACCGCCTGACCACGACATAACCACAGGACAGGAGGGAGGTGAACAACATGACCAACGTACTGAGGCTCCAGCTGCAGTCCGACCCGGAACTCAGCGACGACGCACCGATCAGCACCACCAGCATCCAGCACTGCGTCGCCGACGAGGTAGAGCTCTGACTCGGCAACCAGAACCCGAACCATGAACCGAGAGGAGGTGAATGACATGACCAACGTACTGAAGCTGCAGTTGCAGTCGGACCCGGAGTTCGGCGACGACGCACCGATCAGCACCGTCAGCGTCCAATTCTGCATCGACGACGCGGAAGTGATGTAAGGCAAACGACTCGCCGGGCACGGGGACAAACCCGCGCCCGGCGAAATCCATCTGTACAGAATCAAAATCAGGAAAGTACATGGAGATCCAGAACCCGATCGCACTCGCGGTCACGGATACCGACTATGGCCTGATCGCCGACGCTTCGATCAGCGTGCTGTCCCGTCGTCTACTGCGACGACGCGTATTTCGGGTGAAGCCATGAACGGATCAGCGATCCTGGCCTCGCCCAAAGCCGATCTGCGGCGGTATCGGATCGCGCAGGCGGCCTCGACATTCGGCAGCGCCCTCACCGGCACCGCGGTCTCCGTGGTCGCGGTGGTCGGGTTGGGTGCTGGGCCGCATGAGGTTTCGCTCATCGTGACCAGTGCGATGATCCCGCCGCTGCTGCTCGGTCCGGCGGCCGGGGTGCTACTGGACCGGGTGCGCAGACCGCGTCGATTGCTGCTGGCGGCCGATCTGGTCGCGGCGGCGGCGGTGGCGTGCTGTGCGGCGGCGATGAGCGCGGGTGTGCTGACCGTGGCCGGGCTGGCCGCGCTGACCTTCGTTCTGGGCCTGGCCCGGGTGGTGATCGAGGGCCTACATTTCGGTCATCTGATCACACTCGGCGTCACCGATCTCGGACGGGCGCGCGCGGGACTGCAATCCACGACCATGGTGTCGCGATCGGTCGGCGCCGCGGTCGCGGGCCCACTGGTCGCCACCGTCGGTGCGGCGGCGATGTTCGCCTGCGATGCGCTCACCTACCTCTTCAGCGCCTACTTCCTCACCCGACTCACCGCACCCGATCGGCGGCCGACCCAGCAGCGGCACGGCTTCGGTCGCGAATTCCTCGACGGTATCCGGGCATTGCGCGGTCACGCCCTGCTGGCGGGCTTGGCGCTGTACCTCTTGGCGGGCGGGGCCGCCTCGGGTGGCGGCACTGCGCTGCGGGCGGTATTCCTGCTCGACGAGGTCGCGTTACCCGTTGCGGTCTACGGGATTCCGGCCGTGGTGGCGACATTGTCCGCCGCCGCCGGGGCCCTGGTCGCGCCGCGCCTGCACGCGCGGGCGGTGCCCCCGCGCCGGGTGCTGTCGGTCGCGGTTCTCGGCTGTGCGATCGGCACCGCCGCACTGCCTTTGGCGACGGGACCGACCGCGACGGTTCTGCTCGCCGCCTGCCTCGGTGCGGCGGTGCCCATGTTCTTCGGCGCGGTGCTCAATATCGCGCTGGTGACGGTCATAGGGGAGGGCGTCGGCGACGGGTACTTCGCGCGGGTCGGCGCACTGCTGTCCACCGGGACAATGGCGGCGGGTCTGCTCGGCGCGCTGCTCGGCGGCGTACTCGGCGAACGATTGGGGGCTCGCACCGGAATCTGGGTGTTCGTCATCTTCGATCTGGTCGCGGCCCTCGCCTTCCTCCTCGTCGTCGGGCGTGCTCCGGCGGCCGGTGAACTCGATGCCGGGTCGATGGCGAAGGCGGTGTCATGACCGCCGAGTATCCACACGCTCCCGAATCCGATGCGTGGGATATCTTGCACGGCCAGCGGATTCCTGATCCGTTCCGTCGGCTCGAGGATCCGGACGATCCGGACAGTCAGGTGTGGGTAACGGCCCAGCGGCAGCTGACCGACCGCTATCTCGACGCCCTGCCCGGCCGGGAACGCCTACGGAAGGTACTGCGCGACATCGTCGTTGCGGGACCGACCGCCTCGCCGGTCAAATCCGGCGGCGAACGCCGCTTCCGGGTCGGCCGAACGCATCCGGCGGGACCGTGGCAGCTACAGGTCGCGGACGGGCCGCAGGCCGACTGGCGGACGTTGCTCGACGGGTCGACGCTGGGCGCGGGCGCGATTTTGCGGCGCTGGGTGCCGTCACCGGACGGTCGGTTCGTGGCCGTCCAGGCGAGCCTGGGCGGGTCGGAGGACGCCACTCCACTCGCGCTGGTCGACGCCGCGACCGGCGCGGTGGTGCGAACATGTGCGCTGACCCGGTACTCGCCGGTGGAGTGGCTGGCCGACGGCAGCGGCTACTTCTACGTTCGCCGTCACGACAACCGTTGCGGCAGTGGCGTATACCGGCACCAGCTGGGGACCACGCCCGACGACGACGTACCGCTCATCGGCGACGAGAACCCGGTCGGCCGCTATCACCTCACCTTCTGGCACGACCGCTGGCTCGTGGTCACCGGCCGATCAGGCACCAGCCGAACCACCCGCGTAGTCATAGTCGATGTGGCCGAAGGCGGTCCACCACGGCCGCTGGAGCTCGGTGAGCTCTCTTCGGTCGGGGTCGCTGTCGACGGTGCGGGCCGGATCCTGGCAATCTCCACCGCCACCTGCGAATTCGGGCAGCTACTCGTCGCCGATCCGCTGCCGGCCGGCGATTGGGGTCCGTGGCGGATACTCGTCGACGCCGACGAGTCCGCGGTGCTGGCCGCGTTTGCGCTGGCCTCGACCGGCGACGGCGACCGGCTGCTGATCCTGCGCACCCGCGACGGGTACGCGGAGCTGTCGGTTCACGACGCGGAGCGCGGGACCTGGCTGCTCGACGCCGAACTGCCCGGTGCGGGAACGGTCGCGGCGCTCGAGGCCGCCGAGGAACCGGGCGTGCTGCTCCTGAGCTACACCGACTGGATCCGGCCGCTCGGAGTGTGGCGACTGGATCTGCGCTCAGGCCGAGTCACCGCCACCGAACCGGCCCCGCGTTCGCTGCCCGGAATCACCGTCACCCGAACGACGTACCGCTCCGACGACGGCACCGAGGTGCCGGTGACGGTGCTCGCCCCGAGCGGACCTCGGGTGCCCCGGCCCACCATTCTGAGCTGCTACGGCGGTTTCGGCATCACCTTCCGGCCGGGCTATCAACCGGACGGACTGACCTGGGTGTTGGCTGGCGGGGTCATGGTCATCGCGGGGGTGCGCGGCGGCGGTGAACGCGGCCGCCGCTGGCATCGCGACGGCTCGGGCGTCCATAAACTCAACGCGTTCGCCGATCTGCACGCGGCAGCGGACTGGCTGGTCGAGACGGGCTGGACCGGACGTGGCGAACTGGCGCTGCTCGGCGGCAGCAATGGCGGATTGATGGCGGTCGGTGCGATGGTGCAGCGGCCCGGGGATTACGCCGCGGTCGTGAGCGCGGGTGCTCCGCTGGATATGGTGCGCTATGAGCGGTGGGGCCTCGGTCGTGCCTGGCGCGAGGAGTATGGCTCCGCTGACGACCCGGCGGACCTTCCTGTCCTGCTGCGGTATTCGCCGTACTACAACGTCACCGCGCGGACGGGGGAGCCGCGGTGCGATTGGCCACCAGCGCTGTTCACCACCGGTGACAGCGATACCAGGGTTCCCCCGGTGCACTCCTACAAGATGGCGGCCGCGCTCCAACGCGACAGTGGCGGGCCCGTCCTGCTGGATGTGATCGCGGGCAAGGGGCATGCGGGCGGCGGTCCGGCATCGGACCACGCGCTCATCTGCCTACTCGCCTTCGTCGCCCACCACACCGGGCTGCGGCTCGACGACTGATATCCGGTCGAGAGCCGCTGCGGCACTATACGATTCACTGCGCGAGGTCGGTCCTCGCCGGGTATCCGACGTGTTTGGCCGGATCCGCTACTACGAGGCGTGGATTCCGGCCAAAGCACGCCGGAATGACGAAGTCGGGTGGGCGACGCGCCATATCGGCTCCAGTGACCGACAGCGGGCTGTCACGGCTTGAATCGACCGGCGAATCCGCGCAGCGGTAGGTCGGCGCTGGTGAGAATGCCCGGCGGGGCGGCGACGACCGAACGGATGGAATTGAGGGCGGGTAGCCCGGTGACGGTCATGCCGATGGAAGCGAACGAGTCCGGATTCGACAGGTCGACACCGGGCTTGGGGAAGATCATGTGTTTGGTGTAGATGCTCGGGTCGCCGGTGATCTGGGTGATGTAGCAGCCCTTGATATCCCACTTCGGGTCGGTGTGCGGGGTCATCTGCCATTCGAGGTGGGTTTCGATGCGGGATACGCCGTCGACCATGCCCTGATATTTGATGTAGTTCGCGCCGAGCGAGCCCTTGGGCATGAAATACCAGCCCAGGTCGATATCCTTGGTACAGGCGCCGAGTTCGGCGCTGAAGGTGACCTCGTCGAGTTCGAGATCGAAGCAGTCGGCCATCATGTACACCGAATCGGCGAAGACCCGGGTGAATTTCTCCAGCGAGCCGGGAATCGACGGGTCGTCGATGGGGCGGCCGTAGCCGACTTCCTTCCAGGTTTCGACCGAATGGTGGCAGGACACGTCGACGGATTCGATGACGGTGACATTCTCGATATCGGCGACATCGCAGGAGTGCGCGACCGCGAGAATCTGGTTGAGCCCGGGATTCATTCCGGTCCCGTAGAAGGTGGAACCGCCACGCTGACACGCCGATTCGAGCACCTCGGTGACCTTCTTCCCCGACGGGTGCGGGTGGTTGCGGTCGCGGTGATAGCCGGTAATCCAGTCGGCCGTGGTCACCACATCGATACCCGCTTCGAGGACCCGTTCATAGAGGGCCTCGTCGGGGAAGACGCCGTGGAAGGTCACGACATCGGGTGCGGCGGCGATGATCTCCTCGACGGTGCCGGTGGCCGTCACGCCGATCGGTGCCATGCCCACGATCTCCCCGGCATCGCGGCCGATCTTGTCGGGGGAGTAGCAGTGCAGGCCGATCAGCTCGAGATCGGGGTGGTTGCCGATGCGTTTGATCATCTCGGTGCCGACATTGCCGGTGGCGACCTGGAATACGCGAATCTGCTTGTGGGTCTTCATCTCGGATTATGGCCTTCCGTCACTGCGGTGTCGGTGCTGGATAGAACTGGGCGGCCCAGTGCCGCAGCGCCTTGAATCCCTGAAATTCCTTCTGCGACAGCCCGGGTGGGTCGGAGTAGCGCTGGTGAGCCCAGATGTGGATATCGGCTTCGAACTGCTCGATAACGGCCCGTGCCACCTGCTGTGCCCGGGCGGCGGCCCTGGGGTGATCCTCCCCGGGCGGACGACCGATCCACACCGAGAAGCGCACGTCGGAGGTTTCCTCATCGACAGGTGTGACCGCCGAGAGCGTGCGGTTGTCGATCATGCCCCAGCTCTTGGTGACCGCCACCCCGAGTCCGGCATTGATGGCCTGGACACCGCTATTGATGTCGGCGGCGGCGGCGCTGTCGTCGAAGGCGATCGTGAAATCCACGTAGGACACGGGGTTGTCGAAGTCCTGGCGGGTGAATGTCGGGGTGATCGGGACCTTGTGGACGTACTTGAAATGCGCGAAGTCCACCCCGTTCTCCATGATGTACTGCGGGTGTAATTCCAGTTGCGGCCGGTAGATCGTGGACGCGGGGTAGGCCGGGTAGTAGTCGGCGGCACTCATCTCATCGTCGAATCCGGTGAAGACATCGGGAACCTCGAAGTGCGGCGGCCGACCGTCGACATCGTGCCAGATCCAGATCGACTCGTTGCGCTCCACGACCGGGTAGCCGCGTATGCGCCTGCCCTTATTGGGATGCGTCTCGTACGGAACGCGGACATTGCGGCCCTCCCGATTCCACTCCCAACCATGGAACGGGCACACGATGCGATCGCCTTCGACATGACCGCCGAAACCCAGGTGCGCCCCGAGATGTTCGCAGTAGGCGTCCATGACGGCGACCTGCCCGTCCGCCGATCGCCACGCGATCATCTCGCGCCCGAAGTACTTCAACCGGTGGACGGCGCCGACGCCGACCTCGGCCGCCCACGCGACCTGGAACCAGCCCGTCGGCTTCATCGATAGGGGAGGTTTTGCCATCGCGGCGGTCCTGTCATCCGTACTGGGTGGACGAATCCCACGGTAGAGACCGCGAAGATATTTTGCAAGAGGGTTCTGTCAAACTGGAAAAGCTCCAGCCCCAAGGGATTCGAGGAGGATGCGATGGCTAGGATCCGAGAAATGACCGATGCGGGTACGACAGGCAGGCGCAGCAATAAGCGAGGCATCGCCACCCGCGAGAACATGCTCGAGGCGGCCCTGGTCGCGCTGGCGACGGGCGATCCGAGCGCGGCGTCGGGCAACCGCATCGCCAAGGAGATCGGTGCGACCTGGGGGGTGGTGAAGTATCAGTTCGGCGATATCGACGGACTGTGGGCCGCGGTGCTGCACCGCACGGCCGAACGCCGCGGTGACCTGCCGGTGCGAATCGACCCGGCGGCCTCGCTGCGCGAGCGCGTCACCGGCATTATCGAGCTGCTGTACACCGGGCTGAGCGAAACCGATTCCCGCGCCATCGAAACGCTGCGAGCCGCGCTACCTCGCGACCATGCCGAGTTGGAACGACTCTACCCACGCACGGCCGCAGAGCTCGCCTCGTGGAAACCGCTGTGGTACAACGCCTGTCAGCAAGCGTTCGCCGATCTGGATATCGATCCGGTCCGGGTGCGCGAAATGGCGACCCTCATTCCCGGCGCGGTGCGCGGACTCGTCTCCGAGCAACAACTGGGCACCTACGCCGATCTCGACGAGGCCCGGCGTGGTCTGATCAATGCCATCGTCGCCTACCTGGAGCCCTCCTCAGGACTCCGATAGCAGCGATCAGCGGCGGACCTGTTCGAACGTCCGCAGCAGATCCGCCGCGACGCTCACCGCGATGGTGGCGGGCTCCTTGCCGGTGATCTCGGTCAGTCCGATCGGGGTCTTGATCCGGTCGATGGTGGCGGCGTCGTGGCCACCCTCGGTGGCCAAGCGCTGGCGGAAACGCGCCCACTTGGCGGAGGAGCCGATCAAACCGATCGAGCCGAGATCGACGGTACGCAAAGCGGTATCGCACAGGGCGGCGTCCTCGGCGTGATCGTGGGTCATGATCAGCACGTGGGTGCCCGACGGTAGCTCCGCGAGCACCTCTTCCGGGAGCAGCAGGGTGCGATGCACCTGGATATCGGCCACCGCGTCCGCGAGCACAGCGAGCCGGTTGTCGGTGAGCTGCTCGGGACGGGTATCGATCAGGTGCAGATCGAGGTTGTGGCGGGCCAGGATGCGGGCCAACTCCAGCCCGACGTGCCCGACGCCGAAGATCGCCACCGCGGGCAGTACCGGCAGCGGTTCGAGCAGGACGGTGACCACCCCACCGCAGCACTGCACGCCGTGCTGGTTGGTGACCTTGTCATTGAGCGCGAACTCCATCAGTTCCGGCTCCGCGTCGGCCGAACCGATCAGTTCACGGGCCCGATCGATCGCGACGGCCTCGATATTGCCGCCACCGACCGAACCCCACGCCTCGGTCTGTCCCACCACGAGTTTGGCCCCGGCCTTGCGGGGCGCGTGGCCGCGCACGGTCGCGACGGTCACCAGCACGCCGGATTCCCGGCGTGCTCGCAACCGCGCGACCGCGGCCACCCAGGTCATGTCAGGCACTGCTCAAAGCGCTTGCGTCGGAACGGGATTTGCCATTGCCCACGGGCACGCCGCTCCCGTTGCCGTCGGCGTTGACGGCCGAACCGGCGCGGACGTGACCGTTTCCGGAGATATCACCCCGGCGGACGGACTCGATCGCCCAGTACACCGCCTCCGGCGTCGCGGGCGAAGCCAGCTCGACACTGATACCGCTCGGCCCGAACGCCGCGGCGGCTTGGCGCAGTGCCTCACGCACCGAGAACGCCAGCATCAGTGGCGGTTCGCCCACTGCCTTGGATCCGTAGACCGCGCCCTCTTCGGTGGCGTTCTCCATCAGCGTGACATTGAATTCCTCGGGCATCTCCGAGAAGCTCGGCAGCTTGTAGGTGCTGGCGGCCTGGGTCAGCAACCGGCCCCGGTTCGGGCCCTCGCTGGTATCCCAGCGCAGATCCTCCAGGGTCAGCCAGCCCGCGCCCTGCACGAATCCGCCCTCGACCTGGCCGATATCGATCAGCGGGGAGAGGCTGTCGCCGACATCGTGCACGATATCCACGCGTCGAATCCGGTAGGCGCCGGTGAACCCGTCCACCTCCACCTCGGTGGCGGCGGCGCCGTAGGAGAAGTACTTGAACGGTGAGCCCTGGAAAACCTTCGCATCCCAGTGCAGACCCTCGGTCCGGTAGAAACCGGAGGCAGACAACTGAACCCGCTGCATGTAGGCGGTGCGCACGAGGGTGTCCCAGTCCAGCTCCTGCTCGCTGCCCAGGACCCGGGCCACCCCCTCGACAATGCGCACATCCGAGGCGTTCGCGCCCATCTGGGACGCGGCGACCTGTACCAGGCGCGTCCGCAACTGCTCGCAGGCGTTCTTGATGGCGCCACCATTGAGGTCGGCGCCCGCGCTCGCGGCGGTGGCAGAGGTGTTGGGCACCTTGTCGGTTCGCGTCGGAGCCAAGCGCACCTTGTGCAGCGGGATGCCGAGGGTGGTCGCGGCGACCTGCATCATCTTGGTGTGCAGGCCCTGGCCCATCTCGGTGCCGCCGTGGTTGATCAGGACCGAACCGTCCTTGTAGATCAGCACCAGCGAGCCGCCCTGGTTGAAGGCGGTCAGGTTGAACGAGATGCCGAACTTGATATTGGTGATGGCCAAGGCGCGCTTGGTGTTCGGGTGCTCGGCATTGAACGCCGCGATCTCACGCTGCCGCTCGTCCCAGTCGGCGCTGTCTTGGACCTCGTGCCAGATCCGGCCGATCCGGTCGGTCTGGCCGACCGGCTGCCCGTACGGCGTGGACTGGCCCGGCTGGTAGAAGTTGCGCTCGCGCAGATCGGCCGGATCCAGCCCCAGCAGTGGCGCGCACCGACCCAGGATGTCCTCGATGACCAGCATGCCCTGTGGACCACCGAAGCCACGGAAAGCGGTGTTGGAGACCGTATTCGACTTGGCGATGCGACCGGCGACATGCGCGTTGGGAATCCAGTAGGTGTTGTCGATATGGCACAGCGCGCGGGCCAGCACCGGTTCGGACAGGTCCAGGCTCCAGCCGCCGTCCGCGGTCAGGGTGGCGTCCAGGGCCTGGATACGACCGTCGGCGTCGAAGCCGATGCGCCAGCCCGCGTGGAAACCGTGCCGCTTACCGGACATGGTCAGATCCTGAGTGCGGTTGAGCCGCAACCGAACCGGGCGACCGGTCAGCTTCGCGCCGAGTGCGGCGACGGCCGCGAACCCGTGCGGCTGCATCTCCTTACCGCCGAAACCGCCACCCATGCGCAGACACTGCACGGTCACCTCGTGGCTGTGCAGGCCCAGGACGTGCGCGACGATTTCCTGGGTCTCGGACGGGTGCTGGGTGCTGCTCTGAATGAACAGCTGCCCGGACTCGTCGACCTGCGCCAGCGCGCAGTGGGTCTCCAGGTAGAAGTGCTCCTGGCCCTTGAACTCGAATTCGCCGGTGAACACGTGCGCCGAATTGGCGAAGCCCGCCTCGATATCGCCGCGAATCATGGTGGGCCGCGCGCCGTGGAAACTCTCGGCGTCGATCGCTTCGCGCACCGAGACGATCGCGGGCCGCTCCTCGAGATCCACCTCGACGGCCGCCGCGCCCAGCCGGGCCGCCTCCAGGGTGTCGCCCAGCACCCAGGCGACCGCGTGGCCGTAGAACATGACCTCTTCCGGGAACAGCGGCTCGTCGTGCTTCATACCGGCGTCATTGACGCCGGGCACGTCGGCGATGGTGAGCACGCGCACCACACCGGGTACGGCGAGCGCGTTCTCGGTGCGCACGGCGGTGATCCGGCCGCAGGCCTTCATCACCTGCACGGGGAAGGCGTGCAGCACGTCCTTGGTGCGGTACACCAGGTCGTCGGTGTAGAGCGCGGTACCTGTGACGTGCAGCGACGCACTTTCGTGCGGCAGCGGCAGGCCGACCACAGGGCGCGCTGGGCGCTCGGACAGGGAGCTCATGACAGCACCGCCTCGGTGGTTTGCGCGTACAGCTTCAGCAGGCTCTGGCCGAGCATCGCGGATCGGTAGTCGGCACTGGCACGGTGATCGCTCATCGGGGTGCCCTCGGACCGCAGCACCCGGGCGGCGGCCTCGACGGTTTCGGGGGACCAGGGCAGGCCCACGAGTGCGGCCTCGGTATCGCGGGCGCGGATCGGGGTGGCGGCCACGCCACCCAGGCCGATGCGCGCCGAGCGCACCTTCCCGTCCTCGAGGTCCAGCGCGAAAGCGACCGCGACACTGGAGATATCGTCGAACCGGCGCTTGGCGATCTTGTGGAAGGCCGTTACCGGTGCCAGCGGCAGCGGGATGCGCACGGCACGGATCAGCTCGTCGGGTCGGCGCACGCTCTGCCGGTATCCGGTGAAGTAGTCGGCCAGGTCGATCTCGCGCTCACAGTCGACCGAGGCGAGCAGCACCGACGCACCGAGCGCGAGCAGCGCGGGCGGGCTGTCACCGATGGGGGAGCCGGTACCCAGGTTGCCGCCCAGGGTGGCGGTATTGCGGATGAGCCGGGAGGCGAACTGCGGGAACAGCTGTGCGAGCAGGGGCACGCTGCCGTCGAGGCGTCGTTCGATCTCGGTGAGCGGTACGGCCGCGCCGATTTCGATGTGATCGGATGCCACGCGCAGCTCGCGCAATTCCGGGAGGCGATCGATTCCGATGGCGTAATCCGCGCGCTGGGCCCGGATATTCACTTCCACGCCCCAGTCGGTGGCGCCGGCGACGAGTACCGCGTCGGGGCGCTCGCGCATCAGCCGCACCGCGTCGGCGAGGGTCTCCGGTCGCTGGAAGGTGCGGCCGTCCCGGGTGTATTCGGTGGCGACCGGTGCGGGGGCGGCCTGCTCGCGGCGCTGCGCGAACGGATCGTCGGCACTGGGCGCACCGAGCGCGAAGGCCGCGTCGCGGATCGGGCGGTAGCCGGTGCAGCGGCACAGGTTTCCGCTCAGCGAATGCAGGTCGAAGCCATTGGGGCCGTGTTCGGCATCGTGCGTGTGCGGTTCGGCGGCGACCGGATCCGCAGCCGTGTCCGCCGAATCGGCGCCCGCGCAGCGGTCGGGACGGTAGTACTCCGACGCCATACTGCAAATGAATCCGGGTGTGCAGTAACCGCATTGCGAGCCACCGCGAACAGCCATCTCCCGCTGCACCGGGTGCAGGGCGGTGGGTGTGCCCGAGCCGTCGAGGGTGCCGAGTCCTTCGGCGGTGACGATCTCCTGGCCGTCGAGGGCGGCGACCGGGACCAGGCAGGCGTTGGTCGCGACCCAGTCGGTGGGCTGGTTCACGCCCGGGCGGGCCACCATGATCGAACAGGCGCCGCATTCACCCTCGGCGCAGCCTTCCTTGCTCCCGGTGAAGCCGCGCTCCCGCAGGAAATCCAGGACAGAAGTATGGGGTGCGGCCGGGGAAATCGGGGTGACCTTCCCATTAACCGTAATTCGCGCCGCTACCATGGCACATCCTCATTTCGGTGCGCGGTCGATCTGATAATCCTAGTCGCCATTTCAGAAGCTTTCTATTTCGGTGGCGCAGCCCGAGAACCCGGAGCGCGAATTGGCACGCGATGACGTGCCGCAGGCGGTGACAGAGATCGAAAGGTGCCGGGGCCGCGATCGGGCACGCCGGAAGGGCCGCTCAGCAGCCGTGCGCTACCCGACCCGGAACCCAGGCAGTCCGGTGAGCGAGGCGACGCAGGTCGGAGATGGTCGACATCCGATTTCGCCTCCTCTCAGCTGCTCACGGGTCGGTGTGTTCGAAATTACGTTGCCACGGGTTCATCGGTCAAGCTGACGTGCGGAGGCCAGGAACAGTCTGGAGGAATCTCCGACAAACCCAGCCCGCTCCGCCTGCCGTATCGGCTCATCGTACAAAGGGATTTGGCCGCAATGTTTCTCGCGGTAAACACGTCGTTGCGAATTATGACGCGAACCGGTCCGAGCTCACCGCAGGTGCGACGTATCGTTCAGTAATCGCACGGAGGTATTTCCGTCCCCGTAATAGGCCACCGCCGATACCGACGCGGCCGCCAACTCCATCCGGAACAGCGATCGGGGCGGTGCGCCCCGTGCCAGCCGGACCAACGTCCGCAGCGGCGCGACATGAAATGGAGCTCTCCCGCTGACTGCGGGGAGAGCTCCGATTCGGCGAGTCCCGAGGGACCGGGTTCTCAGTAGTCGATACGGTCCGACTTGGCCAGCCACGCGTCGAACGGCGCCATCCGGTTCGGCATATCCAGCCGTTCGATGCTGGTCGGCCACATCGATTCGGGCTTCTTCTCGAACAGGTCGTAGAACTTGCGGTCGTCGAAACCGGCCAGCGCGGCGTCGTCGCGATCGGCGGCGAAGATGATCCGGTCGACGCGTGCCCACAGTGCCGACGACAGGCACATCGGGCACGGCTCACACGAGGTGATCAGGACGCAGCCCTCGAGGGAGAACGTGTCCAGCTGCTGACAGGCGGCACGCATGGCGTTGACCTCGCCGTGTGCCGTCGGATCCAAGGTCGAGGTGACCTGGTTGTGTCCGGTCGCGACAATCTCGCCATCCTTGACGATCAGCGCGCCGAACGGACCGCCGCCATTGTGCACATTCTCGGTGGCCACCCTGATCGCCTCATCCATCCAGGCCCGCTCGAGCTCCTGAATGCTCGCTTCTCGGGTGTGCGCGGTCATGGTCACTCCTTCTCGGATACGGATGCTGGGCCTTTGCGTCCAGTGCTTCCGCCCATGTATCGGGTCGGAGGAACTCCACGGCACTCATCCCTTGCTGTATTGCAACGTGTGTGAGGAGTACACCTCCAATCGAGGGCAGTCAGCTAGGGGTGGAAGCCATGAAGAGGGCTGTGGGCTGAGACCGGCATTTCGTAGACTTCTACAACGCCCGGTCCGTTCGCGAGGTCACCGCCCGAAAGGCGGTGCTGACCAACCGCTGAGCCGCGACCAGATCCGGTAACTCGTCGGATGCCGACCGCTATCCCACCGCTGCCCTGAACAGGGCAGCCGCGGCGTCGGCGGCGGGCTCGATCACCTGCGGGTCGTCGTAGAAGTCGATTTGGCCGGCAGAGTCCAGCCACAGTTCGGATTTGTCGGACCCCACGGTGCTTCGCGCAGCGGCATCGCCACGTCTGCGTTGTCCGCCGCTACCGCCGGGATCGTCTCGACGACACCGGTGGCCAGGCGGCGTTCCCGGGCGCGACGGCCTCGCTCGCGCACGGCGGGGTCCGCGGTAGCGGCCGCGGCGTCGGGGTAGACCCCGGCAACCCCGGCGAAGGCCCGAATCCGCGGGTCGTCGGCGACTGCCCGCGCCATGTAACCGGCGCCGGCACACACTCCCAAGGCGACCACCGACGTCCCCGCGAGCCGCTCGTCGACCCGCAGCGCCGATACCGCCGCACCGATGTCGGAAGCCTTACCCAGTGGATCCTCCAACTGCCGTGGTGTTCCCTCGCTTTCGCCGAAGGTTCGGCTATCGAACACCCCGCGACCGCGAGCCCACCGGTCCGAAAGGTGATCCGCTCCTTCATTGCTGCTGCGGCCGATGCCGCAGCGACTGCTGTCGGTCCACAGATCCTTTGCCCCCGTGATGGATACCGTGGCCGCACCTCGACGGTTCGACCCCACCCGCCTGATGTGCGTGGGTCTACCCATGCCGGTCGAGCCGGGGATGGGTAGATCGCCCGATGCGCGATCGCGCGCGTCACTCCTAGCGTCAGAGGCCTCACCAGCACTAATAGGAGGCCGGAATGACCACGCAGTACATCGAGACACTTATTGTCGGGGCCGGGCAGGCAGGGTTGTCCACCGGCTACCAGCTGCGGCGGCTCGGGCGGCCGTTTCTGATCGTCGACCGTGGTAAACGGATCGGGGACAACTGGCGCAGGCATTACGACTCGTTGCGGCTCTACACCCCGGCCAAGTACACGGGGCTGCCCGGGATGGCATTCCCGGCGGCCGACCGGTGGAGCTATCCCGGCAAAGACGAAGTGGCCGACTACCTGGAGCGGTACGCGCTGCAGCACGATCTTCCGGTCCGCATGAGTACCGGTGTCGACCGGCTGATGGCCCGACCCGGCGGCGGCTATATCGCGCACATCGGCGGGGACACGATCACTTGCGACAATGTGGTGGTCGCGACCGGCCCCTTCGGCCGTACACCGTCCCGACCGGAATTCGCCGCGGAGCTGGACCCGGGGCTCACCCAACTACATTCCAGCGAATACCACCGGCCGAGCCAACTGCAGGAGGGACCAGCGCTGGTGGTCGGCGCCTCGCACTCGGGGACCGATATCGCCTACGAGCTGGCGACCACTCGGCCGACCATCCTGTGCGGGCGCGATTGCGGTGAGATTCCACTGCGCTGGGACTCCCGCCGGATCAAGCTGGCGCTACCGGTACTGGTGTTCCTGTGGCGCCATATCATCACCCGTCGCACGCCGATGGGGCGAAAAGAGATGCGGGCGGTGCGATTCCATGGCGGGCCGATGCTGCGCGTCAAGCGCGCGGATCTGGCCGAGCGCGGTGTGCGGCGGCTGACCGGGCGCGTGGCCGGGGTACGCGACGGGCTGCCGGAAATGGACGACGGCACCGTACTGGATGTGCGAAATGTCGTCTGGGCCACGGGCTTCCGACACGTATTCGACTGGATCGAGTTGCCGGTGATCGGCGACGATGGCTGGCCGCGGGAGTACCGCGGCGTGGTCGACGCGGCACCCGGGCTGTTCTTCTGCGGCCTGAGTTTCCAGTACGCGTTCTCCTCGATGGTGTTCCCCGGAGTGGGCCGGGACACGGCGTACGTCGCGCGCCGGATCGCCGCGCGAGCGCAGGATCGGACCGGAACGCGCGAAGCGGCGGCCTGACACCGACCGCTGCGCACCCACACCGTGATGTCCAGCGCGTATCCTCCCTACCAGGTGATATGCGATGGGTGTCGTCGACAGCTTGGTATCGGCTCGGAAGGCCTACGAGCGGCGGGAGTGGCTGGCCGCGTTCGCCACGCTGTCCGATCTCGACAATGACGCACTCGATGGCGCCGATTTCGAGCGACTGGCGACGGCCGCCTATCTGACCGGTCGTACCAACGACAGCATCCTGGCGCAGCAGCGCGCCTACCAGCTGCATCTGGATGCGGGCGACCGGCTGGCGGCGATCCGCAGCGCATCCTGGCTAGCGCGGACCCTGGTGACCAACGGTGAGTCCGCTGTCGGCAGTGGGTGGGTGGCCCGCGCGCGGCGGCTGCTCGAGGAGGTACCGGGCGATGCGGTCGAACGCGGATATGTCCTGCTCGCGGTGATGCTCCACCATGTTTTCGCGGGCGAGTTCGCCGCTGCCGCCCGATACGCCGACGAGATCACCGAATACGGACGGAACTTCGGCGAACCCGACCTGACCGCAACGGGACTGTCCTCCCAAGGCCGGTTGGCGCTGTACTCCGGGCACGTTCGGGAGGGGCTGGCGCTCATGGACGAGGCGATGGTCTGCATCGCTACCGGCGAAGTGTCGCCGGTATTCGTCGGCCATGTCTATTGCACGATGATCGAGGGATGCCAGGAGATCTCCGACTTCGGCCGGGCCGAGCAATGGACGATGGCACTGACAACCTGGTGTGCTGATCAACCGGGCCTGGTGATGTTCACCGGTCAATGTGCCGTACATCGCGGGCAGCTGATGCGGATGCACGGCGCCTATGACGCGGCACTGGAAGAGTTCGGGCTCGCGGTACGCCGATACACCGCGGCGCAGACAACAGCGGCCGCGGGCTTGGCGATGGCCGAACGTGGGGATGTATTACGCATTCGCGGCGCTTACGACGCAGCCGACCACGCCTATCACGACGCCCTGGCGTATGGCCACGAACCGCAGCCGGGACTGGCGCTGCTCTGGCTGGCTCGTGACCGAACCGCGGCGGCGCTCGGTGCCGCACGACGCCTGGTCTCCGAGGCGAGCGATCCCGTGCACCGATCCCGAATGTTGCCCGCGGCGATCGAGATCTTGCTCGCTGCAGGCGAATCCGAGGAAGCGGCCGGCCTGAGCGGGGAACTGACCCGGATCGGTGCGGATTTCGGCTGCACCGCGCTGCGGGCGATGGCCGGCCACGCCAGTGGCTGCGTCGCACTGGCTCGGGCCGACTACGGCACCGCCATCGCCGAGTTGCGCCGCGCGGCACGCACCTGGTCCGAACTCGGCGCACCGTACGAGACGGCGCGGTGTCGGGTCGCGATCGGCCGCGCGGTGCGCGCGCTCGGCGACGAGGAATCCGCCTGCTCCGAACTGACCGCCGCCCACCGCGTCTTCGCCGAACTCGGCGCCGCCTCGGCCGAACAGGCTGCGGCCGAACTCTTGCGCCCGTCCGCGCCCTGCGGGCTGACCGCTCGCGAGCTGGAGGTGCTGCGACTGGTGGCGGCCGGGCACAGCAATCCGGAGATCGCGGCCGCGCTGGTGCTGAGCGAAAAGACAGTGGCGCGGCACCTGTCGAATATCTTCGTCAAGATAGCCGTCACCTCGCGCACCGCGGCAGCCGCCTTCGCCTACGAGCATCGACTCCACCGATGAGTTTCCGGTTCCGTGACCGTCTCAACTGATGGCAACACCCACACAAGAGTGAGGAAAAGATTGCGATGAGTGGATTGGGAATCTGTCTCTGGTTCGACGACGAGGGCGAGGAGGCGGCGCGCTACTACACCTCGATCTTCAAGAATTCGAAGATCAATTCCGTGGTGCCCTACGGTGAAGCCTTCCCCGGTAAGGCGGGCCAGACCATGGTGGTGGACTTCGAGGTCAATGGGCAGAAGATCACCGCCCTCAATGGCGGCAAGATGGATTGGTCGTTCAACGAGGCGATCTCGTTGATGATCGACTGCGAAGACCAGGCCGAAGTCGACCACTATTGGAACGCGCTCAGCGCCGACGGTGGTCAGGAGGGCCCGTGCGGCTGGCTCAAGGACAAGTACGGCGTGAGCTGGCAGATCACCCCGAAGCGCTACTACGAGTTGGCCGACCCCGCCGACCCGGCCCGCGCCGACCGCGTCAACAAGGCGTTGGAGTCGATGAAGAAGATCGACCTCGCCACGCTGGAACGCGCCGCGGCAGGGGGGTAGCGGCGAAAGCGCCACTGTGGTGGCGCACCGGAAACGACGAAAGCCGTTGCGGGAGCAGCGGCTTTCGCTCATAACAGCTCCGCGTGTTCGTCGGCACCGAAACCCAGCCGTACATCGTGGGCTACTTCGCTGCCGGTAATGGTCACCTGGCCGGTCACCAGCGGATAACCGCGGGCCACGACGGTGTACTCGCCCTCGGGCAGGTCGGCCACCGTGTAGCGGCCGTCCTCGTCGGTACGGGCGGTGCCGACGGTCGCACCGGACCAGTCGAGCACGGTGACCCTGGCGTCGCACACCGCCTGGCCGTCGGCCCGCACCGTTCCCGACAACACCGCCATCGGCGCCAGCTCGACGTCGAAACGTAGGCGGCCGCTGTCCGGCACGGTCAGTGTCGTCGCGGTAGGCCGCATTCGGGCGGCGACCGCCACGAACGTGTAGGTGCCCGCCGGCACACCCGGACAGGCGTAGGCGCCGTCCGCGGCCGTCACGGCGGCGCCGACCACCTCACCACGCAGGTCGGTCACGGTGACCGTGGCACCTGCCACCGGCTCGTGCGCGGCCGTGCGCACCACACCCGACAACTCGCCGGACCCTGGCAGGGTGACGTCGACGTGTAGCGCGCCGTCGGCCACGGCGGTGACGTTCACCGCGGCCGGTTGATGCCCGTTCGCCGCGACGATCAGGACATAGCTTCCCGGCGCGGGCGACTCGAGGAGGTAGGTGCCGCCACCGTCGCCGGTGGCACGCGAAACCTGATGTCCACGAGAATCGATCAGTGTCAGCACCGCGTCCGGCACCGGGTGCCCGTCCGCGCGGCGGATACAGCCACCGATCGTCCGACCGCGCACCGAGGCGACGACCCGTTCGGTCGTCACACCTGGCAACCGTTGCGCCCCACTGCCGTTCGTGTCCGAGTCGGGGACACCAAGTGCGCCTTGATCGGACTGCGGCTGCCGCAGTTCTCGCAGCTTCGTGCCCTCGACGTCGATATCGGGCAGCATGCGGTCGAGCCACCTCGGCATCCACCAGGACCACCTACCCATGATCACCAGCAGGGCCGGGACCAGCACCATGCGCACCACGAAGGCGTCGATGGCGACACCGGCGGCCAGTGCGAAGCCCATGGACTTGGCGGTGGCATCGGATTCCAGCAGGAAGGAGCCGAACACCGAGATCATGATGATCGCCGCCGAGGTGACCACGCGGGCACCATGGTGGTAACCGGAGATCATGGCGTCCCTCGCCGACTTGCCCTGCACGTATTCCTCGCGCATGCGCGTCACCAGGAACACCTGGTAGTCCATGGCGAGACCGAATACCAAGCCGATCAACATGATCGGCAGGAAGCTGATGATCGGCTGCGGATCGGCGATCAGGCCGAAGGTGCCTTCCTGGAAGATCAGCACGGTGGCACCGAAGGTGGCCGCCATGGAGAGCAGGAAGCCCAGGGCCGCGGTGAGCGGGACCAGAATGGACCGGAACACCAGGATCAACAGGACGAAGGCCGCAGCCGCCACGATCGCTAGATACGGGACGATCTTGCCGAGCAGGACGTGGTCCATATCGGCGTAGATGGCGGTGGTGCCGGTAATGCCGTACTCGATACCGTAGCGCTCGATCAGTTCGCCTTCGGCGGCGCGGGCGTCGCGCACCAGATCCTTGGTGTCCTGGTTGTTCGGCCCCGATCTCGGGACACCGTTGAGCATGACGCCGAGCCCGTTCGCACTGAACCGCGGCATGGTGACGTAATCCATCTCCGGGAACTCGGCCAGCCGGTCGCGCAGCGCGGTGACCGCGGTTTCGCGCTCACCCTCCGGCACGTTCGCCAGATCGGCGGCCACGGTCAGGATGCCGTTGCTGCCTTCGCCGAAGCCCTCGGTCCTGATGTCGTAGGCCTGCCGGACCGTGGAGTCGGTAGGGAAGCTGTCCTCACCCGGCAACCCCAACTGCAGGCCGAGTGCCGGACTGGCCAGTGCGGCCAGTGCGGCCACGGCGATGACCAGTGCGGCCCATGGTCTCTTACCGATCAGGCGGGCCACCCGCATGCCATTGGTGACGGAGGTGTCGTCGTCGGGGTCGTGCTCGGCGACCAGTGGCATCTTCGGCTTGAACAGGATGCCGCCGAAGGCGCCGAGCAGGGCGGGCATCAGGGTGATGGCGGTGAGCACGGCGAAGAACGCCGCGATAGCGCCACCCAGGCCCATGAAGGTCAGGAAGTTCACCCCGACGACGCTCAGCGCCCCCAGGGCGACAATGACGGTGAGTCCGGCGAACACCACCGCGGATCCGGCGGTGCCGACGGCAATGCCCGCGGCTTCTTCGGGCCTGTCGGTGACCTGCAGTTCGTGCTTGTAGCGGGAGACGATGAACAGTGCGTAGTCGATGGACAGCGCGATCCCGATCATCGACGCCAGGAAGGTCGTGAAGCTCGGGACCTCGATGATCGAGGTGCCCAGTGAGATCACCAATATGGCCGCACCCAGGCCGACGAGGGCCGTAATGATCGGCACGAAGGCGGCCACGAGGGCGCCGAAGGCGATCACCATCACGACCAGTGCCACGCCCATCCCGATCATCTCGGCCTGGCCGCTGGGCTGCTCCTGCACCTGCTGGATGGCGCCGCCGATTTCGACGGTCAATCCCCGCTCGCGTGCGGTGTCGGCCACGTCGTAGGCGGCACGGCGCTCCGCGTCGCCGATATCCGTCGATGAGGCGATGTCGAACGGCACCGTGAGCACGGCGACGGTGGCCGGGGCGTTCTCGTTCAGGACATTCAGCGGCGCACCCGCGCACACGGCCGGGTCGGCGTCGGTCAGGCAGCCCATCGCCTCGGTCGCGTCGACCGGATTCCTCAGTGCCGCAGCGTCCTTGTCGGTGACGAGCTTCGGCGTGCCGTCGTCGACCGACAGCGCCTTCAGATCGGTGATCAGCGCGTCGATGGCGGCGCGGTTGTTCTTATCGGTCAGCTTCGTACCCGCGGGCGCCTTGATGACGTAGGTACCGGTGACGGCGTCGATACCGAACTGATCGGACATGCCGGGGAACTGTTTGTCCAGGATTTCGGTGGCGCGTTCCGACGGCAGCGACGGCATGCTGAACTCGTCGCTCATCGGTTGACTCAGCGAGCTACTGGCAAAGCCGAGCACTCCGAGGAGCACGAACCACACGGGCAGAACGATCCACTTGCGGCGGAAGGCGAATCTGCCCCACCGATAGAGGTATACCGACACGAAAGGGTTCTCCTAGACGTAACCGGATAGCGCTGATTTCCGGGCCCGTGTACAGCACCTTCGCGGCCCGCTTGCATGCGAACAGCTCCCCCCGACGTCCTCTCTCCAGCTACCGAACGGTATGGCTGGTAGATCGAAAACAGTCGAAAGCGGAGGAGTAACCTCAGATTTCGAGAGACCTTACCGCATGAAAAATCGACACCGCCGTCGGCCAGAGCAGGCTCCGGCTGCTTCGGAATGTTGACCTGCAGCCCGACCACTGAATCACACCCCACCACACCGCCGCGGCCGCTCGACCTTGACCGCGACCGCCGGTCATGTTGCACGACAGCAGTTTTCGGGCCGGGCGTTATCCGCGGACGCACTCCGTCCCGAGCATCGGGCAGCGATGGGTGAAGTGGCGGGCCATGCACTGGGCACACCTCAACGAGGGGGACCGGTGTGTTGTCCGCAACCGCCAGTTCGTCTTTCGGCGGCGGTCGCCACCGCGCTAGCTACCGGTGGACGTCCGACGGGTTACGCGTCGCCGGGCATCGTCGTGCGCCGCACGCAGGAGATCGACGGCCAGGGCGGTCGTTCGCGCATCCGGGTTGATGATCGAAATCCAGCCCTGTCGGCGATACAGCGGATGCGGGAGCACCACATCGACGGCGGTGAAATCCACCGCTGTCGCCGGATTCTCGCGTGGATCGGTGCCGAGCAGTTCGGTGAAGACGCGCCTGCCGACATGGATGTTCAGCCGCCAGCGGCCGGGCGGGTCGAGGTCACCGGAAGCGTCGTCGGGATAGTTCTTCGTCACGATGGTGGCGTACGGCTGCTCTCGTTGGGGCACTTGGCCGTCGGGTGCGTAGTAGAAGAAGTGGTCGCCCCAGGCGAGCTCCGGAAATGGGTCGCCCGGGGCGGGCGCGAGCTCGAGTACCCCGTCCGCGTGGCGGATCGCTGTCAGAATCTGGTCCATACTCATGGTTCAAGCATGAACTTGAAGTGCTTATGGAGGGTTCGGTGATGATCGAGGAGCCGGCGGCAGTGCTGACGGTCACGATGGTCGCGGAGGCCACCGGCTATTCGGTCCAGCAGGTCCGTGACCTGGAGCGGCTCGGGGTCCTCGCCGCGGCGATCCGAGCGAGCAACGGCTACCGGCAGTTCGCCCCCGACCACGTCCGTGACCTGCACGCCTACCGCGATCTCGCCTACGCGGTGGGGCCGGTCGAAGCCAGGCATGTGCTGCGCGCGATCCGCTCGCTGCCGCTGACCGACGCCGCGGCTCTGGTGTGCGACCTTCCCGCGCGCCTGAACCAGGAACGCGAACAGGCGCTCGCCGCCCGCGTGGCCTTACACGCCATCAGCGCGGAGGCCGCCACCGACACCGCGCCCGTCGCGGCGGACGCGATGACGATTACCGAGCTGTCCAGGGCGCTCGGGCTCCGAGCCTCGACGCTGCGCTTCTGGGAGCAGGCCGGGCTCATCACGCCCGACCGGGTTCCGACCCGATCCGGCTCGGCCCGCCGCTACCAACCCGCAGCGATCCACCACGCGCGCATCACAACAGCCCTGCGGGCGGCCGGTTACGGCATCACCGACATCCAGCGGACCCTGACGGCGATCCGTGAGCTGCGGGATGTGAGTCACTCGCTCGCGGCACTCGACGACCGCCTGCACACGATCGCCCAGCGCCAACTGGCTCTCCTGCGCGCGGTAGCGACCATCGGCCAGATCATCCGCGATGGCGAGAGCAGCTAGGACGACCGCTTTGCTAGGAGTTCGACGGCGCGCAATGCGTGGGATGGTTTCCGGTTCGTCCTCCGCGTCGAAGCCGGACCGCGGTGATCGGGTCTGGCGACCATCGAGCACGGAACTCAGTCGATGCCCTCGTCGAGTTGTTCCCAGGTGATCTCAACGCCGACCACGACGTCGGATCCCCCTTCGCGGTCGGCGTGCCGACGGCATCGACGAAGGCCATGGCGGTGCGGCGGACCAGGGAGGATAGTGGGAAGTCTCAAACCACACGCGCGCGGGACACCCCGCCGACAATATCTACCAGGTACCCCTCCAGGTTTGACCTCACCGGCCGCCTCTCCGTGCCGTGGCACGCAAAGGCATCCATCCACCACCGATATTCACTGAATACCACTCCGGCATAGGCGGTTTCGCCATCGCGCAACGCCTGGCCGAGGCGGAGCGCCCGTGCTCGTTCGCTGATGACCGCAAGCGGAGCGGCACCGGTGCGCGGTGGCGTGGTCGAAGGGTGCAGTGCGAGCGATTCTCGGGCGGCCAAGGTATCCGACCTCAGTGGCGGACATCCCGCTCCACCTCGACCGCGCGCGCCAATGCCGCCTCGGGGTCTCCCTCGGCGCGCGACCACACCGCGCGGATGCGCAACCCCGTTTCGATGGAACGGAACTGGCGTCGGAGACCCAGGCGCTCACGACGACGCTCCGGTCGCGACCGCGTCAGGTGATCGACGCGCGGTAGATGGCCTCGATCGAGCGACCGGCATCGTCGCGGGGATCTGCTGTCCTTTATCTCACAAGAACTTTCCCGGATTCGCTGCCACCTGGCGGCGCAGCGTGGGCCGGTTCTCTCGGTAGGCGGCCACGACCGATTTCAGCTCGTGCGGGCTGGCGCCGTGCATGATCACCGAGTCGCAGCCGAGTTCGAGTTCGCGGGAGATCTTCTCGGCACACTGCTTCGGGGTGCCGTACGCGGCCGAGGTGAGCCATTCGTCCGGGATGAGGGCGTCGAGCTTTTCCAGGGTTTCGACGGACGCCGAGGCGTCGATGGGGCCGGCCGACGCGGCGTCGCGAAACAGCTGCGAGGTACGGAGCCGGTCCCATGCCCGGCGGTCCCAGCCGTTGGCGTCGATGAGCGGGTCGGCGTAGGCCTGCAGGTAGGTGAGCAGGCGGCCCGCGCGACGGCGCAGCCGGTCCTCCTCGGAGAGGGCGTCGCTCGCGGTCGCCAGGCACGACCAGATCCGGACGCTGTCGGGGTCCTTACCGGCTCGTTCGGCGCCACGACGCACCGCCGCAATGGAATTCACGGTGGCCTCCTCGGAGAAGAAGGTGTGCAGTATGGCGAAGTCCCCGATCTCGCCGGCCAGCTCCAGGGTTTTGGGGCCGACGGCCACGAAGCCGATCGGCGGCGAGTCCTCGAGACCGTTCTGGTGATACAGCACCGGCCAGGACCCGGCGGGCCCCTCGTGGTTGAGGATGGTCTCGCCGTCCCACAGTCGCCGCAGAATGCCGACGAAGTCGCGGAGTCGGGCCTCGGTGACCACCGGCAGGCCGATCGCCTGCCAGTTCGCCTTCACGCCGCGCGCGAAAGCCATAGCGTAGCGGCCCTCGGTCATGGCGTGCATTGTCGAGCCGATGGTCGCCGTGACCATCGGATGTCGGGTGTGATGATGGGTCGCCGCCGCCGCGATGCCCAGCTCGGTGGTGCATCCGGCGACGCCACCGGAGAGGACTGCGGTGTCCTTGACGGTCATGCGCTCACCGATCATGCACGAGCCCAGTCCCATCGCCTCGGCGTCGCGCGCCTCCGGGACAAGGACGCGGGCGTCGGCCGGGTGTCGGCTGATGGCGTAGTAGGCCAGTTCATTCAATTGTTCGGTCACGAGAGTGTGCTCCCCACAGGGTTTTCGGTTTCGGGGCGATGGACGGTGACGCCGGGTATCAAGCGCCGATTTCGGTGAGCATTTCTTCGACGAGCGACCGGTGATGCAGGAGAGTCTCGATGTCATCGGGGCGCTCCATCTCGCCGAAGTGGATCTGGCGTCCGCCCGCGCGCAGGAAGACGATGGCGTAGTTGAGGGCCGCGAAGACCGTGTACCAGGTCAGGTCGCCGACCCGCGCCCCGGAGCATTCGGTATAGGCGGCCGTCACGTCCTCCTCGCGCAGGAAACCCGGCATCCCGGGCAGGCCGAAGGTGCTGGCGATCGTCTGAAAGACGCGGTGCCCGAACACCATCCAGGCCAGGTCGAGTTCGCGGGGTCCGATCGTCGCCAACTCCCAGTCGAGTACAGCGACCGGCGCGAAGTCGCGGTACATACAGTTGCCGATGCGGGCGTCACCCCAGCACAGCACGGTCTCATCGGGCGACGTGACCGGAAGGTTCGCCCTGAGCCACCACAGCATTCGCTCCACCAGCGGTGACGATCCGGTATCGCGGGCCGCGAACTCATACCACGACCTGGAGCGGTTCAGGGTTCGTTCGAGCGGGCTCGCACCCGGCTGTCGCGGGTCGAGGAAGTCGAAGGTTGCGGCCGCGTCCGCAATGGCATGCAGTCCGGCGAGGGCCTCGATCGTGCTGTGCTGCAACCGGTTCTGCTGCTCGGGGGTCGCGTCGAAGAGCCAGTTGTCGCCGAAGGTGTAGGGCATGACATCGGGCGGCACCAGGCCGTCGATGCGGTCCATCAGCAAGAAGGGAGTGCCCAGGACCTCGCCGGTCGACTCGAGGAACCGGACCCGAGGGACCGGGACGCCGCTCACTTCACCCACGATGCGCATGGTGTCGAACTGCTCGCGCAGGTCGTAGTGTTCGAGGACAGGGAAGTCACCCGCCGCCGGCACCATCCGGCCGATCAAGTCGGCGGCCCGTCGCCCTCCGGCCTCGGTCCAGGTCATATCCAGCACCAGCGTCTCCGCCGACATGCCGTTGCTGTCGATTCCGGACCGCAGCGTGACGCGCGGGTCGGCCCCCTCCGGCAGCAACGTGGCCAGCCATTGGGTGAGAAGCGGGATCAGCGTGCCGGTATCGCGGCTGCTGCGCCGCAGTCGCATGCCTTTTTCGTGCTGTGACGAAGACATGGAAACCCCTGACGAGTGTACGAAAGCTGGGGTAACCATTCGCCCGGACGTACGCGGCAGTCAACAGGGACTCTCGGTGAATGGGAGTGGCGGATTCACCAGCAGGCGGACTGGGACGCGCGCAGAGAGCGTGCACGGGTCAGAGTTCGTGTTCGGGAGCTCCTGGATTGCACAGAGCGGCGACGGTTGCCGGGTAGCCGACGACAGGTCGCCAGGGTTCGAGGTTCCAGCTCGGTTTGTCCGGCATGGCGATACGTGCCCAGTCCCAGTGGCAGATGAACTGGTCGCGCATGCCGGGGGTGTCCGCGGTGTCGGCGTGACGTAGTACTTCCTGCCAGGCGCGTTCGGCGGCGGGTGGGAAGGGGTCCTGGCGGCCGGCGGCGGTGGGGTAGATCATCAGTCGGGTGCCGTCGGCGCCATCGGTCCAGACGACGTGGTCGATGAGCGGGCGATCGAGGAACGGATCGAGGGCTTCGTCGCTGGACAGTGTGGAAACGGGCGCGGTATCAACAGGTTTCGGGAGCTGATGCCCGGACCCCGGGGCCGTGGCACCGGCCGTTCCGGTGCTACAGATGAGTGCGGCCAGTAGCGCCGCGGTGCCGATTGCGGGAATTCCGCATCGTCGCATAGGTCTGTCCTTCGAATCCGAGGTTGGTTTGTCGACTCCGGCCGAGCCTTCGACTGTTTCGCTCGGAAGGTGGCCCGAGCACGGCGACACCATCCGATCATGACATCCATGGAAACCGGTCGGTCCCGGGGGCGCGAGGTTGTCACCGACACCGGGCCGAGCTACCAAGCGGGTGGATCGGGTCTGATGGTTACCGGGCGCGCAACATCCGTCCGGCCGCGTTGACGGCGGGTCCGGAGCTGTTGGCGTCGGAGATGAAGACCGCGAACGCGAGATCGCCGTCGATCCCGACGAACCAGCCGTGCGCGTGGGTGTCATCGATGAATTCGGCGGTGCCGGTCTTGCCGAGCAAGCCGGGGATATCACGCAATTGGGTGGCGGTGCCGGCGGTGATCGTCTCGCGCATCATGGTTCTCACCTGGTCGGCGACGGTGGCGGGCAATGCGGGTGGGGTGCGGTCGGGTATGCCGGGCGCTCCGGCGACCAAGGTCGGGTTCGGTGCGGAGCCGCGGGCCAGGGAGGCGGCGACCATGGCCATACCGAACGGTGATGCGGTCACCGTGCGCTGCCCGATGCCGCCCTCCACGCGCAGGGCGGGGGTGTCGGCGGCGGGGACCGAACCGGTAACGGTGGTCAGGCCCGGGGTGAGGTAGTCGATTCCCATACCGAGTTGTGCGGCCGCGTCGGTGAGCGCGTTCGGCGGCAGCGCTACCGCGAGCCGGCCCATGGTGGTGTTGCAGGACTGCGCGAACGCGGTGTGCAAGGGCACCTCGCCGAGTTCGAAATTGTTGTCGTTGGGGATGCGACGGCCTTCGATATTCGCCGATGCGGGGCAGGCCACAATGGTCTGCGGGGTCACCGCTCCTGCCTGCAGGGCCGCTGACACTGTCACTGTCTTGAAGGTCGATCCGGGCGGGTACAGCCCGGTCAACGCGATCGGGCCCTGGGCGTCGGCCGCCGAATTCTGGGCCATCGCCACGATATTGCCCGTCGATGGCTGCAGGGCGACGATGGCGGCCGGTGTGGTGATGGGGTCGAGTGCGGCATCGGCAGCCCGCTGCAGTCTCATATCCAAAGTCGTGCGGATATTGCTGGTCGGGACCGGTTCCTGCCCGGCGATACGCTGTGTGCCCGTGGCGGTCTGGGCGCGCACCGCCCATCCGGCCGCGGCATCGGCCTCGGACTGCCACAGCTCCGACAACCCGGCCAGGGTGGGGGAGGCGAGGTCCTTGTCGGTGGTGAGTAGTCGGGTCTGCGGTGCCAGAGTGACATTCGGCATCGCCGACAGCGCGTCCTGGATCGGCCCGAGATCGCTCGGACGCAAAGTGATCGCGGTGACCTGCTTACCTTGCGCGGCCTCGAGGTCGGTGCGCAGCGACCGCGCCGTAATGGTCGGCGCGATCGGGGACAGCAATGCCGCCACGGCCGCGGTGTCCACCCCGGGAGACAGATTCACCAGGGTCACCACCTGCTGGGACATGAGTTCCCCACCGGCATTGTCGAGTACCCGCGCCGGATTCGGATAGACCGGGCTGTAAGTGAGCGGCCCGATATCGAGTCCGGGCGCCACCGTCGCCGGATCCCACCCGATCCGCCATCCGTCACCGGTCTTCTCGGCGGTCCCGGTGGTGGTGTAGGTCCACTCGTTCTCGCCGTCCCTGCCCAGCTTCCAGGTCGCGGCGAGGGTGAATGTGCGGGCGTCGTCGTCGACATCGCGCACCTCGAACCGCGCATCCTTGCCGAGCCCGTCGTAGAGGGCGGCGACCGTGGCGGCGGCCGCGGTCGGGTCGGTGGTCACCGCGGCGGCCGCGGCGAGGTCGTCATTGTTGAGGGCGTCGGCGAAAGCGTTCGCGACGGAGGTTATCCGTTCGTTCGTCTGCTCGAAGACCCCACAGCCGGTCAGCGTGAGGGTCCCGACAACTAGCACCGCGGAGATTCTCGTGGCGAGGGCGCAGACACCACGGCGTGCCCTATCCGAACCTGATGCCTCGGTCACCGCGGAACCTCGCGATGCAATGCCGTGAGTCCGGCGTTCGCGGCGCGTGCGCTCGCCGCCTGCTCAGGAGTGCAGGCGGCGAGCGGTGCGGGTAGGGCCGTGGCTGCCACAACGAGTGCGGTGCGGCACGGCCGGGATCGGGCAGGGATGAGAGTCGTCGTCATGGTTTCCCTTCGTGAGTCGACCGCCGTGTCGAACGGCGTCGCGGACGGGACCGAGCCTGGCATCCGGCGATAGATGCTGTCCAAGTCAGAAATTGGGGTTTCGATGCTGATTCGGCATAGACTGGCCGCTGTGGATGTCTTGGCCGCGTGTAAGGCGTTCGTGGCGGTCAGCCGCCACGGCAGTTTCACGGTCGGAGCAGCGGCGGTGGGTATCCCGCAGTCCGTTGCCAGCCGCCGTATCGCGGCGCTCGAGCGCCATTACGGGGCCCGGCTGCTCGAGCGAACCTCACGCAGTGCCACCTTGACCGCGTTCGGCAAGGAGATGTTGCCTCCGGCCAGGCGTCTGGTCGAGCTCGCCACGACACTGGAACAGGAGGCAGAACGCGCCAAATTGCGCCCTTTTCGGGTGGCGGTGCCGACCACCTCCACCGCACTGGCGCTCGCGCAGTTCGTTGCGGATGCGCACCATTGCCAACTGAATCTCGACCTGTACCAGGCCGATCCGACGGAGCGAGCGGAGCTAGCCCGCACGGGGGAGGTGCGCGCCGCATTCATTGCGGTAGCGCCCGACCAGGGCATGTGGCGGGTTCCGTTAGGGGTGGCCGACTCCAGTGGCCCGCACTTCGGGCCCCTCTATCTGGAGACCCTCCGGACCGGCCGTGCCGACCGGCGCTCTCGCCGACGCCGGGTCTGGATTCAGCCCGAGGATGACGTACCGCATATCCGCGACCGCCTCACCCGCACGCGTGATGCCCTCGGACTTCTACCCGCCCAGGTAGCCATTGGCACCTCACTGGTCGCCGCTACCGCTGAGGTGCTCGGAACCGATGATCTGCTGCTGTGTGCGCACAGTCAGGCTGTCGAGTTCGGTCTGCACTGGCGGCCGATCGGTGAACTGGAGTTGTCCCGTGGTTACGCTGTAGCGGCCGCGCAACGTGAAGACGCGGAACGCATCGGGTCGCTGCCGTCAGCGACAATCGCGCGCTGTCTCGGTCTACCGAACAACTGAACCCGGGTGGCCGTGTCCCCGGAGAGCGGATGTGAATGTTGGGGATGACCAAAGCCCTGCAGGATGCGCGGAAAGAACTGCGGGATGCCGGACTGCGCGGCGCCTACCTGGTGCGCGACCTCGACAGCGGTGAGGAACTGGGACTCGACGCCGAGGTCGAGATGCCGATCGCGTCGCTGGTGAAGATACCGCTGGCGGTGGCGACGCTCGAACGCGTCGCTCGCGGTGAACTCGACCCCGCCACACCGATTCTGGTGCAACCCGGCCGCATCACCACTCCGGGCCCGACCGGTCTGACCAAGTTCCGCTACCCTGCCACCGTCGCCCTCGACGACCTGCTGTACCTGAGCGTCGCGATCAGCGACGGGACCGCCGCCGACGCGCTCTTCGCCCGCACGCCGCCGACGCGGGTCGCCGACGAACTGCGGCGACTCGGATACGAGGGCATCGCGGTACGCCATCTGATGGACGAGCTCACGCGGACACCGGCCGAACTCTTCGATCGAACCCAGATCCATCTCGCCCACGCACTCGCCATCGAAGCCTCGAATGCCGGACGCGGACACCCGGTGCCGCAGCTCGATATCGGGCAGGCGAACACCGGGTCGGCACGTGCATTCGTCGACCTATTGCAGGGGCTCTGGCGCCCGCGGACGATTCACCCATCGACTGCGATCAGGGTCCGAGAGTTGATGGCAGACAATGTGCTTCGACATCAACTGGCGCCCGATTTCCGTTCCGATGCCACACGGTGGTCATCGAAGACCGGAACCCTGCTCAATCTTCGGCACGAGGTCGGAGTCGTCGAGCATGCGGACGGGCAAACGCTGGCAGTCGCCGCACTCACCGAATCCCAGGTGGCCGCGGCGGTGCAAGTGGGTGCCGAAGCGACAATGGCGAAGGTGGCTCGGATGCTCCATGACGAACTGCGAGGGTGACCGTTCGCGTGGCGGCGATCGTATGTATCGCTTCGGGCCGCCCGGTGTTCGGGGGGGATCGCCGCTGTGTCGCTAACCCCTGTGTGGTTAGCACTGGTGTCCGGAGGGGGACACGACCACTACGCCCACGCATTCCACCAGCGGAAACAGCTGGTGACCGGTAACTGACACGGCGCAGGAACCCACTCGAATTCCTGTATCTGAAATCCCCTACGGGGGCGCGCTGGTGGTCAGCCCGAACTCCGCTGCGAGGGTCGGCCATCGCCGTAGCATTCCTTCTAGCTCACTAGAAGACCATAGGACGATTGTCGGCCGGTAGGGTCCGCGGTTGTGGGTTTCGGTCCAGCGGACGCCGTCTTGTGTGAACGATCCGCTGGTTGCGATGATCAGACGTCGCACCGGCTCGCCCTCCCACAAAGGCATCTTCGAATGAACCAAATCTGCGATCTGGGAGGCGTTGACTCCCTGCCGAGGCCAATGCTTGGCTTGCACGATCACCCGTTCGAGGCTGTCCGCACCCAGACCATCGCCCACCTTCAAGAAGGCTTCGACATCGCGGCCGCCGTCAGGACCGTGCAGATGCATCAGCCGATTGATACCGGTATATGCGCCGGACAGATCAAGGAGACACACCAGCAGCCGTTCGAACCCGTCGGCATCAATGCGATCCCACGACAGCGTCAGCCGCTCGAGCACGGAGGCATCGCCGAAGATCTCAACGAGTCGGCCTGCTCCATCCGCGTCGAATTGCATGCTCTTCATAAATTTTCTGCCGCTCACGGTCAGATGGACCAGCTTGGCGCCATCCTCGGCTTCGATCACGTGATAGGTACAGGTGGTGTCCTCATCGACGTCGCGTGGTTGCGGCGGCTCGCCCACACCCGGCGCGATCTTGCTGATACGGGTCACTCCAGTCCATTCATACTCGCGGTTGCGGTAAGCAACTGTCCGACTTCGAATTCCGGTAACCACAGTTTCTCAGCACCCACTGACACATACGGATGGGCGCACCGGCTGGATACATCCGACTGACGTTGTCGCACACGAGCGGTAGCGCCTCCACCGGACAGTATGTCCGGGGATGGAATGACCGGATGATCTGACCGGCAACGAGCCGAGCGATGTTGACACTCTGACGTCCGCCTCATTCAGGCAGTATCTCGGCCTGGGCGTCGACGTGAGCCTCGTTGTGTACGAAAGTATCTCGCCCCTTCTTCATGTCGGTGCTGATCCCTACGATGGCTAGACAGCGTTGCTTCAGGGGTGGAGGTCGGGCGATTCAGGGTGCCGAAGTTCTCCGCTAGAGCGATTCCGTGGGGGTCCAAGTCGGGGATACACCAGTAGGGCTCGAACTCCGTTGCAGGGCAAAGGCTTTCGCGTCGAGTTGTGTCAGGAGGGGACATGACCACTACGCCCACGCGCTCCGCCGCCAGAAGCTGCTGATCATTGCCTGCGGTGGCCAGGAGGTACGTGAGTTCGGCAGCGTCAGCATCTCCTGGCTCACCGCCATCGTCCTCCAGGTCGTCTCCCGGTTCGAAAACGCCATCGCCGACAACGTCCACTTCCACGGCGTCCCCGAATGCCGTCGGCCACAACCTTGGCCAGGGGTGGACGTCGTCATCTACCTCGGCGCCACGCGCGGGCGCTTCCTTTGAGGATTGTTCCTGAGCAGGAACAGACGGTACCGTGAACCGCCGAGCTGCTGAGGCTCACGGAGTCGATATGGACCGAGTCAGCGACAATGGGGTCATCCGACCAGTAGAGTCGGCCGACATGAAGGACCTCGTTCGTCTGGAACTTGACACGCGGCGCGGTACCTGGAAGTAGCTCAAGTCCCTCCGTGGCTCCCATCTGAATGGGCATTCCAAAAATCAGCAACTGCGAGAATATATGTGTGACTACGAAGTTGATGTCGTCGTTGACCTCTTCGAATGCGCGGGCGTAGTCGGCGGCGGGACCGGACAGCTCGCCCGCGACCAGGGCGGTCAAGGCTTTTCGTCGTTTCAGAATAAGTCTGGGGTCGTCGTATCCGAGCCCGGTGCGGCGATCTTCATCCAAGCGGTGTGACAATCGTATTCGTGTGTCGGCGAGTTCAAGACGGGATTCGGCAGTCAGAATGGCGGCGGCTGTGACGAAGCCGCGCCATGAATCAGTGGTCGCCATGGCCTTGGCAAGTTTCTGAGCTGGTCCGTATCCGCTGATGCCGAGTTCCCGATTGGCCTGCTTCGGGCCGGGATCCTTTTCGAGACCGGCGGTCATCGCTTCAGGGAACCAGGGGACGTCGAAGTTACTGTCTTGCATCGTGTGATACGAGCCCGCAGCGAGCTGAGGTGCATGGAGGTTTGGGTAGTCTGGCAGGCCAGATCGGATCCACATAGTGAGCATGGAGACCGCTCGATCGACGAACGTGCCGGCGGCGAGGAACATCTTGACCCGGTTGTTCATCGGTGTGCCCATGTGAGGGATGGCACGGTAGGCATGCACCGGCGAGCTATGTGTATGCCCCTGCAGGGTCAGCTCCTTCATACACGCCACCGGTTCCTGCACAGGCATCGTCTGCGGGAATTCGGATCGGAACGACTGCACCACACGGGATTCTTGCCATTGCGCGGCCAATTGTCCTGCCGCGGACCAGGTCTCGCTGTTCGTCATTGAAGCCGTCGCCTTTGCTGAAGGATGTGGGTGGCTGCCAGGTCTGCTGGTAGCGCGATGGTGCTAGAGCCATCGCCAGTCGGCCAAGTCGTTCAAGGCCTTACGAACGAGATCGCGTGCGGTGTCGGCCGGTGTTGTTCGGAGGATCGAGTCAACGCTGCCCCATCCACGTTTTGCCTGCTCATCGGCATCGGGGAAGTCCTCGCACAGCTCAACGGTCGTGGCTCCGGACGATAGATAGATCACCGGCCAGTACGGCTCCGAATCGCTTCGCCGCATGAGAATCTTGATCAGGCATGGTTCGGGTGTTGCGAGTTCCAGGACCCGTGTGCGCAGGTCGGCGCGGATGGTCGCATCGACAATCAGCCGAAGCTGACGTCGAGTTTCTGCGGTATGTTCGCGGACAGCTTCGGCTGCCTTCTCGGCCGTGGTGGGTATTTGAGCAGGGTAGCCGGTGGCGGTGAGGCGCGAATCGAGGTGTGCCCGCCAGATCCGTTCTGCAGCTGACAGCGGCCCGCCCCGGAACTCGAACAGGCCGGAGGATGCCGATGATTCAGCTAATTCCGGAGCGGACACATAGCAGGACGGTGCGCGTCCAAGCGTGGTCAGGTTCCGCTTCGAGCCGGATGACATCTGCACCGCTGCGTCGGCCGTCATGTGCTCTGGGAGGAGTATCCGGCACAAGTTTGTCGCGATAGAAGGAGCGTCAGGGGTGAGGTTGGGATACTCGAACTGCGCGAATTCGGCTACGGCCAGCGGCAAGTCGCGGCACACAAGTATCGCTATTTCATCGGCGATGCCTGCCATCTCGACCAGAAACCGCAGGCGAAGATAATCATTCGAGTCGACCGACGTCGGCGCGTCGACAACGCCTTTCGACAGTGCAAGAGCGGAGACGAAATCAGCCAGCGAATCGTGTGCAGGGCGAACGATTTGGTCGTAATCCTCATATGCCACGAAACCGCCGCGAATGGCCACCCGGCGCAACTCATCTGCGGATATATCGATGCCGGAGGTGCGGAGTCGGTCAGCCGCCGAATTCAGCAGAATGCTCCAATCGAACTGGTCGCATTGGCGTAGCCCTCTGGTAAGCAGCTCCGAGAACACAATCCCAAGACCGAGAAGGCTGATCTGAAGGTTCACCACGCCTGTCTTCCGCGCCATCTCCGCAGCAAACACGGTGTACATTTGTGCCCGCCCTTTGATGTCGAATCCGCGCGCGACAAGTTGAGCCGCCATCTCGAGCAGGTAGGGCACCGCGGAAGCCGATCCGAGGGCGTACCGGATCTTCTCGATCACTCCGAAAGCCTGGTGGCTGCTATCGATGTCGGCGACTACACGCGCCACTATCTTCTGCTGGCCATCCGGCGGAACGCCGACCAACTGATAAGCGGAGCGTTCGACCCCGACCGGAACCACCGAGTTGAGAACCGCGGGATCGCGCCCGATCAGGACGATTTCGCAATGAGGTCGCGAGCTCACGGCGTGGTGGATTTCAGCCGTGAGCTCGTGTCTTGTGCTCTCAGGTATCTCAGAAACCGAATCGAGCACCAGGATCGAGTCAGGGTCTGCCAGAAATCCGCGGGCAAGCTCGATGGACGATGGTCTGTTCAGTGTCGCAGCGGCAGCATCCGATACGAGAACCCAGAAGCGGCCTGGCACGTACCGTTGCGCATCTACCAGGAGCACTGCGGTACTCGAATGTGCGGCGCCGAGCCGACGCATGCTGTCACTCAGTGTCGATTTCCCTGAGCCTGACTGCCCGGACACCAGTGAAAGCCGGTGATCGCGGTGATCGATCAGGTCAGCCAAATGAACCTGTGCAGCCTCGACGCCCGCTGCTTGCTCGATAGGGGTTCGAAGTCGACGTAGATCGACGTCGACAGCTCGCGATTCAGGCAGGCCGTTGATGGCTTCGAAGTACGCTTCCTTCGTGCTGATATCCCATCGCCCAGCAGTGGAAACGAATGCGCCATGAAACGCGGTTCGGACATCGTCGAGGACGACGAGTCTGTCTTCGGGACGTGGCTGACTTGCGCGCTCGGTTACCAACATATACAGGCGATGGACGATGTCGTCAGCCTCGCTGACGGCGTCGAATCCAGGCGACCCAAGATGGGCGATCACCTGCTTTCTTGCCGCATTGAGCAGGGCGCTGGTCGGGGTCGGGTCGACAATCAAGCGAGTTCTCATCGCTATTGTCGCGGCAGCCGCTGTGAGCTTGTCGCCCGTAACGTTCAGTAGTGGTTCTGTCGTGGAAAGTGCGTGCGCCCGCTCCAATGCGTCGCGAAGACCCTCGCCTCTCGGCCCGAGTCGGCCACCCAAGGTGATGCCGAACAGCGCGTCGCCTGCTGCATGAACAGTATCGAAACTGTTCAAGATCGCAATGATCTCAGCAGGTCCCCAAGAATCGGACAGCTGCCGGGTCTTTATCTGCTGTGCCGCGATCAGGCTCTTCGTCTCATCCAGCAGTTCGAGGTCGAACGCATCGGTTTCACTCTCGACGCAGATTGCGGCAACGGGGCCGTATTGGCCGTCGACCGCCTCCAGACAGGTGAGTATCGCGCGCGCTTGCTGATATGCGACGCCGGCCTGGTTCGCCCATCCCGACATCTACACCTCCCTCGGTTGCGGTTGCGTCGTAGATGTTAGTTCCGGCGGCCGACACGTTGCCGCTTTGCCGGGACCCCGGAGATCGGTCCGCCTGATATGAGAGCCGGTTATCGGTGGAGGCAGGTCGCAGCGTATCGGGTTGGGGTAGCTAGCCCGGTGTGGAATGTCTTCGGCGGTGGTTGTACTCGTCCTTCAGCCGGTGATCACGACCCGTGCCTGGGTCGGGGACAAGACGCTGTTGATGTTGAGGCATTCGTCGCGCAGGCGACCGTTGAACGATTCGATGTAGCCGTTGCGCCAGGGCTGACCTGGCGGGATGAACGCCAAACCGACCCGTTCGCCTGCCCAGTCGTTCATCACCGCGGCCGCGAGCTAGGGTCCGTTGTCGCAGCGCAACACCCCCGGATAGCCGCGATCGGCGGCGAGACGGTCGAGCTCGTCGATGAGCCGGTCGGAGGTGATGGAGCGCTCGACCAGGCCGCCGAGGCATTCGCGGGTGTGTTCGTCGACGATCGAGACGATCTTGACCGGGCGGCCGTCCTCGGTGGCATCGAACTGGAAGTCCACCGCCCACACTCGGTTCGGCGCCTCCGCGGCCACCTCGGTGGCCGCGGAGGCGCCCAGGCGTTTGCGGCGTCGCCGTTGCGGCACCCGTAATCCCTCATCACGCCAGAGACGTTGGATCTTCTTGTGGTTGACCGCCCAGCCCTCGGTGCGGGCGTCGTGGTAGGCGCGGCGGAACCGCTGCAGCGGACGGCCTCTGGACCAGGTCCGCAACCAATCTCGCAGTCCTGCGTCAGGATCGGAGGTCGCCTGCGCGACCGGAGGTTGGTGTTGGGTGCTTCGGTGCTGCCCGGTGACCGGCAGGCGAACCGCTCGCTGCATTCGAGCACGCGCATCAGATGCGCCATGGCGGCCCACCGGCGTTCCGGGTTTAGAACTTTCCCTTGGCGATCTCCTTCAACGCCGCCTTCTCCAGCTCGGCGTCGGCAGGGTCAGGTCAAGGGCTGTGGCGAACAGTCGCCCAGCCCCGGGCGATTCGCGGTTCGTCGCTATTTGCCGTTAACAGGATGCTCACAGCTGGACCCGACTTGAACCCCTACGGGTCTGACCTGGGCGTATCGAACCACCCAATGAGAACACCCACCGTGGTGGTCGACCATAATCCCAGGTCAAACACACCGCAATGGGTGTTGTTACCGTGTCCGGAGGGGGACTTGAACCCCCACGTCCCTGAGGACACTAGCACCTCAAGCTAGCGCGTCTGCCATTCCGCCACCCGGACCGGTGGTGCTCAGCAAGATTATCGGATGTGGCCGCGCGGGCCAAATCGGTTCGGACCAGGAAACCGGCCCTGATCAGGGGGTGTTGGGAGTGGTTGCCGCCGGGCCGACGTGCGTGGTGGCCGGGCGGCCCCCCGAAGAACGGAACTGGTGGCGAGAGGTCGCCACCGCCCGTCCAGCAAGACGCCGAAGCGTCAGGCGTTGAGCGCCTCCAGCAGGGCGGCGCGCTGACGCGAGCCCAGTCCACCGATGCGGCGGTCGACCGGGATCTCCGCCTCATCCATCAGCTTGGCGGCCTTGACCGGGCCGATGCCCGGCAGCGCCTTGATGACCGCGGCGACCTTGGTCTTCTTGACGAGGTCTTCGTTATCGGCACGCTTGAGAACCTCGGCCAGGCTGACCGAGCCCTGCTTGACCTGCGCGATCAGCTCCGAACGCGCTTTGCGGACAGCTGCGGCCTTGGCCAGCGCCTCGGAGCGTTGTTCGGGGGTCATGGTGGGCAGAGCCATATGTAGTTCCCTTTCACTCGTTCGCTGGTACGTCGTTCGGCGTCGATTCAACATCACGACTGGCCGGGCGCAAGCCCGACACACCGCGCGGACCAGGGGAGCCCGTGCGGAGGTCATCCGGCCGATGGCCTCGGGGAGCCGGATCGGGGCCGGATTTCAGGTGGGGTTGACGACTTTTCCGGGGCCTTTCATGATCACCGAAAAGGGCTGCGGTAGCTGACCTTTCGCTGATCATGGGGGTCTGATCGGGGGCTCTGCCGAAGGTGCCGGACAAGCGCCCAAGTGTTAGCTGGTCGAATCTCCTGGCAAATACGCCGACTTTCCGGTGCGCACCGGTATTACCGTGTGCCGATACATCGCGGCGAGGCACTGGTGGAAGGCGGCGCAGATGGGCAGGGCGTATCCCGACGCCGAGTCGACGACGACCGCACCACCGCTGGCGGCGCGCTATGACGGCGGCGCACCGCTGAACTGGCACGGCCGCACCGTGTACCCCGTACACAGCGCAGCGCTGGGCGCGCAGCCGTGCACGGTGACGCTGACCCTGCGGTCGGTCGCCGCGCCGACCGGGGTGCGCAGCCTCGGGCTGGGATTATCGGTGGAGGGCGGGCACGTCCTGCTCGACGGGCGGCGGTTGCGCGGTGTGGATGTGTGGACCGACGCGATGAGTGGGGGAGTCGCCTTGCGTATTCGCCCGGACGGGCCCGGCAGCTCGTTCTCGCTCACCCCGGTCTGGGTGGACCCCACCGGCGCCACCGTGTCGTGGACGGGCAACTACGGCATGCTCGTCGAGCCCGGCGAGACCACCGTGCTGCACTGCAGCACCGGCATCGGCGTACCGAACTTCACCGAACTCGTCGTCGAACTCGGCACCGCCGCCGACACCGCGGCACCACCCTCCCCGGACGCCAGCCGCTACCGCGATGCCCTCTACGACCTGGGCGTGGCCATGCAGGGCCGCGGCGACGAGGACCAGGCCTGCCAATTGTGGACGCAGGCAGCCGGATTCGGCCACCTCGGCGCGGCCTATGACCTGGGTGTGGTCCGCTTCCGCCACGGCGACTACGCCGAAGCCGAACGCTGGTGGCGACCCGCCGCCGACCACGGCGACGCCCGCGCCATGTCCGGCCTCGCCGAGGCCCTCGACCGCCAGGGCAATCCCAGCGAGGCGCGCGTCTGGCGAGCCGCCTGCGCCGCCGAATCCCGATCCGACGCCGAATCCACGCGCTGAGGGGGAACCCCGGTGGGGTGGCCCAACTCTCGGGACTCTCAGAGGGCTTCGCCCCTGAGCCCGATACTCGAGCACCGGCTCCCATCGCACGATTCTCCTCTACCGAGGTCGGCGTCGCGATGTCACCTGGCTCCCTTCGTCATTCCGGCGTGCTTTTGGCCGGAATCCACACCTTCGCAGTAGTGGATCCCGGCCAAAAACGTGCCGGGATGACTGAACCGACAAGAGCTTTCAGTCTGATGGGCAGGGCTGGCGACTCGCGCCGCACAGTCGATACGGGCACAGGCGGACTCCGCGCCACCGGATGGCCCGTGCCGGTACCGGTGGACTCCCACCTGCGGATCTCGTGACGGACGGCCCCGAACCCCTGCGCCGCCGAATCACTCACGGCGGCGCGGGGTCCTGCCTACCGCGTGGCCGTGCCCGTCCCGTTGCGGTAGCGGCGTAGGTACTCGCCGGTGAGCGAGGTGGGGTGGTTCATGAGTTCGGCCGGGGTGCCGGTGAACACGATGTCGCCGCCGTTCTTGCCGCCGTCGGGGCCGAGGTCGATGGCCCAGTCCGCGTGTGCCACCACGTCGAGGTTGTGTTCGATGACGATGACCGTGTTGCCGCGTTCGACGAGGCCGTCGAGGAGGGCGAGGAGGGTGTCGACGTCGGACATGTGCAGGCCGGTGGTGGGTTCGTCGAGGACGTAGACGGTGCCGGTGTTCTGCAGTTGGGTGGCGAGTTTGATGCGTTGGCGTTCGCCGCCGGAAAGGGTGGACATGGCCTGGCCGAGGCTGAGGTAGGCCAGACCCACCTCATTCATGGTGCGCAACTTGGCATTGAGTGCTTTTTCGGTGAAGAACTCGACGGCTTCCTCGGCCGACATTTCCAGCACGTCGGCAATGGATTTGCCGCGGAGGTGGTGGGCGAGGACCGCGTCGGAGAATCTGCGGCCGTCACAGGATTCGCAGTGGGTGGTGACCGGGTCCATGTAGGCGACCTCGGTGATGATGACGCCGCGGCCCTCGCATTCGGGGCACGCGCCCGCGGAGTTGAAGCTGAACAGGCTCGCCGGTTCCCCGGTGGCCTTGGCGAACAATTTGCGGATGGGGTCCATCAGGCCGAGGTAGGTGGCGGGGGTGGATCGCGATGACGCGGCGATGGCGGACTGGTCGACGAACACCGAATCCGGGTAGCGGGACATGAATTCGGCGCGGATGAGGCTGGATTTGCCCGAACCCGCGACACCGGTGATGGCGGTGAGGATGCCCGTCGGTATCTCCGCGGTGACGTTCTTGAGATTGTGCGCGGTGGCGTTCGCGACAGTCAGCGCACCGGTGCCGGTGCGGAAGTCGGATTTCACCGTGAAGGCGCGCCGCAGACCCGCACCGGTGAGGGTGTCGGCGTGCTGGAGTTCGGCGAAGCTGCCGGTGAACACGATCTCGCCGCCGTGCACGCCCGCGCGCGGGCCGACATCGACGATATGGTCGGCGATCTGGATGACATCGGGATCGTGTTCGACCACCAGAACGGTATTGCCCTTGTCGCGCAGGGCTTCCAGCATGCGGTTGAGCCGCCCGACATCGCGCGGATGCAGGCCGACGCTGGGTTCGTCGAAGATGTAGGTCATCCCGACCAGGGTGCTGCCGAGATGTTTGATCATCTTCAGCCGCTGCCCCTCACCCCCGGAAAGGGTGTTGGTGGGTCGGTCCAGGCTCAGGTACCCGAGTCCGATATCGGCGATCCGGCTCAGCGCGACCCGGGTGGCGTCGGCCAGACCCTGGGCGGCCGGTTCGGTGATCTCGCCGAGCACCTCGATCAGATCGGTGATCTGCAAGGCCGTCCACTCGGCGATAGTGCGACCGTTGATCTTTGTGGCCAGGGCCTTCGGATTGAGCCGCGCGCCACCGCAGACCGGGCACACCCCTTCGGTGAGGTACTTCTGGATCTGTTCGCGCGTCTTCTCCGACAGTCCGGAGGTATCGCGCTTGACCTTGGTGCGGGTGAACTTGTCGGCCAGGCCCTCGTAATTGGCCTTCCAGCTGCCCTTGGCGTAGGTGAGCTCCACCTTGCCGCCGCTGCCGTGCAGGAAGTCCTGCCATTCGGCGTCGGAGTAGTCGGACAGTTTCTTGTCCGGGTCGAAGCGGCCGGAATTGCCGTAGAGCTGCCATTCGCCGCTGCCCACACCGTAGCCGGGCAGCAGAATCGCGCCGTCGTTCAACGACTTCGAGCGATCGACCAGCTTGTCCGGGTCCACGCTGACACTCACGCCCAGTCCGTCGCACTCGGTGCACATCCCCTGCGGAGTATTGAAGGAGTAGTCGAAGACCAGTCCGGTGGAGTTCTCGCCGAACCGGGCGAACATGGCGCGGATCATCGAGTAGATATCGGTCATGGTGCCGACGGTCGAGCGCGGTCCGCCGCCGACGGGCTGCTGATCGATGATCACCGGCGCGGTCAGATTCTCGATGGCCTCGGCGTGCGGACGCTCGTAGCGCGGCAGGAAGTTGAGGATGAACGCCGGGAAGGTGGCGTAGAGCTGCCGCTGCGATTCCACGGCAATGGTGTCGAAGACGATCGAGGACTTACCGGAACCGGACACCCCGGTAAATACGGTGATCTTGTTCTTGGGGACGTCGAGGGAAACGTTGCGCAGATTGTGCTCGCGGGCGCCGAGAACCCGGATCGTATCGGCGGAGGCGATTGACATGCACCCACGATGCCATCACCGGACCCCGAAATGCGCAGGCGATTGTGACTCAAATCACATTTGCCGGTAGTGTTCTCATCTGCTCGGCATTGTCGTCCACCATCGTCGCCCAACTACTCTGGCGGGCGATCGCGGCGGACCGAATCCGCCGCGCGGCAACCCCAGAGGAACCACCATGAAGACCACGCGATGGGCAGCCGGTGCGATTGTCGCCGTCGCAGCCGGTGCCACCCTGCTCTCGGGCTGTAGCGATGTCGAGCGCGCACTCAACAAGGGCGGCGACACCAAGTGCAGCGAATACCTGGCTCAGGATGTCGACACCCAGCGCGTGACGGTCACCAAGTTCATCAAGCAGCAGACCACTACCGAGAACGAGCCCACCGGCACCTCGGTCGACTTCACCATGGCCGCGGTGCAGGCGCTGTGCTCGGTGCAGAACAATGCGGAAACCCCGATCAAGAACGCCGACATCGCGGGGATCTTCATCAATAAGTGAGTGCGCGCGCGTGCGCCGAAGCGCTACGGCCGCAAGGGAATCGAACACCTAGGCCAGGGGCGTGAGGCGCACGATCACGCCCCCCTGCTGCCACGTCTGGTAGATATCGGCCTTGTTCGGGGTGCCGTCGGAGTGGAAGCCGATGCCGTTGAACTTGGCGTTCGCCTTATTGTCGGCGGCGATCACCTCGTAGCACACCATGACCGACTTCTCGTCCTCGAGGACGTCGGCGAGCATTTCCTTCGCGGCACCGCCCATCGACACCTTGACCGGCACCTTGCCGCGCAGGTTCTTCACCCATGGACGCATACCCGTGCCGATGAGCAGGTCGCCGTTGTGCCGGGTGTAGGCGACCGGAACGTCGTACACCTGCCCGGATTTGCGTCCCACCACATGCAGGGTGAGCAGGCGCTTGCCGACGCCCTTGGACAGCCCGGGCACCTTCAGCAGGCCGCGGACGATGGTGTTGACCACGTTCTGATAGCCGCGAATCGGCTCGGGGCCATCGGTGCTGGGGGTGCCGTAGGGGTTTTCACTAGGTGAGCTCATCGGGCGCTCCTGGACGAAATCGGTTCGGACGCAACCCAGTATCGTCCGGTTCCCGCGACTTCGCCGGAGCCCGCCGAACGTTTGTCGGCGCGTCCGATTTGTGATCAAGTGGGGGTACGGAGTGATCCGGTTCATGGGTGAACGGGGAGATGTATGAGTGCCAGAGCCGAACTCGAGCGGGAATTGGGTGGGCCGCTGGCCTCGCTCGACGCGCTCACCGACGCGGAGGTCGCGGATCTGTTGCAGCTGTTCAAGCAGGCGCAGCAGACCGAACAGACCGCCATGGTGGAAGCGGTCGACAAAACCGTCGGGGCCTTGCCGTGGCCGTTGCGGACGGCGGCGAAGAAGATCATGTTCGGGAATCGGTTGGGCTGATGAGTGATCTTGTTACCCGGGCGCAGACCATTCTGCTGGCCCGGACATTGCACGTACCCGCCGAACGACTCGCGCACCTGGAGAAATTGGGCGCGGCGAGTTTGCACGAACTACAGGAACGCATGGCGAGCGTCATTTTCGCGCGACACAATGCGACATTCTCGCGACTGAGCCTGCTGGTGCCGGTTGTGCCGCTGAGTATTTCGCTGCCACTGGTGCAGCGCCTGGTGCCGCCCATGATGGCGGGCCGCGCGGCGGGAGCCATCGGCGTGGACCATCCGCGCAAGGCGGCCGAGGCGGTCGGCATGCTCAGCCCGGGCTATGCCGCCGACGGTGCGCCGTATATGGATCCGCACACCGTCGGTCAGCTCGCCGATGTCGCGCCGCCGGAACCGGTGGTGGAGATCGTCAATGAGATTCTGCGGCGCAAGGACTATGTGACCGCCGGACCGTTCCTCGCCTACGCCACACCGCGATTGATCGAAGCGGTCGAAGTGGGTGTCCACGACGACGAGGGCATGATCCGCTCGGCCGCCTACTCCTATTCCGGTGCGGCAGTGAGTGCGATCCTGCGCCATCTGCTGGCCGGACCGAACCAGCGCATCCCGCGACTGGTGCGCGCCATCCTGGACGGGTCCGACGAACTGAAACTGGCGGCGCTCTCGGTCTTCACGCGTACCGAACCCGATGTGATCCCGGCGCTCGGCGACATCATCTTCGACCTGGGCTCGACCGCCGAGATCACCGATCTGATCAAGGTATTCCTCGACGCCGAGGCAGCCCCGGAGACGCTGCGCTTCACCGCGCATCTGAGCGCCACGGCACTCGACATGCTGGCGGCCAATCCGATTCTGCGGGATCCGGCCGCGATCACCGCCCTGGTCGCCGCGCTCGACGGATGCACCGAAACCGACCTGTGGCGCGGGCTGCTGAGTGTGGCCGAACGGGTCGAACCCGACATCGCGCGGCGCATCGGCACCCAGGTGGCGGCCTTCGATACCGCCACGCTGACCGAACTGCCGCCCATCGTGACCGACACCGGGCAGTGGCCGTCGCTGCTGCGGGTGCTGGCGGCTGCGGAGGCCGACGCCCAGTCCCGCGTCGGTGAAATCTGGTCGACGCTCCCGGAAGCGCAGCGGCGCGAACTCGAAGGGCGCATCGCGGATCTGGGGATCGAGGAGGCCCTCGCGGCATTGTCCGCCACATTGCATCTCGTGCACTGACGAGGGCCGATTCGGAAGAACGGTCACGTGACGCGACATCGCAGATATCCATCATGCCGGTAGGCAGGGCGGAACGCCGCCGCCCGCAACCGGAATCGGGTTCGGGCGGCGTGGCGCAGCAGGGCTCAGTGGCGGATCAGCGCAGTTCCTCGATGGTGCGGGGGTAGGCGAGGCCGCCGTGGCCCGCGGCGACCTGGCGGTCGATGAGGTCCTTCACCGGGGCGATGAGGTCCAGGGCGACCCCGGCATCGGTGCTGGCGCGGGCGATGGCGTCGACCGCGGCCTTCTGGAACGACAGGTGCTGGACGTCGGTGCGGTAATCACCGGAGTCGATGACCCTGCCGTACTCCGGCAGTCCGTGTGCCATGGCGGTGAGCCAGCCCGCGGCGCGTTCACCGAACGCCTCCGCGGACACTCCGGCCGAACCGACCATGGCCGCGGCGTGGAAGAAGCCGTTGAACATCATGTACATCGACGAGAGCAGTGCGAAGTCGTAGAGCGCTGCCACGCCCGCGTCCTCGCCGAAATACTCGGTGGATCCGAGCAATTCGAGGGTGTCGCGCTGCTGGTCGAAGACGGTCTGCGATCCGCTGTAGAGCAGTGCCGAACCCGGCTGGCCGATCATCGGCGGGATCGCCATGATGCCGCCGTCGAGGAATTCGATACCGTGCTCGGCCGCCCACCGCGCCAGTTCCCGCGACTCCTCCGGTGCGGTGCTGGTGAGGTTGATCAGCTGGCGTCCGGCCAAGTCGGCGACCACCGGGTCGAGGGTTTCGTGGACGGAGGCGTGGTCGAGCAGCACCGCGACAATGACCTCGCCTGCCCGCACCGCCTCGGCGACCGAGTCGGCGCGCACCGCGCCCTGGGCGAGGAGTTCGGCGTCGCGACCGGCGCTGCGATTCCATACCGTGGTGGGTCGGCCGCCCTTCACGAATGCCGAGGCCAGGGCCGAACCCATGGCGCCGAGGCCGAGAACGGTGACTGTCGTGTTGTCCGCCATGCGGATACTCCTTCGAACGGGGGAAGTGGTTGTCGGCGCGCTGGAATCCAGCTTGCCCCCGCCGGGTTGACCCCACAAGAACGCACTATTGGGTCAGACACCTACCGTGTGGTGTGTATCGAGCTAGCGAGGGTGGAATGGGCGAAAAAAGATTCGGGCCGTATGTCTGCGGTATCGACGCCGCCATGGATGTGGTGGGCGGCAAATGGAAATCGCTGATCCTGTGGGAGTTGCACGCGAGCGACACCCGCCGCTTCGGCGAGCTGCGTCGTGGGCTGCCCGGTGTCTCGGAGAAGATGCTCGGTCAGCAGCTGCGCGAAATGGAGGAGGACGGACTCATCCATCGCGAGGTGTACCCGGAAATCCCACCGCGGGTGGAGTATTCGCTCACCGAGGAGGGGCGGGCACTCAATGCGGCGCTGGAGCCGCTGGCCGAGTGGGGGCGACGACGCATCGACCGGATCGGCGCGGAGCGGGTGCCGCATCTGGCGTCGTGAGATCCGGCGTCGTGAGCCAGCGGCCCACCGCGTCGTGATCGGCTCGGCGGCGGGGGACCGGGTGGGGTTCGGCGGATCGCCGTGGTCTGGTTCGCGAACGCGGGGTCGCGGCCGAACCAGCCCGCCAGCTGGTCGGCGGGCGAACCGCCGAACCCGGCGCGACCCTGTTGTGCGAGATACCAATCCGGTGGATTACCGCGCGCCGGAACTTAGGGGCACCTGAGAAGTCTGCGCTGTTTGTCGATTTTCCCCGGTTTCCGCATCTATGATCGGGCCGTTGCGCACGGGTATCCGACTGAGACGGTCGGAGGACGGGGAAACGATGTCCACCACAACCGGATTCAACCAGCGGGGGACCCGAACAACCCGGCTCGGCCTATGACAGATCTGGTCGTCCGGGCTCAACTGGTACTGCTCGCCCGCACCCTGCACGTCCCCGTCGAACGCGTCGCTCACCTGGAAAGGCTCGGCGCGCAGCGGCTGCACGAACTGCAGGATCGAATGTCGGGCACCCTCTTCGATCAGCACAATCCCATATTCGAGCGGATCAGCTCGCTGGTGCCGATCATTCCGCTGCGTATCTCGATTCCCATCGTGCAGCGCCTCGTCCCACCGGTCATGACCGGACGCGCGGCGGGCGCGGTCGGCGTGCAGCATCCGAAGAAGGCCGCCGACGCGGTGGGGCTGCTCGATGTGGCCTACGCCGCCGATTGCGCGCCGTACCTGGATCCGCGCACCGTCGGGCAGCTCGCCGACGTCGCGCCGCCGGAACCGGTGGTGCGCATTGTCAACGAACTGCTCAGCCGCCGCGACTACATCACCGCGGGCCCGTTCCTCGCCTACGCCACCGCCGATCTCGTACGTGCCGTGGAGGCGGGGGTCGCCGATGACGAGGGCCTCATCCGCTCGGCGTCCTACGCATTCTCCGCCGAAGCCGTCAGCGCCGTCGTCCGGCAACTCCTCGACACCGGTAACCGGATACCGACCATGTTGGCCACGGTGGTCAACGGATCCAAGGAATTACGGCTCGCGGCGCTATCGGTGTTCGCGCGCTGCGATGACGATGTCATCGCCGCCGTCGGCGAACTGCTGCTCGAACATATCCCGCCCTCGGGTATCGCCGATCTGCTCACCACCGTCGTCGGCGCGGGCGGCACACCCGATGTGCTGCGCTTCGTCGGGCAGCTCAGTGCGCCGTCGCTGCTGAAACTGGCGCTCAATCCCGGTATCGGCGATGTGGCCGAGACACTGGTCGCCGAATGCGACGGCAGCACCGAGATCGCGCTGTGGCGCGGCATGCTGGAATTGCTGGCGCGTTCCCCGGGCGAGGTGCGCCGCCGCGCGGGCCGGCAACTGGCCGCCCTCGAACCCGCCACCCTGCATATGCTGCCGACCTTCGCCCAGGCCGCCCGCCTGTGGCCGCCCCTGCTGTGGGTGCTCGCCGGATCCGATGTCGACGCCCAGGCCATGGTGGCCGAACGCTGGGCACGCGCACCCCGGCTCAATATCGATGTACTCGACCGCCGCATCCAGGACCAACGGCTGGAAAGCCTGCTCGCCACCTTGACCACGACCCTGCGCGTCTACCGCTGACCACCACCGATTTCTGACCGCCCGCCGCTTCCTGGGGCCGAGGTAGTGATGTCGCCCGGACACCGTCCTCGTGTGTGACCGGAACCCACACTCCCGCAGTACCGGATCCCGGCCGAACCTACGCCGAACGACCTGGCCTGCCGATACGGCGCGTTCCACCTCGGCATCGGGTGTTCCTGCGCGGAAACTCTTGTCCGAGGGCAGATTCCGATACCGGACGCGGTTGTTCACCCGCGGCGGCGACACGGTGGGTGCACGGTACCCGACCGGTGCGGGGCCACACAGTGGTAGGAAAGGGACGTGTCCGAAACCGTCGAACCCCACACCTCCCGCGCCGTCTCCGAAGTGGTGGACCTGGTCAGCAAGCTGATCCGCTTCGACACCTCCAATACCGGCGAGCTGGAAACCACCAAGGGCGAGCGTGAATGCGCGCAATGGGTGGCCGATCAGCTCCATCAGGCCGGATACACCACCGAGTACGTCGAATCCGGTCAGCCCGGACGCGGCAATGTCTTCGCGCGATTGAAGGGCGCGGACTCCTCGCGCGGCGCGCTACTCATGCACGGCCACCTCGATGTGGTGCCCGCCGAGGCCTCCGATTGGAGCGTGCACCCCTTCTCCGGCGCGGTGCGCGACGGGTATGTGTGGGGGCGCGGCGCGATCGATATGAAGGATATGGTCGGCATGATGCTGGCCCTGGCCCGCCAGTTCAAGATCGAGGGCACGGTGCCGCCGCGCGATATCGTGTGGGCCTTCCTCGCCGATGAGGAGGCCGGGGGCAAGTGGGGGTCGCAGTGGCTGGTGGACAACCGCCCGGACCTGTTCGACGGCATTACCGAGGCGGTCGGTGAGGTCGGCGGATTCTCACTGACCGTACCGCGCCCCGACGGCAGCGAACGTCGCCTCTACCTGGTGGAGACCGCCGAAAAGGGTTTGGGCTGGATGCGTTTGCGCGCCAAGGCTCGCGCCGGGCACGGCTCGTTCCTGCACGAGGACAACGCGGTCACCATTCTCGCGCAGGCGGTGGCGCGGTTGGGTACGCACACCTTCCCGCTGGTGGTCTCGGATTCGGTGGCCGAATTCCTGGCCGCCGTCGCCGAGGAGTCGGGGCTGGAATTCGATCCGCACAGCCCCGATATCGAGGGCCAGCTCGCGAAACTGGGCACCATCTCGCGCATAATCGGCGCGACACTGCGCGATACCGCCAATCCGACCATGCTGCGGGCGGGGTACAAGGCCAATGTGATTCCGCAGACCGCCGAGGCGGTGGTCGACTGCCGCGTGGTCCCGGGGCGGCAGGCCGAATTCGAACGCGAGGTGGACGCGCTCATCGGACCGGATGTGGAGCGTGAGTGGATCACCAAACTCGACTCCTACGAAACGACTTTCGACGGGCATCTGGTGGACGCGATGAACGCCGCCATCCTCGCCCACGACCCGCACGGCCGCACCGTGCCCTACATGCTCTCCGGCGGTACCGATGCGAAAGCGTTCGCCCGCTTGGGAATTCGCTGCTTCGGTTTCGCGCCGCTGCAATTGCCGCCGGATCTGGACTTCACCGCGCTGTTCCACGGTGTCGATGAGCGGGTTCCGGTGCAATCGCTCGAATTCGGCACCCGCGTACTGGAACACTTCCTGTTGAACAGCTGACTCGCGAAAGGACCTCTCCTGTGCCCGATTACAACTACGACCCCTACGCCCCGCTGCCGGAGCTGCCGAGTTTCACCCTCACCTCCGCCGATGTCGCCGATGGTGCGCAGTTCGCCAATGATCAGGTGAGCGGGGTGTTCGGCTCCGGCGGCAAGGACATCTCCCCGCAGCTGTCGTGGAGCGGATTTCCCGCCGAGACCAAGAGTTTCGTGGTGACCGTCTTCGATCCGGACGCGCCGACCGCGTCGGGTTTCTGGCACTGGGCCGTCGCCGATATCCCGGCCTCGACGACCTCGCTCGTCAGTGGGGCCGGCAGCGAGGGCGGGGCGCTGCCCGATGGAGCCATCCAGTTGCGCAATGACGGCGCGTTCGCCGGTTTCGTGGGTGCGTCCCCGCCGAAGGGGCACGGTAAGCACCGCTACTTCATCACCGTGCACGCGGTCGATGTGGAGTCGCTCGGTATCACCGCCGACGCTACCCCCGCCTACCTGGGTTTCAACCTGTTCTTCCACGCCATCGCCCGTGCGCGGATCGTAGCGACCTACGAGGAGAAGTGAGCCGCACGCTCGCCTGAGCACGACGGACATGGCTGTGGCCCCGAGCGAAGAGCTCGGGGCCACAGCGATATTCGGGGCCTACCCCCTCGTCATTGCGGGGTGCCTATGGCCGAAATCCACCCTGCTGAGGCAGATCCCGGCCGCGAAGCACGCTCGCGATGACGAAGCGGAGCTACGTCGAGGACACGTTGATCACGGTGTCCGGCAGTGGCGTGGTGTAGAGCTCGGCGATCTCGGTCGCGTACTTGGTCGCGATCGGGTTGCGCTTGAGCTTGAGCGTCGGGGTGAGTTCCGCACCGCCGGGCTCCCAGGCCTGCGGCACCAGCACGAAGCGCTTGATCTGCTCCACGCGCGAGAGTTTGGCGTTGGCGGTCTGCACCGCGGCCAGCACCTCGTCGATGATCGCCTGTTCGCTCGACAGGGCGGTGATATCGGCGTCGGGCTTGCCGAGGGATTTGGCGCGCACGGCCGCGGTGTCGGGGTCGAGCACGATCAGCGCCGCGATGTAGGGCTTGGCGTCACCGATCGCCACCACCTGGCCGACCAGCGAGGACGCGGCCTTGACCATATTCTCGATATTGGTGGGAGACAGGTTCTTACCCGCCTCGTTGATGATCAGTTCCTTCTTGCGGTCGACAATGTGGACGTAGCCGTCACCGTCGATGGTCGCCACGTCACCGGTGTGCAGCCAGCCGTCGGCGTCGATGGCCTCGGCGGTCTTCTCCGGCATCTTGCGGTAGCCGCGGGTGACGATGGGGCCGCGAATGAGCAGCTCGCCGTCCTCGCCGAGTTTGATCTCCGCGCCCTCGATGACCCGGCCGACCGAACCCGGTCGCGGCTTGTCGAGTTCGGTGTAGGTGCCGACGCCGGAGGTTTCCGACATGCCCCACACCTCGGTGACCGTGAAGCCCAGGCCGAGCATGTACTCCAGGGTCTCCGGCGGAATGGCGGCCGCACCGGAGGCGGCGACCTTCAGCTCGTCGAGGCCCAGGGTGTGGCGCAGCTTGGACAACACCAGCGCATCGGCCAGCTTGTGCTGCATCGACAGCATGGCCGGGCGGCCCTTACCGGCCAGATCGGCGCGCGCGGCCTCGACACCGACACCGATGGCCCAGTTCGCCAGGCCCTTCTTCACGCCACTGGCCTCGGTGGCGAGCTTGGCCTCGATACCGCCCTTGATCTTCTGCCACACCCGGGGCACGCCGAAGAAGGCGGTCGGGCGGGCGTCGGGCAGCGCGGCCGCGATTTCGCGCGGATCCGGCACGGTGGTCATCTGCACGCCGGTGAACAGGTTGGCGCAGTGACCGGAAATGCGGTCGGCCACATGGGCGGCGGGCAGGTAGGACACCGACCGGTCGTCGAATCCGACGATCAGCGGTCCGGCCAGCAGACCCTTGATCTGGGCGACCACATTGCTGTGGGTCAGCTCCACACCCTTGGACGGGCCGGTGGTGCCGGAGGTGTAGATGAGGGTCGCGACGTCATCGGGCTTGACGGCCTGCCACGCGGCGTCGAAATCGAAGCCGTCGAGGGGAGCGGCCTCCACCTCGGCCAGGCTGACCGTCCCGGCGGCCGAACCCTCGACCAGCACGATGTGCTCGAGTTCGACCCCCGCGCCGCGCACGGCGTCGAGGAAGACGGGCTCGGTGATCACGACCTTGTTCCCGGCATTGGTGAACAGGTGGGTGATCTGCTCCGAGGAGGAGGTGTTGTAGATCGAGAACGGTGTCGCGCCCAGATGCAGGGCGGCGGTATCGACCAGGTTGAACTCCGGCCGGTTGGTCAGCATGATCCCGACAGTGTCACCGTGCCCCACCCCGAGCTTCGCTAGTCCGGCGGCGATGCTGCGCACCCGCTCGCCGTACTGCTTCCAGGTGATCTGCTGGGTTCCGCCCACGGTCCGCAGCGCGACCTGATCCGGTCGCACCGTCAGCGTTTCCTGGAACGCCGCCGGCACCGTGTAGACCGTTTTGCCCGATTTGTGCGTATAGCCGATGTCTGTCGTCATATCCCTGCTTCCGATTTCCACTCCGACACCTCGCCCGACCCGCACACCCTGACGTGCGCGAACCCGAATCTCCGGAGATGAATCCGGGGCGATCACACCGATCACGCACTGGCGACGCGACCCACATGTGGCGCGGCTCACTTATCGTAGCCATAGTCATGCAGCCGTGTCGCGGGCTACCCCACGGTGGCCCAAAACCTCACCGGGATTCGAGTCCAGCGGTGCGGCCCCAACGTGCGCGAAACCCGGCCGCCACCTGTCCCAGGTCGCCGCCAGCCACGGCGAGAGCGGCCGCGCAGGGCCGGCTCTCCACCGCAGACGGGTGACGGCAACCGAGAGCGCGAACGCCAACGCGGCGGCCATTGCCTGCGCGTTCAACTGCCAGTGCTGCACCATCGACCACACTGACAGGGCGACAGCGGACCCACCGGCCAATCGGAGCGACCATTTCGCCGCGGTCAGCCACCACCAGGCGTGTGGGGACAGCAGACCGTGCCGAATGTCGCCACGCTGCCGACGCTTCGCATCGAGGTATGCCGCGGCGGCCGGGCCTTTGGGTTTGGTGTACAGCCGCACCCGCGAGACATCGAACCCGGCATCGCGCAAGGCGATGACCTTGCGCGGATTATTCGTCAGCAACTTCACCGACCGGAGGAATCCGAGCGCGCACAGTGCGTCGATCGCACCGCCGTAGTCGCGGGAGTCGGGCGCGAGGCCGAGCCGCTCGTAGCTTTCGAAGGTATCGGTGCGATTGGCCTGGCTGTAGGCGTAGCCCTGGGCCTTCGCCATCAACCCGGACCCTCGCCCCTCCTGCTCGAGATAGATCAGCACACCGGCGCGCTCGCGATAGATCAGGTCGAGTGCCAGTTCTAATTCCGGCCCGCAGTCACAGCTGTCCGACCCCATCGCCTCGCCGTAGAGACACTGCGAGTGAATGCGTACCAGACAGCCGTCGCGGGCGTCGCCGAAGACGAACAGGTGGCCGCGATCGCTGACCCCGGGGATGTATCGCACTCGCACCGCAAGGGTGCGCCCCTTACGGGTGAACTGGTGCACGACTTCGGTGGGCTCGGAGCTATCGTCGGCAGCGAGCACGGTGGTCAACCTTTCGGGAAGCAAACATCGTTGTCAGCCAAGTGCGAAACATCGAAAGACCCTGCTGGGCGAGCACATCCGCGGCGCTTGCGACGAGCCGGCCCGAGCCCTCGCAACGATAGCCACATGTGTGCCAGCCGCACTGGACAACTCCGATTAGTGGGTTTCGCGAGTCGTGTCGACCGGCATCAACCGGTCGATCTCCGCCACCGACGGCATGACCTCTGCGATCGTGCTGACCGATTGGGTCGCTGTCATCGCGGCCGCCGCCCAGAGGAAGTCCGGCTCGCGCGCGGGTTGCCCGCCGACTGCGAGTCGATAGGCCAGGGCGGCGGAGAACGCGGCATAGGCACCCGCCGACCCCGCCATCGCCGTAGCAGGCTCCGGCACGACCAACTCACCCCGCCGCGAACGAATGGTGAGCTGGAACCCGTCGATGGTGCACACCGTGTCGACGCCCAGCACCAGCAGCCGCTCCACGGCGTCGTCGGCGCCCGACGCGTCCTCGGAGGCGAGCCGTGCGAGTTCGTCGGGGGTGCCGATCAGGTAGTGCACCGACCGCAAGCTGCGATACAGCTTGCGCGGCGAACCGTTCAGCGGCGGCGACGCACTGACGATGACCCGTGACCGGCCGCCTGCCGCGACGATCTCGAGGGCGCGCACGATCACGTCGACCGGCTGTTCGAAGGTCAACAGGACCACGTCGGCCGTGGTCAGGGCGGCCCGCGTTTCCGGAGTGTCCAGATCGTCGGGGTGCAGCCGCAGCCGGTCTTCCTTGAACGCCAGATTCGCGGAGTGACCCACGGCGGGCATGATGACAGCGGTGATCGGGGTGCGGGCCCGTTCGACCACACCGACCAGGTTCGTTTCCACGCCGCACATGCGCAGATACGCCAGTATCTCGTGGCCGTCGGGGTCGCCGCCGACCGCGGCGAGCAATTGCGCACGCAACCCCAGCCGCGCGACCGCCACCGCGCGATTGAGCCCCTTGCCGCCCGGCGACCGTTGGAAATCGACCCACATCGAGGAGCCGGGTTCGGGCATACGGTCCACGACGTAGATGTGATCGATCACCGCGTCGCCCAGCACGGTCACCCGGCCCCGCGCTCTGCCCTCGGCCCCCCCGTTCGAAGCGATCGCCGACGCGCCGAACGCTGGTCCGGCCGTGATCAATTGGGCCAGCGCCGTGAAGGCGCGACGTTCGGGTTCGCCACGTAGCGTACGTTCGGTGGGCGTGCGTGGGGTGGTCTCGGCGCCGAGAGATTCGTGCAGGTCGCACCACCGTTCGATCAGGTACCTGCGGCGGTCACCGAGTTCGGCGGCATAGAGCCGGTCGAGATCGACACCGTTGGGCGGGTTGTCGCGGAGCAATCCCAACGCGAGTTCGGCGTCGACGATCAACCGCTCGGTGAGTGGGAGCTGCCGCGCCGCGTATGTGATCACTCCGTGCACTGCCTCCGCCGGTGACAGGCCCGCCGTGGTGGCGTAGCGGTGCACGATCGGCAGATTCAACAGGGCGTCGACGTCGATTTCGGTGTCGCGCAACCGCTCCGGACTCAACCCCGAACGTTTGCCCAGGCGGCTGAGAATATTGCGCACGGCTAACATGCCGGTGTCCTGCGCTCCCGTGGCAGGTTCGGCGCTTCTGGGGCCGTGGTGCATCGCCATCCGCGTCAACGGTACCGCTCATAAGGTTTCCGCCGTCAGCAAAACGGCAATTGCACTATGGCGAAGGCAATTGCCCTACGGGGGATGTCGGCGAAACAGATGTCCGGCATGCAACCGTTTGGCCTCCATATAGCGCTGCGCGCGCTCACTCGAGGGCCGCGTGCCCAGCGCGATCACCTCGACTGCCAGTCCCACGGTGCGCAGCGCCTCGACCTTGTCGGGATTGTTCGTCAGCAGCCGCACCGCGGTGAGATCCAGTCCGGTGCGCAGACTTTCGGCGGCGTGCTCGTAGGAGCGGGAGTCGATGTCGACGCCGAGCATGCGGTAGCTGGTGAAGGTGTCGACGCCGGACTCCTCGCTCAGGCGCAGGCCCTGTGCCTTCACGATCAGTCCCGCGCCCCGGCCCTCCTGTTCGAGATAGACGAGCACGCCCGCCCCCTCGGCCTGAATCATGTCCAGGGCCAGTTCCAACTCGGCACGGCAGTCACAGTCCTGTGACCCCAGCACATCGCCGTAGAGGCAGCGAGAGTGTAAGCGCACGAGCGGATTCGGTCCGAGCTCGCCGAATACCAGGATATGGCCGATATCGTGACCGCCGGTCACCTCCATCACCCGGACGGTTATCTCACGGCCTTTACGGGTCAATGGATGCTCCGCCGCGACAGTGATCGACACGGCCGCCGTTCGGGTCGAATCGTCTGCGGCGGAGCAACGTCCGGTTCCACACACAAGAGGAATCATGACAGCTGCCCGACACGTATCGGTCGATGCGCCGGAACGGGTTCTCGTAGCGTTACCGCCGAGCGGGTTTAACGGCGCGGCGAACTGTCAATTCACTTGTGGCAACGGCAATTGCCGGACCGAGCGGCAAATGCCATGCTGGGGTAGGCGATAACCTCGCCTCCACCGGACGGGTCGGGAGGTCTTGGTGTTCGGAGTGATTCTCCCCAAGCGACGTATCCGACGGTGCCGCACGGCAGCGCACAGCGAATCCGATACAGAGCTGGAGACAAATACGGTTGGCGTCTAGGCGGGATTTCACCTGCCCGGATCAACTCCGATAAATCGGATTCGTCGCCCATTCCGCGTCATTCCTTGGCAGCGACACTACCGGTCGATCACCGAATCGGGATCGACCGATTCAGGCATACCGAAAACGGCTCCCACCTGTGGCGACGACTCCTCATCCCCAAGGAGAACCGTCATGATCTACGAGAGCAGCCGATCCATTACCAGCAGCCTCACCCCCGAATGGGCTCGCCGCAGTATCAGCGACGAGGAACCCGCGTGGGAGTTGAGTTGGCGGCCGGAGCAGCGGTTCACCCGCGAGCAGGCCCGGGACGCAATGGAACTCACCCAGATACTCAGCGACCCGCACAGTGGCACGGAGGGGCATCGGCGCGCCGAAGAAATTGCCGAATGGCTGGGAATTTCGGTAGCCGACGCCGCGGAGGCGCTGTATCGGCGCAAACTGGAGCGGGGGCAATCGTGACGATCTTTGTCGCGGACTGGCAGATGACCAGTGATCTCACCGACGAGGTCGCGCACCGGGTGGCCGACAAGTGGGAGATGGCGTGGCGGTTGAGTTGGCTGCTGGTGCAGGCGCGCGTGATTGTCAGTGCGGGCGAGCTCGGAATTGCGGCGGAGCACGCCATCTATGTGCTGCTGAAGCGAATGCGCGCATGACCGGGCGCGTGAAATACCAACCGGAAGGCATCCGATGAAGAACCCAATAGCTTCGGCGCGGGCAGCCGCTCGCGTCGGCACGCACCGCGGGGATGGGCGACACCCGCTCTGCCCGCTGTGGCCCGATGGGAGGACCTGTGGCACTCGAGATAAATGACCAGGCGATGACCAGTGACATCACCCCCGAATACGCATGTCGCGTTCGCGGGGCCGCGCCGCCGATATGGCGATTGAGCTGGCTACCGGACCATCGGCTCACCGCCGAACAGGCCCGCGCCGGAATGGAACTCGACGAATTGCTCTCCGACCCGGAGGTGGTCTACGACGACGTCACCCACGCGCTGGCCGCCGATCTGGCGCGGCGAGTGGGCGTTCTCGTCGAACACGCCGTGCTCATGCTGGCCTGTCGGATGGCCGACCGGATCGAGGACACCGCGGCGGCCCGTACGGCGACCGCGCATCCGGAACCGGCGCTGTCGGGGTGGTCGGCCCAGCATCTGCCCGCGGTGTCGGGCGCCCGCTCGCGACGACGCTGGATGTGATTGCGCGCGACGGGAATTCGCGGCCGATGCAACGGAGGGTCCGGCCGCGAGCGCTACCGCCGCTCAGGCGCGGGCGGAATGGCCCGCGCCGACCGCCTCGGCCAGGTTCGCGTAACCGTGCGAGCGCAGTCGCGCGGCCAGGCCACGATGAATCCGGCGCGCCCAGAACGGTCCGCCGTAGATGAATCCGGTGTACCCCTGCAGCAGGCTCGCTCCGGCGAGGATGCGCTCCCAGGCCTGGTCGGCGGTTTCGATACCGCCGACGGAGATCAGCACCAGTCGATCGCCGACGCGAGTGTAGAGGCGGCGCAGCACCTCGAGGGAGCGGTCGGCGACCGGGGGACCGGACAGCCCGCCCGCGCCGAGCGCCTCGACCGAGGCGGCGTCGGTGCGCAGGCCATCGCGGCGAATGGTGGTGTTGGTGGCCACGATTCCGGCCAGGCCCAGTTCCACCGCGAGGTCGGCGACGGCGTCGATATCGTCGTCGGACAGGTCGGGGGCGATCTTGACCAGCACCGGGACCTCGACACTGTCGAGTACCGCCTGCAGCAGCGGGCGCAGTGACTCGACCGCCTGTAGGTCGCGCAGGCCCGGAGTGTTGGGGGAGCTGACGTTCACGACGACGAAATCGGCGAGCGGGCCGAGCAGTTCGGCGCTGATCGCGTAATCGGCGGCGGCGTCGGCGGCCTCGACGATTTTGGTTTTGCCGATATTGGCGCCGATGGGGATGCCGTCGGGGGCGCGGTGGGCCAGATTGTCGGCCGCGGCGCCCGCACCATGGTTGTTGAAGCCCATGCGGTTGATGAGCGCGCGGTCTGCGGACAGGCGGAACAGTCGCGGCGCGGGATTGCCGGGCTGCGCCTGGGCGGTGACGGTGCCGATCTCGGCGTAGCCGAAACCGATCGGCGCCCAGGTGTCCACGCCGTCGGCGTTCTTGTCGAATCCGGCGGCCAAACCCAGCGGTGCGGGGAAGTCGACACCGAAGGCGGTGGTGGCCAGGATGGGATCGTCGACGACGAGCAGTTTCGAGGTCGCCCAGCGGGTGGGCGCGAAGCGGGTGGCCAGCCGCATGGCACCGAAAGCCAAGTGGTGGATGCGTTCCGGCGGCAGCAGGAACATCAGTTTGAGCAGTAGCGAGTACAGGTGGGCCCCTATGGTCACAGCGCCGCCTCCGGCGCGGCGGTGAACAGCGCGGTTTTGCGGCGGCGCAGCAGTACGCGGCGACTGCCGTCGGTGTAGGCGCGCACGCGCGACAATTCCCAGCCCCCGAATTCGGCCGATATGGCCAACCGCATGGACGCGGTGACCCGAGTGACATCGGGGGGTAGTCGCAGCGGCACGTATTCGTACTCGTCGCTGGTGTCTTCCCAACCCGCCGGGAGTGTGCGCGCCGAGTGTGAGGCCCGAGCCATCACTGCCCCTTTCGCTGGTCCGCGCCGATCCGCTGCAGACCGTCGCCGGTCGCGGATCCCACGAACATATCGCCGCGGTTGTCGATGGTTACCGTGTCGGGTTGGCGCACCGTCGGAAAACGCCCCACCTCTACCGGTATACCCGTCGACACGTCATAGCCGACGACCTCGTTGGTGCCTGTCAGCGTCACCCACACGGTGTCGGACCGCTCATCGTAGGCGAGTGCGTAGGGCGAAGAGCCTACCGGGAAGCGCTGGTGCAGTACGAGCGGATCGGCGGTGTAGACCAGCAGCTCGTTGCCGGCGGTATCGGTGACGAGGACGCGACCGAAGTGGTCGCCGATCATATTGGTCGCGCCGTCACCGGTGCGCAGCGTCAACCCGGGGCGGTTGTCGCCCAGGTCGAGTTCGGTGACGATGGTCTGTCGGCGGTCGAGGGCGAGGAGGTCGTCACCGGCGGCCACCACCGCGTCCACCGAGACCAGACCGGTGACGGTGCGGTCGACGGTGCCGTCGGCGGCCAGGGTCAGGACCCGTCCGTCGGCGGTACCGACCGCGAGCCCGCCCTCGGGGCGCAGCGCCACCGCGCGGGCGTCGCCGTCGACCGCGATCTCATCGACGGTGCCGCTGGCCGCGTCCACGCGCAGCACCCGCCGCGGGGCGGGCAGCAGGATCTCACCGGGCTCGCCCGGAGCGAGCATGGCGGCCGCGGCGGGCAGTGCCACGGTGCGCTCGGCGGCCGGGGTGACCCCACGATCGATGAGCCGCAACGACTTTCCGTCCGCGCTCAGCACCGCCAGCACCCCGCTGCGCGGTTCGACCAGCAGCGCGGAGATCGGCGTACTCGGGCTCACCTCACCGGCGGGGGTGGCGGCGAGGGTGGGCGCGGCGGCCGGTGTGGCCGGTTCCCGGGTGGGCTTGCGCGAGACGTCGTCCTGGGACGAACAGCCCGCGAGCAGGGTTACCGCCGCCACGGCCGCGAGGGCCGAGCGGGTCCAGCCGCGACGGCGCATGCACCGAACTCCTTTATCTGCCGAGATGACACTGCTTGCCGAAATCACACTGCCTGCTGCAATCATGGGTTCCCGACCATCTGACCATGATCTCTCGCCACCCCGGATGGGCGGGGGTGTTCGGGGGCGGCGCGCCGTGGGTAGTTCCACACCCGACCGACGCACCCACTTCTATGACGTGACATGGCCTTTCGTGCCGGGTGTCGGCGGCAAAGGTTACGGTGGAAGTGAACAATGGGCCGCATCAGGGAGATTGGTTGGTGACAGACCACACATCCGGATTCACCGTCGAGGATGTGACCGCGGGTCGGTACGCGCACGGATTCGGCCGCACCGGAGACGGCCGATCCTTCGCATTCCGCACCTTTCGCTCCACCTTGGTTCTCGAGATCTACCGCGCCGACCTCGAGACCGACGTCCCCGACACCGACGATATCGACGCCGTCGCCCAGACCACCGTGACCGATATCGACCTCGACGACGAACGCAGCATCGTGGCACTGGTCCGCGATCTGATACCCCAGGCGGTGCCGGTCACGGCGGCGCAACCGCGCGAGCCCACCCCGGTGCGCGCGCTGCTGGGGCGATTGAGTGCCGTGATCGACGGTATGTGACATGCCGGACGGTCTGCTGCGCGTGCGCATGATTGACTAACGGCAAGCAACATCAGTTCGACGCGAGGAAGTTGATGGCACTTCGACGTTCGGCCGCCGCCACCGCACTGTCCCTCGCCGTCCTCGGCGCCGCCCTCGCGGCCTGCGGCGGCGGCTCCGACGATGATTCGGTGGCCTCGGCCCGCGCCTCGGCCTACGCCGCGCTGTCGTCCTCCTCGGCGGCCGCGGCCACCAGCGCCGCGGCGCGCCCGTCGATTCCGACCGCCGCCGACCTGGACACCCAGATCAAGTCCGCGCTGGATCCGAATCTGCCCGACGACGAACGCGTCGCCCTCATCGAGGACGGTGACGCCTTCCGCGACGCCATCCCGGATATGTACAAAGCGCTGCAAGACAATCCGCGCGCGGTGTACGGGGTCCGGGATCCGGTGTTCGACAATCACGACGGCACCCTCACCGCCACGCTGAGCCTGGACAAGGACGGCACCGGCACCAATGTGCGCACCACGGTGGTGCATTTCGTGAACACCGACGGACGCTGGAAGATCTCGCGCACCGATCTGTGCGGCATTCTGCGCTCGGCCGACTACACCACCGCGGCCTGCGGATAGATGCTGCACAACGGTTCCCTGCGGTGGGGGCGCATGATCCACCGCAATCGGTACCTGGTGTTCACCCTCTTCGCGCTGGCGGTGCTGGGGTCCGGCTTCTACGGCCGCGACCTGGGCGACCATCTGACCCAGGAGGGCTGGTTCGACGAATCCAGTGAATCGGTGGCGGCGTCGAAACTGGCCGACAGCACCTTCGGCCGCGATACCGACTCCGATCTGATCGTCATCTACACCGCGCCGTCGGGCACCACCCTCGACGATCCGGGGCTGCGGGCGGCGGTGGCGGGGGAGCTGACCCGGCTGCGCGCCGACCACGACGAGCACATCCTCAAGATCGACTCCTATTGGGACGGGTCGATGATGGGCCAGTTCGCCGACCCGTCGCGCACCCACGCCTTCGCCTCCATCGGATTGCGCGGCGACGGCGGCACCGACACCGTCGAGAACTACCTGGCCATCAAGGACGATTTCGGCGCGGGCACCCCCGGAGCCGGTCCCGGCGGCACGACCGTGCAGTTGGCCGGACTGCAGCCGGTCGTCGAGGGCATCAATACCGGGATGCAGAAGGATATCCACCGCGCCGAACTCATCGCGCTCCCGCTGGTGGCGATCCTGCTGTACTTCGTCTTCGGCGGGATCATCGGCGCCCTGCTGCCGGTACTCATCGGCGGTATGACGATTCTGGGCACCCAGGGCATCATGCGGATGCTCACCGACCATATTCAGGTCAACGTCTTCGCCAGTGCCGTCGTCACCCTGGTGAGTTTGGGCCTGGCCATCGACTACGGACTGTTCGCGGTGACCCGATTCCGGGAGGAACTGGCCGCCGGGCGCGGCGTGCAGGAGGCGACCGCGCGCACGGTGGCCACGGCCGGACGCACGGTGCTGTTCTCGGCGGCGATCATCGCGGTGAGCCTGGGCGCGCTGTTCATCTACCCGAACGGGGTACTGCGGTCGGTACCGCTCGGCGGGATCAGCGCGGTGCTGCTGGCGGCGGTGCTGTCGGTGACGGCGCTGCCCGCGGTATTGAGCATTGTCGGCGAGCGCATCGACCTGTGGGGATGGCATCGGCTGGCCAGTATCCGCACCGCCGAGCAGATCGACGCCGGCTTCTTCTCCCGGCTGGCGCTGTTCGCCATGCGCAAGCCGTGGCTGGTGATCACACCGGTCGTGCTGATGCTGCTGGCCCTGATCCTGCCGTTCCGCAATATCGAATTCGGTGGGCTCAGCGAACGCTATCTGGCGGCACACAATCCGGCGCGGGTGGCCCAGCAGGATTTCGACACCTGGTTCCCCAGCTTCCGCACCGAACCGTTGAAACTGGTTGTGGTGGACGCGAATCCGCAACAGCTCTCCGATATCCGCCACGAGGCCACCCAGCGCACCGCCGGAATGATGACCGGGCCGTTCGACCCGTTCGCACCGACCCAGGACGCGGTCACCGTGCTGGGATCGGGGTTGGCCGACAAACGCGACGCCGATACCGCGATCACCGCACTGCGCTCGATTCCACAACCACCCGGCACGCAGGTGATGGTGGCGGGTGTGCCCGCGCTCGAACGCGACAGCATCCACGGACTCATCGAGGGTCTGCCACTGCTGGCGTTGATCCTCATCAGCGCGGCGATCGCACTCATGTACGCGGCGTTCCGGTCGCTGGTGCTGGCGGTCAAGGCGGTCGCCATGAGCGCGTTGAGCCTCGGGTCGACCCTCGGCATCCTCACCTGGATCTTCGTCGAAGGCCACGGCGCGGACCTGTTCCACTTCACTCCCGGCCCGCTCATGTTCGCGGTGCTGGTGTTGATCGTGACGGTGCTGTTCGGCCTGTCCACCGATTACGAGGTGTTCCTGCAATCGCGGATGGCCGAGGCGCGCGCCGACGGCGCACCACCGCAGGAGGCGATCCGCTACGGCATCGCCCACACCGGTGGCGTGATCACCTCCGCCGCCGCCATCCTGATCGTGGTGACCGGCGCGTTCGGCTTCTCCGATCTCGTCCTGATGAAATACATCGCCTACGGCATGATCGCGGCACTCGTCCTGGACGCCACCGTGATTCGCATGCTGCTGACCCCCGCGGTGCTCAAACTGGTGTGGCGGTGAACATGTCGATTGCCAAGGGCGCGAACCTGCTGCTCATGTTCGTCCTGGAGTTGGCGGTACTCGCCACCGCCGCCGCGTGGGGGTACTCCCTCGACGCCCCGCCGATCGTGCGGATTCTCGCGGCCGTGGCCGCGACGGCGGTGTTCATCGTGGTGTGGAAACTGTTCGGCGCGGCGCGCGACGCCCGCTACAAGCTCACCGGATTGTCCAGGGCCGCACTGGAAGTGCTGTGGTTCGGTGGCGGGGCCGTACTGCTGGGGTTCACCTGGTCGCCGACCGCGGGCGTGGTGTTGTTCGCGCTGTGGGTGATCAACGGGGTGCTGCGCGTGCTCTGGGATCAGGTCGACACGGTCGCCGCCGTGCACAAGCGGTAGACGAAGGTCGGGTGAGGAGATCTATTGCAGTCCGAGTAGCGCCTTCATGATGGCATCGATCTCGCCCAGTTCGGCTTCGGTGGCCGCGCCGCGGTGCACACCCTTGCTGAGGTGTTCGGCGGGGACCGCCTGCATTCGCCACAGGATCGCGTGGCCGTCGACGGCGGCGAGCGGGGTCGTGACGTACTGGCGCGATGGTGGGCTCGGCACGATCGGGGCGATGAAGGCGTATCCGATGGGGTTGGCGATATCGGTATCGGAGACCACGAGGGCGGTCATGGATCGACCGGTAACGGTGGTGATCTCGTAGATATCGCCCCTACGCACTACGCCACTCGTCGCACGTCGCGTCGAAATCGGCGAGCAACTCCGCATCGGCGGCGGTCAGCGACTGCGCGGCGGCGAAGAGTAGATAGTGTTGGGCCGCCTTCTCGAAGCCCTGTGACCGGTTGCCACCGGAGATCCGCTCGATGGCGTCGATGACACGTTCGTCGACTCGTATCGAGACCTGCCTTGATGCCATATCACAAGTTGCATCACAACCGCGGTGGGGTGGGTGGGGGAACGCGCCCGAAAATCACGACGGCGACCTGGCCTTCCTCCCTAGCCGCGCACCGGAAGCACCAGTTGCGCACCCGTGACCGGATGGTCGAGGACCTCGACGGGGTGGCGGTAGACGCGGCTGAGCAGTTCGGTGGTCAGCACCGCACGCGGTGGGCCGTCGGCGGCGATACGACCGGCGTCGAGAACCGCGACCCGGTCGGCGTAGGCGGCGGCGATACCGAGATCGTGCAGCACGACCACGACGGCCGCACCCTTACCGGCGCGGTCGCGGGCCAGGGCGAGGATCTGTTCCTGATGGCCGAGATCGAGTGCGGCGGTGGGTTCGTCGAGCAGCAGGGTGGGGGTGTCCTGGGCCAGCACGCGGGCCAGCGCGACGCGGGCGCGTTCACCACCGGACAGGGCGGGGAAGGGCCGGGCCGCGAGGTGGGTGACGTCGGTGGCGGCCATGGCGGCGGCAATATGGTCGTCGTCGCGCAGTTGCCGGTCGGTGCGCACCCACGGGGCGCGACCCATGGCGACGACTTCGCGTGCGGTGAACGGGAATCCGACCGCATGCGATTGCGGCAGGACCGCACGGCGGCGCGCCATATCGAGATGAGTCCAGGCGGTGAGCGGTTCATCGTCGAGTTCGACGGTGCCCGAGACGAGGTCGAGTTCCCCGGTCAATGCCGCCAGCAGCGTGGACTTGCCGGCACCGTTGGGGCCGACGAGGGCGACGATCTGTCCGGCCCGCACCTCGAAATCGATACCGTCGAGGACCCGGCGGCCGCCACCGCGTTCGACGACCACGGCGCGGGCGCGCAGGGTCACACTGCCCGGTTCGGGGGCCTCGGGCACCGGGTGGGCGCGTTGGAAGACCGTGGCGAGACCGCGTTTCACGCCCACCCTCCCGCACTGGCACGGGTGCGGCGCAACAGCCAGAAGAAGAACGGCCCACCGACGAGCGAGGTCAGCATCCCCAACGGCAGGTCGGCATTGTGCACGATGGAACGGGCACCGATATCGGCGGCGAGCAGCACGATCGCCCCCACCACCGCCGAGAGCGGAATCAGGACGCGGTGCGCGGGCCCGACGAGCATGCGCACCAGGTGCGGGACGATCAGTCCGACGAACAAGATGATGCCGGTGAACGCCACCCCCGCGGTGGCCAGCACGGCGACCACGACGATCACATTGCGCCGCAACCGTTCCACGTCCACACCCAGGTGCCGGGCGGCGGATTCACCGAGGGCGAGCAGATCCAGCCGCGGCGCCATCCAGATCGCGGCCGCCACCCCGGTCAGGGTCAGCGGCGCGACCACCGCGACCGCCTGCCAGGTGGCGCCGTTGAGACTGCCCAACTGCCAGAACACGATCTGATCGCGCGCCGCCGGGGACGCGGTGAACAGCAGGAACGACAGCAGCCCGCCCGCGAAGGCGTTGATGGCCACACCGGTGAGCACCAGCGTCACCACCTCGGTGCGCCCGTTCGAGCGCGCCAACACGTACACCAGCAGCGTGGTCGCCAGTCCGGCGACGAACGCGCCCGCCGCCACCGACCACACCGCGGCGAACGCCCCACCGAAGACGATGACCGCGCCCGCACCGACCGCGGCACCGGCCGACACCCCGATAACCCCGGGTTCGGCGAGGGGGTTGGCGAACACACCCTGCAACAACGCACCCGCGGTGGCGAGGGCCGCCCCGACCAGCGCGGCCATCACCACCCGCGGGAACCGCACCTCCCACAGGGTCAGATATCCGGCCGGGTGGGCGGGCATCGACCCCCAGTCGAGTCCGAGGCGGTGCAAGACACTGCCCGCCACCTCCGCCGGTGTGGTCGGCACCTGCCCGACCGCCGCCGAGAAGACCGCCAGGGCCACCATCGCCAGCACCGCGCCGGTGAAGATCAGCGCGGTCCGCGACCATCGCCGACTGCCCCGCACGGGCCCCGGATCGACCGTGGCCGCCGAAATCTCATGCGGCATGGTGCGCTTCGCGTCGACCGGGTCACTCATGCGTGGTCGATGCCGTATACGGCCTGGGTGAGGGCGGCGAGGACGCGACCGGTATTGGGGCCGAACGACAGCAGCAGAGTGTCGGCCATATCGACGACGCGCTCGTGGCGGCCGGCCGGGGTTTGCGCGATACCGGGAATCTTCTCGACCCCGTCGACGCCACCGACCGAGGACAGGCCCTCACTCATGACCAGCAGCACATCGGGGGCGGCCGCGATCATCGCTTCGCTGGTGATCGGCAGGAACTCCTCGCTGATCCCCGACGCGGTGCCCGCGTCGATACCGCCGATGGCGGTGATCAGCGAATCCGCACCGGAACCCGGGCCCGCGATCATGGTGATGGCGGTGGAGCGCAGGTAGAGGAACGCGATGCGCGGCGGTGCGTCCTGCCGCGGGACAGCCGCGGTGGCGGCGTCGATCTCGGCGCGGGTGCGCTGCGCGAGCGCGGCACCCGCGTCGGGCACCCCCAGGGCGGCGGCGACGGCGTCGATCTGCGCGGCGACGGTGTCCATGGTGCGCTGCGGATCGAAGTAGACGACGGTGATACCGAGAGCGTTCAACTGGTCGCGAATGACGGGGGTGGCGGCGGTGGTATCGGTGAGGAAAACCGAGGGCTGCAGTGCCGCAACGGCTTCCACGCTCAAGGTGCCCGCGCCACCACTGACGGTGGGCAGCTCCTGCACGGCCGGGAAGGCAGCGGAGTTGGAGCGGCCCACCAGATTCGCGCCCAGTCCGAGAGCGACGACCGTTTGGGCGAGGGTGCCGTAACGGTCGGCGGCGACAATGCGGCCGACGTCGGTGACGGTGACCTCGCTGCCGTCGAAGGAACGCACCGTCGCCGGCAACACCGAGGTCGGTGCGGGTCCGATCGGCACCGGGTCGAGATCGTCCACGGTGGCCGTGGACGGCCCGTGCGGTCCGGTGCCGCCCGGATCGGTACCGGCGCAGGCGGTCAGACCCACGACCAGGGTGATACCGGCGAGCATGAGCAGCATGCGCCGGGCGGTTACCGTTCGGGCACGCACGAGACTCCTCATGCAGGTAAGGCTAGCCTGGCTCATTCTGTGCGTGCGCTCACATCTCCGAGAGCGGCCGCGATAGCGCGCGGCAATTCGAGGGTTTCGGCGGCCAGCACGCCGGTGAGCTGCCCGATATCGCGGGCCCCGACGATCATGCTCGCCACTCCGGGCTGATCACGAATCCACGCCAGGGCCACCGCCAGCGGTGAGACACCGAGCCCGTCGGCGGCGGTGACGATGGCGTCGACGACCCGCACCGCCCGGTCGTCGAGGCTGGCGACGATCTCGGCGGCGGTCGCCTCATCGGCGCCACGCGAATCGGCGGGCACCCCGTCCCGGTATTTGCCGGTGAGAATCCCCCCGGCCAGCGGCGCGGTGGCGATCACACCGATGCCGTGATGCTGTGCGGCGGGCACGAATTCGTGTTCGGCGCCACGCGCGAGCAGCGAGTACGGCGAGTACGCGGTGGTCAGCGGCGCGCCCGCGGCCAGGGTCGCCAACTGCCAGGCGTCATAGCCGCGCGCCCCGGCGTAGCGCACCCGCCCGGTCCGCACCGCGTATTCGAGCGTGGCCGCGATCTCCTCGAGGGGAGTGTGCGGATCCCAGGCATCGACGGTCCAGATATCGAGGTGATCGGTACCCAACAGCGACAGCGTGTGATCGAGTTGGCGCATCATGGTGCGCCGCGACGCGTCCACCGCCCATCGCGTCGGCGCGGGAGCGGGCGCGGCCGGATCACCGAGAACCGGTGTGCGCCCGGCACTGCCCGACAGCACCAGCTCCTCACGCCCGAGTTCGCGCAGCGATTCCCCCAGAATGCGTTGCGCGGCACCATCGGCATAGGACGGGCTGGTGTCGACGAGTGTGCCGCCGGCCTCCATGAACGCGAACAGCTGCGCCGCCGCGTCGTCGGGATCGGTCTCCCGCCCCCAGGTGTGGGTGGCCAAACCCAGCCGCGAGACCCGCAGTCCGCTGCGCCCGACCGTGCGCTGTTCCATCACCGTACAAACCCCTCTGTCACAGGGGTCAGCCTAGGCGCACATATGCTTTGCACCCGGATAGGCCGCGCCGTCGAACCGCCGCACGCACCGTTGGGCCGCACCGGTGGTCGGCTCCGGCGACGTGCGGGTAGGGTCGCTGCGGTATCGCGGCGCGCCCACCGGCGACGACCGCCGTCGGTGGGTGAATTGTCCACCGCGAGCAGACGATTCGATGTGGACAGGAGTGGTGCGTGGGCGAGTCGATGACGTGGCTGCAGGCGGTGGTGCTGGGACTCGTGCAGGGCGTGACGGAGTTTCTGCCGATCTCGTCGTCGGGGCATCTGCGGATCGTGTCGTCGGTCTTCTTCGGTGACGACGCGGGCGCGTCGTTCACCGCGGTCACCCAGTTGGGTACCGAGGCCGCGGTTCTCGTCTATTTCGCCAAGGACATCGGGCGGATCCTGGTGGCCTGGTTCACCACCGTGTGGGCCCAGCTCACCCAGAAGCAGCGCCAAACGGTGCCACTGCACGATCAGCCCACCACCCAGTTGCCCGTCTACAGCGAGGTCGAACATCCCCGCTACGGCCTGGACCCCGATGCGCAGCGCGACCTCGATTACCGCATCGGCTGGTACGTGATCATCGCCACCATCCCCATCGGTGCCATCGGATTCCTTTTCCGGGATGAGATCCGTACGGGCGCGCGGAATCTGTGGCTGGTGTCGTTCATGTTGATCGCGTTCGCGTTCGTGATCGCCGCCGGTGAGTACTACGGCAAGAAACAACGTCCCATCGAGCAGTTGACCACCCGCGACGGTCTGATCATGGGTTTCGCGCAATGCCTGGCGCTGATTCCGGGCGTGTCGCGCTCGGGTGCCACCTCCACCGCCGGCCTGTTCCTCGGATTGACCCGGGAGGCGGCCGTGCGGTTCTCGTTCCTGCTCGCGATCCCCGCGGTGCTGGCCTCGGGGCTGTTCAGCCTGCCCGACGCGTTCGAACCGGCGGGCGCGGGCCTCAACGCGTCGGGACCGCAATTGCTGGTCGCGACCCTTATCGCCTTCGGCGCGGGATACGCCTCGGTGGCATGGCTGCTGCGCTTCGTCACCAACCACTCCCTCAACTGGTTCGTCGGCTACCGCATCATTCTCGGTCTCACCGTGATGGGGTTGCTGGCCGGCGGCGTCATCTCGGCGACATGATCGTGTCGAGGGTATCGGCCACGCACGCGAATCCACACTGCCGTTGCGAATACCGGCCAGCCAGTAGGCTGGCCCGGTGACAGTGATCCTGTTGCGGCACGGCGTGTCCACGTCGAATGTCGCCCATACGCTGGCCGGCCGCAGCGCGGGTATCGATCTGACCGACCGCGGCCGCGAACAGGCCCAGGCCCTCGTACAGCGATTGGGTTCACTGCCCATCGAGCACATCGTGTGCTCACCGCTGCTGCGCTGCCAACGCACGGTCGCCCCGCTGGCAGACAAGCTCGGTATCGACGTCGAACCCGATGAACGGCTCCTGGAAGTCGATTACGGCGACTGGACCGGACGACCCCTGGGTGAACTGATCAGCGAACCGCTGTGGAAGGTCGTGCAGCGGCACGCCTCGGCGGCGGTGTTCCCGGGCGGAGAAGGCTTGGCGCAGGTGCAATTCCGTGTCGTGTCCGCTCTGCGCGAACACGACGCCGCGCTGGCACGCAAACACGGCGGCGAGGTGTTGTGGGTGGCGTGCACCCACGGCGACATCATCAAATCCGTCATCGCCGACGCCTACGGCATGCATCTGGACCTGTTCCAGCGCATCGTCGTCGAACCCGCGTCGATCAGCGTGGTCCGCTACACCCCGACCGCACCGTTCGTCTGGCGGGTCAACGACACGGGGTCGGACCTGTCCACCCTCGCCCCACCCCGCGACCCGGCCGCCAGATCGGGGCCGGTTCCCGGCGGGGAAACGGGCAACACCGTGAGTACGGATAATGAGGGTGTCGAACACCCCGATTCTCATACTGAGTAGTTCTCATTCCGGGTAGTGCAGTCAGGAGGTGCAGATTGTCCCGAGCAATCCATATTTTCCGCACCCCCGATCGATTCGTCGCCGGCACTGTCGGCGAGCCGGGCGACCGCGCCTTCTACCTGCAAGCCGTGCAGGAACCGCGGGTCGTCAGCGTGCTGCTGGAAAAGCAGCAGGTGAAGGTGTTGGCCGATCGGATGGGTCTGCTGTTGGACGAAGTCGCGCGCCGCTTCGGCACGCCGGTGCCACCGCAGGCCGACGATGTCGCCGATACGGCACCCCTGGTCACACCCATCGACGCCGAATTCCGGGTCGGCACCATGGGTTTGGGCTGGGACGCCGACGCGGGCGCGGTGGTGGTGGAACTGTTGGCCATCACCGAAACCGAGGTCGACGAATCGGTGGTGTTGGCCGATGACACCGAGGAGGGGCCCGACGCGGTGCGGGTCTTCCTCACCCCCATCCAGGCACGCGAATTCGCGCTACGCACCACCCGGGTGATCGCGGCGGGCCGCCCGCCGTGCCCACTGTGCGGGGAACCGCTCTCACCCACCGGGCATATGTGTGTGCGCACCAACGGCTACAAACGCGGCGAGATCTTCGGCGCCACCGAGATCGAGGACTGAGCCCCATGTCGCGCGACCCGCTGCGCACCGCCGACCTCGAGGTGGTCGGGCAGGTGACCACGGCCAGCAATGTGACGCTGGTGTGCGAGGGCGACGGGGTGCGCGTGGTCTACAAACCGGTGCGCGGGGAACGGCCGCTGTGGGATTTCCCGGACGGCACCCTCGCGGGCCGGGAAGTCGCGTCCTATCAGGTATCGCAGGCATTGGGGTGGGGGCTGATCCCGGAAACCGTGCTGCGGGACGGCCCGCTGGGGCCGGGCATGGTGCAGCGGTGGATCGACACTATCGAACCCGCGGGTGGTCGCCCGGATCTGGTGGATCTGTGCGCGGTCGGCGCGATACCCGACGGCTTCCGTGAGGTGCTGCGCGCACTCGACGGGTCGGGGCGGCGGGTGTCACTGATCCACGCCGACGATCCGCGACTGCGCCGCATGGCGGTGCTCGATGTGCTGCTCAACAATGCCGACCGCAAGGGCGGGCACGCCCTCGACGGGGTCGATGGCCGGGTCTACGGGGTCGATCACGGGATCTGCCTGCACAGCGAACCCAAATTGCGGACCGTGCTGTGGGGGTGGGCGGGGGAACCGATCGAGGAGGAACTACTCACCGACATCACCCTTTTCGTGAAGGCGCTGCCCGGGGAGCTGGGCGATCGGCTCGCGGAGTTGATCACCGATACCGAGATCGAGGCCCTCGAGGCCCGCGCGCGGGAGTTGCTGGCCGATCCGGTGCTGCCGATGCCGCACTCCACGCGCCCGATTCCGTGGCCCGCGTTCTGACCGCTCGATCCGTTCGCGGGGCCCGAATTCCGGGACCGGCCGCTACCACCCGGTGCGGGGGGGCCGTGCCGCGGGGTGAAAACGTTGCAAGAATCATGATTGCAATGGTTGACGTGTGCGCGATGGCGGCCACGTCGCAGGTCGGCGCACGTCACCACGCGTGTCGCCGCTCTCACTGAGCGGGGGCGGCGCGGGCGGGGGCCGGTCGTCCCTTTACCCTCGAATCATGCAGTCCTGGTCCGATATCGCTGTCCCGACCGTTCCCGGATCCGGACCGGCGTTGCGTTTGTTCGATACCGCCGACCGGCAGGTGCGCCCGGTCACCCCCGGGAAAACCGCCACCATGTACGTCTGCGGCATCACCCCCTACGACGCCACCCACCTCGGGCACGCCGCCACCTACCTCACCTTCGATCTGGTGAACCGGCTCTTGCGCGACGCGGGCCACGACGTGCGCTTCGTGCAGAACGTCACCGATGTCGACGATCCGCTCTTCGAACGCGCCCGCCGCGACGGAATCGACTGGCAGGAGCTGGGCACCCGCGAGATCGACCTGTTCCGCGAGGATATGGCGGCGCTGCGGGTGGTACCGCCCGCCCACTACATCGGCGCCATCGAATCGGTGCAGGAGGTCGTGGAGATGGTCGACAAACTCCTCGCCTCCGGCGCGGCCTATACCGTCGACGATCGGCAGTACCCCGATATCTACTTCCGCCACGACGCCACCGAGCAGTTCGGCTACGAATCCGGCTACGACCGCGCCACCATGGAGCGGTTCTTCGCCGAACGCGGCGGCGATCCCGACCGGCCCGGGAAACGCGACCCGATCGATCCGCTGATCTGGCGGGCCGCACGCGCGGACGAGCCGTCGTGGCCCGCGCCCTTCGGCGCGGGGCGGCCCGGCTGGCATATCGAGTGCGCGGCGATCGCACTCAACCGCATCGGCAGCGAATTCGATATCCAGGGCGGCGGCTCCGACCTCATCTACCCGCACCACGAATACTCCGCCGCGCACGCCGAAGCCCTGGTCGCGGGACGCCGTTTCGCGCGGCACTACGTGCACGCCGGACTGATCGGCCTCGACGGCGAGAAGATGTCGAAATCGCGCGGCAATCTGGTTTTCGTCTCCACGCTGCGCCGCTCGGGCACCGATCCGGCGGCGATCCGGCTGGGCCTGTTCGCCGGGCACTACCGCCAGGACCGCGAATGGTCCGATCAGGTACTCGCCGACGCCCTCGCCCGCCTCGACCGCTGGCGGGCCGCGGCCGCGCTGACGTCCGGTCCCGCCGCCACCGATACCGTCGCCCGGCTGCGCCAACACCTCGCCGACGACCTCGACACCCCGAAAGCCCTTGCCGCCGTGGATAGTTGGGCGGAGCAGGCAATGAACTACGGTGGCCCGGACAGTGCCGCGTCGGGGCTGATCCGCGACGCGGTCGACGCACTGCTGGGTATCAACCTCTAGAACTGGCCACGCACGCGATCACTGTCCGGCGTTCTTCGACTGCGCGAGGCCGCCGCCGTCGACAGGATGGAAACCGGCGTCGCGAATGAGGGGCACGACGGTGGCGGCGGCTTCCGGGTCGTCGCTCCAATAGCGCATATCCGGGTGCTCGCCGCTGTCCTGGCCACGCAGACCGTCGGCGAGCAGGTCGGCGGCGAGGCGGTCACCGAAGGTGCGCACCAGGCGAACGTCCCCGAGCCGCCTCAACTGATACTGCGGGCTGGTGAGACCGTCGGGCACCGGCAACGGCACCGGCGTACCGCCCTGTTCGGTGAGCGGGTTGCTGGGGTCGATGACGATCTTGCCCTGCAATGCGGGGCCGTAATCGCGGGCGATCTCGTGGAAGGCCTCCCACCACACCGCGATCACCACCACATTGGTGGCGGCCAGTACATCGGTGGTCGACAGGGCGGTGGCGTGGTCGCCCAGTTCGTCGGCCAGCCGTTTGGGCCCGTCGAGGCGGCTGGCGCTGAGCAGTACGTGATCGCCGCCCGCGACCAGCAGCCGGGCCAGATTGCCGCCGATGCGGCCGGTACCGATGAATCCCACACGCATGACGGGCCTCGCTTTCGCGGTCGTACCTCATGAACGGAGCAGGGGAGAACGAATATCGCTGTGCCGCAGTCTGATTCGAGACATATGCGGGCGCGGCGCAGGGTCGCGCGGAGTCGAGCACCCCGATAGTAACCGAACGGTTGCTTCTGTTGAGGGAACGTCGCCGCAGGTCGCCGCAGGTCGCCGCAGGTCGCCGCAGGTCGCCGGCGCGGATATCGGGCCCGCCGGTCAGCCACGCACCGCGGGTCGCGGCCCACCGGCACGGTCGGCGAGTCACCGCGGCTGGATCTCGCACCCTCGGTGTCCAGGTGCGTCGGTGTCCAGGTGCGTCGGTGTCCAGGTGCGTCGGGGCGAGTCGCCGAGAACCGCCTGCGCGCCGCGTCCGGGGGTACCGATCGTGCCGTGCCCGGGGGTACCGAGTTTCGCCGAGGCGCGACGCGAGCGCGGTCACCGTGCCACGCTTTCCTCATGCCGGTGCGTGACGCACCGGACCGATCGCTGGAGCCGACTATGCGCGCAATCGTGTCCGGGCACCCGCAGAGCGGGATCGCCACCCAGCAGCGGCTGCTGTCGCGGCAGCTGGGCCTGCCGGTGATCACCATCGGTGACGCGGTCCGCGCGGAGGTCGACGCCGATACCGCCCATGGCCGCCGGTTCACCGCGGCCGCCGACCGGGGCGAACCCCTCGACGACACACTGTTGGCCGATATTCTCGCCGCCCGCCTCGCCCGGGCGGATACGACGGCGGGTTTTCTCCTCGGTGGTCTGCCGTCGACCGTCGAGCAGGCGGTACTGCTCGATCAGCGACTGGCGGAGTCCGATACCCGACTCGACGCCATCGTCGGGTTGGCTCTACCCGTGGACGTGATCGTCGAACGGCTGGTCACCTCCGGCTATCCCGGAGACCCCCACACCCTTCGTCTGCGTATCGAGCGGCTGGAATCGCTCCACGCACCGGTGCTCGATCACTACCGTGACCGGGCCGCGCAGGGCCGGGTACGCCTGCGTCTGGTTTCCGGCACGGGATCGGTCGATGCGGTGTTCACCCGGATCGTGGCGGCCCTCCGCTAACGTGGGCGCGCCGATCGAACTAGGGTCCTGGGTGTCGCCTACCGTGACGGCGGCCGCGAGATCTTCCGAATTCCTGTGAGAAAGGGTTGCGCCTATGCTGATCGCCGCCAACGAGGTCGTCTCCATCGACTACACCCTGACCAACGACGCCGGTGAGGTGCTCGACGAGTCCGCCCCCGGCGACCCGCTCGTCTACCTGCACGGCGCGGGCAACATCATTCCCGGCCTGGAGAACGCCCTCGAGGGCAAGGCCGCCGGAGACCAGCTCAGCGTGGTCGTCGAGCCGGAGGACGGGTACGGCGAATACCTGCCCGAACTGCTCACCACGGTGAGCCGCGAGGTCATTCAAGGCGTCGACGACCTCACGGTGGGCATGCAGTTACAGGCCGAGGCTCCCGACGGCGACGTGCAGATCATTACCGTCGCCGGTGTCGACGGCGACGAGGTGACCATCGACGCCAATCACGAACTCGCCGGGCAGCGGTTGACCTTCGCGATCAAGGTTGTCGATATCCGTGACGCCAGCGCCGAAGAGCTCGTCCACGGCCACCCGCATGAGGATGGCGACCACCAGCACTGATCGGCCGTGCGGGGGAACCGGTGACGGCGCGGCGCGTGAGCCGACCGCCACCGGTTCGCCGCACCGCCCCGGTTCGTCGCCCGCAGCGCCCTGCGCGCCACTCGGTGCCCCACCAACGATCGTCGGTGGAGTGTGCACGGGGCTGTGTGCCTGACAGTGAGCGCGCCGCAGCGACGACAATGCGGAGTGTCTCGCCACGGCCAGCGATATTCGCGAAACGTTCCGCCGCGGCGACACCACCCTCGGTACCTCTCGTTGGCACGTTTCGCGCGTTCCTGTGCCCCGGAGGCCGCATCCCTTAGGGCACGTGCCTTCGATGCCGCGTTCTCTGTGGCATGCGCAACCCTCGTCGAATCTCGGCACCTCGACCGCTCAGCCCGCCTCAGGAGCGAGGTGCGGCCTCGGCAGGCCGGTCCGGCGGGTCACATATCGCAAGGCGCGCTCGGCATTCGGGTGCGCGGCCGCGATTTCGCGCTGCCGCTCGGACCGCGCGACGCTGTCCAGGCGGCGCTGTCTTGGACCTCATGGCACCGTCGGTCGATTCGGACACGTGGGTGGGGCGGCGAATGCTGCCGTCGCGTGGCGGTATCGGACCTCTCGGACCAGGTGCGGGAGAACCTGTTGCAGACGCCCCCTCCCACGGGACCGTAGATAGCGATACGGTGAGCCTCTGATTCTCTCACCCTCGATGAGGAGGTAGACGGTGACGGCTGTGCCCGGATTCGACCGTTTCCGTATGGTGCGCAAGCAGATTCGTGCCGGAGGTGACTTACTCGGCGCGGTGCGCAAGGATCCGCGAATCGTGCGTGAGCTGATCGCCGGATTCACCGGAAAGTCCACCCAGACCGCACCGGTGCCCGAATTCGGGGAGCACACCCCACCGGAGGGTCTGGCGGCGTTCGCGCGGACCGCGCACGCACAGCAGACCGTGGACGCGACCGCCGAGACGGTGGTGGCGTATCTGCTCGACCTGGGTCGGATGCCGGACTGGTTGTCGTTCCACGCGGGCTGGCGCGGCGAGGCCCCCGGCCGCGCCGAACCGGGCCTCGAATACACCCAGCAGGCCGAGTTCATGGGTATCCCGGCGGATCTGCGGTGGACGGTCACCGAGGTACGCGCCGACGGTGTCGACATGCACGGCACCGGACCGCAGGGATTGCGGTTGGCGTTCTGGATCACCGTCTCACCCACCGGGTCCGGGTCGACGGTGTACGTCGACGCCGGGCTGGCGGGGTCACCGATCGAGGGCCCCCTCGGCGGTTCGGTGGCACGCAGCCTGGGTGAGGCGTTGAGTGAGTCGTTGGCCGGGCTGCCCGCCGCGGTGGCATCGGCGGCCCCGGATCGGTCACGGGCGCCGCGCGCGGCGGTGCGCCATGAAGCCTCCGATGTCATGGTCGCCGGGTCGACACCGGTGCTGGTGGGTGTGGGTCAGGTGGTGGCACGCACCCCCGATCAGGAGTTCCGCGATCCCGCGCAGCTGGCGGTGCGGGCGCTGCGCGATGCCGCCGCCGACACCGGTGCGGGGCAAACGCTGTTGGCGCGGGCGGACGCGGTGTTCGCGGTGGCGTCCACCTCGTGGCAGTACCGGGATCTGGGTGCGCTGGTCGCCGCCGCGGTCGGTGCGGGCGAGGTGGATACGGTGCAGTCGAGCCCCTTCGGTGGCGACGGCGGACAATTGGTGCTCAATGAGGCCGCCGCGGCCATCGCCGCCGGCGAATACGACGTGGTGTTGGTGACCGGCGCGGAAGCGGGCGCGACCCAGGCGGCCGCCCAGCGAGCCGGGGTCGAGGTGGATTGGCCGGTGCAGGGCGACGGGGTGCGGCCCACCCGCACGGTCGGGGTGGACCGGGCCGCCAACAACACGCCGGAGACGACGGCGGGGCTGCTCGCACCGATCAATATGTACGCACTGCTGGAATCGGCGAACCGACACGCTCTGGGCCGCACCGTCACCGAGCACGCGCACGCGGTCGCGGCCCTGTGGTCGCGACTGTCGGCGGTGGCCGCCCGCAACCCGAACGCCTGGCAGCGACAGGAATTCAGCGCCGAGGACATCGCGACCGTCACCGACACCAATCGGATGATCTCCGCGCCGTACACCAAACTCGAATGCGCGAACCTACAGGTCGATATGGCCAGCGGCATCATCATGTGCAGTGCCGCTACCGCCCAGGCCGCCGGAATCCCCCAAGAGAAGTGGGTGTTCCTGCACACGGGCGCGTCCGGGCACGACGAATGGTTCGTCAGCGAACGCGCCGAACTGGCCGCCTCCCCGGCGATCCGCGCCCTCGGTGCCGCGGCCCTCGACCACGCCGGGATCGGCGCGGACGAGCTCACCCACGTCGACCTGTACGCGTGCTTCCCGGTGGCGGTGCAGATCGCCGCCCGCGAACTCGGCCTGCCGATCGATGACCCGAAGCGTCCGCTGTCGGTGACCGGCGGCCTCACCTTCGGTGGCGGACCCGGCAACAATTACGGCGGGCACGCGGTCGCCACACTGGTGGAGAAATTGCGGGCCGAACCCGGAACCTATGGCCTGGCAACCTCTTTGGGCTGGTACCTGACCAAACACGCGCTCGGCGTGTACTCGACCACCCCACCGAAGACCGGCTATCGGCATCTGACACCGGTGATCGACCTGCCGCCGGCACGACCGGCCCGCACCGGCTACGACGGTCCCGCGGTGGTGGAGGCCTACACCCTGCCCTATGACCGCAGCGGTGCGCCCGAGGCGGCGATCGTCAGTGTGATCACCGACAAGGGCGCGCGTGTGCTGGTGCGCGCCACCGACTCCGCCCTGCTCGCCGAGTTGACCGACCGTGACCTGCTGGGCCTGCCGGTCACCGTCTCCGGCGACAGCTTCACCGTCGACGACACCACCCCTGTCGCACTGCCCACCCCGCCACCGGCACCGGTACTGGTGGAACGGCGCGGCCACATCACCATCATCACCATCAACCGCCCGCACGCCCGCAATGCCATCGACCTGGCGACCGCGCTGGGAATCGAACGCGCCCTCGACGCCTACGAGGCCGACACCAATGCCCGCATCGCCATCCTCACCGGCGCGGGCGGCTATTTCAGCGCCGGAATGGATCTCAAGGCCGCCGCGCGCGGCGAGGTCCCCATCACCGAGAAACGCGGCATCCTCGGCATCGTCGCCCAACCCCCGACCAAACCGTTGATCGCCGCCGTCGAGGGTCCCGCGCTGGCGGGCGGTTGCGAACTGGCCTTGTGCGCCGATCTCATTGTCGCCGCCGAGAATTCGACCTTCGGCATCCCCGAGGTCAAACGCGGCCTGGTCGCGGTCGGCGGCGGTGTGCTGCGGCTGCCCCAACGCCTCCCACGCGCCATCGCCATGGAAATGGCATTGACCGGCGACCCCGTCACCGCCGCCCGCGCCGCCGAGTTCGGCCTGGTCAACCACGTCGCCGCCCCCGGCCACGTCCTCGACGCCGCACTGGCGCTGGCCGAACGCATCGCGGTCAACGCCCCCTTGAGTATTCAGGCGTCCAAACAGATCATCGACCAGAGCCCGGACTGGTCCACCACCGAAGCCTTCACCCGCCAAGGCCAACTCGCCGCACCTGCCCTGTCCTCCTCCGACGCCGGGGAAGGGATGCGGGCATTCATCGAGAAGCGCCCACCGGTGTGGCGCGGCCGCTGATCGCCAGCACCCCGCGGCCGCGGGTCACGGACGTGCCGCGGGGGTGCTGGCGGTGCCTCGGCGGCACGGCACTGACCGCGATTTCCTAGGCGCGGCCGAGCCAGTCCTTGACCAGCGTGGTCGTATCGTTCTTGCACAGGGCTTGGACGATGAAGTAGTTGTTCGGGTTGACCTTGGTCGGGTAGCCGAGCTGTCCAGCGAGGGCTTTCAGCGTCGACTTCCCGGTCGCCTCATCGAGATCGAGGAATCGCGCGCAGGTCGTGGCGGTCAGATCCCCGGCCACCGGCGCGGCGGAGGACGTCGCAGTTGTTGTCCGCGTGGGGGTTGCCGCGGGGGAGGTGACATCTGCCACCGACGTCACCGCCGCTGATGACGTCACCGCCGCTGATGACGTCGCCGCCGACGGTGTGCCGTCCACGTCACCACTACATCCCGCCAGCGCCCACGACAGCGCGGCGGTCGCGATCACGGACAGGTATTGCACTCGACATCGCATGCCTGGAACGTATCAGCCGAAACATACTCCGGCCGTGGCTGTCTCGGCCGATAGCACTACGAGAGGCCTGCTCATGACATCCCCACCGGAGGAAACCCTCACACTGCGGCGCGACGGGCTGGAACTGTCCGCGCGACGGTTCGGGTCGCCGGAGAATCCGCTGGTGCTGCTGTTGCACGGGTTTCCCGACACCCCGCACAGCTGGGACGGTCTGGTGCCACTGCTCCTCGACGCCGGGTATCAGGTGCTCGCGCCGTGGTTGCGCGGCTACACCCCGGGGTCGGCGGCCCGGTCGGCACGCTACGACCTGCTGGCGGTCAGCGACGATATCGCCGCCTGGCATGACGAGCTCGGGGCCCCACCCACCCACCTGGTCGGTCACGACTGGGGTGCGTTCGCCGCGATGGTGTTGGCGAAACAGCAGCAGCGACAGTGGCTTTCACTCACACTGCTGGCCATCCCACCCTTCGGTGGCGGCTTCGCGGCACGGTCGCTGCCGCTGCTACCACGCCAAACACTGATGTCGTCCTACATTCCGGTCATGCAGTCGGGGGCCTCACCGCGGCTGCTGGTGCGCGAGGATGCCGCGTTCGTGCGTCGGCTGTGGCGGCGGTGGTCGCCCGGCTGGCAGTTCACCGACACCGAATTCGCGCCCACCGCACGCGTTTTCACCGATCCGATGATGGCGTGGGCGGCGACCCGCTACTACCGGTCGCTGTTCACGGTGCACCGCCGCACCACCCGCGATTTCCTGCGCGTCCTGCTCGCGCCGCAATCGCCGCTGCCGACCCTGGCGGTGGCCGGGCTGCGTGATGGCTGTATGTCGGCGACCTTGCAGCGTGTGCTGTCCGAGCGTGCGGGCGCAGCGCACGCGCAACTGCCCGACTGCGGCCACTTCCTGCACGCGGAACAACCCGCCGCCGTCGCCGAACACCTGCTGCCGCATCTACGCGCCGCCAGCCCCGCCTGACGGCGCGACCACCACGTCTCCACACGGCAGGTGTCGGCGCGACCGTCACGGTAGGGGCGCGTCACCGCTCCCGACATCGCCCGCTCAGGGGTTGGTGAGGGCGGTGACCGCGTCGGCGAACATGACGTTCTTGATGGCGGCGAGGGTGCTCTGATCCTTCGCGGTGAGCGGGGCCCACACACTCGGCGCAGCCCGCCTCGGCCTACCCCACACCGGGCCCCGACGCGGCGGCAGGCTCGTGCACATTCACGGGAAGAGTGGGGGAGTACAGGGCCTCGATGGCGTCGGCGTACTTCTCCGCGATCGGCTTACGCCGCAATTTCATGGTCAAGGTGATCTCGTCGCCGCCGGGTTCCCAGAACGACGGCACAATGGTGAACCGTTTGACCTGCTCGACTCGCGACAGTTTCGTGTTGCCCGCCGCGACACCGCGCGCGATGTCCTCGATCACCGTCTTGTCGGTCGCGAGCGCCGCGGCCGAGGCATCGGTCAAACCACGTTGCGCCGCATAGGGTCCCGCCGATTCGGCATCGAGAACGATGAGGGCGGTGGTGTAGGCACGATTGTCACCGATCACAGCCAACGCACCGATGAGCGGGGTGGCGGCTTTGATGGTGTTCTCGATATTGGCCGGCGACATATTCTTGCCGTCGGCATTGATAATGAGTTCCTTCTTACGGTCGACCACCCGCAGATAACCCTCGTCGTCGACGGTGATGATATCGCCGGTGTGCAACCATCCGTCGCCGTCGAGCGCATCGGCGGTCTTCTCCGGCTCCTGCCGGTATTCACGCATCACCAGGGGACCACGCACCAGGAATTCACCGTCGTCGGCGACACGACCTTCCAACCCGGGCAACAATTTCCCGACCGTCCCCAAGCGCGCCTGCCGCGGTGGGCTCACCGACGCAACACAGGTCAATTCCGACATACCCCACACCTCGGAGATGGGGATCCCGAGCCCGAAGAAGAACCCGAGAGTCTCCGGCGGGATCGGCGCGGCCCCCGACAACGCCCACTTCAATTGGTCCAACCCGAGTTTCGCCCGCAGCTTCGACAGCACCAACTCATCGGCTTTCACCCATTCCGCCGCCTGGGTCTCATCGAGCGGCACACCGGCCAACTGCGCGTCGGACTTGCGCGCCGCCACCCCCAACGCCCACGTCAGCGCCGCCTTGCGGGTCTCATCGGGTTCGTTGGCGACCGAGAACTCCACCGCCGCTTTGAGTTTCTCCCACACCCGTGGCACCGCACCCCAAATGGTGGGATGCACATCGGCCAACGCCGCCGGCAGCAACGTGCGATCGGGCACCACCGTGATCTGGGTACCGAAGTACTGCTGCAGGTACAGCGCCGTCACCCGGTCGGCCATATGCGCGGTCGGCAGATAGGAGGTGATGCGGTCCCCGAACTCGATCGACATCACCGACTCGTAGGCCTCACATTCGAAAGTGAGACTGGCATGGGTGATCTCGACCCCCTTCGGATTGCCGGTGGTGCCAGAGGTGTAGCACAACGTCACGATGTCCTCGGGACCGACGGCCCGCCAGGTGGCGTCGAAATCGAAGTCCGCACGCACCGACGCCGTCAGTTCCGGCACGCCGATGGTGCCCTCCGGTGCCCCGTCCACGCACACGATGGTGTCGATCGGCACCCCCGACGCACGCACCCGCTCCACATACTGTTCCTCGCAGATCACCACCCGATTCCCGGCATTGGTGAACACATAGTTCAACTGTTCGGCCGACAGCGTGTTGTACACCGAGAACGAGGTCGCTCCCGTGTGCTGGGCTCCCACTTCGAGGGGATAGAACTCGACCCGATTGGCCATCATCAACGCCACCGTATCCCCGCGCCCCACCCCCAACCCCGCCAATCCGCCCGCTACCGCGCGCACCTGATCGGCGTACTGCCGCCACGTCAAACTCTGCGCCCCACCGATCGACCGCACCGCCACCGCATCCGGGTCGATGCCGGCCACCCGCTGAAACGCCGCACAGGAAGTTCTGGGTTGATCCATCACAGTTCTCGATCCACTCCGCCGGACTTTTCCCGACGGTAGAACCTCGACCCCACCCCGCGTGCCCGTTTCGCGGAGTTGGTCCGGCGCGGTGCGGATCCGCCGCCCCCACACCGCGCCCCCGACCGCTACCGCGGTGAACAGCAACCCGGTCACGGTCTGCACAACGGGCCGATCATTATCGGGAGTAGCACCGGCGACCACATTCATCATGGCGTGCACAATGATCGCCGCACTCACCCCGCCGGTGACAGTGTGCAATCCGACGATGACCACCCGCGCGGCCACCGTCGCCACGAACCAGCCCGCGATCCACCCCCACTCCCGCCCGGCTTGCAGCAGCGGAATCACATGCCATGCACCCCAATAGATTCCGAGAATCAACCCGGCACCGACCGCCCCGAATCGATGGTGCAGCGGATCAGTGGCGTAGGCGGTCCATCCCAGTTCCTCGGCCGCCCCGGCAATCAGCATCGCCACCAATACCACCGGCAGCGCCAACAGCGGCAGCGCCGACGCGAACTCGACCGGCTCGAACAACGCCGCGATCGACACCGCCAGCACACCGATACCCACCGGCAGCAGCGCCGCGATCACATACCAGCGCGCCCGCCCCGCCGGACGATCCACCGCCCGCCGCAGCAGCGCCGCGACCGCGGCCCACCCACACGCGCGGTATACCAGCAGCGCGGCCGCCCCCACCGGCACCACGAACATCAACGCGCTCGCGGGCACCGCTACCGCACCGACCCGCACTGTCGGCGCGAACGCGCCAAGTACATAGAACGGCAGCGACAACACCGTCACCACCACCAGAAACGCCACCGGCCGCCCAGCGCGTACCGAAACCTCAGAACTCACTGACTCCCCGCTCTCGTGCACTGATCGACCACACCTATCAGACCGGTGCTGTCACCGCCGATCCGCATCCACATCGGATGCCACCGGGTCCAAGGGGCTCCACCGGCATACGTCACTGTGACGTATCGAGCGCGCGGGGGAGCCACGAACAGGGGGAGCGGCGGCCGACCACACCGGCGTCTACCGACACGCCTGCCAAACACCACGCCACCGGAAGCTCCGGACGAGCAAACCGGCCCAGTAGCGGAGACCGACGTGGGATTCCCCGCACAACAACAGCGCGCACCGGGCAGGCGAGCAAGGACGGCGGAGACCTACATCCCGGGAACGCACTCATCGCGAGTACTGGCAGCATGCCGAGCTACGAGCTCGATCTTCGGCGTGGAGACTCCACACCGGTCCCGCTCATGGCACAGCCTGCCGACGGAGGGTGGGAAACGTCGTTGTTGCAAGCGAACTCGATCGATGAGTTTGTCGGAGCAATCGATAGCCACACCCTGGCTGTCGAATGGAATGTGCACTACAAGCCCTGAGCATTACCCACGACCGGCCGGGTCGTCCCTTCCGCCAACAAACGCACTGCATCCGCTGAGCGCTTGGCTCGCCGTGAAATCCGTGGCGGCCTGATGCTGTCGTGCGTTACCGGGCCGGCTGCGGGCGGTCGATCCGGTAGACGTAATGCAGAGGGTCGTCGATGGGGTTGTCCGGATCCATCGATCCCGCCGAAACCCGCTGGAATCCAGCGCGTTCCAGTGCCCGCCAGGACGCTGTGTTGCCCGCGCTGACGGCGACCACGATCGTGTCGGTGTCGCGGTGGTCGGTCCACGTCTGGGCTACCATGGCGCGAATCATCGCCGTGCCCGCGCCGCGGTTGGTGTCGCTGGGCTCGCCGATCAGGTAATCGATCGTCATCGCCTCGGGCGGCACCTCTGTGAGGGTCTGTAATTCGGTCAGGTACTCCGGATAGTCGACCAGACGGCACCGCTGGATCAGGCCTAGCGGGTTGCCGTTTCGGAATGCCAGGAGATCCTCGGCGGGTTCCGCGCCGTCGGCGGCGGCGCCGAAATCGCGTTCGAGGGCTTCCAGGGACGTTTCGTGGTTCCACCAGCGTGCGACGTGCGGATTGGTCAGCCATCCGGCGAGCAGGGGAAATTCGGCCCGTGTCAGGCGCTGAAAGGTGAAAGTCATGGGTTCCCCAGGCTTGCGATTATGGTGACGCTAAGAGTCTATATTTGCCGTCAAACTAATTTGCCGTCAACCCATTGGGATGCGAGGCGCTGCTGATAACGCGCTTGCCGGGCACGCTGGCTGCAGGAGGAATGACAGAAGCGTCGCCGACCGTGTTGGCGGACGAACAGCATCCGGCAATCGGTGCCGGCGCATCTGGACAGTAACGAGCCGTCGGTCGCGAGCGTGATCGTCTCCGACGCCAACTCGGCCAGCAGCCTGGTTGTGCCGGTGCTCGACGAATCGCTCACCGAGCGCGGTGCGCCGGCCGCAGGCCAGTCCATCCGCACCGAGGAATGCGCCTGAGCCGCACAGTCATTGACCGCCTCGATGGATTCCTGACCCGGATGCGTGCCATCGGCGAGCGCGGCCAGCACCGCGTGGATGTGATCGCGCAGCTCCCGCAACCGGCTCAGATCACGGGCCGGAACAACCCGTGCCGAGCTCGCCGCGTCCAGTTCGGCGAACCACCCCGTCATCGACTCCGGCGAGGCCAGGAAGTCCACGACCTCGCCGCCGTCTTCGTAGCGAGTGTTGGCCAATTCGACCGCCAACGGTTCGGTGCCGAGCACGGGATATTCCATACGCCTGACGATACAAGAGAAATATTTCCGTCAGAAGAAGGAGAGATGCCCTGGGGCCTCGGGATTCGAACCGGCGCTGACCCCGGGTGCTCGCCGCCGCAAAGGACGGACCAAGCGACCGCGTCGAACGCCAGGAATCGCACTGTCACGCCGCTTATCGAGCGCGCTCGTGGCGGCGGGAGGGTGCGGGGTAGCCAATGTTTCATAGGTGATCATCGACCGCACCCTCGAAGGCCACGAATCAGCCCGCGGGCGCGGCAAGTCCACCGGCGGGTTCTCCGTGGTCGATGAGACCATGCTCGCGATGGCGCTGCACCTGCGCGCGAGCAAGTACGTCAGGTCATCGAACCCGGTGAGGTCTTCGAGGTCGACGATCTGCTCGCCCGGCTCGCGCGCCTGGGCATAGCGATGACACCAGGCAAGGTCACCGGCATCCTCGGCTACTGGACCGCGCGCTCCCAACCGGCCCTCATCAAGCCCGGGGTCTATCGCCGCCCGCCCGAGCCCGACGACGCCGCCTGAACTGCGCCTTCGCCATATTCGTTGTTTTTCGCACAGTTGCTTACCGGTACCCCCAATGAGCACGACGATTCGCTGCACCGAATCGCGGATTCAGCGTCTGACTGCCACACAGCGCGCATTTCCCAGGACAAACGACCCCACCTCAATACGTCACTGTGACGAAATGAGGTGGGGAAACGGGGCGACGAGGGGAGTGGGATGCCCGATTCCGGAACCGCCGACGCGGCACCGAATCGACCCCGATCCACCCATCCGCCAAATCCGGAAATTTTCCGATCAATCCAGGGTTACACGAAAACTTTCGTCAGCAGCAGCGGCGACGTCACATTGCGCACACACAACAGTCACGGCGAGGGGTGCGGCCGAGCCGGATCCAGGCGGGGCGAATTGCCTGAATGCACACGAATGCGCATGTCACGCAACACATTAACGCCGAAAAGCCCACGCCGTAATTCCGCCGATAATCTACACTATGTCAAGTAAACCTTGCGGGCAGCACCTGCGAGGCAGCATCGGATAATCAGCGCGCCCCCCATCAGACAGAGATCGGTGGTCGATCGGTCAGCGGGGCGTCAGCGTGATGGAGCCGATCACCACGTCACCGAAGAACGCCGGGCCGTGGTACCCGCCTTGTCCGTCGCTGATCAGTACCACTCGGTGGCCCGGAAATAGGTCCACGTAACCACCGTCGGGCGTCGAATGAATGGGGTAACGCCCGATCAAGACCAGTTCCCCGCCCTCGACGCGCGCGTCGCGTTGCAGGAGCACGATGCCCGACGACCACGTCGTGGACGTGTAGGCGCCGGGTTCGACGTCGGCGAATGCTTGACCGGCCGCGCCGAAGAGCGTGGCGGCACCCACGGCCACAGAGATCACAGCGGTCCGGACTATCGCAGCTCTGGCGTGTATGGACATCGTCAACTCCTGTCGCCCTGGGGTTGCCAACTCTACGCCTGCCAACTCCGGCCGATCGGCCGAATTCGCACGAATCGACGATGCCGGGTTACCAGCCTCGGGGTGAGGACGCCCCTACGGCTCACGGACGCACCCTCCCCGGCGCTCTAGTGCCAATCGCTGATCTGGATGTCACGCGGGTCCGGTGCGCCCGTTCCGGTTTCGACCAGTTGCTTGAGGCTCATCAGGTAGATCGCCCATTTGGTGCTGCAGTGGTGCATGAACTCGCCGGGCTCCTTCCAGCCGCGATGCTGGAACAGGATGATCGCGTAATCATCCTGCTGTTTCAGGTCCCACACCACGTCGGTGCCGATCCATTCCTCGGGTCCGTCGACCACTTCCCACCGCACTCGCTGTCCGGGTCGCAGGTCGGTGACCTTCATATCGAATCCGCCGGCGGTGAACCGGAATTGGATAACTCCCCCGATATCGGTGTCGCCGGTGGTGTTGCTGGCCCACCAACCGGCCAGGCCGTCGATTGTGGTCAGGGCCGCGTAGATGTCGTCGACGGTCGCGGATTCGACGCCGACTCTGTGCAGGATGTCCACCATGGTCGTGGTCCTTTCGGTCGCTACTGCTGGGTGCCGCGTTGGATGGCTTCGGCGATGCGCTTGATGCGCTGCAGTCGGGCATCCCAGGTGGAGCCGACGGCGTTGAGTTGGGCGACGGCGCGGGCGAGTTGGGCGTCGTCGACGCGGTAGCGGCGTTCGCGGCCCTCGGGGGTGCCATGGACCAGGCCGACGCGGTCCAGGACGCCGAGGTGTCGGGAGACGGCCTGCCGGGTGACCGGTAGCCGATCACTGAGGCTGGTCGCGGTGGCCGCACCGTCGGCGAGGAGGAGGTCGAGCATGCGGCGGCGGGTGGGGTCGCCGATGGCGGACCAGAGGTCGTCGTCGACTAGGCCGTTCATCGGCGCGCGACCAGTCGCTGCGCGTACTCCCCCAGCTGCGGCAGGAAGTGGTCCCATCCTTCGATGTGCTCGTGGTATTCCTTGTCGAGAACGGCGATTTCCCAACCCATTTCGCGGAATCCGGTTTCGGTCATGCGGACCGTGGTGCCTGCCCCGGAGGGGGTGAGTTCGAAGGTGACGAACAGGGAGTTGCCTGCGGCGGCGGGTTCGTCGGCGGGGTGGATCCAGCGGAAGGAGAACAGGGTGTGTGGTTGGGCGTCGACCACGGTGAGGGGGACGATTTGGGCGTCGGGTGTGGTCCGGTCCCCCCAGATGAGTTCGCCGACCGCGCCGGGCGTGGATGCGAAGTCGGCGTCGTCGGGCCACCATTGCTTCACGTGGGTGGGGTTGCTGATGACTTCGTAGACCACCTCGGGGGTGGCGTCGATGTAGAGGGTGCGTTCGATGCTGCCGTGTTCCATATCGACTCCTTGATTCGCAACGTTTTGTTGCACGTGACGGTAGTCAACGCATACGAAACGCGCAACCGCTTGTTGCGCGTTGGGGGTGAATCCGCCACTCCCCTGTGTGAATCGCCAACCGATCGGTCATGCATGCGCGCCGCGAATCGGAGGGTTCCACAGAGGTTTACCCAAAGTATGTCGCCCAAAGACTTGAATAAGTCATACTTCGGAACGTGTCCACTACTGCCGAGTTCGAGCGCATGCTGCGCGGGGTGGCGCTGCGTGTGACCGCTCCGCGGGTGGCCGTCTTGGCCGTCGTGCACAACCAGCCCCACGCCGATACCGACACCATCCTCACTCGCGTGCGCGAAAACCTCGGCACCGTCTCCCATCAGGCCATATACGACGTGCTGCGGGTACTCACCGCAGCCGGTCTGCTGCGACGGATCCAACCGATGGGGTCGGTGGCGCGGTATGAGACGCGGGTCGGCGACAACCATCACCACCTCGTGTGCCGCTCCTGTGGCGTGATCACCGATGTCGACTGCGCGGTCGGTGACGCACCGTGCTTGATCGCGTCCAACGACAACGGATTCGTGCTCGACGAGGCCGAAGTCATCTATTGGGGCCAGTGCCCCGCGTGCTCGACAGCAGAACCCTCACGATCACAGCCGTGATCACAGCCCCGTTCACTCCCCCGAAAGGAATTGCCCCGTGTCTGTTGAACATCCGCCGATCGGTGAAGCCAATACCGAACCCGCCGCAGGTGGCTGCCCCGTCGCCCACGGTCGCCTCAAGCACCCGACCGAGGGCGGCAGCAACCGCGACTGGTGGCCGAACCAGCTCAATCTGAAGATCCTGCAGAAGAATCCGGCCGAGACCAACCCCTTCGGCCCGGACTTCGACTACGCGGCGGAGTTCAAGACCCTCGACCTGGCCGCGGTCAAACGCGATATCACCGAGGTGATGACCACCTCGCAGGAGTGGTGGCCCGCCGACTACGGCCACTACGGCCCCTTCTTCATCCGGATGGCCTGGCATGCGGCCGGCACCTACCGTGTCAGCGACGGTCGTGGCGGCGCCGGTGCGGGTATGCAGCGTTTCGCTCCCCTCAACAGCTGGCCCGACAATGCCAGCCTCGACAAGGCGCGCCGCCTGCTGTGGCCGGTCAAGGCGAAGTACGGCAACAAGCTGTCGTGGGCGGACCTGATCGTCTACGCCGGCAATGTGGCGCTCGAGGATATGGGCTTCGAGACCTTCGGTTTCGGTGGCGGCCGCGTCGACCAGTGGGAGCCGGAGGAGGACGTCTACTGGGGTCCGGAACAGACCTGGCTCGGCGGCGATGAACGCTACAGCGGTGTGCGCGACCTGGAGAACCCCCTCGCGGCGGTGCAGATGGGTCTGATCTACGTCAATCCCGAAGGCCCCAACGGTAATCCGGATCCGCAGCTCGCGGCCGCCGATATCCGCGAGACCTTCGCCCGGATGGCGATGAACGACGTGGAGACCGCGGCGCTGATCGTCGGCGGCCACACCTTCGGCAAGACCCACGGCGCGGGCCCGGCCGATCATGTCGGCCCCGAACCCGAGGCGGCCCCGCTCGAGGAGCAGGGCCTGGGCTGGAAGTCCAGCTTCGGTACCGGCGTCGGCAAGGACGCCATCACCTCCGGTCTGGAGGGTGCGTGGACGCCCACGCCGACCACCTGGGACAACAGCTTCCTGGAAACCCTGTACGGCCACGAGTGGGAGCTGTCGAAGTCTCCCGCCGGCGCCCACCAGTACATTCCGAAGAACGGCGCGGCGACGGTCCCGGACGCGCATGTACCGGGCAAGACCCACACCCCGGTCATGTTGACCACCGACCTGTCGATGCGGGTCGATCCGATCTACGCCGAGATCACCCGCCGCTGGCTCGACCACCCGCAGGAGTTGGCGCGCGAGTTCGCCAAGGCCTGGTACAAGCTGACCCACCGCGATATGGGTCCGATCGTGCGCTATCTCGGCCCGGAGGTCCCCAGCGAGGTGCTGCTGTGGCAGGACCCGGTGCCCGCCGTCGATCACGAGCTGATCGACGCCGCCGATATCGCGGACCTGAAGGCGCGCCTGCTGAACTCGAATCTGTCTGTCGCGCAGCTGGTCTCGACCGCGTGGGCGGCGGCGTCGTCGTTCCGTGGCTCCGATAAGCGCGGTGGCGCCAATGGTGGCCGTATCCGGTTGCAGCCCCAGGCCGGGTGGGAGGTCAATGAGCCCGACGAGCTCGCGCAGGTGATCCGCGTCCTGGAAGGTATCGCCGAGTCGTTCAACTCCGCGCAGTCGGGCAACAAGAGGGTGTCCTTCGCCGATCTGGTGGTGCTGGCCGGGTCCTTCGCGGTCGAGAAGGCCGCCGCGGACGCCGGTTTCGAGGTCGAGGTGCCGTTCGTGCCCGGTCGCACCGACGCCACCGCGGAGCAGACCGATGTGGAGTCCTTCGCCGCGCTCGAGCCGCGGGCCGACGGTTTCCGCAACTATGTCGGCAAGGGTCAGCGGCTGCCCGCCGAGTACCAGCTGATCGACCGCGCCAACCTGCTGACCCTGACCGGCCCGGAGATGACGGTGCTGGTGGGTGGCCTGCGCGTACTCGGTGCGAACTATCAGCAGTCCCGGCACGGCGTGTTCACCTCCACCCCGGGGGCGCTGACCAACGACTTCTTCGTGAACCTCCTCGATATGGGCACCGAGTGGGTGCCGTCGGCCACCGATGACGGTATTTACGAGGCCAAGGACCGCCGCACCGGTGAGGTGGTGTGGACCGGCAGCCGGGTCGATCTGGTGTTCGGTTCGAACTCGCAGCTGCGGGCACTGGCCGAGGTGTACGCCCAGGACGACAACAAGGGCAAGTTCGTCACCGATTTCGTTGCTGCCTGGACCAAGGTGATGACCCTCGATCGGTTCGATCTGGCCTGATCCCGAACAGATGACCGGTCCCCGGATCGGTCATCACAGGCTGACGGCACTCCGCGAGCTGGTTCGCGGAGTGCCGTTCTCGGCTACCAGACCAGCGTTTCACCGCGGGCACGGACTTTCCCGAAGAACCGTTTGTCGATATCGGAGCCGTCGTGGTTGTAGGCGTTCATGATGTCGGTCAGCTCATCGACCAGGGCACGCAGTGCCGGGCTGACGGTTTCGATACCGTACTCCGACACCCACCCCCAATCCTCGGGGATCCCGTCGATACTGATGACAATGGTGCCGAAGTACGGGGTTTCGACCGTGTAGGTGATGTCGGCCGGAGCGTCGGCGATCGGACTGCTCAACGCCACCTCACCGGGTGCCCCGGCACTGGCGAACACCACCCGCGCCAACGCGATATCGGCGCGCACCATTTCCGCGACACTGTCGAGGCTCGCGTGCCGGCCAACGCGGCTGTAGCGCGAACCGTAGGATCTGTCCCCCACCGGATCGGCGTAGGAGATTTTCTCCAGCAGCCGCTCCAGCATGCGTTGCGCCGCGGCCCGTTCACTGTCCCCGGTACGCGGATGCTCGATCAGGCTCCGTAGCCGAGAGATCCGCACACTCGCATTTGTTCCCACCCTCGGCACACTATCGCGCCCTCCGCTGCCCGCGTACGACCGACAGTCCCACGACTTCGGCGCGGGTAACCTGCACCCATGACTCTCGATCACGGTGATCCCGGTGACGCGCCCTCGATTCCTCCGCCGTTGACTCCGGTGCTCGACGCGGTGCGCCCCTCGGCGGCCGAGGAAGCCAGAACCGTTGCCGCCGCCACGAATACAGGCACCCTGGCGACCTTGACCGGTGATGGTGCGCCGTGGGCGTCGTTCGTCACCTACGGGTTGCTCGACGGGCAACCGGTGCTGTGCGTGTCGCGGATGGCCGAGCACGGCCGCAACCTTTTCACCGATCCGCGCGCGAGCCTGGCCATTGTCTCCCCGGACGCACCCGCCGATCCCCTGGCGGGCGCTCGGGTGACGCTCGCGGGGATCGCGGAACAGCCCGGCGGCGCGGAGATCGCGGCCGCGCGGGAAGCGCATCTGGCGGCGGTACCGGCGGCGAAGTACTACATCGACTACAGCGACTTCACCGTGTGGGTGCTGCGGGTACAGCGGGTGCGCTGGGTCGGCGGCTACGGACGCATGGATTCGGCATCCGCCGCAGAATACGGCGCTGCCGCACCCGATCCGGTGATCCCGAACGCCCAGCGCGCGATCGGCCACCTCAATGACGATCACGCCGACGCCCTGCTGGCGATGGCGCACGCGTTCGGCGGATACCCCGACGCCACCAGCGCCCTGTGCGAACGCGCCGACCGCTACGGCCTGGACCTGAAGGTCACCACCCCGCGTGGGATGGCCGTCACCCGCGTCGGCTACGCCGCACCCATCGATTCGATCGGTGAACTGCGCGCCGCGACAGTCGAATTGACCACACGCGCCCGACAGAGCTGACGCACGTGAGGATCGCGATTGCTGTCGGCGGGGTGCCGTCGGCAATCGTGGCTGAGCGACCGCGGGACAGGTCCGCCGCTGACACCGCCGTGCATCCGACCCCGCACATACCGAGATCCGAACCCGACCGACCTCTCGCGTCCGGCGACCGATCAGGCGGCGTCGAGGACCGCGGTGGCTTCGACCTCGACGAGCAGATCGGGTTCACCCAGTGCCGCGACACCGAGCAGGGTGATCGGCTTGACCGGGTCGACACCCAGCTTGGCGACGGCCCGGGTGACGCCCTCACCGAGCAGTGCCATCTTGTCCGGAGTCCAATCCACCACATAGATGGTCAGTTTCGCGACGTCGTCGAACGAGCCGCCGATCCCGGCCAGCGCGGTAGCGATATTCAAGTACGCCTGTTCCACCTGCGCTACGTCAGCGCCGGCGACACACCCGACCGCTGCCACACCTCCGTCCGAAACGGCTGGCACGCCATCCTCCCCCGCTGACACCACACCACCCCCATCTGTAACGAACCCGACCGATTCGTGATGTGACCTACATGCTCGCGAACGATCAACTAGCCAGTGACTCAACACAAGTCGCGGGCAGCGACGACCCCACCACCGTATTCACCCAACCCGGCGGCGGCGACCCCCTCGACGACATCACCGCCGGCACCACCCTCGACGAATTCGATCTCCTCATCCCCCTCGGCGAAGGCGCCTTCGGCAAAGTCTTCCTCGCCCGCCAACACGCCATGCAACGCTACGTCGCGGTCAAGGTCTCCCGCGACAACAGCAGCGAATCCCAAACCCTCGCCCAACTCGACCACGACCACATCGTGCGCATCTTCGACCAACGCCAACTCGCCGACACCGGACTGCGGCTGATGTACATGCAGTACATCCCCGGCGGCACCCTCGACAACGTCCTCGCCCTCGTCCGCCGCGTCCCCGTCGACAACCGCTCCGGCGCACTCCTCCTCGACGCCGTCGACACCGCCGCCGCCCTCGGCGGACGCATCGAACCGCACGAATCGACCACCCGCGACGAACTCGAGAACCTCACCTGGCCCGAAACCGTCGCATGGCTCGGCAGCCGCCTCGCCCGCGCCCTCGACCACGCCGACCAATCCGGCATCCTGCACCGCGACATCAAACCCGCCAATATCCTGCTCACCGCCGACGGCCAACCCAAACTCGCCGACTTCGGCATCAGCTTCAACCGCCTACTCCCCGGCCACAGCCCCGTCGCCTACTTCGGCGGCTCCCTGCGCTACATGTCCCCCGAACAGCTCCAGGCCTGCCACCCCGACCTCCGCGCCGACCCCGCCGACCTCGACACCCGCAGCGACCTCTACGCCCTCGCCGTCGTGCTGTGGGAACTCCTCACCGGCCGACCACCCTTCGACGACGAACCCCACTACGGCGAAACCGGCACCGCCCTCGACCGCATGATCGCCCGACGCCGCCACCCCATCAACGCCCGCTTCCAAGCCGACCTACCCCACGACTGCCCACCCGTACTACGCCATGCCCTACTCACCTGCCTATCCCCCGACCCCGCCACCCGCTTCCGCTCCGGCAACGAATTCGCCCACCAACTCGACACCGCCCGCGACCGCACCGCCCGCGACCTCGTCGATCCCCCCGACAGCAGCCTCCGCGCCCGCTTCCGCATGAAACCCATGCCGGTCGTGACACTGTCGAGCGCACTCGGGCAAATGCTCGCCGCCTACTACTTCTACGCCCACAGCACCACCGTCCTCGCCCACGACCTCACCGCGACCCAACGCGAACAGCTCGTCGACCTCGCCTACCTACTCGCCCTCATCGCCTACCCCACCGGAATCGCCGTCCTGCTCTACTGGTGTCGCCGCGTCATCCACATCCCCTACGGACTGCGCCGCGGCCGCCACTACGACGACGACACCCTCGCCCGAGCCCGCGCCGACACCCTCGCCTGCGGCGACCGCATCGCCGTGGTCGCCTTCGTCGGCTGGATGGCCACCTTCACCCTGCTCCTCGCCCGCCTCCTGACCCTCGCCGAACTCTCCCCCGGCGTCCTGGCCAACCTCATCGCCTCCACCCTCGTCGCCGCCGCGATCGCCGTGTCCTACACCTACTTTCCCGTCACCTTCTACGTCCTGCGCTGGTACTACCCCGGACTGCTCGAACGCGGCCACACCGCACCCGACGACCGCACCCGACTACACCGCCTCGCCCGCCGCAACCGCACCTACCTCACCGCCGCGGCCACCGTCCCACTCCTCGGCGCCGCCGCCGGACTGGCCTTCCTGCCAGCAGCCCAACAACACGCCGCCATCGGATCGGTCATAGCCCTGTGCGTCGGCGGCCTCTGCGGAGTCACGGTATCGCTGTACATCTTCCACGCGCTCGCCGACGACCTCGCCGCCTTCGAACGACTACTCACACCCTCCACCGAGCGGTAACCCCCACGCGTGCTGCCTCACGCGAGGCAGCACGCGCACAACGCTCAACTACGCGCGAAAATCGCGGCGTCACAAGCCTTCACCAGCGACACCAACTCCGCACCATCGTCGGCACCGAGCACCGCGAACACCGGATCACAGAGCTCATCGGTGATCGCCTCCGCCCGCTCCCAACGCCCCGTCAATTCCGCCGTGACCTCCTCATACGGCTCCGGCCACCCGAACCACACCGCCTGCTTCGGACCGGGATTCAACGGCGACCCCTTCACCAACACCGCCTGCAACGGCGTCAAACCGGCACTGCGCACCGCCATCAAATGCACCCCGCCACGCAGCTCCCGCAGCACATGCACCAACTGCAACACTCGCCCGGGCCCATCGGCCGCCAACGGCATCGCCCGCCACCCGGCGAACAACGCCACCCCCGCCGGATCCGCCGCCACCACCACCGCCTCCAACAGCTCCGCCAACCGATCCGCACTCTCGAACGACGCCAGCTTGCGACGCCCGAAATCCTGACACGCCAACAGATAACCCTCGGCCGCCGTCGCCGCGGGCACCGCCGCCGACGCCTCCCACGCCGCCCGAATCGTCACCGGATTGAAGAACCCGAACGCCGCACTCACCACATCCGCGTCCACCTCACCCAGCACACCACCCCGACCCCGCGTATACCCACCCATGAAGCCCTCCACGCCGGTACTCGCCGAGAACTCGCGCGCCTCTCGGGAGAACATGAAACCTCCACCGATGCGCTGAATCTCAGAACTCACCGCGGCCGCGACCGACATATCCGTACCCTTCCGAGCGAAAACCCATACCGCCGGAGACTATTTCACCACCACCCCGCCACCGCGCCCAGGCCCGCGAACAGCACCGAAACCCCCACATCGACACCGCGAAAGAAACACTGCGCCAGCACCTTTCACGAAACCAACAGCACCCATATGCTGAACCAGCGGCCGGAATCGCCTGCCGCCCAACGTGCCTGCCCTCACACGACAGCACGAACACGTTACAACTTAGATCGGCTAACCTTCTCGCGGTGCTAGGACATTCACACGCGACCAGCGGCGCACTAGCCTGGTCGGCCGCCGCCGCGGCGCTCCCCCTCACCCTCCTCACCTACCCCGACATGCATGTCGGCGACATCGCCGCCGTCGACCTGGTCATGGGAACCTTCCTCACCGCCGGAGCCGCACTGCTTCCCGACGCCGACCACCCCAAGGGCACCATCTCCCACGTCCTCGGCCCCATATCGCACTACGCCTGCCGCTTCATCTCCCGGATCTCCGGCGGCCACCGACAGGGCACCCACTCACTCCTGTTCGTCGCCCTCGTCACCTACGGCACCTGGGCCGGCGAACACTGGATCGGCCGCAACTTCACCCTCGCCCTCGTCTTCTTCCTCCTCGCCCTCGCCGTCCGCGCCCTCAACCTCGCCCCCACCGGCGACAGCGTCAAAGCCTGGGGCACCGTCGTCATCCTCGCCGCCAGCGGCACCTTCGCCATCGACCACTGGATCAGCGACAAACCCGCCTGGCTCCCCTTCTCCGTCGGCCTCGGCGCACTCGCCCACCTCATCGGCGACTGCCTCACCGAACGCGGCTGCCCCCTGCTCTGGCCCCTCAAAACCCGAACCAGGTTCCCGATCATCGACCGCACCGGCAACAAAATGGAAACCCTTGTCCTGGTACCGATCTTCGCCCTCGCCACCGTCGCACTGCTCTGGTACACCATCACCCACCAGCCATAAGAAGACCGCACCATAACAACCGCTACCGCACCCCCCGTGCCATATCGTGGGAGCGCAACAAAACAGCGACGAGAGAAGGCGACACACGAATGGCCGAGCGCGAAGAACTCACCTGGGAGCTGTTCGGCCGAGCCGGCCGCGACCTGGCCGGCACCATCGCCGATGACGGCTTCGAACCCGACCTCATCCTCTCCATCGCCCGCGGCGGCCTCTTCGTCGCCGGAGCCCTCGGCTACGCCCTCGACGTCAAGAACCTCCACGTCATGAACGTCGAGTTTCAGACGGCTGCGTGAAACACCCTCCGATCGGATACCCGGTCAGGGGGTGTTTTCTGTTGTCGGACAAGGGATGTGCGGCAGACACGCCCCAACTTATTGATCACTGGGGATCACCGGAAAACATGCCCGATCACGCTCAATTCGTGCTCTGAAACGTGCTACGCCAGTGGGCGGGAACCTGTCCAAAAGGACAAGTTGGAACCAGCCTGGTCAACGGCAACCATGGTTGAAATGACTACGGTTGCAGATACACGAAAAGGCCCCCAACCCATCCCGCGAGGGACAAGCCGGGGGCCTTCTGTCTCTACTACACCATGTGCGCCGGATCAGCCTTCAGGTTGACCACAGCGCCGGGGTTCCAACCGCCGGGAGACTGAGCCTCCTCCTTGAAACCGATAACTTCGAACACACGCCCATCGGGCAACGTAACCCGTGGCTTCAATGCCGCCGTGAACTCCGGGAAGCCCGGAGGCACATACAACTCCAGCTCCACAACGATCCGGGAACCAGGCAGCTCTACGTACTTCTGGTCCCTCGATTGAGGGGCACCCCAACCCATCACCTTGTGAGGTTCAGGGTCCGACCACTTGCCATCCGCCACCAGCACCGACCAGCCGACCGTGTGCGGCGCATCGAACTGGAACTTGAACCGAGGGAACCTCACAGCGCCCTCTTTCGGTAGCGGTGCAATACCGCCCGCTCAACCAGAGACCAGCCCTGGAACCCTGCACCAACCCGGCCAATCATCGAACCAACAGCCTGATACTGCTCGGTCTGAGTCGGGTTGGCGGCCATACGCGCAGACGCCGCAATGATCACGGCCCCAATGTCCCCCGGAACGTTCTCCGGTGTATCGCCCTTGAACCCGTTCCGTGTGTACGAGCGAGCAAGCGTCATGATCACCGGCGCAACCTGACTGGCCAGCGCCTCTGCGGCCGGGTCACCCATGAATGCGGCAATCACCTTGCCCCAATCGTCCTGGCCCGGCTTGGGGTCTTCTCGTTCCACGTAGTCGTATCCGATGTCCTTCAGAAGGTCCGTGAAGATCACCTTCAGGTCCTCCGTGCCAGGGTTGGGCCACTGTGGGATACCGCGTAGACCGGTAAGTTTGTCGTCTGCGTTATCGGGGTGCAGTGTCGCTTCTTCGTCCTGGTACTGCACGACAACGCCCGTCATCGTGATGGGCGCGCCCTGGCTGCGGTACCACTCGAACGGCTCCGACAATTTCAGCCACGCCTTAACGTTCGGCTTGTCCTGCCAGAACTCAGGCAGCCCGTCCCGAAGTGTCGCGGTCAGCGGATCAGGCACCGGCACCGTGTATTCGATCTTCTCGAACAGTGCGGTGTAGACGGGGAACGGATCGGCAGGCCAGTCGCCGGGTAGCTCTACCTCGAAGGGATTGCCGTATTTCGCAACAAGCGTGTCGGCTGCTTCGTCGTACAGGGTGGCCTTGCCCTTGATCGGGTTCCCGTTGGGGTCTTCCCCGCTTGGAGTGTGGCGAACCACTACCCCGAAATGATTGGTCGGGTTGCCGTCCTCGTCGCTGCCCTTGTAGGGCTCCGACAGTTTGAACCATGCCTTAACGGTGTCCTTGTTCGGGCCAAGCGCCCAGAACTCGGGCAAGCCCCGCTGAAGGGTCGCAGTATTCGCCATATTTTCCTCCTGATACACGAAAAGGAGGGGCACCCCGTAGGGCACCCCTCCAATTTGGCGAGCTACTTAGCGAGTGGTCTTCGCGGTCAGCACAACAACGCCCTCCGGGTGCAGCAGGCCCAGGTCAAAGCGGGTATCAACGATGATGCCAACCTTGCCCTTGGTCGCGAACGCCTCAGTAAGGATCTGGATTTCCGGCGCGATGTCACGCACAACAGCGACCTGGGACATGTCAGCCAGCACAACCTTGCCCTTGGCAATCTTGTTGGTGACAACCACCGGGATGCCGAACAGGCGGTAGGTGGCGTCCTTCGTAAGGTCCGCCTCCAGAAGGTAACGGTCCTGCTTGTCCTTCACCTTGCGCAGTGCAATGAAGTCCTCGCCGTTGATAAACCAGCGATTAGGAGTGACCTCGTTCGCGATGCACTTCGCGATGGCGTCCAGGTAGGTGTCCGGCTTGGTCAGATCGGCGTCCGGCATCTTCTGGACCTTGGCCTGGTTGATGATGCCGGTGATGCTCTTGTCGGCACCGTCGCCACCCAGAAGGGCACTGTCCAGCTTGTCGGCAACGATCTTCACCAGGCGAGCACGCAGGGCCGCTTCCACACCAACGGCAGACTGGCGAATGGTCTCCTTGGTCAGGGTCTCCAGCGTCTTGATGGACTTGCGGTCCGAAGGCATGAGGTCGATGTGGTTGAAGCCGGTGGAGGTCTCCGGGATGTCTTCGCCTTCGCCGACGAACGAAGCAGTCTCGCCGCCGGTGAGGGTCGGGAGTCGCAGCGGCTCGGCGCTCTGGTACACGGTCGGGCCATTGGACAGCACGACGGAAGCGGCTTCCAGTGGCTGAATGAGAACGGTCGAAACCTGCTCGGCAATGAGCGACTTAGCGGACGTGGTATTGACGGTCATGTTCTTGTCTCCCTGGGGGATTGAATGGAAAGACCCCCACGCGATTGCGTGAGGGTCGGAAGGTCTCCACTCGCCGCCAGGGCGAAGAAGAAAGGGCAGGGGCCGCGCCAGGCGCACCCCTACCCATTTGTCTTCAGATGTTGCCTACCAGGCATGAAAGCCGGTTTTAGGCGAGCCCGTGAACCACCAGTGCGTAGGCGCGGGACAGGGATTCCACCGTGGCAATGGAGGTCTCCGGGATTGCCTTCGACCGGATCGCATCAAGTAGAGCGATAGAGGCAGCCACCTGGGCCTTCTCCACCGGCCGGTTCATGCGCTTGTGCAGGAGCTTTTCGAAGTCCTCTTGCGAAGTGATCGGCGTGAAGCTCACAGCGCACCCCGCATCATGCCGAGAAGGTCAACGTCACCCGAAGCGGAAGGCCGGGCACCCTGGTTGATGTCTCCCACCGGCTTACGCGAAGCAAGGTGAGGCTTCCGGGCTAGCAGGGCCTCAACGGCTGCGTCCAGGGCTTCCGGGTTGTCCAGGTGCTCCGGGTCGTACGGCAGGTCTGTCGGGTCGGCAAGCTTCCCGGTGCTGGACACCAAGGCAGAGTGCAGGCGCTCGGCCAGTGCATCGGCCTGCTTGGCGCGGTCACGCATGGTGGCGTTCTCCTTGCGGAGCTTCTCCACGACGGACCGGGGGAAGGTGTCCGGCTCCTGCTCTGCCTGCTCGGCCGGAGCCTCCTCCGCTACCGCTTCAGGCGTTTCGGAAATCCCTTCGTTGACCTGGGGATCTTCCGCAGCCGGCATTCCCGCGGTTTCTTCAATCATGTTGTCATCCAGCATTATTCATCCTTCGTGTTTTGATAGTTGATGCAATCGACTTCCGCACAACAGGTTTCGGTGCGCACGTGCACCCCTTATGTGTCGGCATTGGGTGATTGGCAGGCCACACACGGCCTTCACGCCACCACCATTCGCACAGCTGGCAGCCGTTCGGGGACACACCCCGTACCCAGCCCTTCACCTTCCGGTTCTTCCGCATGGCCTCGGAGAACGCTTCAGCGGCAGCCGTGAGCGCCTCGGAGCGGGCAAGGCGGGCAATGATCGCCTCCGGCACTGGGGAAGCGTTCGCCTTCTCCAGCACCGTGCTTGATGCCTTGCGCAGCCGGGCAATGTCGCCTTCCGGCCGGGTAATGCCCTGCGTCGGAACAGCTGTGCCCAGTTGCTTCATGAGGTCCACGGCAAGCGCAGTGTCCGCCAGGGTGGCGGCTCGGGAGTTCGCCGAAGCAATCAACCGGGCCAGCGCTTCCACTGTCTCGTCACGGGACAGTTGCCCAGCGGTGAAGCGGGAGTAGATGTTTACCGCCGCTTCACCGGCCGCCTTACCGAGTGCCTTCAGCTCGTCTCGGTAGCTCACGCAGGTAGCTCCAGCCGGTCAGCCCAGCCCGCCGACTCGTCCACACTGTCCAGGCGCTTAGCGGCCCGAATCTCGGCAATCTCGTCGTCCGTGTGACCCATCTTCTTCAGCACGTACGACGTGGGGTAAATGCGCTCGGCGTGGAGCTTCACCATGGCGTCCGCCTCCTGCGCCACGGAACGCGTGGAAGCGTCTGCCCACTGCACCCGAACGTCTACACGCGCCGGGTCCACACCGTCGCGGGCAGCGACCATGAGGCGGGCCACCTGCTCCCAGGAGCGACCAAAGGCAGCCTGCCGGGACTCAGTGCGGGCGGTAAGACTGGACTCCGAAGCACGCAACGCATCGGCCGAAGCCGGGTTGTCGGTGAACACGCCCACGTAGTGAGCGGGCAGCGCGGACACGGCCATGATCTGACCAAGGAGCACGCGCACCGCCGCTTCGTAGCTGGACAATTCGCCCGGCGGCAGCTGCCCGAACTTGGTGCTCTCGTCCTCGGAGACCATGACTCGGGAGCCCTCGGGGATGGGAGCAATAACGTTGCCCTCTTCGTCCTCCTGCAACTCCAGGCCGGTAGCCCAACGGCGCGGACGCCCCGTCATCTCGCTAGTGGTCATCATGTCGGCCAGAACCTTGTTGAGGCCATCAACCAGCGGCATAAGGTCCTGAATCTCCGACCGGCCACCACCGACCAGCGCACGGCCATCGGTCCCGAACGTCATCACACGATCGGTGTTGATGAACGGCACCACCGGAACAACACCCATCGGGTTCACCTGCTCCCCGACAACCTTGTAACCCTGAGTCGTCGCACCCGTCTGGTTAGCCCGGAGACGAACAATCCGGTCCGGAAGGTACAAGCACGCTTCCGTAGTGGTCCGAGTGCTCCAGCGCTTCACAGCGGCCGTAACCTCCCGCGTGCCCGGATCGGTCTGGACGGCAACCTGGGAAGCCGACTCCACCGAAGCGGTAGGACGCCCGAACTTGTCCGCCCACACCGACACATAGGACTTGCCCAGCAACAGCGCCTCACGGTGCACCATGTGCGAGGTCTGGTCCAAGTCGTTCCGAATCCAGTCCGGCCACACATTCGCGCCACTGAAGCCGGTCACGCGGAGGCGTTCCGCCAGCGACTCCACAGCAAGGCGGGGAATGTTGGAGACCATGCGGGACATGCGCAGGGCCTTCGCCGACTCGGGGGCCATGAACGCAAGCGCCTGCCTGCCCTCGTAGTACCGGTCAAGCTCGGCGAACCAGCCGGACGGCTCATCAAGCCGCTGCATCAGATCAATGATCAGAGCGTCATCAGTCATTGGAGTAATACACCCTCTTCTTCTTGGATTTCGACTCGTGCCACTTGGCCCGGTCGTAAGCCGCAATCGCTGCTACTGCGGCGTCGATCTTCTTGGGACTGTTCTTCTTGTCCTTGCGGACGACAGTCCCCTTATTGGTTTGCTCCGCAACACAATTGGAGATGTGAGCGGCTAGGCGCGGGTTGCCGTCATGCGTAATGGCCTTCTCCATCACGGCCTGATACATGCGGTCCGTCGCGGGTGCCATGCGCACGGCTTGCGATGTGTCCCAATGAAGTACGCGCTTCTCGCCGTGCTTCTTCGCCCACTGCTCAATGTCGGTCTGCCATGCCCACGGGTCACAGGCCAGCTCGATCACGTCGTAGCGGTCGAATGCGGCATCTACCGCGTTGTTGACCTCTTCACGGGGAACGCGCCAGTCCGGGACGTTGGCCGGTCGCTCCCATAGGCCCTCTACGAACAGGTGGCCGTCCAGGGTGCAGCCGATCAAGGCCGTGGAGTCGCGGGACACCGAACCATCGAATGCGAAAACCACTCTCTGACCGGCGGATATGCCCGAGCCGGCTGAAGCCGCGGTGACGGAATCCCAAGCGCCCCAAGGCAACCAAGAGTTGGTGCCCTCTACCCACTGGCCAAGGCGTAGCTGCCTGAAGACCGGTTCACGGAGCTTCTTCAGGTTCGAGGCAAGACCGTCCTCCGTAAGGAACGGGTTCTTGCACGACATCGCCGGGTTAGCGATACGCCACGCTTCCCGGTCGTCCAGGTCGCATCCCGCCGGGGCCGCGTACTCCTTGAAGTACGACATAGGGTCTCCGCCCTTGCGTCCCTCCACGACCATTCGCCACATGACCGAATCGGAGTTGTGGCCCGGCGTCGAAATGGCCAGCGTGAGCGACTCGGGCCGCTTGCCGGATACCGACGTGACCGCTTCCCACACCAGCTCGGTAACCACGTGCAACTCATCAATGACCATGAGTGACGGGTTCCAGCCGTGGAGTGCATCCGGATCGGCAGGCAGCGGCTGAAGGAGCGCATCACCGTTCTCGGGAACAACGATCCTGTCTCCGTACACGTGGGCTCGTTCGGCAAGCTCCGGGTGCAGCTGGATCATTTGCTTCGCGAAGCGGAGCGTAATGTTCGCCTGCCGCTGATCTGAAGCAACAATGAGCGCTTCGGCAGACCTGGGGCCAACGAACAACTCAGCAACCGCTAGAGCGGCAGCAAGCGCCGTCTTGCCATTGCCTCGGGGAATGGAGATCAGGGAGTCACGTACACCGGTGGCGAATGAGCCCCGAATGATCTCCTTTTGGAATTCCCGGAGCACCATAGGCTTGGCCTCACCAACGCCCGAAGGCGTGATGATGTACTCCTTGATGAACCGTATTCGCCTTGCGGCGCGATCCTTGGGCCATCCGGTGAAGTCCAGGGGTGCAGCCTTGATTGCACCCTTCGGTCCGGCCTTCATCGGGCACCTACTGACCCGTTTGGGTCAATAGCCATACCACTACAGGTGTAGTGTAACGCAAACTCTGCCTTGCCTGAGGGGTGCTCTTGGTCGCCCCCCGGCCCTACCCCCCTGGTTGCCCCTGTACGCCGTTCTCCCGCACTCTTTCGGGAGTTGCATACACGACAAAGGACCTGAAGATTACTGCGCTTAAAAGCAAGCTCAGGAGCCTCTATCAATGGCTTGATATGGTCCACCGTTAGATCCTCGGTAGCACTGCACTCGGTGCACCAAGGCTGTTGCTTGCGCAATTGAACGCTTAGCTTCTTCCATTTGTACGAACTGGTTGCAACAGCTCGTTCCTTCGGCGCACTCGGTAGCCTGCACTCACTGCACCTGGTCGCCTCCGATGGCTCCCCGCATTCAAGGCAAGGCTTCAGCATTGCTCGGCCTTGATTGTTCGCATGTGCTTACGCGCTGTGCTCGGGTTGATGGATAGGCCATGGGCTACCTCGGCCGGTGTCATGCCGGGGTATACGGCGAGTAGGTCCCGGACCTTGCCCAGCGTGCTTGGTCTACCTGGTCCGGGGCGGCCATTGAATGCGGTAGCCGCTAGGGCGTCCTTGGCTGCGAAGTAGCATCGGGCCAGGCTCCTGCGGGAATAGACCTGTTCGGGGTGCTTACTTGCTGCGGTGCGCTTGCCACCTTTGAGCCGGTAGGCGCGTCGCCATCGTTGTAGGGACCGGTTGTTTACTCCGGTCATTGCCATGGCATCCCACTTGTCCAGCCATACGTCCGGGATGGACCGGTCTAGGTATCGGTGTAGTTCCCGTTCCCTTCGGTTCTTCAGTTCCCTTTCGGGTTGGGGTTCGGGGTCTGGCATGGTTTCGACCATGGCCATGAGGGCTTTGAGTCCTTCGCTCATTTCTGGTTGGTGCATAGGCTTGACCTCCTTAAGAACAGATCAAAGAGAGCGTGATGAAATCCCCAGGTCAGAGAGATATGGGTAAGTAGCATTTACTTACCGGGTCAGTTGCATTTACTGACCTGACGACGCTTGATGTGTTTCGCCTCGTGGACTGGGCAGGGCTTGCGGGTGCCGTAGTCCTTCTGGATTGCATGGCCGGGAACAACCAGGCATGTACTCCCGGAGTCGTCGGCAAGGAGCTGGAACTTGATTGCCGTCTTGATGGCGTTGTGCACTTGGGCTTTGTGCATTGGTTCCCATCCGCCTTGGCTGGACGGCTTGCCGAGCGTTATCGAGATATCTCCCGGCTCGAAGCATGCGTGCCCATTTGCTCCGTGGAGTCCGTAGGCGAGTGCGGTTACTCGGAACCATGCGGGCAGGCCACGGTTGGCCGCTCGTTCTTCCCATACGCCTTGGAAGTGCTTCGCCCATTGGTTCACCTGGGCCACTAGGCGGCCTCTTGGTCGCTTCGGGTGAAGGTGTTGACCTCTTCGAAGGCGTGGATATCGGACCACCGGTAGCGGATAGCGCGGCCGTAGCGGACGAATGGGCAGCCATTGCCGTTGTAGCGTTCGTTCGCTAGCGTGCGGACGGTTGTTCGCCGGTATTCGGCGTACTCCTCGGGGGTTGCGAGTTTGCTTCTGTCGGTCATGAGGCTTAACCTCCTCAGTAGTTAGAACCTGAGTCGTTTGACTCGAAACTCAGGTTTTGGACATGAAAAATTAGGGCTACGCGGGTTGTGTGTGCGCGCCCTTTTGCTTTACTTCTTTCAATGTCTCTGCTGTGGAGTTGTCAACGTTCGAGGTACCTGGAGAACACTAAAGGCATGGGGGTGACACATTCACACGTCTCAGCCCCTAGTGCGTTTGAGATTGCGCGCATTCGTGCAGTACAAGGCCCGTGTTCTGGCCGGTGAACTCATGTAAGAACCATGAACGCCTTGTTGCTAATGATCAGCTTCTTCTTGGCGTACATGACCGTGGTGTGGTCGGTGTCCCAGCTCACAGCTACTTGCCCGCTACTGGACAGTTGACCTACCGTCTAGAACATGGCACACATTCAGGAAGCCCATGCCTAGGCCACCCATCCCCGAAGGCAAGCGCGGAGAGGCGCACGCCTCCATAGACAAGGAACGGCAGGCCACCGGCAAGAAGGACTATTGGCGGGGAATCTGCCGGTACAGACTCACCGGGGAACGCAAGCCCCGCACAGCGCAGGCGTACCGCACTTCGGAGGCCAAGGCCAAGCGTGACGCAGCCGAAGCCGCAGACAAGGCCCTGAAGACCCGGAAGCCCGAATACGGGCAGAAGTACAGCAGCAAGACCACAGTCCTAGAACTGTGCCTTTCCTGGTACGAGCGGGAATGCAACACCCCAGACGGCAACCGGGGCCAGTCCATCGCAGCCTTCTACACGGAGATTGTGAAGCGCCCTGGCGGCAAGAAAGGCACCGTCAAGATTGAAGGTTCCGAGCTGGGCAAGATGGCTATCGGTGAAGTGCGCACCTCGCACGTGGAGCGGCACCTAGACCCGATCCGGCACATGAGCGAGAAGGCATACCGACAGCGCCTCATACTCGTGGAAGCGTTCGCACTGGCTGCCCGTGATGATGCGATCACCGGCAACCCTGCACGGGAGTCCGAAACGATCGAACGCGGACACAAGGACGAACCTCGGCCGTTCACACCCGAAGAGACGCAACGGTTCTGGGAGATCGAAGCCAAATACTTCGAGCTATCCCCCACCGCTGATAAGCGATTCATGGACATCACACGGCTTACGTATGACCTGCTCGGCAGACCAGGCGAAGCGCTAGCCGTGATCTGGGAAGACGTAGACCTTGAAGCGGGAACCGTGGCCGTGACCGGAACTGTCGTCCAGGTGGGTGCAGACGGCAAGCGGAAGGTGTGGCGGCAGCCGATGCCGAAGGAAGACGAATCGGTGCGCACGGTCAAGGTGTCGGCCGAGTCGCTGGCCATGCTGAAGCGCCGTTGGCTGGCAGTCGGAAAACCGACAACCGGCCTGGTGTTCCCGAACAAGCTGGGCAACCCCATCTCCGCAACCATGTTCCGTGAGACCTGGGTACGGGTGCTGAAGGGCACCGAACTGGACTGGGCCACGCCGAAGGCGCTCCGCAAGACGGGCATGACTCGGATCTCCGAGAAGTACGGGGACAAGGCGGCGCAGCAGCAAGGCGGGCATGCGATCGGGTCTCGGGTGACCAGGAAGCACTACGTGCCCACGGTTCGGGAGACTGCGGACTTCACAGACGCGCTGTACGCCTAACCCGCAGGTCAGAAGCCCCAAACTTTATACGGGGCTTGCTTGACCTGGGGAATGTTCATATGAGCACGGACCCATGGTCATATGACAACGGTGCAGGTCAGAAGCCGTAACCTTTATTCGTGGCTTTGCCGACCTGGGGCTTCGTGTTCTTGATGAACATGAACCGAAAACGTGCGATAGACGTGCGACGGTGGCACGTTAACCACCTAATCCCCAGGTCAGCCCTACTGACCAGTTAGAACGTCGAGTTCTACACCGGCGTCGACCAGCGACTCGATATGCCCGTCATGCTGCCGCCCGTACCCGCACCCATCGACCTCGCCGGCGCCACCGTCCTGGTCGCCGACGACGTCGCCGACACCGGCAAAACCCTCAAACTGGTGCGCGACTTCTGCGACGCCCACGTCGCCGAGGTGCGCTGCGCGGTCATCTACCAGAAGCCACACTCGGAAGTGGACTGCGAATACGTATGGAAACGCACCGACAAATGGATCAACTTCCCCTGGTCGGTCCTGCCCCCGGTGGTCCAACGCGAAGCCCAGGTTCTCGACGCCTGACACCCGAAAACGACTGCGGCCCGGAACCGAAAGGTTCCGGGCCGCTCGCGTTTCGCGGAAGGTCAGCTACTTTCCGACGATCAGACGATCTCAGCCGACAGAATCGTCACGGCCTCGACCGGCACATCCTGATGCCCGGCCTTGGAACCGGTGCGCACACCCTCGATGGCATCCACCACCGACTCACCCTCGATCACCTTGCCGAAGCACGCGTAACCGAAACCGTCCTGGCCCGGGTAGTTCAGGAAGTCGTTCTTACCGGTATTGATGAAGAACTGGGCGCTGGCCGAATGCGGATCCATGGTCCGCGCCATCGCCACCGTGTACTTGTCGTTGCGGAGACCGTTGTTCGCCTCGTTCTCGACCCGATTCGGCGCGGGCTTCTGCGCCATATCGGCGGTCATCCCGCCACCCTGGATCATGAAGCCACGGATCACGCGATGGAACACCGTGTCCGTGTAGTGGCCCGCCTTGACGTAGTCGACGAAATTCGCGACGGTCTTGGGCGCCTTGGCCTCATCGAGTTCCAGGGTGATATCCCCGGCGGAGGTCTTCAGGAGCACTTTGGTCATGACAGTCATCCTATGGGAGGCAAGACTCCCCTTTCCTCCGGGCCGAGTGGTGAGGGATTGCAGACGTGCGCTAACCCGGAAGATCGCGGCAGGAAGACAGCAATGGGTTTTACATGTTCAGATGCGCATATTTCCATTTTATGATTCTCGGATAACCGTGCCTGACCAGTGCGATCGCGACAGCGATTCACTCCTCATACAGTTCCAATGGCAAGCCATCCGGGTCAGCGAAAAAGGCGAACCGCTTCCCTGTGTACTCGTCGACGCGCAGCTCCTCCACGGCCACTCCCCGCTCCCCCAACTCCGCCAGTGCCGCAACCACGTCCGGCACTAAGAAGGCCAAATGCCGCAGGCCCGCCGCCTCCGGCCGCGAAGGCCGCGGCGGCGGTTCCGGAAAGGAGAACAACTCCAGCCGACCACCATCGGGCAATGCCAAATCCAGCTTGTACGAGCGTCTTTCGGCGCGATAATGCTCCGCCAGCACCACCAAACCGAGCGTCTCGGTATAGAACGCCTTCGACTTCTCGTAATCCGAGGCGATGATCGCCACGTGATGGATTCGCTGAAGTTCCATGTCCCCGACGCTATCCCATGAACGCGCTGACCAGCCGGAACCCCTCCCCTCCCCCACTGCGATTCGCCCTAACCCAACACAACTCACCGACTGACCGCCACGCCTCTCCCGTCGTGGCTTCTTTGGGCCCGGCGTTTTTCCGGGCCGTTTCCTACGACACTCAGGGGGGCACATGCGTAGATGCGCATATTTCCATGTTGGTATGTCTGACTGTCGATACTGTCTCCGCTGCGCACCGGGCCCCGGGTCAGGCGGTCACAAAGTTGAAGCGTTGGCGAATCCTGTTGCCTCGCCGCGGTTTGCGGCCGCTCTTCCCCGGACCCGCCACGTCGGATCGATCCGCCCTCCCCCGTGACCGGGGCTTAGTTCATCCGGGTTCAGTTGCCGGAGACGGCGATTCGTTCGCGGAGCAGGGTGGCGGTGGCGGCATCGGCCGGGAAGAAGGCCTCGATGGCGAGTTCGGCGACGGTGACGTTCATGGGGGTGCCGAAGACGGTGGTAATGCTGATGAAGGTGAGGTCGTGGCCATCGAGGTGGAGGCGGAGCGGGACGACGGCCTGGTCGGGTTCCGGCAGGCCGGGGGGTTCTTCGCCGCCGGGGTAGGCGCGGAGTTCGTCGCGCAGGTCGGTGAGTTCGGGTGAGCCGCTGACATCGATTTGGCGTTGTAGGCGTTCGAGGATGTGGCCGCGCCATTCGGGCAGGTTCGTAATACGGGGTGCGAGGCCCCGGGGGTGCAGGCTCAGTCGGAGCGCGTTCACCGGACCGGTGAGTAGGCCGGGGTCGACCCCTTCAAGGAAGAGGCCGATGCCGGCATTGGCGTCGACCATGTTCCAGGAGGCGTCGACGGCGAGGGCCGGGTGGGGTTCGTGGCCGGTGAGGATTTGGCGGATGGCGGTGCGGATGGGCGCCATGGCGGGTGTTTCGAGGTCCGGTTCGGTGTAGACGGGGGCGTAGCCGGCGGCCAGGAGCATGCGGTTGCGTTCGCGCAGGGGGATGTCGAGTTCGTCGGCGAGGTGCACGATCATGGCTCGGCTGGGGGTGGCGCGGCCGGTTTCGATGAAACTGAGGTGGCGCGTGGAGGTTTCGGCGCGTCCGGCGAGTTCCAGTTGACTGAGGCGGCGGGTGGTGCGCCAATGCCGGAGGAGATCGCCCGCGGTCTGCGTTGCCATTCCCTGATCGTACGAATGGGTGCGCATCGCGGCCATTACGCGGCAGGTAATGGTTGACGAGCTCGTTCGTGATCGGCCTCAATGGTCACCGAGCAGGGTGCGGCGGCGAATTCTGTCGCACCGTCGCTCGCCGCGATTCGGAGCCGCGGCGGTTGCGCCGACCACTCCCCTGCCTTCAGTGCGCACGGGTGCGGTGCGCGGCGTAGTCGGCGAGCGTGGTTGGTGGGTGGCCGCCGTACTTCTCGATGCTGTCGGTGATCTGGTAGAGGCCTTTGCCCTCGCCGAGGAGGCGGAAGATCTCCCAGAGTTTGGTGAGGTGGTCGGCGGCGTGCGGACTGCGGTAGAAGTCGAGGGCCCAGCGGTGCCAGGTGGTGGGGTCGGCGTCGTGGTAGGTGCGGCCGAGGGCGCGGGCGGCGGCGCCGATGGGTTGGACGTCGCCGGTGAGCAGGATGACGGATTCGGTGGCGATGTGGGGGTCGGCGAGGAGTCCGGCGGCGACGCGGGCGACGTCGGCGGCGGCGACGAGTGGGAGTTCGGTGTGTTCGGGTCCCATGGGGAGGGTGAGGCGGTCGCCGTCGCCGGTGTCGGCGATGCGGGCGAGGTTTTCGTGGAAGACGGCGGCGCGGAGGTGGATGGCGCCGATATCGGCCCAGTCGAGGATTTGTTCGGCGGCCCAGTGTTGGCGCATGCGTGGGGTGAGGGCCTGGGGGCCGGCGGCGAGTTGGGAGACGGCGACGACGCGTTCGACTCCGGCTTCGTGGGCGGCTACCGCGAAGGTGCCGGTGGCGTCGAGGAATCCGTCGATGACCGGGTAGGTGAAGTAGGCGCGGTGGATGCCGTCGAGGGCGGCTCGGGTGGCGTCGAGGTCGCGGAGGTCGCCGACGATGACCTGGGCGCCGAGGGCGCGCAGGACGGTGGCGCGTTCGTCGTCGGTGTGGACGAGGGCGCGGACGGGGATGCCGCGGCCGAGTAGTTGCGCGGTGAGGTGCCGGCCGGTGGATCCTTGCCGTCCGCCTGCGGCACCCGTGACGAGGACTGGCTCCATGGTCTTACGGTACGGCGACCGGTATTGCGGTACAGGGCGATTCGAGCAATGGACCGGTTGGTTACGGGAACACTGTCTGGGTAGGACGACAGGGACGGCGTTACGGAAGGGCGAACGGGTATGAGAATGATTCTGATCACGGGGGCCACTTCGGGGGTCGGCCGGGCGGCGGCGCTACAGCTCGGTGAGCAGGGGCATCATCTGGTGTTGGTGGGCCGCAGTCCGGATAGGCTCGCTACGACGGCTGCTGCGGTGCGTGCGGCCGGTGCGGGCGCCGTGGACGCCCTCGAATGCGATATGGGTTCGCTGGATCAGGTGCGGCAGCTGGCGAAGACCGTGCAGGCCAACTATTCGCGTATCGACGTGTTGGCCAATAACGCGGGCGGTTTCCATATGACGCGCACCGAGACCGAGGACGGTATCGAGGCGACGTTCGCGGTGAATCATCTCGGTGGTTTCCTGCTCACGGAGCTGTTGCTGGATCTGCTGCTGCATTCGTCCCCCGCGCGCATTCTGTTCACCTCGTCGGTCATGCATTTCGGCGCGCACCTGGATTTCGATGATTTGTCGCTGCGGCGGGGGTATTCGCCGCAGCGGGCCTACAGTGCCTCGAAGTTGGCGAATATCCTCTATGTCCGGGATTTGGGTCGGCGGTTGGAGGGGACCGGGGTGACCGCCAATGCGTTCCATCCGGGAGCGGTGGCGACGAATATCTGGGATTCCGCGCCGTGGCTGGTGCGTCCGGCGCTGTCGCTCGTGAAGCGGGTGTTCATGATTTCGCCGGAGGAGGGTGGGCGGCGGTTGACCTTCCTGGCCACCGATCCGGAGGTGGGGGCGGTGTCGGGGGGTTATTTCCAGCGCGATCGGGTGAAGACGCCGGGGCGCGCCGCGCGCGATGATGCGGCGGCGCGGCGGTTGCGGCGGGCGTGTGAGGAGTTGACCGGGCTCGCGGAATGAGTCGGTCGGGTGCCGCCTGGGCGGGGACCCCCTACGCGTCACGGCTGGCGCTCACAGCTCCCTGATAGCGCGGCATGGGTTGCCCGCGGCGAACACTCGTTCGGGCACGTCGCGGGTGACGACGCTGCCCGCGCCGATCACGGTATTCGCGCCGATGGTGACACCCGGGCAGACGATGACGCCGCCGCCGAGCCAGACATTGTCGCCGATGGTGATGGGGGCGGCGGTTTCCCAGCGTTGGCGGCGCAGTTCGTGGTCTTCCATGGGGTGCAGGGCGGTGAGGAGTTGGGCGCGGGGGCCGATGGAGACGTCGTCGCCGATGGTGACGGGGGCGCAGTCCAGGATGATGGCGTCGTAGTTCAGGAAGCTGTTCGCGCCGATGCGGATGAGTGAGCCGTAGTCGCATTGCAGGCGCGGCATGATCCAGGAGCCGGGGCCGATTTCGCCGAGTAGGTCGGCGAGCAGTGCGCGGCGTTGCTGGTCCTCGCCCGCGGCGGTGGCATTGAATTTGTCCAGGAGTTGCTGGCAGTGGCGGCGTTCGGCGACGAGATCGGGATCGTTGTCACGGTAGAGCTCGCCGCGCAGCATGCGCTGTTTGTGATCACCCACGGCGTCCATCCTGCGCGATGTGCCGGGCTTTCGCAGAACCGCCTGCGCAGCAGCCGATTCCGTGCTGGGCGCGGGCGGCGGCATTGTCGTGGTGCTGTGCGAAGGTGTTTTCGGGTGTGGCCGAACCCGACCGGGTCGATGGTCGCTGTCGTGGGTTCGCACTTGCGCGGAACGGGTGCGGCCGTCAGAGTGCGGGTTGGTTGGGTGTGGGTTTGCCGGAGGTGCCCAGCCGTGAGATGAGGTGAGCGATGTTCGAAGAGGCTGCCCGCAGGACCGGGGCTTGGCGTGGGAAGAAGTATGTGGCGCTGGGGAGTTCGTTCGCGGCCGGGCCGGGGATCGTGCCGCGTGTGCCCGGGTCGCCGCGGCGGGCGGGGCGGTCGCGGGGGAATTATCCGCATCTGGTGGCCGCGGCGGCGGGGTTGGAGTTGACCGATGCGACGTGTAGTGGGGCCACCTGTGCGCATGTGCTGCGGGAGTCGCTGTTCGGGTTGCCGCCGCAGTTGACGGCGGTGGCGCCGGATGCGGATCTGGTGACGGTGACGATCGGCGGCAATGACGTCTCGCTCACGCCGTATCTTTTGGCGCGGCGGGTGCCCGCGCCGCTGCGTTTGCTGCCCGTCGTGGCGCGGGCGGCGAATGCCGAGGCAGCGTTGCGGCAGCTCGGCGGTGTCGAGGGCCGGATGGTCGAGGTGTTGGAGGCGGTGCAGGCGCGGGCGCCGTGGGCGCGGGTCATGGTGGTGAACTATCTGTCGGTGCTCGGGCCCGGCTCCGATCGTGACAGCGCGGTGGATCGCAATTATCGGACGCTCGCGGAGGGGCTCGCGGCGCATACCGCGGCGGCCGCGGAACGGACCGGGGCCGGCTTGATCGATGTGCGGACCCCGAGTCTGGAGCATGCTCCCGGTACGCCGGACGCGTGGACTATCGACTACTACCTGCCGATTCCTGGCCGTCGCTATCCGGGGAGCCCGTGTCATCCCACGGCGGCGGGGATGGCGGCCAGTGCGGCGCTGGTCCTGGATCGGTTGATCACGGTGCCGCCGGTGCGCTGAGCCCGCACCGGGTGCGCATGTCAACGACCATCGGCTCTCGGGGGCATCGGGGTCTCGAGCGAGTGCTTCGAGGGTCGGCCGGGTGAACGTTCGGCGCCGTGTTGATGGGATATCGCGGAATCGGGTGGGGATTCTGCTATCACGGAGGGCATGAAGATCGGCTTCGCGCTCCCCCAGTACGGTTCGCACGCGCGGCAGGCGGCGCGGGTGCCGCGGTTCGCGGCGGAGGTCGAGCGGGCGGGGGCGGACAGTCTGTGGGTGGGTGAGCGGTTGATCGCGGCGACGCATCCGACGGTCGGGTACGCGGGTACGGACACCATTCCGCGCGAGTTCCATGCGGTGTTGGATCCGTTCCTGGTGTTGGGGCTCGCGGCGGCGGTCACCGAGCGGGTGCGGTTGGGCACGAATGTGCTGATCGCGCCGCTGTACCGGCCGACGCTGCTGGCGCGGTCGCTGACCACCCTGGATGTGGCCAGTGGTGGGCGACTGGTGCCCGGGTTCGGGATCGGGTGGTCGCCGGAGGAGTACGCGGCGGCGGGGGTGCCGTTCACCCATCGCGGGGCACGACTGGATGAGACCCTCGACGCGTTGGATGCCATCTGGACCGAGAATCCGGCGAGCTATCAGGGGCGGTTCGTCACGGTGCCGTCGCATTACAGCGAAGTGAAGCCGGTGCGGCGGCCGCGGATTCATCTGGGGGCGTTCGGTGCGGCCGGGTTGGCGCGGGTCGGGCGGCGCGCGGATGGCTGGTTGCCGGTGCTGCCGGCACCCGAGCCGCCGGGTTGGGGAAAGCGGTTGCTGAAGTCGCGGGACGTGATCGATCGGGCGGCGGAGGCGGCCGGACGCGACCCCGGGGGCATCGACACGATTGTGCGGGTGAATGTGGCGGCCGGAACCGATCCGGAGCGCATCGCGCGGACCGTCGAGGAGGTCGCGGCCGCAACCGGATTCGATGATTTCTTCATCGATCTCATGTCGGTCGCCGATTCGGTGGAGGGGATGGTCGATATGGCTGGCGGGTTGTTGGAGCGGTTGCGCGGTTGAGGGCCGCCGTCGGCTGCGGCAGGCGGCGAACGCGTGGACGCGCGTCGGGCTGTGTGCCCCGACGACGGCAGCTGGCCGTTGTCGGGGCTTCTACGGATCGGGCGGGTGGGCGGCGCTACTCCTGAACAGCGCCGCCATTCCCGGTCAGGGCAGTTCCGATTCCATTGCGGCTCGTGACACCGGCCGGTGTCTCGCTGGCGGGCCTGTTATCCAGCGGCACGATCAGCGGCGGGCCGAGGAGCGTGACAGATTCCAGCCCTGCCACGGGTCCTCGTCCAGGCGCGCCCGGATCGGGTTCACCACCGCCGCGCGCAGGGGTTCGGGGAGGCGGTCGGCTGCGGGGACGACATCGGCGGACAGTTCGCTGAGGTAGCTGGTGTCGAGGCGTTTACCGGCCTCCCAGCGGTCGATATTGCGTTCGGCGACAAGGCGTTCCGGATTCAGGAGCGACAAGGTGAGCAGGGTGGCGGCGGCCGCGCCGATAGCCGCGCGGGGCAGCCAGTGCTGGCGCAATCTGATCAGGCTGGCCAATACCAGCAGGTAGAGGGCGCCGATCCAGAGTTCGAACACGACCACCAGGAGCCGCAGCGTGGTGAATCCGTAGGCCTGCTGGTAGGTCCACATGCGGCTCAGCGCCGAGGCCACGATGACCAGGGTCAGCACGCTCACCGCGGTCAGGGCCGCCCGCAGCCAGACGCGGTCGGGCTGGGATCGCTGTGCGGCCCAGCGCTGTACCACCATGATCACGGCCAGGGTGAGCATGCTGACGATCGACAGCTGCCAGAATCCGCTGCGCGCGTATTCGGCGTAGGTGAGTTCGGCTGTGCGTTGCACATACCCGTGGCCGCCGAACAGCACCGCCAGCTGGGTGGCCACGAATACCGCGAACAGCACGGTCACGGCCCCGACGGGCAGTCCCCACTCCACCCGCGACAGTCGTCGCGGAACGGGCTTTCCCGCACCATGATTCGCGTCCGGTGCCGCTGGGGGCGGCGCGGCCAGCAGAAACAGCGCCCCCGCGATTCCCGACGCCGCGATCGCGAAGACGATCGCCCGGGGCAGCAGCGCCTCCATATCCAGCGCCGGAATCACCCCGTCCACCAATCGCGCGAATACCGCGTCCGCCCCCGCCAGCAATGGCACGAGCACCAAGAGCAGCAGCACGGTCACCAGTAGCGACCACCACACCCGCTGATTCGACGGCATCCGTGCCCGCCGCACCCGCTCCACCCCGCGATAGAGCCACGGCACCGCCGGAATCAGCGCCGCCAACGGCACCGCCACCATGTCGAACAGCACCCCGTGTATCGACCGCCGCACAATCGCCAGCGATCCGACCACCGCCGCCGCCAGCGCGCAGAGCACGAACAACCACTCCGCCGCACGGAACGTACCGACGGCGAGCAGCGCCAACGCCAGCGCCGACCACCAGACGCGACCCCAGTTGCTCGCATCGCTCGGCGGCAACGCGGCTGCGGCCGACAGTGATGCGGCTGCACCAGCACTCGCTGGCGCAGCGGTACCCCGGGTGCCGGGGGCGACCGCGGCAGCAGAATTCACCTGCCGCGAGTCGGTGCGCGTGGTCTCCGACCGATCCGACTCGGACGCACCAGGACGAGCCCCCGCGGCGCTGGGTGTCGCCGGGTCGGGCGTACCCGCTGACCGCTGCGATGGGTAGCCGGGATCGCCGGCGGGGAGGCCGGACCCTTCCGCAGCCGCTCCTGCTCCAGTGGGGTCGGGTCCAGTGGGATCTTCAGTGGCGGGATTCTCAGTGGCAGGACCACCAGCGGCAGGACCGTCGGTGGCAGGACCGTCGACTGCTGCGATCGGAATGCCAGTAGCGGTCGCGGCGACATTCTTCGTCCCGGGCCCATCGATGGGCTGGGTAGTCGCGCGGTGAGGTCGTGTGGAAACGTCACCGGAACCCACGAGTAGATCAGGGCCGCCGGTGGGTGCGGTGTCCACGCTGGTCGCTGCTTCCGCGCGGGCGGTCGCGCCTTCCACGAGAGCCTGTTCCGGAGTGCTGGGCGACTCCCCCGCCGTGTGCGCGGTCTCGGATGGCCGAGCCGGTCCAGCGGCGGCGTCCGGCGCGGCCGGGTTCACCACGGGCTGCTGTTCGGTTGACGCACCGGGTGTTTCGGTTGCGAGGGCGGGGGCTGGCTCAGTGAGATCGGACGAACCGGCCGTTGCGGCGGGGGCGGCTGTGGGCCGAGCGGGAGTACTCGCGTCGATGTTCTTGGTGCCGCCGCCCACGCGCTGTTTCGCGAGTTCCGTTCCCGCGCTTGCCTCTTCAGCGCTTACGGTGCTTTCGGTGCGCGGTGTGTGCGGGTCGACCGCAGATTGAGCGTCGGAGGATGCGGGCGGGTTGCGACGGGCGGTGCGGTCCACGGCGTAAATGGCGGCGGCGGTGATGGAGCCGGTCAGGAGCCAGCCGATGCCCGGGCGGTCGACGGGTATGAGAGCCGCCGCCGCGATGCCGGTGAGAGCGGTGGCGGGGATAGCACCCCGGGGGAAGGCCACACGGGCGGATTCGGGCAGTAGGCGGACCGGAGTGGGGCGGATCGGATACTGCGAGGATGGGGCACGTTCAGCGGGTGGAGTGCCCACGCCTGGAACGCCGGACACCGACGGTGATGGCCGGGAGCTGGCGGGCGGCCGGGCGACCGGCGGGTGCGTCGACGAGCTCTCGGGTGGGACCACCGGTGCTGGGGTGTCGGGTGGGTTGCCGGGCCGCTGACCGTCGGGCGAGTCGACCGATGGCTGCGTCGTGGGCAGCTCGACGGGCAGCGGAGTTCCCGGTGAATCGCCTGACGGCTGAGTTGGTGAATCGCCTGACGGCTGAGTTCTGGGCATGGGTATCCCTCCGAGGGGTATGTGGCATCGGCCCGGGAGCGATGCTGACGGGCGATCCGAGGGCCGGATTCCGAGCGAGGCGCTCCGGGTGTGAGGGCTGGGGTATTCAGAGTTTGCGAAGCGGAGATATCAGAGGCTGGGTGGGTGTGCGAAGCGGAGCCGGATCGGGCCCGCGCTGGAGATATCCGGTGGGTAGGCGGTGTGCAGCGGTGATATGGGGTGGGGATGTGGTTGTGGGGTGGGAGAATTCGGTGGCGGGACGGTGGGCCGGAACCAGCGCCGCCAATTGATCAGGCTGCGATTCGAGGCACCGCCGCCCGGGAGTCGTGCATCGCGGGCAGGTAGCGCTGTCAGGAGTCGGGGAGGCGGGGCGCGCTGGCGGGGAGGGTGACGCGGATGCGGGAGCCGGGGTCGGCGACGGCAATGGTGCCGCCGTGCAGGTCGACGATCCAGCGGGCGATGGCCAGGCCGAGCCCTGTCCCGCCGCCGGTGGTGGTGCCGCCCCGGGTGAAGCGTTCGAAAATGCGGGAGCGTTCGGCGAGTGGGATGCCGGGGCCGTCGTCGTGGACCTCGATGGTGATGTGGTCGCGACCGGAGAAGGCCGCGAGATGGACGGTGCCGCCGACGGGGCCGTGGCGAATCGCGTTGTCGCACAGGTTGATCAGCACCTGATGCAGGCGGGCGCGGTCGGCGGGAACGGTGAGGTCGGGTGGGGCGGCGATGCTGAATTCGACGTCGCGGTCCAGGGCGGCGGCCACCGCTTCGGCTTCGGCCACCACATCTTTCAACAGTGGGGCGAGCGTGACCGTCTCGATGTCCAGACGCACCGCGCCCGCTTCGATACTGGAGAGGGCGAGCAGTTCGGAGACGAGCAGGCTCAATCGCTCGGTTTGGGCGAGTGCGGTGCGCAGGGTCGCCGGATCGGGTTGGGCGACACCGTCGACGAGGTTCTCCAGGACCGCGCCCAGGGCGGTGATCGGGGTGCGCAGTTCATGGGAGACATTGGCGATGAATTCGCGGCGCTGCTGGTCGGCGGCGGCCAGATCGGCGGCCATCTGATTGAATGCCTCCGCCAGCTGTCCCACCTCGTCGCGGGAGGTGGCGCGGACCCGCCGTGAATAGTCGCCCTGGGCCATCCGTTTGGCGGCGGTGGTCATTTCCCGCAGCGGTCGTGTCATTCCGTGCGCCAATATCTGCGACAGCGCCAGCGCGATCAGGGTGGCGGTGACCGTGGTGCGTGGCGGTAGCCAGCCGATGCGGGTGGCGAAGAAGCCGAATGCCACCGCGCCGGATCCGACCATGACAATGGCGAGCTTCAGTTTGATCGACCGCATCCGGTCGAGGGGGCGTGGTAGCCGGTCGGCCAGTCGGTCGGCGGCGGAACGCAGTTCGGGCCAGACGCTCATTACAACCGCCGTCCCCGGCGCGGCCGCGCGCATACCGTCGCGATACCGGAGCGGTGGTGGTCGGGTCGCTGCGCGTGAGCCGCTGACGACGGCTCGACCGCAGAACCGTCCCACTCCGAGCCGCAGATACCGTCGGGCGACTCGACCGCATGACAGTCCGGTTCCGCCCCGCACGCACTGTCCGGCACCTCGACCACATGACCGTCCAGTCCCGACCCGGACGGACTGTCCGGCACCTCGACCACATGACCGTCCAGTCCCGACCCGGACGGACTGTCCGGCACCTCGACCACATGACGGTCCGGATGCGATTCGGAGATGCCGTCCGGCACCTCGACCGCATCACGGTCCGGATGCGACCCGCACCTGCCGTCCGGCACATCGACCAAATGATCGTCCGGTGGCGAGGCGGAGGTGTCGTCGACCCGCTCGGCCGGCGCTTGGACCTGATCGGGCAGTTCCCCCCGGTACCGCACGACCACGCGGCGCGTCATCCGAAGGCGCGTCGGGTCGACGCCCCATCCCGCGGCACAGCTTCCGCCCAGGTAACTCATCGCGCCTCCAATGCGTAGCCGACGCCGTGCACGGTGCGAATGAGGTCTGCGCCGAGTTTGCGGCGCAACGCCTTGATGTGACTGTCGACGGCGCGGGTACCCGAGGCGTCGGCCCACCCCCAGACCTCGCTGAGCAGGCGTTCGCGGGGCAGGACGGCGCGGGGGCGGCGGGCCAGGTGTACGAGGAGTTCGAATTCGAGGGGGGTGAGCTGGGTTTCGGCGTCGGCGCGCCAGACTCGCCGCTGATCGATATCGATGCGCAGATCCCCGACGAGGATGGTCGCGCCGTGGTCGGCGGTGCGCTCCACGCGCCGCAGCAGGACGTGGACGCGGGCGCAGAGGACCCGCATGGAGAACGGTTTCGTCAGATAGTCGTCCGCGCCCACACCGAGGCCGATCAACATATCGGTCTCATCGGTGCGGGCGGTGAGCATGAGCACCGGGACCGGACGCCGGGCTTGGACGCGGCGGCACACCTCGAGGCCGTCGAAGCCGGGGAGCATGACGTCGAGGACGATCAGATCCGGTTCGGTGGTTTCGGCGGCCGTCACCGCGGCGGGGCCGTCGTGGGCGAGGTCGACAGTGAATCCTTCGGCGCGTAACCGCACGGCGATGGATTCGGCGATCGTCGGCTCGTCCTCCACGACGAGGATGCGCCGTCCGCCCCGCTGCTGCTGTTCCATGCAGGTGACCCTATGCAGTCGCCGTGGAGATGGTTCGCGGCGATTGTGAAGATCTTGTGGAGACGCGCCACCCGCTGTTCGCCCGGCGGCCGTATCCTGTCGGCGCATCCCCGGCCGAAGGACAAACGATGGATTCGAATCTCCGCGTGGCACAACCCTTCACCCGCTATGTCGCGCTCGGTGACAGCCAAACCGAAGGTATCGGCGATCCGGACGGCAGCGGCGGCCATCGCGGATGGGCGGACCGCCTCGCCGAACTTCTCGCCGCCGCGGCCCCGGAGCGGGTGCGCTACGCCAACCTCGCCATTCGCGGTCGCCGCACCGCCCGCATCCGCGCCGAACAACTCGCGCCCGCCGTCGCGTTGCGCCCCGATCTGGTGACCGTGATGGCGGGGATGAACGACCTGGTGCACCCCACCTTCGATATGGCGGCCACCGTCGACGATATCGAGGCCATGCTGACCTCGCTGTCTGCCACCGGCGCGCACGTGGTCACGTTCACCTATCCCGATATCGGGGCGATCACCCCCATCGCCCGTCCGCTGTCGGGCCGTATCCGCGCCATGAATGCCCGGATGCGCGCCCTCGCCGCGCGCCTGGGCGTCACCCTGGTCGATTTCGAACCCGTCGCCGCCACCACCCATCGCCGTGTCTGGGCCGACGATCGCCTGCATCTCAGTCCGCTCGGCCACGACCTGGTGGCGCGCGCCGTCGCGGACACTCTCGCCGTCCCCGGGGCCGATGCCACCTGGCGCGACCCCCTTCCCGTCGACAACCGCACCATCGAGGACATTTTCCGCGCCGAATTGAACTGGACCACAAGCCATTTCGCGCCATGGGCGGTGCGCCGCCTGCGCGGTATGTCCTCGGGCGCGGGGATCACGGCCAAGCGTCCGACACTGCTGCCGGTTGTCACGGGTCGCCAACCATCACCGAGCCACGGCGGCGAGCGCCAGCACTCGGGCGACTCCCCGCACTGCTGACAGACCACGACGGCCGACCGGAGCGCTGCCGAGGACATTGTCATCAGGACCGCCGCCACCGATAACGTGGACGCGATCACCCGCATCTCCAATCACTTATGTCCTCGAACTTCCGCTTCCGGCTTTCGAGGCCGAGGAGTAGGCCTCGAAGGTCCGTAGCCGCGGCAGCTCCGCACTCCTGATCCGTGCGCTCCCTGCGAGTCTCCGGAGGGCAAAGACATTCGCTATGCGCTCGCCACCCGCGGTGAAGCCGAGCTCCCGCCGACGGAGCCCGGGCCGCTGCGCAAGGCGGAGGAGAACACCGCCGCTGATTCCGCCGCGAACCCCCATCTCTCCCCCTGCGGCCGAACACGGGACGGCGACACGCCGTCGAGGTCCGTACGAGGCCCTGGGGTTCACCCCGCGCGAGCGTTCGCGATCCACCATCGCACAGACTCGGCCAACTGCCGCAGCCGTGATCGACCGAGGACGGCACGGCGGGCGCGAGACGTCATCGTGCGATCGATATCGATTCGGCGACCTGGGCGGCCCCGTCTACTACACGGCGTAGGTACCATGGTCGGGTGCGATCACCGACCGATCCAGCTGCGCGCCTGCGAGGCGTCGCTGTCGGGACGGCATCGGGGGCGGTCGCGGTGGCCGCGCATGGGCTCGGGGGTGGAGCCGTTGCTCCCACCGGGGCGGCGTTGGCGCTGTTGCTCGCGACCTGTGCGCTGATCGGCGTGGTGGTCGCGACGGTGCGGCCGCGCGGCGGACTGCTGTCGACCATGGCGATGCTCGCCGTCGGACAGAGCATCGGGCACGAGGCGCTGTCGATGGGTCCGCAGCACCATCAGCACGGGGTGGGTACCGCCATGCTGGCGGCGCACCTGGTGGCGGTCCCGGTCGGCGCGGTACTGATTCGCGCGGCGGAGATCGGCGTGCGCCGAGCCGTCACGAGTGTGCGGCGGTTCCTGGTCGTGCTGGGGCTCGAACCCCTGCCGCCGCACCGGCCCACCCCTGTTCCGGTACATCAGCGGGCAGTAGCACTGCGGTTGCTGGTGAGTTCCGGGAGTGGGCTTCGCGGGCCACCGTGCCCACAGAATCCTTCTCTTCTCGCTCCCGCGTAGCACCGCCACGACTCGAATCCTCGGGTCGGCCCGCCGCGACGGCACACGTGAGCACATCCGAATGATGCTGGGCCACACGCCGAGCACGCGTCCACCGTCGAGGTGGTCCGACGGCGTCGGCCGCGGGTGTGCATCGACTGCCGCGCCGCGACACGGTCGATCGAACAACGGTCGTTGCTGGTTGCCGCGAATACGCTGCCGGGCATCGCAGGCGGCGTGGCTGTCGTGATTCTCGCCGGAGCGAATACCCGCACTCTTCCTTCGACGTTCGGAGATTCCGTCATGTCCCCATTCCCCCTCACCCACCGTATCCGCGTCACCGGCGCGGCCCGTCGCCTCGGCGCGGTCGCGGCGATCTCGGCACTCGCGCTACTGCCGGTCGCCTGTTCGTCGGATGCTTCCGACACCCCGGTCGAGTCCGCCGCTCAGGTCGCCATGAGCGATCAATGGATCAAGGCCGCCGACACCGGGATGTCCGCGGCATTCGGTGTGCTGAACAATTCCGGTGATCAGCCGGTCACCCTGGTCGCCGCGACCAGCCCGGTCTCGACAACGGTGGAGATCCACGAGGTCGTCGCCGACGCGGCGGGCGATAAGACCATGCGCGAGAAGGAAGGTGGGCTCACCATTCCGGCGCACGGGTCGGCCGTCTTGAAGCCCGGTGGCGAGCACCTGATGTTCATCGATCTGAAGGAACCGCTGCGCACCGGCGCGGAAACCCCGATCACGCTCACCTTCGCCGACGGCTCCAGCACCACCGTCACCGCGCAGGTGCGTGACTTCGTCGGCGGCAAGGAGAACTACGAACCCTCCGGCGACACCGCGGCCCCGGCGCACGGTGGCTGAGCGGCCCCCGGCCGAGCGGCCGCTACCCGATGAGGCCGAACCGTCGAGACCCGCGGCAGGTGCGTCGCCCGCCCCGGCGGCCGAGTCGGGATC
>NZ_BDCE01000077.1 GCF_001613345.1 Nocardia uniformis NBRC 13702 | reverse complement strand
CGAAAGGGGACCCATCACTGGGTCCCCTTTTTGCGTTTCAACACCCGGTCCCGCGAGGACGCTCAACCGATGCGTGATTGAATTTATGTCGACGGGTCACTCCGTCGGCCCTCACGCGCAGCGCCGCGGCCGGGTACGGCAGGCAACCAAACTAGAGAGGGATCACCGTGTCGGAGCAGAACGACGGTCGCAAACCGTTCCGCCGTAGCAGCGGAGCGGGACAAGGCGGTGCAAACCGTTCGGGACGCGACGGCGCGGCGGGCGATCGACGCGATACGGGCGGACGTCCGGCCGGATCCAGCGGCGGCAGCCGTGACGGTGGTTTCAACCGTGGCGGCGGCAGCGGCGGTGGTTTCAACCGTGCGGGCGGCCGCGATAGCGGTGGCCGCGGCGACGGTGGCGGCTTCCGGCGTGAAGGCGAACGAGGTGCCCCCCGACGTGACGATGACCGCGGTGGTTTCCGCGGCGGTGACGCGCGTGGCCCCCGTCGTGATGACGAGCGTGGCGGCCCCCGTCGCGAAGGCGATCGGGGCGGTTTCCGCGGCAATGACGACCGTGATGGTGCCCGTCGCGAGGGTGAACGCGGTAGCGCACCGCGTCGCGAGGGTGATCGTGGCGGGTTCCGCCGTGATGATGACCGTGGTCCCCGTCGAAATGATGACCGTGGCCCGCGTCGTGACGATGACCGTGGTGCCCCCCGTCGCGAGGGTGACCGGGGTGGTTTCCGGCGGGAAGACGATCGTGGCGGTGCCCCGCGTCGCGAGGGCGATCGTGGTGGATTCCGTCGCGAGGGTGAGCGCAGTGGTGGCTCCGGCAGTGGTGGTCGCAGCGGTGGTTTCTCGCGCGATAACTCGAGCCGTGACAGCGGTAGCCGCAGTGGTTTCAACCGTGACAGTGCAGGACGTGGCGAGAGCTCCGGGCGTAGCCAGGGGAACCGAGAAGGTTTCGGCCGCAGTGGTTCCGGTGGTGAGAAGCGGGAATTCGGCGGCGGCTTCAAGGGTCGTGAGTCCGGCGGTGGCGATGAGCGCCGTGGTCCTGCCCGTGAGAGCGGCGGCGAGCGCCGCGGCTTCAGCCGTGACAATGACGAGCGTCGTGGACCCAGCCGTGGTGGCGATGAACGCCGTACCTTCGGTCGCGACAATGACGACCGCGGCGCCAGTCGTGGCAGCGGCGATGAGCGCGGTGGTTTCGACCGAGGAAGTAAGGACGGCGGCGAGCGTCGTATCGGGCGTGACGCCGCCTTCGGTAAAGAGCATGAAGCTCGTGTCAGCGGCTTCAAGCGTGGCGGGGATGAGCGTCGTGAGCCCAGCCGTGGCGACTTCGGTCGTGGCGATGCCGATCGTCGACGTGGTGGCGAGGGTGCGTACGGCGCGGGCGACCGCTCGAGCGACCGTCGGCCGCCTCGTCCGGTAGAGCCGGATCTGCCGGAGGACGTGCAGCCCAGCGATCTGGAACCGGCCGTGCGTCGTGACCTGCTGAGTCTGGACAAGAGCAATGCCGAGTCCGTGGCGCGACACCTGGTCATGGTGGCGCGACTGCTCGACGAGGCCCCGGAGCTGGCTCTCGAACATGCCCGTGCGGCCCGGCAGCGTGCCGGTCGTATCGCGGTGGTGCGTGAAACCAATGGTGTCGCGGCCTACCATGCCGGTGAGTGGGCGGAGGCGCTGTCGGAACTGCGTACCGCGCGCCGGATGTCCGGCGGTGCCGGACTGCTCGCGGTGATGGCGGATTGCGAACGCGGTCTGGGGCGCCCGGAGCGGGCCATCGAACTGGGGCGCAGTGATGAGGCGCGGGAGCTCGAAGGCGATGAGGCCACCGAACTGCGCATTGTGGTCGCGGGTGCGCGTATGGATCTCGGCCAGTTCGACCAGGCCGTGGTCACCCTGCAGACCTCGGATCTGGATCCGGCGCGCACCGGTTCGGCCGCGGCTCGCCTCGACTACGCCTACGCCGAGGCGCTGCTCGCGGCCGAACGCCCCGAGGACGCGCTGACCTGGTTCATGAATGCCGCCGCGGCCGATGTCGACGGCGAGACCGATGCCGAGGAACGCGCCGCTTTCCTGGCGGATCCGAATTCGTCGGAGTTCGCCGTGGACGAGACCTACGAGAACGACTCGGCTGCCGCTTCCGAAACGTATGACGCCGACGCAGACGAGTCCGCCGACGAATCGTCGGAGAGCGACTCGGACGGCGACGTGATCGCGAACGACGATTCCGGCAGCGATGATTCGCACGAGGATGCGGCGGCCGTTGCCGACGAATCCGCGAAGGCCGAGGATAGTTCGACCGAGGCCGAGGGCAATTCGGCGCCAGCCGAAGGCGGCGCGACCCGCGCCGTGACCTTCGCCGATGAATCGGATTCAGACGAGCAGTAAGGGATTTTCGGATGCGGTTACGCGACCGTTTCGGCGCGCTCCTCTTGGACCTGGACGGCACGCTGTTTCGCGGTCATGAGCTGATTCCCGGTGCGCCGGAAGCACTTTCCGGCGCACCGACCGATGCGCAGCGGCTGGTGTACGTCACCAACAATGCCAGCCGCTCCGCCGCCGCCGTGGCCGAGCATCTGCGCGAATTGGGTTACGCCGCGACCGCGGACGAGGTGGTGACCAGCGCCCAGGCGGCCGCTCACCTGCTCGCGTCCCGGCTGGAGCCGGGGTCCACTGTGCTCGTCGTCGGCACCGACGATCTGGTCGCCGAGGTGAACAGTGTTGGTCTACAGCCGATTCGCCGTTTCAACGGGGTAGCCCCGGCGGCGGTCGTGCAGGGTCACAATCCGCACACCGCGTGGGCGGATCTGGCGGAAGCGGCCTATGCCCTGCGCGCCGGTGCGCTGTGGGTCGCGGCCAATACCGATGCCACCCTCCCCAATGAACGCGGTCTGGCCCCCGGCAACGGCTCCATGGTCGCCGCCCTGCGCACCGCCTCGGACCGCGAACCGGTGGTGGCGGGCAAGCCCTACGCCCCCCTCATGGAGGACGCCCTCGTCGTCGCCGCGACCCGCGACGCCCTCGTGGTGGGTGATCGCCTCGACACCGATATCGACGGCGCGCACACCGTGGGCCTGGAATCGCTCATGGTCCTCACCGGCGTGAGCACCCTCGACGATCTGCGCAAGCAACCGTCGCACCGCCTGCCCACCTACATAGCGGAATCCCTTGACGCCCTGAACCATCCGGTCGTCGACACCGCACCGCTCGCCGAGTCCGAGGGCAGCCTGGTGGACCGCATCACCGACCTCCTACGGCAATATCCGGGCCGGGCCCTGGTCGTGGCCGCCCCGCCGACCGCCCAGGACTGACGCCGAGTTCCTGGAAGCGCGGTGTCGGTCGAGCGTCGGCACAGCCGCCCGTCGTCGGTGGGGGACACGTGCCTGTTGTCGGTGTCGGTACAGCGGCCGACGTCGGTGGGGGACACGCGCCTGTCGTCGGTGTCGGTACAGCCGCCTGTCATTGGTGGGGGGACACGCGCCCGTCATCGGTGCGGGTACAGCGGCCCGACTCGGCACCGGCGATCTGGTCGCCGAGGTGAACAGTGTTGGTCTACAGCCGATTCGCCGTTTCAACGGGGTAGTCCCGGCGGCGGTCGTGCAGGGTCACAATCCGCACACCGCGTGGGCGGATGGCGGAAGCGGCCTATGCACTGCGCGCCGGTGCGCTGTGGGTCGCGGCCAATACCGATGCCACCCTCCCCAATGAACGCGGCCTGGCCCCCGGCAACGGCTCCATGGTCGCCGGTGGGGCCACCCGCCTGTCGTCGGTGGGGCGCACCCGCCGGAATGACGAGGGCCGGAATGACGAGCAGGCGGTGGTGCGAGCCCAGTCCGGCTATTCGGGCTGACGCGAAGATGACCGGGCAGGTGGTGTCGCGACCTCGATCGGGCTATTCGAGCTTGCGGGCCTCGAACAGTGTCCGGGCGGAGTACGCGATGAACGGGCCGTCCTCGCTGATCTGCTTGTGCAGGTCGTGCAGGCGGTCACGGTATTGGTCGACGGTGAAACCCGGGACCATCCAGATGACCTTGCGCAGGAAGTAGACGACCGCGCCGATATCGCGGAACTCTATTCGCAGGCGCTCACACGGGGATTGGACGATCTCCAGCCCCGCCTGCCGAGCGGCGGCGGCCTCGAGTTCGGGATCGCGGCCCTTGCGCGCCTGCGGTTGCGGCCCGAGGAAGTATTCGACCAACTCGAAGACGCTTGCTGGGCCGACATGTTGAGCGAAGTAGATTCCGCCCGGTTCGAGTACGCGGGCGATCTCCTCCCACCAGATGGTCGCCGGATGGCGGCTGGTGACGAGGTCGAATGCCGCGTCGGCGAAGGGCAGCGGCGGTTCGTCGGGATCGGCCACCACCACGACACCGCGTGGATGCAGCAACCGCGTGGCCTTGCTCAGATTGGGCGGCCACGATTCGGTGGCGACCATGGTCGGCGGATACGTCTCGGCCTTGGCGAGCACTTCACCGCCGCCGGTCTGGATGTCGAGGGCCGCGCGGGCGGTGGCGAGCCGCCGCGCCTGCTGCTTCTGATACCCCCACGAGGGCCGTTCCTCGGTGGCGCGCCCGTCCAGCCAGGAGAAATCCCAGCCGTCCACCGAGGCCGCGGACGCTTCCGAGATCAGGTCGTCGAAGGTGTGTTCCATAGCCTCCATCCTCACCGAGCCGTCAACTTCTTTCGAACAGCACGGGTACGTGTGTTCGAATCCGAGTTCAGGTAGCGTTATCGCCACGATGACTATGCCCTCGCCTCGCCCGAATGCGCCCGCGCCCGGCCCCCGTCCGGGGGTGCCGCTGCCCGGTCAGCATCTGCCGGGCGCGAATGAGCCGGAATTCGCCGACCCCGAGCAGGTCCGTGCCGAGGTCGACGCGCTGCTGGCGGAATTGACCGCAGGCGCACAGGATTCGGGGGAGGGCACCGATATCGCCCGGCGGGCCCGCATTCTCGAGCAGGCGCACGAGGTGCTGGTGCAGGCCCTGGCAACGGTGGACAAGATCTGAGGTGGCCAGACGCGCACGGGTGGACGCGGAACTGGTTCGCCGCGGAATGGCGCGGTCGCGGGAACACGCGGTCGAGCTGATCAACGCGGGCCGCGTCCTGATCAATGGAACTGTCGCTACGAAACCGGCCACGGCACTGGAGGCGGCGACCCCGCTCCTGGTGCGGGCGGAACCCGACGAGGTGCAGTGGGCCTCGCGTGGCGCACACAAACTCTTGGGCGCCCTGGAAGCGTTCGAGCCGCAGGGTGTCACGGTCTCCGGTAAGCGCTGTTTGGATGCGGGCGCGTCCACCGGCGGATTCACCGATGTGCTGCTCTCGCGTGGTGCGAAAGAGGTGGTGGCCGCCGATGTCGGTTACGGCCAGCTGATTTGGCGTCTGCAGAACGATGACCGGGTTCAGGTGCATGACCGGACCAATGTGCGGGCGCTGACACCGGAAGTCATCGGCGGCACAGTCGAATTGGTCGTCACCGACCTCTCCTTCATATCCCTCGCCCTGGTACTGCCCGCGCTGGCGCAGTGCTGCGCCCCGGGTGCGGACCTGCTGCCAATGGTCAAGCCGCAGTTCGAGGTCGGTAAGGACCGGGTGGGAAGCGGTGGCGTGGTGCGGGATCCGGCCCTGCGCGCCGAGGTGGTGCGCGAAGTCGCCGCCGCGGCAGCGAAACTGGGGCTGCGGACCCTCGGCGTCGTCGCCAGCCCGCTGCCCGGTCCCTCCGGCAATGTCGAGTATTTCCTCTGGCTCCGCAAACAGGGCGAACCCGATGCCCAGGCCGCTCGGGAAACCGATGGCGGAGGGTCGCATTCGAGTGATTCGCCCGACATCGCGGCCGCTGACGGCCTTCGGAGCGCGGCGCATGTCACCGGCTACGCATACGATGCGGACGAGACAGCCAGGGTGGCGGCGCTGATCGAGCGCGCGGTGGAGGAGGGTCCGCAGTGAATGCGGCTAGTGGGCGGTCCGAAAGCAGTGCGGCCCGGCAGATTCTGCTGGTCGCGCATCCGGGGCGCGCCGAACTCACCGAAACCGCGCATCGGGTCGCGAAGATCTTCGAGAGCGCGGATATCGAACTGCGAATACTCGAGGACGAGGCATACAGCACCCGATTCGACACCGATGACGACGGACGTCCCGACGGATATCCGGTGCGGGTGACCGAACACGGTCCCGATTCCGCGCTGGGCTGCGAGATGGTCCTGGCCCTCGGTGGCGACGGCACCTTCCTACGCGCCGCCGAACTGGCCCGCGAGGCAGCCGTGCCGGTGCTGGGAATCAATCTGGGCCGCATCGGATTCCTCACCGAGGCCGAGGCGGATCACCTCGACGAGGCCCTGGCGCAGGTGGTGCGGCGCGACTATACCGTCGAGCGGCGGATGACCATCGATGTCACCGTGCGCGTGGACGATACGGTCACCGAGCGCGGTTGGGCGCTCAATGAGGCCAGTATCGAGAATGCCGCGCGGATGGGGGTATTGGAGGTCGTCCTGGAGGTGGACGGCCGTCCGGTCTCGGCCTTCGGCTGCGATGGGGTCCTGGTGGCCACCCCCACCGGTTCCACCGCCTACGCGTTCTCCGCGGGTGGCCCGGTGGTGTGGCCGGAACTGGAAGCGCTGCTGGTGATTCCGAGTAATGCGCATGCCCTGTTCGCGCGGCCCCTGGTCACCAGCCCGGAGTCGCTGATCGCGGTGGAAACCGTGGCGACGGGCCATGATGCGATAGTTTTCCTCGATGGCCGACGCACCCTCGCATTGCCGCGAGGCGGCCGGGTCGAAGCGGTACGCGGGACCGAACCGGTGCTGTTGGTGCGGTTGGATTCCGCACCGTTCGCCGACCGCATGGTGCGCAAATTCCAATTGCCCGTGACAGGCTGGCGGGGCCGTTCGTCCGCACGGACGGGCGCGGAGGAGGAAGCCTGCGTAACCACGGAGCGACCCCGAGCAGGCGATGTCGAACACCGCCGAACGGAGAATACGAGTGCTGACAGAGATCAGAATTGATGGTCTGGGCGTCATTTCCACCGCCACAGCGCAATTCCATGAGGGTTTGACCTGTTTGACCGGTGAGACGGGCGCGGGTAAGACCATGGTGGTGACGAGCCTGCACCTGCTCAGCGGCGCGCGCGCCGATGCCGGGCGGGTGCGGCTGGGTGCGTCGCGGGCCGTGGTGGAGGGACGCTTCACCGTCGACGACGTGCACGACGGGGCGCGTGCCGAAGTGGACGAGGTGCTCGAATCCGCTGCGGCCGAACGCGATGACGACGGCAGCATTATCGCCGTGCGCACGGTCGGCAGCGATGGGCGTTCGCGCGCGCATCTGGGTGGGCGCGGGGTACCGGCCGCGGTGCTGGCGGATTTCACCACGCCGCTGCTCACCGTGCATGGGCAGAACGATCAGCTGCGATTGCAGCGACCCGATCAGCAGCTGCACGCCCTCGATCAATTCGCCTCCGACACCGTCGATTCGCTGCTACGCAAGTATCAGAAGGAACGGCGCAAATGGCTTGACGCCCGCAATGAGTTCCTCGAACGCACCGCGCGCAGTAGGGAACTCGCTCTAGAGGCCGACCGGCTCAAGTATTCGCTCACCGAAATCGACGCCATCGCACCGGAACCCGGTGAGGATGAGCGCCTGATCAGCGAGATCCGTCGGCTCTCGGATCTGGATTCCCTGCGTGAGGCCGCCGCGACGGCACATGACGCGCTGGCCGGACCCCCCGACACCCCGGGCGAGGGCGGGGGAGCGCTCGACCTGCTCGGCACCGCCCGCGCCCGTATCGACGCGGCCGACGATCCGATCCTGACCGCGCTCGCCCCGCGGCTCGGCGATGCCATCTCGGTGGTGGTGGACCTGACCACCGAGCTGAGCTCCTATCTGTCGGATCTGCCGTCCGATCCGGGCGCACTAGACACCATGCTCACCCGGCAGGGCGAACTCAAAACGCTGACCAGGAAGTACGCCCCCGATATCGATGGCGTCATCAAGTGGGCGGAGGAATCGCGGGCCCGCCTGGACTCCCTCGATGTGTCCGAGGAAGCCCTGGCGAATCTGTCGGCCGAGGTGGACGCCGCCGCGACGAAGGTGCGCGAATCGGCCCGCAAACTCACCGCCGCCCGCACCAAGGCCGCGGGCAAGCTCGCGGCGGCGGTGAGCGCCGAACTCGCGGGTCTGGCCATGGGCCGCGCCAAACTCGATGTGGTGGTGCGGCCGCTGCCCGCCTCCGCGCAGGATTCCGCACCGTTGAAGGTCGACGGCCAGGAACTGCACGCCGGATCTACCGGTGTGGACGAGGTGGAGTTCCGCCTCGCCGCTCACTCCGGCGCGCACCCGCTTCCCCTGAGCAAGAGCGCCTCCGGTGGTGAGCTCTCCCGGGTCATGCTCGCCCTCGAGGTCGTTCTCGCCAGTTCCGAACACGGCACCACCATGGTTTTCGACGAGGTCGATGCCGGTGTCGGTGGGCGTGCGGCGGTGGAGATCGGCCGCCGCCTGGCCCGCCTGGCGCGCACCCACCAGGTCATTGTCGTCACCCACCTGCCCCAGGTGGCCGCCTTCGCCGACACTCACCTGGTGGTCGACAAGATGGACGACGGCAAGGACGTCAACTCCGGTGTGCGGGCGCTGACCCAGGACGAACGGATCTCCGAATTGGCCCGCATGCTCGCCGGTCTCGGCGATACCGAAACCGGACGTGCTCACGCCTGGGAGCTGCTGACCACCGCTCACTCCGAAAAGGTCGGCGCGACAGACTGATTCACGAGGTGCGGGGCGGACTGACGATGCGGACCAGGGCGATGGTCCTCTTCTGCCGTGCCTGCCGGGCAGCTCGGCGGCACTGCTCCGAAAGGGCCGAATGAGCGGGACCCTTCGGCCCCCGCCCGTGCCCCCCAACCCGATCCCGTGCGCGGGCCCGTTCGCGTCGGGTGCGGGCATTGGCTTGGTGTGACGGTCGAACGGCCGGGCGCGATCACCGGCCGTTCGGACATCCCGCTACTTGACCGCTTTCTTGGCCCCGCTGATGAACGCCGAGATCAGGCCCTTCAGGCCCATTTCGAGGGCCTTGGCCGGAACGGGAAGGCTGGGCTCGGACTCCATGGTGTAGACCACCCGGGTGCCGCCCGGGGCGTCGGCGAAGGTAATGGTGCCGACATGCCGCTTCACCGGCGCACCCTTGATGATCTTGTAGACCATGCGTTCGCCGGGAACCAGTTCGGTGGTCTCCTCGGTGACGCCCAGGGGGCCGACGCCGAGCTTGTACTGCGCGCCCACGCCGGAGGGGCTACCCGCACCCGGCTTGATGAGCGAAATCTGAATCGGCAGATAGGCGCTCATCGCGTCCCGGTCCGAGAACAGCCGGTAGACGGTGTCGCGCGGTGCGGCGATGACGGTATCGACGGTGGTACTGGCCATAGCGGCAATATCTCCTTCATTCGAGCTGCCATACCGAATCCCCTGAGTGTCCGGGACAGCTACACCCGGAGCATATCGGTACCACCGGTTACGGGCACTGTGCGCACCGGCCAGATCAGCCGTTTCGGGGTGCGGCCCGCGGCCCGAGTTCCTGGGGGTTCGGGGGCGAAGCCCCTGAGAGTTCCGAGAGTTGGCCCTCCCATCACTGTGACGAATGGGTCTGATGGTGCGCGGCGCGCCTCCACCACAGGTTGAGGGTTTGCGGTAATCATCGATCGTTATGAAGATGCTGGCGCTGTTGTCGAAGCCCACCGAGACGCTTCCCGGACTCGCCGGGATCGCCCGGGTCGACCGCAATACCCGGCGTCTCCTCCAACGTGTCGGCGCGGGTGATGTGGTGGTCCTCGACGAGATGGATCTCGACCGCCTCACCGCCGACCGTCTGGTCGAGGCCGGTGTCGCCGCGGTGATCAATGCCTCGCCGTCGATCTCCGGCCGGTACCCGAATCTGGGCCCGGAAGTGCTGGTGGCCAATAATATTCTGCTGCTGGACACGGTCAGTACCGATGTGTTCAGCAAGATCAAGGACGGCGCGAAGGTCCGCATCGACGATGGCATCGTCTACAGCGACAAGCTGATCAAGAAGGAACCCGAAGTTCTCGTCGAATGTGTCGTACTCACCGAGCAGTCGATCGCCGAGCGCATGATCGAGGCCCGGTACGGTCTGGCTGATCATCTGGAAGCGTTCGCGGGCAACACCATCGAGTTCATCCGCACCGAAAGCGGTTTGCTGATAGACGGAATCGGGGTGCCGGAGCTCCGTCTCGATATGCGCAAACGCCATGTCGTGGTGGTCGCCGACGGTTCCGACCACGCCGAGGATCTCAAGCGCATCAAACCGTTCATCAAGGAGTACGCCCCCATCCTGGTCGGCGTCGGCCGTGGCGCGGATACCTTGACCCGCAATGGATATCGCCCCGACCTCATTGTCGGCGACCCGGAGGAGATCACCGCCAATACCCTCAAGTGCGGGGCGGAGGTGATCCTGCCCGCCGATACCGACGGCCACGCGAAGGGTTTGGAGCGCATCCAGGATCTCGGCATCGGCGCGACCACCTTCCCGTCGACCGGCGCGGCCGCCGATCTGGCGCTCCTGCTGGCCGGACATCACGGTGCGTCGCTCATTGTCACCTGCGGTGCCGCCGCCTCCCTCGATGACTTCTTCGACCGTGGCCGCCGCGACTCCAATCCGGCGACCTTCCTGACTCGACTGAAACTCGGCACCAAGCTCATGGACGCGAAAGCCGTTGCCGTGCTGTACCGCCAGCGTGGTTCCGGCTGGGCGGTCGCGCTGGTGGTGCTCGCCGCGCTGGTGGCGCTGATCGTCGCGCTGCTGGCCACCCGTATGGGCACCGAGGTCATCGACTGGGGTCTCGACAGCTGGAACCGGCTCGAGCTCTGGGTACGCGGCCTGTTCGATCAACGTACATAGGGGACGCATGATTTCGCTTCGCTACCACGCCGTGTCGATCGCCGCCGTGTTCTTGGCCCTCGCACTCGGCGTGGTGTTGGGTACGAGCACCCATCCGGACGGGCTGCTGTCCGGCCGCGGCGAATCCGGCGGGCAGGTCGATGATCTGCGTGCCGACAACGCGCGCCTGGAAGAGCAATTGCGGGCGGCTGACGCCTTCATGGCGGGTGCGGCCCCGAAACTGCTCAGCGGCAGCCTGTCCGATCGCAGCGTGCTGGTGTTCACCACCCCGGACGCGGATCTCTCCGATATCGACTCGGTCACCAAGGCACTCACCACCGCCGGCGCCTCGGTCGCCGGTCGGGTCGCGCTCACCAACGTGTTCACCGACTCCAGTGAGGGCGACCGGCTGCGCACCGCACTCGCCAATCTCGTGCCCGCGGGCGCACAGCTGAATACCGGCGCGGTGGATCAGGGCACCCTCGGCGGCGACCTGCTCGGCCTGCTGTTGCTCACCGATCCGGCCAATGGCAATCCGCGTGGGACCGATGCCGAACGCGCCCTCGCTCTCGAAACTTTGCGCGGCGGCGGATTTCTCACCGCCGACGCGGCCCGCCCCGCCAACCTCGCCGTGGTCATCACCGGAGACGGTCAACGCGCGGACGAGAATCAGCGCGGCACCATAATCGCCCGCTTCGCCGGGGGCCTGAAGGCTCGTGGTGCGGGTGTGGTGCTGGCCGGTCGCCACGGTGCCGCCGAAGGGGCCGGACCGCTCGCGGTGGCCCGCGACGAGGCACCCCTGGCTACGGTCACGACCGTCGACAATGTAGATCGCGAGATCGGCCGCCTCACCACCGCGCTCGGCCTGACCGAGCAGATGAGCGGCGGTACCGGGCGATACGGAACCGGCGAGCGAGCGACCTCGCTCACAGTCGCCGCCATGCCACGCTGACGTAATAGCTAATCGGCGGCGATCGGTTCGCGCGGCGGGTGAACAAGGCGCGAGATCCGTGTTACCGTGAAGTCCCGTGGGTCAATCACGGATTCCGGCGCGCGCGGCCACGAAGCATATTTTCGTATCCGGCGGAGTCGCCTCATCACTCGGTAAGGGCCTGACCGCCTCCAGCCTCGGACAGTTGCTCACGTCGCGCGGTTTGCGCGTAACGATGCAGAAGCTGGATCCGTACCTCAACGTCGATCCCGGCACCATGAACCCTTTCCAGCATGGAGAGGTTTTCGTGACCGAGGACGGCGCGGAGACGGATCTGGATGTCGGGCATTACGAACGTTTCCTCGACAGAAATCTGTCGGGGTACGCCAATGTCACCACCGGCCAGATCTATTCGACGGTGATCGCCAAGGAGCGCAGAGGTGAATACCTCGGCGACACCGTTCAGGTGATCCCGCACATCACCGACGAGATCAAGAACCGAATACAGGCCATGGCGGGACCGGACCTCTACGGGCATATCCCGGATGTGGTCATCACCGAAATCGGCGGCACCGTCGGCGATATCGAATCCCAGCCGTTCCTCGAGGCAGCCCGACAGATCCGCCACGAGGTGGGTCGCGACAACTGCTTCTTCCTGCACGTCACACTGGTGCCGTACCTGGGCCCGTCCGGTGAGCTCAAGACCAAGCCGACCCAGCATTCGGTGGCGGCGCTGCGCAATATCGGTATCCAGCCCGATGCGCTCATCCTGCGCTGCGACCGCGATGTACCGCAGCCGCTCAAGAACAAGATCGCGCTCATGTGCGACGTGGACGTGGACGCCTGCGTGTCCACCCCCGACGCGCCGTCCATCTACGACATTCCCAAGGTGCTGCACCGCGAGGGCCTCGACGCCTACGTGGTCCGCAAGCTGGGACTGCCCTTCCGGGACGTGGACTGGACCGTATGGGGCGATCTGCTCGATCGGGTGCACAATCCGCGCGAACACGTCACCGTCGCGCTGGTCGGCAAATACGTCGATCTGCCGGATGCGTACCTGTCGGTCACCGAGGCGCTGCGCGCGGGCGGGTTCGCCTCGCACGCCAAGGTGAATATCCGCTGGGTGCAGTCCGACGAGTGCGAGACCGAGGCCGGAGCCAAAGCACACCTGTCCGATGTGGACGGCGTGCTCATCCCGGGCGGCTTCGGCATTCGCGGTATCGAGGGCAAGGTCGGCGCGATTCACTACGCCCGCACCCACGGGATTCCGCTGCTGGGTCTGTGCCTGGGCCTGCAGTGCGTGGTCATCGAGGCGGCGCGTTCGGTCGGTATGACCGATGCCAACTCCGCCGAATTCGAGCCCGACGTCAAGTACCCGGTCATCTCCACCATGGCCGATCAGAAGGAGATCGTGGCCGGTGAGGCCGATCTCGGCGGCACCATGCGCCTCGGCGCGTACCCGGCGGTCCTGACCAAGGGTTCGGTGGTGGCGCAGGCGTACGGCGAGACCGAGGTGTCCGAACGGCACCGGCATCGCTTCGAGGTGAACAACACCTTCCGCGACAAGATCGGCAAGAGCGGTCTGAAGTTCAGCGGCACCTCTCCGGATGGGCTGCTCGTCGAGTTCGTCGAGCTGCCGCAGGACAAGCATCCGTTCTTCGTCGCCACCCAGGCGCATCCGGAGCTCAAGAGCCGTCCGACCCGTCCGCATCCGCTGTTCGCGGCGCTCATTTCGGCGGCCCTGAAATACAAGGCGGCCGAACGGCTTCCGGTGGAGATCCCGGCCGCGGCGGTCGTCGAAGAGGGTGAGAAAGTTTCCAAATGACCTCAGAGCTCGGTGATCCGGCCCCCGGCAGCCATGAATTCGACATTGTCGGCAGTCGTACCGTGTACGCGGGCGCGATACTCGCGCTGCGACTGGACGAGGTGGCGATGCCGGGTGGCCGGATCGCCGAGCGCGAGGTTGTCGAGCATCACCCCGCGGTCGCGGTGGTGGCCCTCGCAGACGACGAGACCGTCGTTCTGATCAATCAGTACCGGCATCCGGTCGGGCGGCGACTATTGGAACTGCCCGCCGGGCTGCTGGACAAGCCGGGGGAGGACCCCCTGGAGGCGGCCAAGCGTGAGCTGGCCGAGGAGACCGGTCTCGCGGCCCGCGACTGGTCGGTGCTGGTGGATGTCGCGCTCTCGCCCGGATTCACCGATGAGGCGCTGCGGATCTACCTGGCTTCCGGACTGTACGAAACCGACCGCCCCGCCCCGGAATTGGAAGAGGCGGATATCGAGATCGTGCACATGTCTCTGCAAGACGCGGTACGCCGGGCGATGGCCGGTGAGATCACCAACGCCACCGCCGTCGCGGGCGTCCTGGCCCTGGTTACCGCCCGCGCCAGTGGTGCCGAGTTGCGGCCCGCCGATGCGCCGTGGCCGGGAATGCCGACGGAGTTTCTGACTCGCAAAGCTCGCGAGAGCGGCGAAGAGTAAGTTCTGCGCGGCTTCGTTCGGTACCAAGCGGTCTCGTCTATGTGTTTCGGTCGGCGCGTTCGTCGGTACCTCCTGCCATGATGTGAGCCGTGCATGCCACCGCGTCGATCGACGCCTACCTCGACCACCTGACGGTCGAGCGCGGCGCGGCGCGCAATACCCTCGCCGCCTATCGCCGCGATCTGGCCCGGTATCGGGATTTTCTGACCGCGCGCGGAATCGGGGGACTGACAGAGGTTTCCGAGACCGATATCGGTGACTTCATGGTGGCGCTGCGCTCCGGCGATGCCGAACATCCCGCCCTGGCGGCCAGTTCGGCGGCGCGGGCGCTGGTCGCGGTGCGGGGGCTGCACAGGTTCGCGGCGGCCGAGGGCATGACCGGCAGCGATGTCGCGCATCCGGTGAAACCGCCGACCCCTGCGCGTCGGCTGCCGAAAGCCCTGCCCTACGACCAGATTTCACGCCTGCTCGACGCGGCTGGCGGCGACGCCGCCGATGGCCCGCGCGGATTGCGGGATCGGGCCATGCTGGAATTGCTGTACTCCACCGGCGCGCGCATCTCCGAGATCATCGACCTGGATGTCGACGATATCGATACCGCCGAGCGCGCCGTGGTGCTGCACGGCAAGGGCGGTAAACAACGAATGGTTCCCATCGGCCGTCCCGCCCTGGCGGCCCTGGATGCCTATCTGGTGCGCGGCCGACCCGCACTCGCACTGCGGGGCAAGGGAAATCCTGCCCTGCTGCTCAATCATCGCGGGGGTCGACTATCCCGGCAGAGTGCCTGGCAGGTGCTGCAATCGGCGGCCGAGCGCGCCGGAATCTCCGCTCAGGTCTCCCCGCACACCCTGCGCCATTCATTCGCTACACATTTGCTCGATGGTGGCGCTGATGTCCGTGTGGTGCAGGAGCTTCTCGGTCATGCCTCGGTCACGACAACCCAGATCTACACTCTGGTCACCGTGGGAACGCTGCACGAGGTATGGGCGACAGCCCATCCCCGGGCTCGGTAACCAGTCTGAAGTGCAGCTTTAGGGTGCGTGTCCGAACTCCGGTCTGGCTCGGACAGGCGGTAGCGTCTATTAGGACCTCACCGCATCGCGCGGCGGGGTAAGGGCATAAACGTCGAAGGAGCAGCGGACGTGACGAAAGCCGGTGGTGCGGGCCAGCGGATCGAAACCGCCGCGCAGACATTGTGGGAGGCGCCGGACGTGCAGTCGGATAACGCAGAGCTAGGACCGACCGGTCGGCCCTTGCGCGAAATTCCGGAGCCGTCTGCACCGAACCACACTGGTGACGCGCTGATCGTCGCCATGTGCAATCAGAAGGGCGGGGTCGGAAAGACCACGTCCACCATCAATCTGGGTGCGGCACTGGCCGAATGCGGCCGTCGGGTGCTGCTGGTGGATCTCGATCCCCAGGGCGCGCTGTCGGCGGGACTCGGTGTGGCGCACCATGATCTGGATCAAACCGTGCACAACCTCCTGGTCAGCAATGGCCGCGTCGGCGTGGACGATGTACTGATCAATACCAGGGTCGAGGGTATGGATCTGCTGCCCAGCAATATCGACCTGTCGGCGGCGGAGATCCAGCTGGTCAACGAGGTCGGTCGCGAACACACGCTGGGACGCGCGCTGGCACCCCTGCGCAGCCGCTACGACTACATCCTCATCGATTGTCAGCCCTCGCTGGGTCTGCTCACGGTGAACGCCTTGGCCTGCGCCGACGGCGTTATCATTCCCATGGAATGCGAATACTTTTCGCTGCGCGGGCTGGCGCTGCTCAACGACACCGTGGAGAAGGTGCGGGACCGGTTGAATCCCGCCCTGAGCCTGTACGGCATCGTTGTCACCATGTTCGATGCCCGTCTCCTGCATTCGCGCCAGGTCATGACGCGCGTGGTCGAGGTATTCGGCGACCTCGTCTACGACACCGTGATCTCGCGGACCGTACGGTTCCCCGACGCCAGCGTGGCGGGTGAACCCATCACCACCTGGGCGCCGAAATCCGGTGGCGCGACGGCGTATCGGGCTATGGCACGGGAAGTCATCCACCGGTCGGGCCGTTGAACGATTCCACCGACACAGCGCCCGGGCTTCCTACGCCGGGCGCGGTTACCGCTGTGCAAGATGAGGCCGCTGCGCCGGGCGGGGTGGTCGCGGATATCGCGGGGGGCGATACCGAGGATCCGACCGACGGTGTCGACAGTGCCGCCGACGAGTTCCGCAGCGCCGACGACGGCTTCGACGAAGACAGCGCTGACGACCTTGGCGGACGAAGCGCCGCCACCGCCCCTGCTGCTCCCGCTGCCGCCGCCGCCGTTGCTGCTGCTGCCGACACCGCCGCCGATGTTGCCTCCGCCGCCACGGACGCCACCGCCGACGCCGACGCTGCCGACGCCGCTGCTGCTGCCGACCCCGCTGACTCCGACCCCACTGACGGCAACGCCACCGCCGCCGCTGCTGATGGCGGCACCACAGCTGACGGCGACGCGACCGTTGTCTCCGCCGCCGCTGGCACCACCGCTGCTCCCGCTGCCGACACCGCCCCCGCCGACGACGATGGCTCCGACCCTACTGACGGCGACGCCACCACCGCCGCTGCCGCCGCTGTCTCCGCCGTCGGCGGCGTCATTGACGACGTACGCGGACATACCGGCGAATCCGCTGGTGCCCTGGGTGATCGCGGCGAAGCCGCCATCGATTCGCTGGTCGACGAGATAGCGGCGGATTCCGCGACCACCGTGGTCACCGATATCGCCGCGTCCTCGGCCGGTGCGCCGCCCCCGGGTTCCCCTGCGACCGCGGACGATTCGGATAAGGCCACGGGATTTCACCTGCGGCTGAGCAATTTCGAGGGTCCCTTCGATCTGCTGCTCCAGCTCATCAGCTCGCGTCGGCTCGATGTCACCGAGGTTGCCCTGCACAAGGTGACCGATGAGTTCATCGCCTACACCAAATTGCTGACCGCCCAGGCCGGTTCCAGTGGTCTGCGTGCCGACAAGGTGCTGGATCAGACCACCGAATTCCTGGTCGTGGCGGCCACGCTGCTCGATCTCAAGGCCGCGCGCCTGCTGCCATCGGGTGAGGTCTCCGATGAGGACGATCTGGAACTCCTGGACGCCCGCGACCTGCTGTTCGCCCGGCTGCTCCAGTACCGCGCCTTCAAACAGGTCGCCGGACTGCTGGCCGAACTCGAAGCCGCGGCCCTGCAACGGTATCCACGCGCGGTATCGCTCGAGGACCGCTTCCTCGAACTGCTGCCGGATGTCACCCTCGGTGTCGACGCCGCCGGATTCGCCGAGGTCGCCGCCTCGGTATTCCAACCCCGGGAGACACCGAAGGTCGGTCTCGACCACATCCATCAGCACGGCATCTCGATCGCCGAACAGGCCGCGCTGATACTCGAACTGCTGAAAGCCAAAGGCGCGGGCGGCTGGACGACCTTCCGCGAACTGATCGTCGACTGCGAGCTGCCGGTGCAGATCGTGGCGCGATTCCTGGCACTGCTGGAGTTGTACCGGGGCCGCAATATCGAATTCGAGCAACCCGATGCGCTGGGACCGCTGGCGGTCAGCTGGACCGGCGATCTGAGCTCCGCACGGGAAACCGGCGGTGCGATATTCGACACCATCAGCGATGAGGAGTACGGGTGACCGAGGTGATCGACCCCATCGAACCCACCGACGCGGAGTCCACGGATCTGCTCGACGCGGACGCCGCGGAGGCTGCCGACGAGCTCGACGCCGAAGCCACCGATCTGCTCGAGGACGACGAGCTCCGCGCCGCCCTGGAGGCGCTATTGCTGGTGGTGGACGCGCCCGCGCCCGTCGAATTGCTCGCCACGGCGGTGGAGGACCGCCCCGCCCGAGTGGAGCGCACGCTGCGGGAGATGTCGGCGGAACTGACCGCCCGCCGCAGTGGCATGGATCTCAGATTCGTCGGTGACGGCTGGCGTTACTACACGCGGGCGGAGTTCGCCCCCTACGTGGAACGTATGCTGTTGGATGGCGCAAGATCGAAGCTGACCCGTGCCGCTTTGGAAACACTGGCGGTGATCGCCTATCGTCAACCGGTTACGCGAGCACGAGTGAGTGCGGTACGAGGCGTGAATGTGGACGGCGTGATCCGGACCCTGCTCGCGCGGGGTCTGATCTCGGAGGCCGGGGCTGACCCGGAAACCAATGGCACCCGGTACGTCACCACCGAACTGTTCCTGGAACGGATCGGACTCGCGTCACTGACAGACCTCCCGCTGTTGGCGCCCCTGCTTCCAGGGGTGGATCTGATCGACGAGATCAACGAGAGCCTGGACACCGATCCGCGGTACACCAGGCTGAGAAAAAATGCCGAGTCGGATATCGATCTCGGCACCGAGGAATGACTGAAATTAGGACAACGTGAATACACCCGCTCGCCGAGATGGCACACCGGATCGTAGGAAACGTGGTTTCGAACCCCCTCGTGGTGGTTCGGCCCGCGGCCGCACTGGACAAGGATCGACCCCTTCGCGCGGCGCGGCGCCGACGCGTGGGGCAGGAGCTCGCGGCGGCTCCTCGTGGGAAGAGCGCGGCGGATCGTCCGCCCGCGGTGGACAGTCGTGGGACTCCCGTGGTGGAGCCCCCGCCCGTGGCACCGGACAGGCGCGCGGCGCCGCCGGACGCGGAGCACCGGCTCGCGGCGCGGATGCGCGCGGTGGTGACTGGAACCGTGGTGGTGACCGCTCGCGGGGCGCGGAGTCCCGTGGCGGTGACTGGAACCGTGGCGGAGACCGCCCCCGTGGTGGTGAGTCCCGTGGCGGTGACTGGAATCGCGGTGGCGACCGTCCCCGTGGTGGCGACTCGCGCGGTACCGAATCGCGTGGTGGGGACTGGAACCGCGATCGTTCGCGCGGCACGGAATCTCGTGGCGGTGACTGGAACCGTGGCGGCGACCGTTCGCGCGGTGCCGATACGCGTGGCGGCGATCGCTCGCGCGGTACCGAATCCCGTGGCGGTGAGTGGAATCGCGGTGGCGACCGTTCGCGCGGTGCCGATTCGCGTGGCGGCGACTGGAATCGCGGAGGTGACCGTTCGCGCGGTGCCGATCGTCCCCGTGGCACCGATTCGCGTGGTGGCGAGTGGAACCGTGGCGGCGACCGTTCGCGCGGCGGCCAGGGCGACCATCACATCGGTGGCACCCGGGGCGGGATCGGCGGCGGTCGTCCGCTCGGCCCGTCGTCCGCACCCGGCGCCAAGTCGATCAATACGCCGACCGGCAAGGTCAAGAAGCCGAAGCCGCAGCGTGTCATTACCTCCGGCCCGGTGCTGAACAATGCCAAGCCCGCGCGGCATCAGAATGTCGAAATCGACCCGAAGGGTCCGAAGAAGCTGCCCTGGGGCGAGGGTGAACGCCTGCAGAAGGTGCTCGCCAAGGCCGGTGTCGCCTCGCGGCGCGCGGCCGAGGACATGATCGCCGCCGGTCGTATCGAGGTCGACGGCAAGATCGTCGTCGAGCAGGGCCTGCGCATCGACCCCGAACACGCCGTGGTGCGGGTCGACGGCGTGCGCGTGGTGGTTCGTGACGAGCAGGTCTATCTGGCGCTGAACAAGCCCAAGGGCTGGCAGTCCACCATGGCCGACGATATGGGCCGCCCCTGCGTCGGCGATATCGTCGCCGAGCGAGTCATGGCCGGGCAGCGCCTGTTCCATGTCGGCCGTCTCGATGCCGATACCGAGGGTCTGCTGTTGCTCACCAATGACGGCGATCTCGCGCACCGTTTGATGCACCCGTCGTTCGAGGTATCCAAGACCTATATGGCGACGGTGAACGGCGAGGTGCACCGCGACATCGGTAAGAAATTGCGGGCTGGCGTGGAACTCGATGACGGACCGGCCAAGGTCGACAAGTTCCAGGTGATCGAAGTGGGCCAGGGCAAGTCGCTGGTCAAGATCGTCCTGCATGAGGGCCGCAAGCACATTGTGCGACGCCTGATGGACGCGGTCGGCCACCCGGTGACCGCGCTGGTGCGCACTCATATCGGTCCCGTAACGCTGGGCGATCAGCGTCCGGGCGCGCTGCGGGCGCTGGGTCGGGATGAAATCGGGAAGCTCTACGAGGCGGTGTCGTTGTGACAGGTATGGGGAGTGCGACTGTGAGCGAGGGCAAGCTGTCCGGCACCGCGCCGCTGATTGTCGCTATGGACGGACCGTCCGGCACCGGCAAGTCGAGTGTGTCGCGGCGGCTGGCCACGCGCCTGGAAGCCCGCTACCTCGACACCGGTGCCATGTACCGGGTGGCGACGCTGCGCGTACTGCGCAGCGACGTGGACTTGACCGACGCCGAGGCCATCGCGGCCGCGGTGAAGGAACTGCCGCTGTCCATCGGCACCGATCCGAGCCGCGAGGTCATCGAACTCGATGGCGAGGATGTGTCGGCGGAGATTCGCGGCAATGAGGTGACCAAGGCTGTTTCCGCGGTCTCCGCAGTGTCGGAGGTGCGTGATCAGCTGGTGTCGCTACAGCGTGATATCGCCGCGACGGCCGGCCGAATTGTGGTGGAGGGCCGCGATATCGGCACCGTGGTGCTGACCGACGCGGATGTGAAGATCTACCTGACCGCCTCCGCCGAGGCGCGCGCGACCCGGCGCAATGCGCAGAACATCGCCGAGGGCCGGGGCGACGATTTCCAGGCGGTGCTCGCCGATGTGCAGCGCCGCGACAACCTCGATTCCACTCGCAAGGTGTCCCCGCTGCGTCCCGCCGAGGACGCGGTACTGGTCGACACCAGCGAGCTGACCATGGACGAGGTCATTGATGAGCTGTATCGCGTTGTGCGGCAGCAGATTTCGGCAGGAGGTGCGCAGTGACGCAGGATACTTTCGCCGGAGACGGCATCTGGTCCGACGAAACCGAGTGGGAGCTGGCCGAACTCGGGGGTGAATTCGATGAGGACAGCCATGTCCCCATGCCCACCGTGGCCATTGTCGGCCGCCCGAACGTCGGCAAATCCACTCTGGTGAACCGGATTCTGGGCCGTCGCGAAGCGGTGGTCGAGGATGTCCCGGGCGTCACACGTGACCGCATCAGCTACGAGGCCAACTGGTCCGGGCGCAAATTCCTGGTGCAGGACACCGGCGGTTGGGAGCCCGACGCCAAGGGACTACAGCAGTCGGTGGCCCGTCAGGCCGAGATCGCCATGGAGACCGCCGACGCCATTCTGCTGGTCGTGGACGCCACCGTCGGTGCGACCACCACCGACGAAGCTGTCGCGAAGGTGCTGCGCCGCTCCAAGACTCCGGTCATTCTGGTCGCCAATAAGGTCGACGACCAGAAGGTGGAGTCCGAAGCGGCCGCACTGTGGGGCATGGGCCTGGGCGAGCCGCGCATGGTTTCGGCCACGCACGGCCGTGGCACCGGTGATCTGCTCGACGATCTCCTCGCGGTGCTGCCCGAAACCCCGCGTGAGGGCACCGGCGGTCTCGGCGGCCCGCGTCGCGTGGCGCTGATCGGTAAGCCGAATGTCGGCAAATCCAGTCTGCTGAACAAGCTTTCGGGCGCCGAGCGCTCCGTCGTCCACGATGTGGCGGGCACCACCGTCGACCCGGTCGACTCCGTGGTCGAATTGGGCGGCAAGCCTTGGCGTTTCGTCGATACCGCCGGTCTGCGCCGCAAGGTGAGCAATGCCAGCGGCACCGAGTTCTACGCCTCGCTGCGCACCAAGGGGGCCCTGGAGGCCGCCGAGGTCGCCGTCATGCTCATCGACGCCTCCCAGCCGGTCACCGAGCAGGACCTGCGCGTCATCAGCATGGTCGCCGACACCGGCCGCGCCCTCGTCATCGCCTACAACAAGTGGGATCTCGTCGACGAGGATCGCCGCCACATGTTGGAACGCGAAATCGACCGGGAAATGGTCCAGGTGCAGTGGGCACTGCGCGTCAATATCTCCGCCCACACCGGCCGCGCGGTCCAAAAGCTGGTCCCCGCAATGGAAACCGCCCTGGAATCCTGGGACAAGCGGATCTCCACGGGCCGCCTCAACAACTGGCTCAAAGAGGTAGTGGCGGCCACCCCGCCCCCCATGCGCGGCGGCCGCCTCCCCCGGGTCCTCTTCGCGACCCAGGCCGCCACCCGCCCCCCGACGTTCGTCCTCTTCACCACCGGCTTCCTCGAGGCCGGCTACCGCCGCTTCATCGAACGCCGCCTCCGCGAGGAATTCGGCTTCGACGGCTCACCGGTCCGAGTCAACGTCCGAGTCCGCGAAAAGCGCGAACGCAAGAAGTAACCCGCTCCACGCAAGGCACCCACCCGCGAGGGGGAACCGGTGGCGGCAACAGCCGAGAGGCTTCCGTCATCAGTTCCCCCTCGCGGGCTGTACGGGTGTCGCGGGTGTTCGGCGGCGTCAGCCCGCTGGAGGCAACCCGAGCCCTGCGGTAGTCGCCGCTGTTTTCAGGCACGATGTCGGCACCGCCATCGTCGTCGCCGTCGTCGTCGTGGTCACCGTCGTCGTCGCGGTCGTCGCCGTCGTCGTGGTTGCGGTCGTCGCGGTCGTGGTTGCGGTCGTCGTCGTGGTTGCGGTCGTCGCGGTCGTCGTCGCCCCGTCATCGTCGTGGTCGCCGCCGCTGTCGTCGCCGCTGTCGTCGTCGCGGCCCCGTCGTCACCATCATCCCGGGGCGCTTTTGGCCGGGATCCACTACTACTGCGGAGGTGGGTTCCCGGCCAAAAGCACACCGCGCACCCGTAACCCACGCTGTCGGCATACCCCGTCATCCCGGCATGCTTTTGGCCGGGATCAACTACTGCGAGGGCGTGGATTCCGGCCAAAGGCACGCCGGAATGACGAGGTAGCCAGGCGAAGACATGACGAGGTAGCCAGGCGAAATCGCGACGCCTATCTCAGGAGACCGCGGCGGTGAGAGCCTCGAATTCCGCGTCGGTGAGGGTGATTTCGGCGGCGGAGATGTTCTCTTCGACGTGCGGCACGCGGGAGGTGCCGGGGATCGGCAGCATTACCGGGGAGCGGCGCAGTAGCCAGGCGAGGGCGAGTTGGGCGGGAGTGGCATCGTGCTCCTTCGCCGCGGTGTCGAGCGGGCCGCCGGGCCGGGCCAGTTCGCCGGTGGCGATGGGGAACCACGGAATGAACGCGATGCCGTTGGCTTCGGCGTACTCGAGGACATCCTCGGCTTGGCGGTTGGCGAGGTTGTAGAGGTTCTGCACCGAGACGATCGTCGCCAGCTCGCGGGCCTGCTTCAGCTGATCGACGCTGACCTCGGAGACGCCGATATGGCGAATCTTGCCTTCCTGCTGCAACTCCACCAGCGCGCCGAGCTGGTCGGCAAGTGGCACCTGCGGGTCGATGCGGTGCAGCTGGTACAGGTCGATGCGGTCGACACCGAGATTGCGCAGGCTCAGATGTAGTTGCTGGCGCAGGTATTCGGGTCGGCCGACCGGGCGCCAGTCGCCGGGGCCGGACCGGGTCAGGCCGGCCTTGGTGGCGATGACGAGGTCATCGGCATAGGGGTGCAATGCTTTTCGGATCAGCTGTTCGCTGACGAACGGGCCGTAGGAGTCGGCGGTATCGATGAAGTTCACCCCGAGGTCGACGGCCCGGCGCAGGACTCGGACCGCCTCGTCGGGATCGGCGGGGTCACCCCAGACCCCGGGGCCGGTGATCTGCATCGCGCCGTAACCGAGGCGGTGGATCGGCAGGTCGCCGCCCAGCGAATAGGTGCCGGACGCGGACGCGGGTTGCGCGTTGGTCATTGTGAGATCCCTTCGAGTAGCGCATCGGTGGCTCGACGCAGTAGGTCAGGTCGGCCAGTGGAGAGCAGGCCGATGGTGGCGGACAACAGGATTCGCGCAGCGTCATCGGGTCTGTCGATGTCGGCTGCGGTGAGCGTGCTAGCGAGCAGTGAGTGTAGTTCGGCGGTGAAATCGCGGCAGATATCGCCGCACAGGCGTGCCTGTTCGTCGAAAAGTTCGGTGGCGTGCGGAGATTCGGCGAACGGCTCGGTGGCGAGCTCGACCTTGGCGGACAATATGCTGTACACGCGCTCCGCGAGCGGTGTATCCGCGACGGCGGCCGCGCGGGCGTGGCGCACCGCCTGCTCGTGTAGTCGCCCGGCGACACCGCGTACGGCGTCGTCTTTGCTTCGAACGTATTGGTATACAGCTGATCTGGAGATGCCGACTTCGGCCGCGATATCGTCCACGGTGGTCCGCCGGACGCCGTAGCGCAGCAGACAGCGCAGGGTGGCGTCCAGAACGTCCGTGGTGCGTTCGGCGGCCATGGAATCAGAGCGCCTTCAGCAGCTCCGCGGCGAGCGGGGCGGATGAGGCGGGGTTCTGTCCGGTGTACAGGTTGCGATCGACCTCGACGTAGGGTGCCCACGGCTCAGCCTCCCGGTAGTCGACACCGAGCGCGACGAGGCGGTCCTGGAGTAGCCACTTGGCCTTGTCGGCGAGGCCGCCCTGAGCCTCCTCGGCATTGGAGAAGGCGGCGACGCGATATCCGGCGAAGGGGGAGTTGCCGTCGGCGTCGACGGTGGCCAGGAATGCGGCGGGGGCGTGGCAGACCACGCCGAGCGGCTTCCCGGAGGCCAGTGTGTCGGTGAGCAGCTTGCCGGAGATCGGGTCCACCGTGAGATCTTCCATCGGTCCGTGACCACCCGGGTAGTAGACCGCGTCGTAATCGGCGAGTGTCACCTCCGCCAGCTCGATTGGCTGAGCCAATTCGACTGCGGTGCGCAGGGTTTCGAGCATCTTCTCCGCGCCTTCGGGACCCCCGTTCACCTCCGGAGCGAGGCTGCCTCGGTCGACCGCCGGGATGACGCCGCCCGGCGTGGCCACGACGATCTCGTGTCCGGCGGCCTTGAACGCCGCGTAGGGTGCGGCGAACTCCTCGGCCCAGTACCCGGTGGGGTGTTTCGTCCCGTCGGCCAGCGTCCAGTGGTCGACACCGGTCATTACGAACAAGATTTTCGCCATGGAGTCTCCTCGTGTGGTTCGGGTGTCGCACTGACACCGTGTATGCGAGGTGTCAGGTCGTCATATGCACCACGCTAGGCAGCGGCCAATAATCTGACCAATAGAAACACCAATGACAGACATCGAAATATCAATGGCAGACTGCTCCGTATGGCACACAGTGGTTCCACTAGCTCGGTGGACTTGGCCCAGCTGCGGACCTTTCTGGCCGTGTACCGGGCGGGATCGATCACCGCGGGTGCCGCCCGGGTCGGTTTGTCGCAGCCGACGGTGAGCACCCAGTTGCAAGCGCTGGAGCGGAACCTGGAGCGGCCCCTGTTCGAGCGCCTGCCGCGCGGCGTCGCGCCCACCGCCGCCGCCCACGATCTGGCGGCGCGGGTAGCCGATCCGCTCGACGCCCTGGAGTCGGTCGCCGGTGCGCAGTCGTCCGACCCAGGTTCGGCAATGCCCGAGCCCCCGGTGCTGCTCGGCGGCCCCGCCGAAATGCTGGCCACGCTGGTCCTGCCCGCCTTGGCTCCGCTGGTCGGCCGCGGCGTCCGCCTCACCGTGACCACCGGACTCACCGACGATCTCCTCATCGACCTGCGAGCGGGCAAGCTCGACCTCGTTATCGCCACGACACGTCCGCGCGGCCGCAGTGTCATCGCGGAGCCACTCGCCGACGAGGAATTCCTCCTCGTCTGTGCACCCGAGGTCGCGACCCGCGTGGACCTCGGCCGATTGCGCACCGGCGATCCGTCGGCCCTCGACGACATCCCGATCGTCAGCTACGCGACCGACCTGCCGATTCTGCGCCGGTACTGGCGTCATGTCTTCGATACTCGGCTCGAGGCCGACGCCGCTGTGGTGATCGGTGACCTACGGGCCGTGCTGGCTACGCTGAAAGCCGGTGTGGGCTTCAGTGTGCTACCGCGATACCTCTGTGCCCGCGACCTCGCGGCGGGGGAAATCGTGACCTTGCTCGACCCGCGAGACCCGCCGATCAACACCGGATTCCTGGCGCGCCGGGTCGGCGGCCCGCCCCGGCCACACGTCGAACTCGTCCACGCGCAACTGTCGACCGCGGCTCAGACCTGGCGAGTATGCGGACTCTGACGAGTCGCGGGGTCGGGGTCGGGGTGCCTATTTCACGAAGGGCGCTGTGTCGGCGGGGCAGACGGTGGCCGGTTCGGGGAGATTCAAGTCGATGAGGTAGGTGTCGCGGAGGCGGTGGGCGCAGGTGTTGTTGGTGGTGTGGCCGTAGCCGTCGATGGTGACGAGGCGGGCGTTGCCGATCGTGCGTTGGGCCCGCTCGGCCATGGATAGGGGAGTGGCCGGGTCGAAGCGGGTGTTCAGGAGTAGGGCGGGGGTTTCGGTTCGGTGGGTCCAGGGGCCGGTGAAGCGCTGCGGGTAGCCGTCGGGCGGGGCGGGCCATGCGCCGCAGGCCTGTTGGGGGTAGAGCCAGTACGCGCCGAAGGTGGCGGCGGCGGGTTCGATGGCGCGGGCGAGGTACGGCCACAGGTGCGGGGAGTTCGGGAATGCGTTGTCGGCGCAGGAGATCGCGATGAACGATTCCAGGAATTCGGGGCTCACCGGGGTGGCGTCGATAATGCCGCGGACGACGTCCGGATCACCGGAGGTGCCGCGATCCAGTTCGGCCAGCAGGGTTCCGAGTACGGGCCAGCCTTCGCGGGCGTCGTAGAGCAGGAACACTTCGGCGGTAATGACATCGGTGTAGGTGACCGTGAGTGCGCGCTCCCCGGAGCCGATGGTGAGCGGTTCGCCGCGCAGCCGGTCGAACAGGGCGACATGACGGGCGCGGACGTCGCCCTCGGCGAAAGCGCAACGCGCCGAACCGGCTTCGGCGCACAGGCGCGCGAATTCGTTGAATGCCTGCTCGGTCCCCATGGCCTGTTCGGCGAGGTGGGTCAGGGAGTCTTCGGTGTAGGCGTCGGGTTCGATCACCGACCCCAGATGCAGGGCGCGCACCCGGTCGCCGAACAGTGTGCCGTACACCTGACCCAGATAGCTGGCGTAGGAACCGCCCATGTAGGTGAGTTTCTCGTCGCCGACGGCGCGGCGCAGCAGATCCAGATCGCGCGCGGCATCGACCGTGGTGAGGTGCGGCAGTAACTCCCCGGAGTGGGTGGCGCAGCCCTCGGCGAGTACGCGGCTGGCCTGTTCGACCTCCGCCTCCTGCCGCGCATTGGTGGGCGGTGGCGCGTAATCCGCCCAGAATTGCTGCTGCGCCGTCGAATCCGCGAAACACCGAACCTGTCCGCTGCGACCGATCCCGCGCTGGTCGAAGGTGACCATATCGAAACGCCGGGCCAGCTCCGTCGCGAATCCGTTGTCGCGCACCGCGTCGATGCCCGACGCCCCGGGCCCACCGACCGCCGTGAACAGCGTCCCGATTCGCCGCGCGGACTCGGTCGCGGGCTGGCGCAGCAGAGCCAACGACTGCTTCGTTCCCTGCGGCTTCGCGTAATCGAGCGGCACTTCGACTGTCGCGCACTGGTATCGGCCCAGGCCCGGTTCGGTGCACGGCGTCCAGTCGAGTGTCGGTGTCGGCACGGCATCGGCCTGGGTGACCAACTCGGCCGCCGTCGCTTCGGCGGAAGCCGGTGCGGCGGGTGCGAGTAGCAGTCCGGCCAGCAGTGTCGTCGCCAGGATCGCTCCTCCACGCATACTCTCCAGCGTGCCTACCGCGCGGCCTTTTGGCCATCGAACGCCTGACGGAAGGCGAACCGACTACGCGGCTGGACAGCAGTCCCGCTCGCCATCCGGGCCCGCTTCGTTCGTCATCCCGGCATGTTTCTGGTCGGGATCCACACCTGCCCGGTGGATGCGGACCCCATCGCGCCGGACCGGAGTACCCTTCTGGGGGTCCTGACGTGCGAGGGGGCGCAATGCTGCGTGATGGTGAGGTGTTCGCCGGATACGTCATCGAGCGGCACTTGGGCAGCGGCGGGATGGGGGAGCTGTACCTCGCCCGGCATCCACGCCTGCCCCGGCTGATCGCCGTCAAGCTGCTGCGGCGCGAATTCACCACAGATACCGAGATCCGTGCCCGCTTCGAACGGGAAGCCGATCTGATCGCCCGGCTGGACCATCCGAATATCGTGTCGGTGTACGACCGCGGCATCGACGATGGTCGGCTGTGGATCGCCATGCAATTCGTCGACGGTGCGGACGTGTCGACGCTCGACCCAGCCGGACTGCCGCCGGGCCGCGCGGTACATATCGTCGCCGAAACCGCGAAGGCCCTCGACTACGCCCACGCGGTCGGCGTCATACACCGCGATGTGAAACCGGCCAACATCATGTTGGCGCGCCCCAGCCCCGGCCACGGTGAGCGCATTCTGCTGACGGACTTCGGAATCGGGCGGCTGCGCGACGATACGAAGCATCTGACGCGCACTGGAAGCCTCACCGCGACCCTCGCTTACGCCTCACCGGAACAGCTCTCCGGTGCGGGCATGGACCATCGCTCCGACCAGTACTCGCTGGCGTGCACGCTGTTCTGGTTGCTGTGCGGCTCCACTCCTTTCGCATCGGACAATGTCGCCGCCGTGGTCGCCGGTCACCTGCACTACCCGCCCCCGCCGGTGAGTTCCCGCCGCCCGGGACTACCGCCCGCCCTGGATTCGGTGCTGGCGCACGCCCTCGCGAAGCGGCCCGAGGAACGCTTCGATTCGTGCACCGACTTCGCCACCGCGGCAATGCGAGCCCTCACCTCGAACGATTCGACGGTGATCGCACCGCGCGGGTACGACCCGTCCGCGCCGAGTGCGCGGGACGCGGCTCCGGCGACCGTTATCGGCCCGTCACAAGGCGATACGACATTTCGTGCCGAGCCACCGGAGGCTGACACCGCGCCGCCGCGCGCCGTCGACACCCCGCCCGACGCCTCCTCAGCCGGTCCTCCCCAGCCCAGCGTTCCACCGCCAACTTCGCAACCCAGTGCGTCACCGGTGGCGTGGTCACCTAGCGAGTCACCGCCAGCTTCGTCACCCAACGTCTCGCCACCGGCATCGCCACCCAGCACTTCATCACCGGCCACACGACGGCCCGATGATCAACCATCCCGGTCGAGCGAGCACGGAGATTCGCTCCCACCCGCTCGGCGTCACATCGGCCGGTGGGCGACGGCCGGGGCGCTCGGACTGGTCGCCGTACTCGCCGTCGTCGCCGGAATCCTTTGGGCGAACAGGGATTCCACCGCTGGCTCTGGTGGGCAGGACGCCGGGGGCGACCGCGGTGGCGGGGATATGGCCGCCCCCGACTCCATGACGGCATTCGTTCCAGGCGTCCAGCCTCTCGGTCAGATCGATGAGCAGGGAAATCAGGTCGACCGAGCGACACCCGCCGCCGAACCGGCGGGAGCGGGCAACGCCACCTGCGCACCGTCGACCATTGCCATGGCCGGACCGCTCACCGGAACCACCGCGGTATTCGGTAGCAATGTCCTCGGCGGTGTACGCCTGGCCGTGGACCAGTTCACCCGGAAGAATCCCGGATGTCCGGTCACTGTCCATGAATTCGACACCACGGGGCAACCGCGGGACGCGACCCGAATCGCCCCGCAGATCGTGGGCGACTCCTCGATCGTGGCACTGATCGGCCCGGTGCTCTCCGGCGAGACCAAATCCACGGGCCAGACCTACAGCGACGCCGGACTACCCTTCCTCACCCCTTCGGCCACCGATCCCACCCTGTCCGCCTCTGGGTGGCGCACGTTCTTCCGCGGGATACCGCCCGACAATCTCCAGGGTCCGGCGGTCGGCCGCCACCTCGCCGCCGGATACGGCCGGGTCTGCATTGTCGCGGACAACAGTGACTACGGCACCGAACTGGCCCGCGGCGTCACCTCCGGACTCGGCGGCGCGGCGCTCGCGGACTGTGCCGCCACCGTCAAACCCGGCGACGACATTACCGCCACCGTCGATCGCATCGCGTCCATCGCCCCCGAAGTGGTCTACTACGCCGGTTACTACAGCGAATCCATCCCTTTGCTGCAACGCCTGCGACAAGCCGGGGTCACCGCCGCATTCATCTCCGGTGACGGCAGCTTCGACCCGCAGTTCGTCGACCGAGCGGGCACCGATGCGACCGGAACCATCCTGTCCTGCCCCTGCTCCCCGGCGACCGGCCGGTTCCTCAGCGACTACGAAACCGCCAACGGGGGAGCGGCGGGCACCTACTCGGTGGAGGCATACGACCTCACCACCATCGTCTTGCACGGCATCGCGTCCGGACACGTCACTCGCGAGGACCTGCTGACCTACCTACGGCAATACGACGGAAACGGTGTGGCACAGGGCTATCGGTGGACGTCAGCGGGTGAGCTCGCCGAACCACGCATCTGGCTGTACCAGATCGAATGAGGCGACGGTCGCGCTCCGATGTGAAGCCCGTACCGTGTTGCTAGCATTCCATTACTCAGATATGCGCATCTAAACATGTCTCACCGGCCTGTCGGTAGTCGACAAACACAGATACCTCCAGCGCCAAAAACTAGCCTGGAAGCGAAGGGGCACTACAAACCGGGAAGTAGCTTCGCGCAGGACGATTCTTCTGACGCCGCTTCGAGGTGATACTGGGTTCGAGGTGGCAGCGGACGCCGGCTGCCCATGTTTTCCACCCTCGAATGTGGCCGCGCGGCGGCTCGGTGGGAGGGCCGCACCGGCAGCACTCCATCTGGAGTTGGGGGCATGACCGCAGCGAGGGGGTCTTGCTACCCTCGCGGCTCAACGCATCAACGTGGAGGAACTCTTGTACCGTCCCATGCTGAATGTCATTGCCGGCGGCGCGCTTGCTGTCGCGCTCGCCCTACAACCCGCGCTCGCAGCAGCCGCGCCGAACGAACTTCCGGTGCCACCGTCGACCACTACCTCGACTCAGATCACCGCGCCGTTCGATCCCATCTGTCCGCTCTGCTTCATCCGTGAATTCCTCGAAAGTGGTTCCGCGCGCTGATAGTCCGTCCGACAGGGCGAGTAGTTCCTGCTCGCCCCGATAAACCACTCTGCCCAGGGACCCAACTGGGCCGGGTGCGCGGAATCAGCGCACCCGGCCCAGTGGAATCGCTATGAACTCAGCTGATTTCGGCGGTGAGCGGCAAAGCGCTCACCGAGGTGCCGACATGCAGGGTGAAACTGCCGGGTTCGATGGCCCAGCCCGCATCGGTCCAGTGTTCGAACGCACGCTGCGGCAATTCGAGGGTGACGGTGCGGGATTCGCCGGGCTCGACGGTGACGGTCGCGAAGGCGGCGAGCCAGCGGACCGGGCGATCGATGGCGGAGTTCTCCCGCGAGAGGTACGCCTGCACCACCTGCTTGCCGGGGCGGTCGCCGGTATTGGTGACCGTCAGGGTAGCGGTGCGGCCGGATACGGACAGGTCCGTGAGCGACCAGGTTGTGTACCCGAGACCGTGGCCGAACGAATAGGCCGGGGTTACCTCGGCTTTGAGCCAGGCCCGGTAGCCGATGTGAATGCCTTCGTCGTAGGGGAGGGCATTGTCGGGTTCCGGCGCGGTGGCCAGGACGGGGACGTCCTCGATGCGCTTGGGCCAGGTGGTGGGGAGGCGGCCTCCCGGTTCAGCGGTGCCGGTGAGGACATCGGCGAGCGCCGCACCGAACTCCTGGCCGGGGAACCAGGACAGCAGGACGGCGGCGACGTCGTCGCGCCACGGCATTTCCACCGGCGCACCGGAATTGACCACCACGATGGTGCGCGGATTGGCGGCGGCCACGGCCGCGACCAGTTCGTCCTGACGGCCAGGGAGTCGCAGGTCGGCACGGTCGAAGCCCTCGGATTCGATCTGCTCTGTGGTGCCGACCACGACGACCGCCACGTCGGACGTGCGGGCCAATTCGATGGCGGCGGCGAACTCTTCGTCTTCGGGGCGCTGCGGGCGGGTGATTCCGAAGGTGAGGCCGAGGATGATGCCGAGCCCGGGAATGGCGGGCGGGGTGGTGACGGTAATGCGGACGTCGACCTCCTGGCCCTCGGTGAGGGTGCGGGTGACCGAGCGCTGTGGCGGGTAGAGGATCGCGCCGACGGGGTCGGTGCCCTCGAAGGTAATGGTCTCATCGAGAACGGTTTCGCCGTCGAGGTCCAGGCGGGCCTGGCCGAGGGTGCCGACGCCGAGCTGCCAGTCACCGGCGGTATCGGCGCGCAGCCGCGCCCGGATCTCGATGGCCGTCGACCCCGCGGCCTTCTGGTCGCCGAACAGCATGAGATTGCCCGCGGTGCGGTGCTGGGTATCGATGACGGTGTCGCCGTCGAGGAAGCGCAGGCTCAGTCCTGGGGTGCCGGTCTCGGGGTCGGTGACCAGGTCGAGGGGTACCGGGATGAGCTTCTCCACGAGCCGCACACCGGGTGTATGCCGTACGGACAGTACGGCGTCGAGGCCCTCGACCGGGGTGGTGGTGTGGGTGGGAATGACGGTGGCGCTACCGCCGCCCATGAAGCGCGGGAGTCCGGCATTGGGGCCGAGTAGTGCGACGGTGGTATCGGGCCGCAGCGGCAGTACGCCGTCATTGCTGACCAGGACCATGCCGTCGGCGGCGGCACGACGAACCACGTCCTGTGCCTGTGCTTCGCTGAATTCCGGTGTGGCGGCCGGGTTTCCGTTCAATGCGCCGACCCGTGCGGCGAAGCGCAGTATGCGCCGGACCTTGTCGTCGATGGCGGATTCGGGCACCTCACCCTGTTCGACGGCGTCTGCCAGGGGCGCGCCCCACAGCATGGGCGGTCCGGGCATGGCGATATCGGTGCCCTTGGCCGCGCCGGTGGTGGAGCGCACCGCGGTCCAGTCCGACACCACGACGCCGTCGAAACCCCAAGTGCCCTTCAGTGGTTCGTCCAGCAGCGCGTTCTCGGTCATGGTGACGCCGTTCACCGAGTTGTAGGCGTCCATGATCATCCAGGCCCCGGCCTCGACGCTGCGCTCGAACGGGTAGAGGTAGAGCTCACGCAGGGTGCGGTCGTCGGCGCGCACATCGACGGTGAAGCGGTCGGTCTCGGAGTCATTGGCCACGTAGTGCTTCGGGCACGCGCTCACCCCGTAGGCCTGGACGGCCGCCACATACGCGCCCGCCATTTCGGCGGTGAGGAGCGGATCTTCGGAGAAGCATTCGAAATGCCTGCCGCCGAGCGGGGATCGGTGCAGGTTGATGGTGGGTCCGAGGACGGCGTAGACGCCCTTGCGTCGTGCCTCGTGCGCGATGAGCGCACCGATCTCGGTGACCAGTGCCGGGTCCCAGGTGGCTGCCACCGCGGTTCCGGATGGCAGGCTGACCGAGGGGTCGCGTTCGTCCCAGTATTCGCCGCGTACCCCGGACGGTCCGTCCGAGACCGGCATTTCGTCCAGTCCGATGCTCGGGTCGCCCGCGAAGCGGAACATGGCCGCGCCGGAGATGAGGCGCAGCTTCCCGGGCAGATCGAGTTTCGCGAGCAATTCCTCGATGAGGTCGTCCATGCGTTGTCCCGTTCGTCTCTCGATTGTCGGCAAATTTCAGGCTACTGGCGCGGGTCGGGGTGGCCCCAGAAGTCGACGAGATCCGCGCACACCTGCTCGGGTCGGTCCTCATTGGGCAGATGGCCGACGCCCGGGTAGACGGCGCGCCGTGCGCCGAGCTGCTCGGCGAAGCGCTCGTGCACCTGCGGATCCCACAGGTCGCCGGTATCGCCGTAGGCGATGAGGATGGGCACTCCGGCATTGCGCAGGACGGTCGGGTCGGCGAGCGGCGGCACCTCCATGACGCGCAGGATGCCGAGAATATTGGCCTTCTTGGTGGCCAGAATCCGAGTGTGCAGGAATTCGAGTTTGGCCGGTTCCGGTCGCCCGGCGGCGTTCGGGTCGGTCAGACCCATGGCGGTGCTCATCTGCTGCCAGATGAATTCCTGACCGCCCTGCTCGACGGCCTGTGCCACCAGGTGTGGTGGCGGAAAGTTGATGTCCGCCACCGACGATGGGCCCGAGGCCAGCAGGGTCAGGCTGCGGAATCTCGCGGGCCGGTCGAGCAGCGCGACCCGGGCGACGTACCCGCCGAAGGAGTGCCCGACCAGGTGTACGGGCTCGTCGCCGGATACCTGATCGACGACCCGCGCCAGATCGCCGGAGAAGTCGGCCATGGTGTAGCCGTCGATCTCGTCGGGTCCGTCGGACTGCCACTGTCCGCGCTGGTCGTAGGCGACCGCGCGATATCCGGCGTCGGCGAGTAGCGGCAGCATGGCCGCGAAGTCCTCTTTGGACCCGGTGAATCCGGGCACCAGCACGACGGTGCCGAGGGCTGTCACCCCCGGCGCTGGCACGGCCTCCCAGGCCGTAAGCGCTCCATACCCGCCATCGAGGGTGAGCGGAACGATATCGGTGGTGTGATCGGCAGCCTGGCTCATGAGATCGAGTGTGCCCGCGCATTCCGCGCAAACCGAGTGAGTGCTCGGTAATGTTATCAATCCGACATATTCTGACTGGGGTGGCCGATCTCCGGTCGGCCCGGTGCCGAGGACTAGTGTCTGCCGCAGGACCATCGCCGAAGGAGGATGACGTGGCGCAGCGCCGACCTCGCCCACGCGGCGAGGCCCGCAGGGAGCAGATTCTCGACGTGGCCCTGAAATCGTTCGCCGAGAACGGTTTCCACAACTCCTCCCTCGCCGACATCGCCGGGCTGTGCGGCCTGTCCCAGCCCGGCCTGCTGCACCACTTCCCGACCAAGGCCGCTCTCCTGGCGGCCGTTCTCGAATACCGCGACCGGCTCGATGCCCAGCGACTCGAATTCGGCGAGGCCCTGCGCGGCCCGGACGCGCTGCGGCGGCTGGCGCGGCTGGTCGAGCACAACACGCATGTGCCCGGCCTGGTGCAGGTGTTCACGGTCGTCACCGGGGAGTCGGTCACGGTTGATCATCCCGCGCACGGCTGGGCGGTCGACCGCTACCGCACGCTGGAGCGAACCCTGGCACGGGCGCTCGACGAGGGGATCGCCGACGGCACCATTCGCGCCGGTCTCGATACGAAAGCGGTGGCTCGCCAGGTATTCGCCATAATGGACGGCCTACAGCTGCAATGGCTGCTCGATCCCGAGACCGTGGATATGGCGGCGCTATTTCGCGCCTATATCGACGGTTTGATCCAATTGATCGGCGTGCACAGCGATTAGCCTGGACGGATGCGTCGACGATCTTGGCGGAATTCTCGTCCGTTGGGCCACGTCAGCCGCCCCGACCGGTGGCTGATGCGGCGCAGTTCGCGGCTGCGACCGTCGCGCGCTGATGGATTGCTGCGGACGCTGAGCGTCAGTGCCAATCACAGCAGGCTGTGGATCGCGTGCGCGGCGGCACTGTACTTCTCGGGGGACCGGGCCGGGCGGCGGGCCGCGCTGCGCGGACTGGCGGTCACCGGAATCGCCAGCGGATTGGCCAATGGCGTTGCCAAACCCCTGTTCCCGCGCCGACGACCGCCGGGTGAAGCGGTGCCGTTCGTGCGCCGCATCCTCAATCCGCCGGTCTCGTCCTCGTTCCCGTCCGGGCATTCCGCTTCCGCCGCCGCGTTCACGGCCGGTGTGGCACTGGAAGATCCGGTCTCGGCGGCGGTCATCGCCCCCGTCGCGCTGGCGGTGGCGTATTCACGCGTGCATATCGGTGTGCACTGGCCCACCGACGTGGCGGCCGGAGCGGCGCTCGGGGTGGCCGTCGCCGTGGTGACCCGCCGTTGGTGGGCGGCACGACCCGCGGAACCCGCCGCTGTCGGGGAGTCGACTGTCGCGCAACAGGCCGATCCGCGCCAGTCGACCCGGAGCACCAATGGTGGTCCGGGTCGAGGAGTGGTGATCACACCTGTGCGGGACGAATCGCCGCGTACCATTCGAGAAGCTCCGGGGCATCGATAGCGGCGGGGGAGATCACCCCGGAGATATCCGCACCCTGGAGCAGCTTCTTGAGCGGCACCTCGAGCTTCTTACCGGTGCGGGTATGCGGGATGCCGGGGGCGGCAATGATCTCGTCGGGTACGTGACGCGGCGAAACCTCATGGCGAATGGCGGTATTGATGCGTTCGCGCACCGCGTCGGTGAATTCGACACCGTCGGCGAGGACGACGAACAGTGGCATCCAGTACCCGCCGTCGGGCTGCTCCATGCCGAGCACCAGGGCTTCGGCGATCTCGGGCAGCGCCTCCACTGTCTGGTAGATATCGGCCGAGCCCATGCGAATCCCGTGCCGGTTCAGGGTCGAATCGGAGCGGCCGTGCACGACGATACTGCCGTGCTCGGTGCGGGTGATCCAGTCGCCGTGTCGCCATACAGCGGGAAACATGTCGAAATAGGCGTCGCGGTAACGGGATCCGTCCGGATCGTTCCAGAAGCGCACCGGCATGGACGGCATGGGCTCGGTAATGACGAGTTCCCCGACCGCCCCGCGCACGGGACGGCCGTCCGCATCCCAGGCGTCCAGTGCCACACCGAGATACGGGGCCGACAGCTCACCGGGCCATACCGGCACGGTGCGCACCCCGCCGATGAACGCCGAGACGATATCGGTGCCGCCGCTGATCGAGGCGACGGGAATATGGTCACCGACATTGTCGCGCAACCACAGTGACGACGAGGATGGCAGCGCCGATCCGGTAACCCCGACCAGGCGCAGTGCCGACAGGTCGTGGTCGCGCCGGGGGACGGCACCGGCTTTGGCGCAGGACAGGACGTAACCCGGGCTGGTGCCCACCACGGTGGCGCGGGTCTGGTCGGCCAACTCCCACAGGCTGTCCGGGTGCGGTGCGCTCGGACTGCCGTCGTAGCAGACGATGGTGGCCCCGACAAGCAGTCCGGCGACCTGGAAGTTCCACATCATCCACGACGGGCTGGTGTACCAGAAGAACGTATCGTCGCGCCCGATATCGGATTGCAGCGCAATAGCTTTCAGGTGTTCGAGCAGGACCCCACCGTGCCCGTGCACAATGCCCTTGGGTTTACCGGTGGTGCCCGAGGAGTACAGCACCCACAGCGGATGCGCGAAAGCCACCGGCTCCGTGACCATTCCCGGCGCGGCGGGGGCCATGGCGACCGCACTGTCCCACTCCACCGTGTCCGGCACGCCGTATCCGAGCCGCGCCACCGCCACGGTGCCCCGCAGTGTCGGTAAACCGGTTCGCAGCGCTTCGATCTCGGCCCGCCTATCGTGGTCCTTGCCGCCGTAGCGGTAACCATCCGCGGTGACGAGGACCGTGGGTGCCAACTGTCCGAGCCGGTCCAGCGCCGCCTGCGGGGAGTAGTCCTGACCGCACGCGCTCCAGACCGCGCCGATACTCGCCGTCGCCAGGAAGGCGATGACCGCCTCCGGGATATTCGGCAGATACCCGACCACCCGATCTCCGGCGCGCACACCCAGCGATCGCAGCGTGCGGGCGAAAGCGTCGGCGCGGGTGAGCATATCGGCCCACGAGATCTCTTCGACGGGTCCGCCCTCGCGCACCGAGACAATGGCGGGGCGATCGGTGCGGGCCTGGCGGACCACCTGATCGACGTAGTTCAGCGTGACGTCGGGGAACCAATGCGCGCTCGGCATGGTGGCGTCGGCCAGCACCGGACCCGGTGCGTCGCCGAGGTCGAAGTAGTCCCACACCGCGCGCCAGAACCCGGACAGATCCTCGACCGACCACCGCCACAGCGCTTGGTAGTCGGGGAAGTCCGTGCCGGTGCGATCGGCAGCGAACCGTGTGAAGTCGGTGATCCGCGCCCGCTCGATATCGGTGTCGCTCGGAATCCACTGCGCGGTCGCCTCCGTCGAAACAGCTGCGGTATCGATCATCGCGCGCTCCACCCGCCGTCCATGGTGTAGGTCGCCCCGGTCACCATGCCCGCCGATGCGGTGGTGAGCCAGCCGACCAGTGCCGCCACCTCTTCGGGTTCGATGAGCCGCTTGACCGCGCTCTCGGTCAAGAGGATCCGCTCGATCACATCCTGTTCGGGAATGCCGTGCGTACGAGCCTGATCGGCGATCTGCCTATCGACCAGCGGCGTCCGCACATAGGCGGGGTTGACGCAATTGCTCGTCACCCCGTGCGGCCCACCCTCCAGGGCGGTCACCTTGGACAGCCCCTCGAGGGCGTGCTTCGCCGTGACATACGCGGACTTGTAGGCCGAGGCCCGAATCCCGTGCACCGAGGAGATATTCACGATCCGTCCGAAGCCCTGCGCGTACATGTGCGGCAGCGCCGCCCGCACGAGCAGGAACGGTGCCTCCACCATCAGCGCGAGCATGTTCCGGAACCGCTCCGGCGGAAAGTCCACGATCGGACTCACGGTTTGCACGCCCGCGTTGTTGACGAGGATGTCGGTCTCGAGTTGCAAATCCTCCAGTGCACCGACCTCGAGCAGATCGACTTCCCAAGCGGTGCCGCCGATCTCGTCCGCCAGGGCTTTCGCGGCGAGACCATCGATATCGGCGACGGTGACGGCGGCTCCGCGCCCGGCGAGTTCGCGAGCGCAGGCCGCGCCGATACCGCTCGCACCACCGGTGACCAGCGCGGTGCGCCCGACCAGGTCGCCCGTGGGTCCGCTCATGCGCGGGCCGCCTTCGAATCGGTCTGCGCGGCAAGGCTGACCGCATCGGCGAGATCGATATCGCCCAGATCCGCGCCCTTGGTCTCGCGAGCGAACAGCACCGCGACCATGGTGATCGCACAGGCGATGGCGAGGTAGATCGCGATGGGGGTGGAGGAGCCGTAGCTGTCCAGCAGACGAACGGCAATGATCGGGGCCAGTGAACCGGCGACGATCGAGGTCACCTGATAGCCCAGGGACACACCGGAATACCGCATCCGGGTCGGGAACATCTCCGCCATGATGGCGGGCTGCGCCGCGTACATGAAGGCGTGGAAGATCAGGCCGATGATAATGGCGGACAGGATGACCGCATTGTGGTCGCTGTCCATCATGGGGAAGGCGAAGAATCCCCAGGTGGCCGCGGCGATCGCACCGACGAGATAGACCGGCCGCCTACCGAATCGGTCGCTGAACCGACCCACCAGCGGGATCGTCACGAAGTGCACGACATGGGCGATCAACAGCCACCACAGGATTTCGCTGGTATCGGCTCCGACATGCACCTTGAGATAGGTGATGGAGAAGGTGACGACGAGGTAGTAGAAGACATTCTCACCGAACCGCAGCCCCATGGCGGTGAAAACCCCACGCGGATAACGCTTCAGGACCTCGACCGCGCTGAATCCGGTGGCCTTCTCCTGCTCGGCCAGCTTCTGCGCGGCCAGGAAGATGGGCGCATCGGTGATCTTGGTCCGAATGTAGTAGCCGACCAGCACGACGACCGCCGACAGCCAGAACGCCACCCGCCAGCCCCAGGACAGGAATGCCGCATCCGACAGCGTGGAGGTCAGTGTCAGCAGCACGACCGTCGCTAGGAGGTTGCCGAGCGGCACCGCCGCCTGCGGCCACGCCGACCAGAAGGCGCGACTGCGATTCGGGCTGTGCTCGGCCACCAGGAGTACCGCGCCGCCCCATTCGCCGCCGACCGCGAAACCCTGGATGAACCGCAGGATCACCAGCAGTGTGGGTGCCAGCACGCCGATCTGTCCGTAGGTGGGCAGACAACCCATCAGGAAGGTGGCCGCGCCGACCATCAGCAGGCTCAGTTGCAGCAGCTTCTTGCGCCCGTACTTATCGCCGAAGTGCCCGAAGACGATGCCGCCCAAGGGTCGCGCCGCGAAGCCCACCGCGTAGGTGACGAAGGCCGCGAGGATGGCGTCGAGATCGCTGGTGGTGTCGGAGAAGAACACCTTGTTGAACACCAGCGTGGCCGCGGTGCCGTAGAGAAAGAACTCGTACCACTCCACGACGGTGCCCGCCATGGATGCGGCGACCACCCGCCGCAGTCCGGTGGGGGCGGGATCTGCTCCCGGCTGTGGCGAGGCAACGCCGACGCTCATCGCTGTACTCCTTCAGTTCGGCCGCATCACCCCTCATTTGTGATGCGGCCCACATAATCGAACGGATTCGAGTATCGATGCACAATTCCGCACCCGCAATGGTCAGAAGTGCAGGGGATATCTGCAAGAATGCAGAAATGTTCGTGAGCTCCGCCACTGCCCGTCCGAACGCCGATGACCTGCTGGTATTGCTGGCCGTCGGCCGGACCGGGCGCTATGTCTCGGCGGCGGAGGAATTGGGCATCAACCACACCACCATCTCCCGGCGGATCGCCGCACTCGAACGGGCGCTCGGCGGTCGGGTGCTGATGCGCGGCGCGGGCGGATGGGAGTTGACCGATCTCGGACGCGAGGCGCTGACCGTCGCCGAATCCATCGAATCCGCCGTGCGGTCGCTCGGCGTCGACGCGCGTGGTGAGCGGACCCTGGAGGGTGTGGTGCGGCTGTCGGCCACCGATGGGTTCAGTGCCTATCTGGCCGCGCCCGCCATTGCCGAGGTGCGGCGGCAGCATCCGAAGATCACCGTGGAGATCGTGGCGACCACCCGTCGTGCGTCCCGGCAACGGTCCAGCCTCGATATCGAGGTGGTGGTCGGCAAACCGCAGGTGCTGCGCGCGGAGGCCATCGGCCTCGGCGATTATGTGCTCGGCCTCTACGGTTCGCGTGCCTATCTGGCCGAGTACGGTGCGCCCGCCTCCATCGAGGATCTGGCGCGGCACCCGCTGGTGTACTTCATCGAATCCATGCTCCAGGTCGATGATCTCGACCTGGCGTCCAGCTTCGCGCCCGCCATGCGTGAATCCATTTCGTCCACCAATGTTTTCGTGCACGTGGAGGCCACCCGGGCCTCGGCCGGGCTGGGCCTGCTGCCGTGCTTCATGGCCGATCGGCACGCCGACCTCGTGCGCGTGCTGCCCGATCGGGTCGGGGTGCAGCTCACCTACTGGCTGGTGGCCCGCGCCGAAACGCTGCGCCGCCCCGAGGTGGCGGCCGTGGTCGACGCGCTGCGCGCCCGGGTGCACCGTGAGCGGGATATGTTGCTCGGCACCGTATTGCCGTCGCGATGAGCGAATGGGTGTGGGCGTGCGCGGCGACGCTACGTCCCGGGCTGATGGTGCTCAGTGGTGAAATCGGCACGGCGGGAACGCATGCGCACCACACGGTGCAGATCATGCTGGCTCGCCGAGGTGAGTTCGTGCTCGCGGATGGCCGTGGGGCGCGGCGGCGTACGCACGCGGTCATCGTGCCGCCGGACCGCGCCCACGCTGTGGTCGAAGGTGCGCCCGACGGGATGCTGGTTCATGTCGACCCGGAATCCGGTGCGGGGCGGCGTCTTACCGAAATATTCTCGGAATCCGACGACATTGCGCGGTGGTGCGCGGCCGGTGCGGCGATCGCCGACGATTCGGAGTGGTTCCAGGACGGCAGGTTCCGTGCCGTCGTGGCCGCTGCCCCCGCACCCCACCGCCATCCGGCCGTGACGCGTGCTCTGGCCTTGCTTCCGGGCCGCCTCGATGCCGGTCCGTTGCGGCTGGCGGACCTCGCCCGCGATGTGGAGCTATCCGAAAGCCGCCTGGCGCACCTGTTCTCGGCCGATGTCGGTCTCCCGTTCCGCCCCTATGTGCGCTGGCTGCGCCTACAGCGGGCCACCGAACTCGTGGCCGCCGGAAACACTCTCACCGCCGCCGCGCACGGCGCGGGCTTCGCCGACAGCTCGCATCTGAATCGGGTGTGCCACCGCACGTTCGGTTCCGCCCCGTCGGAGCTCAATCGCATCCGCTGGGTCGACGACCTGATCATGTAGAAATGTGTAGAGCGTGCATTTGCTTGGGTCGCAATCCCGATGCAAGGCAGCAGCTCTCGATATCTCGAATGGTCGCACGGAATCCGGCTCCAGCGCGCAATCCATCAACTCAATAGTTCGCGGTGCTTCATAAGTACTCATGATTCACCTTCTGTGTTTCCCATTTGCCCGGTGCCTACCGGAATCAATCGGCATCAGTACCCGGTTCCGTTTCAAGCGTCCGCACCGGACGAGAATGGCGCGAGCGGCAGCCTTTGCGGCACAGACGGTAACCGGGTGCTCGTGGTGGATCTCCCAGACCACGGCGGCGGTATCTTCGGTCCACGTGTCGTGTCCGGGAGCGGAGCAGTCGTCCAACGACGGATTCACAGAACGCTGTATTGCTCTGGGGGGCAACAGCATTAGATCTCGCCTCCATGGCAGAGGGATGGTTGATGGTCCCCCTGGTGGTCGGTACTTCCTTGGGTGTCGGACCCGAACTCGGCTGCGAGGGCAACACAGCGATCCGAGATGTTTTCGCGGGCCGATGATCTGGTTTCCCGACCACCTGGGGTGATCCCAGTAGACACCGGAGTTCGCCGAGCGAACACCATTTTTGGAACGCCCACTGAACTTGGTCCATTTCGCCAGCGCGCGTGCCAAACCAGGCGCACAATGCAATCCAAGAGCTTCGCGTGAGCGTTCCATGAATCACCCCACATGCCACCCAAAATTTCGGGAGCGACGCTAATGAGTAGCAGTAAGCCCACGACGATTCCCCGGCGACAGCTGGGCAGGAAATTGCGAGAAATGCGACAGGGCAGCGGCTTATCCATCGCGGATGCGGCTCGATTGATCGAACGGGGAACCGGAACCCTTCAGCGGCTGGAGAAAGGCGAGAGTCCCCGAATCCGTCAGTGGGACATCGAAGCTCTGTGCAAGATCTACGGTGCTTCACAAGATAAAACGGAGGCGCTGAAAGCGCTTGCCGCACAGGCGGATGAGCGAACGCGTCCGGTTGACGAGAAGGTGTGGTGGCAGCGCTACGAAGATCTCATTCCTGATGACTTCGAGACTTATGTGAGCCTCGAGGCCGCAGCCGCCCAGGTGATCATGTACCAGTCCGACGTTGTGCCCGGAGTTGTCCAAACTTCCGACTATGCGCGAGCACTCGACGGGGTGTTCTTCGGCTCGGATACGCCGATGGAGCTGGATCAGCGCATACAGGTCCGGATGCAACGCCAGACAGCCCTCACTCGTCGACTCTCACCGGTTGAGGTGAACCTACTGATCGATGAGGCGGTGATCCGGAGAGTCGCGGGTAGCCCGAAGGTGATGGTCAAGCAGCTCCGCAAACTGGCGGACACACCGGCTAACGTCCAAGTTCGAATCGTTCCGTTCTCTGCGGGATTCCCGCTCGGGTGCGCGCCAGGGCCGTTCGTGATCTTGCGCTTCCCCGTCGACCCGGGCACCCTGGAGCCGGTTGAGCCAACCACGGTTTATGTCGAGCAATACGGCTCCCGGCTCTACTATGACCGCACAGACGTGGTGGATCGATATCTGCAAGCACACGAGCACATCGCCCGCGTAGCGTTGTCGGTAGCGGAGAGCAAACACCTTCTGAGGTGTGTGGCGAAGGAGTACGAAGCGTGAACGATCTGTCCGGAGTACGTTGGTTCAAGAGCACGGCGAGTCAGGGTGGCGAAGCTTGTGTTGAGGCGGCTCACCTCGTAGGCGGCAAAGTTGGAGTCCGTGACTCGAAGCTCGGAAGCGCAAGTCCAGTACTGGTATTCGACGCTGCGACGTGGGACGGCTTTGTCAGTGCACTGGGTTCTGGCAAGTTCGACTGCCCGTAATCCCCCTCTCACGCCACTTCGCGTAACCCTTCCGGGATCGGCCGAAGCGGGATGCCCGCCGCGGCCATATCGGCCCTGAGTTCCTTCACATAGCGCCACAGCCAAATGCGTTGCTGACGTTCTTCTTTGAGTTCCTGACGCAGCTGATCCAGCAGCGCCAGCACGGTGTTCGTAATCTCGGAGGTCGCGTCGGCGGACGATTGCTCCGACTGTGCGACAAGCAGTTCGGCGTGGGCGGCTCTGATTCTGCGCTCCGACAGGTAGACGATCAGGCCCTGCCCACCGAGCACCGCGCCCATCAGTGTTCCCATCGTCGGCCAATCCATCGCTACCTCACTGCACCGGTCCCAGCGTCGATGTGGCCCTTACTGATCAGAGAACTCAGCACCGGCTCTAGCACGGCGTCTAGTTTCTACCGTACGGTCCGTTCTTCGGCCGGGTCCGGGGTCTGGTCAGTTGATACCCAACCTCAGCTTGATTGCCTCCGCGTCGTTGCGAAGATCTGCCATGGCCTCGACCAGTGCCTTTCCGTCAGATTGCGGCCAGCCCGGGGATAGCTGTCGATATTCGAGTGCATCGTCCCGTCCACCCGTTACTCTCGGAGCCGGATCCTGGGGATGGCGGGGTGCAAACCATATGGCTCGGAAGAAGACGACGGTAATGGTCGACGAGAAAGACCTGGCGTTGATCAAGCAGGCTGCGGCCCGGGAAGGACGACCGGAGTCGGAGTACTTTCGAGAGGCGTTCCACCTCGTGGCGACTCGCAGCCGCCGCTGGCAGGAGGATTGGGGTATTCCAATCGTCGATTTCGGTCGGCCGATTTCGGCCGAGGAAGTTCATCGAACGGTGCGGGATGAGATCTTCGACGACGAATGGGCCGATGATCGATGATCCTGACCGGTGCTGTGTCGGGGTCTGATGGCTGCGTTCAACCCTCCGAACCCGACCATGCCCGGCGCGGACTGTCTTGCAGCAAGCCGGCCCCTCACAGTGGTCTCTCCGCTGGTGCTGCTCGAGATCGAGCACGTCCTCACCCGAAATGTGAACCGGGAGACGGCCTACGGTGTGAACGACTGGTTGCTTGCGCAGGAGCGGACTGGACGCGTCGAGATTCCGGAAGTTTCAGCAGCCGTGGTACGGCTTGCGCGGCGAGTGCAGAATCGGTTTGTCGCGCTGCGTCTGGATTTGACCGACGCCACCAATGTCGCACTCGCTGAGCGGTATGAGACGGCTGACGTGCTGACCCTGGATCGACGCGATTTCCGGGCGGTCACACCCCTAACCTTTCACAAGGCGTTCCGGGTACTGCCGGACGATCTTTGAATCGGGGGCACCACGCGTAGCGGTGTCGGTGGCGGCCAGTGTCGAAGTCACTTCGAGTGCCGGACGGCTCAGCCGGTCACGGGGCGCTGAAGTGACACCTCCCTGGTCGTAGCAGGTTTGTCCAAGCGGTAAAGGGTGTCCTCGGTCCAATCTGGTCAGCGAGACCGTTGACCAGAGGAGTATCACCGTGGCCGCTATGCCGCTGACCGTTCGCGCCGCCTTCGAAGCCGAACTCGCCACCGCGCGTTCAACTTCCGATCTCGACACCATGTGGCGTGCGCTGGAGCGCGCGCACATCCTCTCGCAGGAGTGGCCGTGGCCGCACACTCGCTCGCACTGGCACATGTTCGTCCTGGCCTTGCGGACCCGCGACCGACGCGAGGCGCTGGGGCAGGCGCTTCGCCTCGCGGTGGCCGGTGTGGGATCGTCGGTGGGCCGTGTTCCCATCGGCAATACGGGGCGTGCTGCCGTCGGTATCACGGCACCCATGCCGATTCCGGAGGATCTCGCCAGGATTCTCGCGGAAGGTAGAAGGGAGAGTGCAGTTCAGGGGTGAATGGTTGGCGAATCCCTTTCTGTGCCAGTCGGTTCCGCAGCTGATCCGTCGCCGGGATCAGCTGGGTTCGGTCGATCTACTTGGCAGGTTCCCAATCGGGCGCTGTCTGCCAGAGTGCGCTGACGGGCACTGCTCGCAGCTTGTGGCCGAAGGGGAGGGTATCCGTGCCGGTGTAGAGAACGATGCCGGCGCGGAAGTCGTCGCCGAGTTGCTTGTCGAGGTGATGGAGCCCGCGGAAGTCTACTGATCGCACTGTGGATGCAGCTTTCACCTCGATTCCGACCACTTCCCCGCGTCGATCCTCGAGGATGACATCGACCTCGATCTTGTTCTTATCTCGGTAGTGAAACATATCCGCGAGCGTGTCGGACCAGGTGAGTTGCCGCGCCAGTTCCGAGACCACGAATCCTTCCAGTAACGGTCCGAACGGACCGCTCGGACGTCGCAGGGTATGTGAGTCGGCGGCCAGGAGTCGTGCGGCAACGCCCGAGTCGACGAATGCCAGCTTGGCTGCTGCGGCCGCTCGAGTGCCGAGGTTGCGGTGCCACCCGGGAATCCGTTTGATGAGGAAGATCTCTTCCGGCAGGCGCATATACCGCTGAATCGTGTTGCGGGACAACTCGAGTTCGTTCTCGAGTGCTCCGGCCGCGACCAGGCCGCCCGAGCGGGCGGCGAGGAGCCGGATCAACGTGGCCAGTTGTGGCGCCCGCTCGATCTCGGCCAGTTGGCGTACGTCACGATCGATCAGATTCTGTATCCGACACCGATTCTGACGTTTTGCGACCATTTGGCTGACGATCTGCGGAAGATAGGCTGACGTTATGCGGCGCCTCTGCTGACGGTATGCGGTAGTGTGAGCGCGAATATGGTCCTCACCGGGTTGCTTGGTGATTCGACACGGGCGGTGCCGTCGGATGCTTCTGAGCGGCTATGCCGTTGACCGTTCGTACGGCCTTCGAAGCCGAACTCCGCTGGTCGTTCGGCTTCTGACCTCGACACCATGCAGCGGGTACTGGAGCGCGCGCACATCCTGTTCCAGGAGTGGGTTCCCATCCGCAATACCGGCGACTCTCGCAGGAGTGGCCGTGGCCGCACTCGCTCGCACTGGCACATGTTCGTGCTGGCCCTGCGGACCCGCGACCGGGGCGAGGTGCTGGGTCAGGCGGTGCGCCTCGCCGTGGCCGGTGCGCCCTCGTCGGTGGGCCGTGCCCCCGTGGGCAATGCGGGGCGGTCTGCTGTGAGTATCACGGCCCCCATGCCGATTCCGGAGGATCTCGCCCGAATTCTCACGGCTCCACGGTGACCTTGATGGCTTCGCCGTTCTCGACGATCGAGAAGGCGTCGAGGACGTTGCCCAGGTGGATGCGGTGGGTGATCAGGTCCTCGACCGGAACCTGACCGGTGGAGATGTATTCGAGGGCGCGTTTGTTGTGTTCGGGGGCGGATCCGTTGGCGCCGTGGATGTGTAGCTGGCGGTAGTGCACGACATTGGAGTCGCAGGTGATGGTGGGGTTGGTCTTGGGCAGGCCGCCGAAGAAGGAGATACGGCCGTTGCGGGCGGCGATGGCGATGGCCTGCTCCTGGGTGACATTGGCGGCGGTGGCGGTGATGACCACGTCGGCGCCGCGGCCACCGGTCAGTTCCATGACGCGTGCCACCACGTCGGTCCGGGATGCGTCGATCACCTCGTCGGGTTGTACCGCGTCCGCGGACATCCGCAGACGGTCCGCATTGACATCGACGAGAAATACTGGGCCGCAGCGATGTACGCCGCGCGCGATGCGAATGTGCATACAGCCGATCGGTCCCGCGCCGAAGACGACGACGGTGTCACCCGCCTCGATGCCGAGTAGCTCCTGGGCATTGATCGCACAGGCGAACGGCTCGGCCGCGGAGGCTTCGGCGTAGCCGACATTGTCGGGAATCTTGTTCAGGCCGTCGACCCGCAGCACCTGGCTGGGCACGATCATGTATTCGGCGAAGCCGCCGTCGTACTGGTATCCGACCGATGTCTGGTTCTGGCACACCGCCATCCAGCCCCTACCGCACTCGTGGCATTTCCCGCAGGGCACCGCGGCGATGACCTGGGCGCGGTCGCCGACCTGCCACTGCGTGCCGTACAGCTCGTTCACCGCCGACCCCACCTCGGCGATCTCGCCCGCGATCTCGTGACCGAGAGTGCGTGGGGGAGTGAGGTTCTGGTGCCCGTTGTGCCGGATCTTGACATCCGTGCCGCAGGTCGAGCAATTGCGCACCCGGAGCTTGATCTCGTCCGGACCGCACTCGGGCTCGGGGATGTCCTCCAGGCGGATGTCCTCGGGTGCGTAGTAGCGCAGGGCCTTCATGAATCGGTGTTCCTTCCGCCGTGGCCGACCTGTGGGCTCAGCCGCTCCCATCCACCGTAACGGCCATCCGGGCACAAAGCCACACGAATCGGTGCCCATTTATGCCCGATCTATTGCATTCATGCCCGGTTCTGCGGTCTACTGCTGAAGGAGATGTGGCCACGGTCACATATTCGATCGAGTAGCTCAGAGGAAGTTCACGATGTCTATCTCCCCACCGGAAGCCCGCGGCGGCACGCGAGTGCGAGTCCAGCGAATCGGTACGTTCCTGTCGAGCATGGTCATGCCGAATATCGGTGCGTTCATTGCCTGGGGCCTGCTCACGGCCCTGTTCATCGAGGAGGGCTGGATTACCTCCCTCACCGATCTGTGGGGAGAGGGCAGTTGGGTCGCCGATATCGGTGGCTGGGGCGACTACGACGGCGGCGGCATCGTCGGCCCGATGATCACCTATCTGCTGCCGATCCTCATCGGCGCGACCGGCGGCCGGATCGTCTACGACACGCGCGGCGCCGTGGTGGGCGCGATCGCCACCATGGGTGTGATCGCCGGCGCGGACGTACCGATGTTCCTGGGCGCGATGATCGTGGGCCCGCTCGGCGGCTGGTGCATCAAGAAGCTGGATGCGCTGTGGGAGGGCAGGATTCGCCCCGGTTTCGAGATGCTCGTGAACAACTTCTCGGCCGGAATCGCGGGCGCGGCATTGGCGATAGCCGGGTTCTTCGGCATCGGACCGGTGGTGTCCGCGTTCAGCAGGCTGGCCGGCAATGTCGTGGATTTCCTGGTGGACCAGAGTTTGCTGCCATTGACGTCGATCTTCATCGAACCGGCGAAGGTGCTGTTCCTCAATAACGCGATCAACCACGGCATCCTGACGCCCCTGGGCACCAACCAGGCCAGTGAGACCGGCAAGTCGATACTGTTCCTGCTGGAAGCCAATCCCGGTCCGGGCCTGGGACTTCTGATAGCCGTCGCGATCTTCGGCCGGGGCGTGGCGAAGACGACCGCGCCCGGTGCGGCGATCATCCACTTCCTCGGCGGCATCCACGAGATCTACTTCCCGTACGTGCTGATGAAGCCGAAGCTGATCGTCGCCGTGATCGCCGGCGGGATGACCGGCGTCTTCATCAATGTGGTCTTCGGCTCCGGTCTGCGCGCCCCGGCCGCGCCCGGATCCATTATCGCGGTGTACGCCCAGACGGCCAGCGGCAGCTATCTCGGCGTCACGCTGTCGGTGATCGGCGCCGCGACCGTGACATTCCTGGTCGCCGCCCTGCTGCTGCGCACCGACCGCGGAACCGGAGACGGCGATCTGGCCGGAGCCACAGCCGCCATGGAGAAGATGAAGGGTAAGCGCTCTGTCGCCGCTGCCGCGCTCACCTCGTCGATGACCGACTCGCAGGGATCGACCACATCGACTGTCCCGGCCACGATTTCGGCCATTGTCTTCGCCTGTGACGCCGGCATGGGATCGTCGGCCATGGGCGCCTCGGTGCTGCGCAAGAAGATTCGGGACGCGGGGTTCACGGACGTCAGTGTGGTCAACAAGGCGATCGCGAACCTCACCGACAGCTACGACCTCGTCGTCACCCACGCCGACCTGACCGAACGCGCCCGCGAACGGACGCCGTCCGCCATCCACGTGCCGGTCGACAACTTCATGAACAGCCCCGAGTACGACGAGATCGTCGCGCTGATCGCTCGTGCCGACAGCGCCGAAGATGCGGTAGAGGCCGAACCGGTCGAGCTCGAACCCGACGCCGAACAGCTCGCCCTCGCATCGATCGTGCTCTCCGGTAGCGCGACGAGCAGCGCCGCCGCCATCGACGAGGCAGGCCAGTTGCTGGTCGAGGCCGGGGCGGTCGACGCGCCGTATGTCGCCGCCATGCACGAGCGCGAGCGATCGGTCTCCACCTTCATGGGCAACGGTCTCGCCATCCCGCACGGCACCAACGCGGCCAAAGGCAGTATCCGCCGGACAGGTATCTCGGTGGTGCGCTATCCGGCGCACATCGACTGGAACGGCAACCCGGTCGAGTTCGTCATCGGTATCGCCGGAGCCGGGGACGATCATCTGCGGCTCATGTCCCGCATCGCCCAGGTGTTCACGGCCGAGGATCAGGTCGCACGCCTACGCGCCGCGAAAACGCCCGAGGACGTCAGGGAGATCCTCGGTGCCGTGCACGCCTGAGCCGATACCGCACAATGTCCTGTGTGGATTCGGATTCGCGGCAATTGCAGATCTTGGGGTTCGCCCGCACGCGCGGCCGCGTGGAGGTGCTCGGGCTCGCGGACGAACTGGGGGTAGCCGCGGAGACGATCCGCCGCGATCTTCGCCTGCTCGCCGACCGCCGGTTGGTCAAGCGGGTACATGGCGGGGCGATCCCGTTGGAGAGCGCGGCGTTCGAGTCGAGCCTGGACTACCGCAGCCGAGTGGATCTGGCCCAGAAGCACCGGATCGCCGCAGCTGCCGCGGATCTGCTGCACGGCGCCGAAACCATCTATCTCGATGAGGGATTCACGCCGCGTCTCATTGCCGAGAAGCTCGCCGACCGGGAATTGACCGTCGTCACCTCCTCACTGCTCGCCGCCGAAGTGCTCGCCGACAGCGCCGGGATCACCGTCTTGCTGCTCGGCGGGCGCATGCGCGGCCGAACCCTCGCCACCGTGGACCACTGGGCCCTGCGCATGCTGGGCGAACTGGTCATCGATCTGGCCTACCTCGGCACCAACGGGGTCTCGGTCGAACACGGCCTGACGACACCGGATCCGGCGGTCGCCGCGGTGAAGGGTCTGGCGGTCGAACGTTCCAACCGACGGATCCTGGTGGCGGCGGACAGCAAATTCGGTATGTCGAGTTTCTGCCGCTTCGCCGAGATCTCCGACTTCGAGGCATTGGTGACCGGCGAGGAACTGCCACCAGTCACGGCCCAGAATTTCGAAGCCCTCGGGCCTGCCGTCATCCGCGCCTGAGCCCTCAACCATGCAGCTGAAACACCCGGATCCTCCGTGGAGAGAACGTATCTCGGCGTCACTGAACCTTCACCGGTCCGGAACCCGCGGATCGCGTCAGCGAGACCGCGATGGAGCGGTGAATGATGCTGGCCGTCGATCGGGTGGCGTCGGAAGGCCCTGGAGCGTAGCTGATTCCGCCTCGGGGTCGAAGATGCCGAAGGGGTGCGCCGCGCCCACGAGCACCATGCAGTCGTAACCGCGTGCCACTGCGCCGATTTCGGCGATTAGACCGATACCTGCGAGCCTGCGGCACCGGTCACACACGCCCGACCCGGGCCCGATTAGGCCAATCGGGGGGTCTCTGGGGTAATCTCTTCCAGCACCCGCGCGAGCGAGTGCAGCGGGCTGTGGCGCAGCTTGGTAGCGCACTTGACTGGGGGTCAAGTGGTCGCAGGTTCAAATCCTGTCAGCCCGACAGAAGATGCAGGTCAGCCCCGGTGGAAACACCGGGGTTTTCTGCTGAAATCGACTCCTCGATACGGATACGACACGGATTCAGCTGACAAGACGGTCCAGGATCGGTGAGCTGTCCGGTGCCAGAGTAGGCCGGTCGACATAGTGGAGCTCGGTGACCTTCGACCCGGGCACGTGCCCAAGCTGACGGCCCGCCTGGCTGATTCCGTCGCCTCGGTGATGATCGTCGCGACGACCTTCCGGAAGGTCGCGGGTGTCACCCACGCGAACTCGGTGCCACGGGCCTGACGCCAGACCCGGCCGAAATTCTGCAACTCACGCGGATTGCCCTTGCGGTTGGTGAAGATCAGCCTCTCGTCGTCGGCGTCCCACTTCGTGGCGGCAAGCTCCTGGAGTGTGCTGATGGTGAAATCGGGAAGGTGGACGGTGCGATATCCCGCCTCAGTCTTCGTCCACGGCTGACGGAACAGCTTCCCATCTACGCGGACGATGGTTCCGCAGATCGTTGCTCGCCATGACGTTGCAGTCCGGTCGATGGCGCACCGTCGAAGCGCCAATGCCTCTCCGGGGCGGGTACCGGTTCCGAGCATGACATCGGCGATCCTCGGGATGTCCTGGTCGCGCTTTGAGATTCCTCCGCTAATCCGGAGAGCGGATTATCTGGTTCCAGCCGGAACCTGTTGATAGTAACTGGATTCGAACTCATCCGGTGATCGCCAACCCGGCTTCTTCTGGATCCGCTGGGAGTTGTACCAGCCGTCGATGTAGGCGAACAACGCGTTCTCGGCCTCGTCACGGGTCCGCCAGGACCGTCGGTAGACGAGCTCGGTTTTCAGGGTGGAGAAGAAGTTCTCCATCAACGCGTTGTCGTAGGAATCTCCGACCGATCCCATTGATTGTGCGATCCCGTTGTCGGCCAACCTATTAGCGAACCGAACAGCTGTGTAGGTCGAGCCCCTGTCGGAATGACGGACCAATTCACCGTCTCGGACATCGCGCGACCAGACACCGTACTCGAGGGCGCCGAGCACCAGATCGGTGTCGCAGCGGTCGGAGGTCTTCCACCCCACGATCCGGTTGGAGAAGGCATCGCGAACCGCGGCCAGCCAGAACACGCCCTCCCCGACCGGAATGCGGGTCGCGTCGGCGACCCACAGCTTGTTCGGGGCGTTGGCGGTGAAGTTCCGCTCGACCAGATCCGGTCTACGCTTTGAGAACGGCAACATCCACGCTGTCAGTTAGCCACCACGACTGGAACCTAAATTATGGGGCAGGTCAAGATGTCACCTATCCGTGCAGCAGTCCCTAAGACGGTCTCAAATCTCATTCTGAACTGATCTCTTACAGCGGGACTACCTCGGCGTACTCGAAGGCCATGAGGCCGTTTGCGACGAAGGGCAGCCGCGCTAGGTGTGTCTGGACGTCGGCGAGGTCGGAGCCCTGCACGATGCCCACCAAGCCTTGGCCGTCAGTGCGTAGGTAGGCCGAGATCACCACGCCTTCGGCGCGCAGTTCGTTCTGCACTCGAGTTTCCTCATCCCGGTACTGCGCTGCCTTCTCGGGATCAGTCATCGTGGCGGTGACGAAGAAATACATGCTCGATCCTGTCTGCTAGTTGTTGAGGAAGTTGGTGACTTCGGTGGCGAAGTCTTTGGCGTGCTGGAACAAGAATCCGTGTCCGGCATCGCTGTAGAGGACCAGTTTGGCGTTACGGAGGTGCCCGAGTGCGGTGTAGGAGGCGACCGCGGGGATCATGATGTCCTCGATGCCGTTGGCGATCAGCACGGGTTGGGTGATGGTCTGCAGTCGCGCTTGAATCTGGTCGAAGGGCGCGGATGAGTACGTTCCGATGGCCGCGATCTGTCCCAGTGCTGCTTGTTGGGTGACCCCGGGACCGCCGGCGGCGAGCCGAGTGGAGACGTTGGCGAGGTGTTGGCGTCCGGCGGCGCGGCCGGTGTCGGTTTCGGGGTAGAACAGGTAGAGCAGGTCGTCTTCGTCGGCGTCTGCTTTGTCGGCGATGCGAAGGACTTCTGTTCGAGGAGCGGGCATGTCGGGCACCGATCCGGGGCCGGTGGCCGCCAGGATCAGGGTCCGCACGAGTTCGGGTCGCAGTTCCACGATGTCCTGGGCGACGTAGGCGCCCAACGACCAGCCGAGCAGGTCGACGTGGGCCAGGCCGAGCGCGTCGAGGAATTCGATGATGCCTTCGGCGAATCCCTGTATGGAGTCGCGAGGCTCACCAGCGGTATATCCGGTGCCGACGTTGTCGACCACGATCACGTCGAGTTCGGCGGCGAGGTGGTCCAGGAATTGCGGATCCCACCAATCCAATGTTCCGCGCAGCCGATGCAGCAATACCAGCAGGGTCCCGCCCCGCGGGTGCGCCCGGTGCGGTGCAATCCCGGATCCGGCGGGTATGACGACATCGCCGCCCCTACAACCCCGCGCCGGGCGCGACGACGCGGTCAGCGAGGCGCTGCGGCGACCGCACCGGATGTTGGAGCCGATCCTGCCGACTGCAACGTCATGACCCGCACCCATGCCGCCGTGCGATTTCTCGCTCATCCTTTTACGTCTCTCGTTGGATTCCACTGAGGCCGAGCATGATCGGAGCCTCCGAGTGGCTCCGATCTGGTCAGGCTGGCAGGTGGTTGAGCTTGCGGATCTGCTTGTCGAAAATCCCGGCGGGGACCAGCCGGCGCATGGTGCTCACGCGCGCGGTTCGACCCACGGGGTAGCGCGGTTTCGGCTTGGGGTCGGTAGCCGCCGCCACGATCGCCGCGGCGACGACGGCGGGGTCGTCACCGGCCTTGACCGACTCGGCTATGTATTCCTCGAACACCCGCCGCTGCTGCGCGTAGACCCGCAGGGGTTGGTCGGGCTGCGCGATGTTGGCCTCGAATGCGGTGTTGGTGAAGGCGGGTTCGACGAGCAGCACCCGCACGCCGTACTCGCGGACCTCGTGGTCCAGTGACTCGGAATAGCCCTCGACGGCGTGTTTGGAGGCGGCGTACACGGCCATGTAGGGCTGCGGAATGAATCCGAGGATGGAGGACAGGTTGATGATGCGACCGCTGCCCTGTGCTCGCATATGCGGCAAAGCCGCATTCGTCATCCGGATGACGCCGAGGACGTTGATATCGAGGACACTTCGCGCTTGCTCGACCGAGTTTTCCTCGGCCGCACCCGCCGACCCGATGCCGGCATTGTTGACCAGCACATCGAGCCGCCCCGACTGCGCGATCACCGCGGCGACAGCGGCAGTCGCCGAGGCGTCATCGGTGACGTCGAGGTCGAGGAACGTCAGCCCTTCGAGCGGGGCGAGATGCGCGGTGACGCGGCCGGTTCCGAACACTCGGAAACCTTTCTGCGCCAGCGCGAGAGCGGCGGACTTGCCAATTCCGGAGGAAGCGCCCGTTACCAGGGCTACAGGTTGAGTCGTCATAGTGGGCTCCTGAATGTAGAGGGATGTGCGAATGGTCGGGCGATGCCTACTGTCGAGCGAGTTGGGAATACAGCGCGGCGGGGTCCGCGGCGAGACCTGCCTTGACCTGCCGTGTCAGCTCGTCGGCGAGGACTTCGAAGGCATCGGTCTCGATACCGTCCAAGGCTTGTACCGCGACGCTGTGCGGGGCGGTTTTCGGTGCGCCGACCCCGGCCGTCATATCGGTGTCGACGAAGCCGACATGCAGTCCGGTAACACCGATGCCGCGAGGCGCGAGCGCCAACCGCAGTGCGTTGGTCTGCGACCACAATGCGGCTTTGGACGCGCCGTAGGCATCCGTGCCGGGGATCGCGATCCAGGACAGGGCGGAGTGAATGGTGAGGATATGGCCGCCGCCGTTCCTTTCCAGGACCGGCGCGAACGCGCGGTTGACGTGCAGCGCTCCGAAGAAGTTGATGTCGAACTCCCGGCGGATGTCCTCGATCGGCGAATCGAGGAACGAGGCCCCGGTGGTGGCCCCGGCGTTGTTGATCACGATCGTCACGTCCGGTGCGTGCAGAGCCGCGGCTGCCACAGAATCCGGATCGGTCACTTCCAGAGTCAGCGGGATCGCATCCGGGTGTGTGATGGTTCGCCGGTCGCGGGCGGTGGCATAGACCTTGGTGGCGCCCCGGGTGTAGAGCTCCTCCACGAGTGCCTTGCCGATGCCGCGGCTACCGCCGGTGACGAGTACGACCGAATCTTTGATGCTGGTCACGGATAACTTCCCTTCGGAAACTGATCTGTTTCCCTAGACTGTAAACAGATCGGTTTCCAAAGGGAAGGGGTATCGGTAATCTTGTGGCTATGACCGAGCCGACACCGCCCGCAGCCGCGACCGCCTCGACGCGCGACCGGCTGCTCGACGCCGCCACGCGACTGTTCTACGAAGAGGGCGTCCACGTGGGCGTCGATACGCTGTGCCGCGCGGCCGGGGTGTCCAAGCGCTCGATGTACAAACTGTTCGAGAGCAAGGACGAGCTGGTGGCCGCCAGCTTGGAACGCTCCGCGCCGGATCACGCGCTGGCCTTGCTACCGGCGGCCGACGACTGCCGATCACCGCGGGCTCGAATCCTCCATGTCTTCGAACGACTGGAATACCTCGAGCGAGACCATGAATTCCGGGGTTGCCCGTTCGTCGCCGTGGCAATCCAGGTGAAGGCACCCGAACACCCGGCGAGTCGGGTTGCCCGTCGCCAGAAGGACGGGCTGACGTCGTTCTTCCAGTACGAGGCCGAACGCGGAGGCGCATCTGACCCCGCCCTGCTCGCCCGCCAGCTCACCCTGGTATTCGACGGGGCCAGCGCCCACTCGGTGGTCCAAGCCAAGGATCTCGATGGCCTCGCCATCGCGACTGCTCGCACGCTCCTCGATGCGGCCGGCGTCAGCGCGTCGTTGCCGGACAAGTGATCTGGCCTCGACTTGATTGCTGGTGCGAGTGAATCGGCTCGATGCCCCGATGAAATACTTCGGACCCGAGCGATGCGGAATTGCCGAAATAACGTTGGCTTGACGCGCCGAACAATTCATCCGAATCGCGCTGCCCGCAGGCTAATCGAATTCCGACTCATTGTGATCAGAGAGCATCACGCCGTGCGGAGGCAATTGCCGCCGTGGCGAACGACCAGTAGCACATCTCAGTGCACGCGGCGTGGTGTCCTGTGGCGGTGCTGCGACTTGATTGGTGAGGTAGATGCTGACCGCCGAGGCTGCCAACAGTAGGTCCAGAAGAACACGCTGAGGCGTGCTGGACTTGAGGCTTCGGAATCGGTGCGAGGGTGGGACAGTGTCGGCCCGGACAAGTCGCCCGGTGTGGCATCGGCATCATCGATCGACTGAATGTTGGCTTCTTCCTGAAGGTGATTCGGGAGATGGGAAATCCGCGCCACTCATGCCGCGGTGCCGACCCCGGCCGCAGCGGAGACTGCGGCCGGGACACGTTGTGGGACTTGACCCCACGACACGCTTACGACACGGATTGGATGGGAATCAGCGGATTTCGATGAGCAGTGTCGAGTCGATCGATCTCAGAATCTCCGCTGTTCACAAGCGATTTCGAGGATCGTTGGGAACCAGTGGGAACCAGTGGGAGTCGGGTATTTCATTTGAACCACCGACAAGTGGTCGCGGGTTCAAATCCTGTCAGCCCGGACAGGTCGGAGGCGGTTTCCGCCTCCGACCGGTCACTTTTTGTGGACCAATTGGGGACCACAGCATCGAGCCCGGGTATGCCGGGGCTGACGGGCCCACAAGTTGTCAACAGGACCACGAGAGGTTTCAGGCCCCGGCTGGCTGGGTGTAGTCGAAATACCAGCCGTAACCCTTGTTGTCGAAGTTCCCTTCGCGGCACTCACTCACGACTCTCATCGGCCATGCATGGTCGTGGCCGACCTGGCACCGTCCGAGATCCGGGTACGGCCCTTCGTGCACCAGCTCGCCTGGGTACGCCGCGGCAATGGTGGGCAGCGCCAGACTGACTGTGAGAGTGAGGATTGCCGCTCCGCAGACACGACCGGCAGCAGTCGTGATTGCTGCGGCGGTCAGGAGGGCGATCTTCGCCCAGCACTTACCCCACGACACCACCGGCGGCCAGGACTGAGGCTGAGCACGCAGGGCCGCCATGAATCGGCGTGCGCGAGAAGAAATCCGCGATGACCGTCGATGGGATCTGGGCCAGGCGTTCATCGTGTGCTCGCGTCGGCGACGACCCGGGCGCTGTGGCGGATGATGACGAGGGGGTCGCCGATCAGGGGGTTCATCGTGACCAGCAGGTCGTCGCCGTAGACGGAGACCGTGGCGGTGGAACCGTCCCGGACACTGAGTACCCTGCGTGGCGTCCAAGTGATTCCATCCGCGGACAGCCACAGTGCCGGGCTGATGTGAGTGGCGTCGGACCACGATCCGGTGGCGGCGAATCCGCCGGGAACCGCAACCGGTACGCCGATCGTTTGCCCTGTTTCCGCGCGCGCGACCTCGGTCCAATCGGTCCCGTTCTCCGAACGCAACACGACAGTTCGTCCCTCGGTCCGTGCGCCGACGATGATGCTGATGCCCGAGACGGCGCAGCCGCCGATGCTCCCGTCGCCGTCGCCGAGCCCGCCCAGGCGGATACGCTGCCACCCCTCAGGCCGTGCTCGCCACGCCGCAGGCTGGTAGCGGCCCTGGGAGATCTCCGTCCAGCCGACACCCAGTGACGACCCGTCGGGCAGCGTGCAGACGTCGTCGATGCTCGACCGTAATGGTCCGTTACCGAACTCGCCGACTTCCCGGACCCAGTCTCGGCCGTTCGTCGATGTCCATGCCGCGGCGTGGTCCGAGGTTTCCAGATCGACGTTCGCGCGAACGACGCCGACGGCGGTCCAGATCGCGCCGGTCTTGCGTACGGTGGTGATCACGGTCGATCCGGTGGTGCCGAATCCCTGAATCGTCTGCCAGCCCGCGCGGGAGTTCGGCCGATACCAGCCTTGCACGATGTTCTGATCCCCGGTGAACCTGGTCCCGAGGGTGATGGTGGCGCCGTCGTCGTCGGACACCATCCTGGTGTTCAGCAGGCCCGCGGCGTCCGGAGGGTCCCAGCTGCGTTCCTCGAGCCGGTCTCCCACCAGCTGGACCAGTCGTCCCTCGCCCGCACTGGTGTAGCCCCAGTCTGGGCGTGCCGTGAAGGTAGACCGCTGGGTGCGCAGCAGAGCCTGTTGCGATGCCAGCGGGGCAGTCTTGTCGAATGCGTCATCGCGGGTACTCAGGGTCTGCCCGTCGGTCCAGGTGGTTCCCGTCAAACGTCCGAAGCGGGTTGCTCCGCTGCCGAGAATGGCCGTGACCGTGTTGTCGCCGACCGTGATCGCGGTTCCGCCGACCCCGGTATCGGAGTTGACGGTTGTTTCACCGAGGTAGTTCCACTCATGGTCGAGACCGCGGCGGAACAGTGCGCTGCCCGGTGCGGTCTGGCCCGCGGCGACCACAGTCACCACACCGTCGCGCGTGGTCGGCACGCCGAGCCAGGTGGGCAGCGACCCGTCGATACGGAAATGACTCTCCGTCGGAGGCGCCGGCACCGCCTCGTGTCGCCATGCTGCGCCGTCGCGCGACACCCATGCGGCCGGTACCCGTGGCGCGGTCGGGGACGTGTCGCGCCGGGTCGCGCCGGTGGCGACATACTCGGTGCCGGTCCACACCACGCCAGCGAAGTGGCCGCTTTGATCGGCAATCGTCGCCGGGGCGTCCCGGGTCTTCCCGCCGTCGATCGATCGATAGCTCACCGTCGCGGCAGGCACTCCCTCCGGACCGGGCGACGCCACCAGAACCAGCGAGTTCCCTTCCCCCAGAATATCTTTCACACCGAGAACCGCATCGTTGCCGGGATCGGGCAACTCGATCAGGGATGTGTTGGCGCCGTCGTGGTCGAGCCGGAGCGCGCGGGCCGCGCCACGCTGGTCGCTACCGGTCACGACGATCGACTCTCCCGCCACATAGGCGTCGGTGATCCGATAGCGCCTGGCGAAGTCATCGGGGAGAGGCGTTTGCGTCCAGTGTCTGCGGTCCACCGATGTCCAGAGCCGACTGACCACCGACCCGTCCGACCACACGCCACCGGCGAGAGCCACCAGCTCGCGCCCTCCCCGCAACACACCGCGGAAAGACCCCGAGAATTCCGGCGTCACGGGAGTCCGCGTCCAGGTGACGGCGTCATCGGACAGCCACACCGTCGGCGTGGCGCCCGAATCCGGATGCGCCACACTGCCACCGGTGATCCAGGGCAGCCCTGCCTCGCCCGCGATGATCCGCCCCACGCTCACAACCGGTTGACTGCGGCGCATCCATTGCGGAACCCGCACCCGCTCGACGTCCAATTGCGCAACAGGATTCGCGTCGCGGCCCGGATGGGACTCGGCACACGAGACCGGCAATACAGCGGCAGTCAGCAGGAGAATCGCACCAGCGGCACTCCTGATTCGTGATTTCATCTGGTGTATCCCTCATTCATCGCAGATATGACTTCCGGCCGGTGCTTCTCACAGCCCGCCGCTTATGGGTTGCGCTGCCAGGGTGTCCTGTGACCGGGGCTTTCCCGAGGATGTCAATGGGCGATCCTCATCAGCATCAGGCGAAGTAGCGGCCGACAAGGACGACGCGCAGCGGCGTCGGTTGTTCAGCCGAAGCGACTAGCGGCGTCGTGTGGTGCTCCAGACAGGTCGCATCGAACACCACTGCGTCGCCAGCCGAAAGAAACAGTTCTGTCCCCGCAACCACAAGGGCTCCTCCTTGATGTCTGGAGTGGACGGACTTTAAACAGACCAGCAATTGGACGGTTCCGTACCGGTCGCGATGTGGGTTGATGTACTCCCCGGCACCGTAGCGGGATGCCCAGCACATCAGGCTCTCGATCGTGACCGGACCGGCCAGTGCTTCGATCAGCCTGGTGAGCTCCGGGTGCCGACAGAACTCGTAGCTGAGATCTCCAGCGACGAGTTCCTGTTCCTCCCACGACACATTCTCGAGTCCGCATCGCACACGCCTGCGGGCATTTCCCTCCGTCGATTCCAGCAGATACGCGGCATCGTCCGGGCGAATCAACCCCGGCAGGTTGACGAATCGTCGTGTCACGAATATGGAGGCCAGGTCCTGTAGATCGGCATGTCTCACGAAATGATGGTCGTCGGATTCGACATTGCGTTCGCTCATTCCGCAGCTCCAAAGGCAATTACTACCCCAAAGGGTTACAGATGCTCCGAGGCGCACAGACCGGCCTGCAGCCTGGATGACAGACCGGATGGCAATTCGGACCACAACTCCCATCCCGGTGGCGCTGATTCTCGGCGGTCGCGTTCCCGATGGCGGTCCTGGCGGTCGCCAGTTGGGGACTATCGATGACCTGTCGCAGGCTGGATTCCAGCACGTCGCCCACTTGGAGGGACCGGGTGAAGACACACGGGTGCACGACGCCGTCCGGATAGACAGCCAGGACATCGCCAGCGCATTGGCCGCACAGTTCCTCGAGGGGCGTGTCCACCTCTTTATTTGCCCGTCCGGCACGGCGAACGTGATCGACCTCGACGTCCTCGACTCCCAGGTCAGTCAGGAGTTGACGAGCTTCGTCGATCCGCTGATCCGCGAGCACCGACACAATGCCGACCCGGACCGGAATACCCAGTGTGATCGCCTTGCTGATGTTCTCGGTGGTCCGCTTGTGTGCCAAGGCGTTTCCGGTGATCAGCGTATGCTGCTCCGGCTGATCGGAGTAGTAGCTGGTCGCCAGGCGGACATTGTGCTCGACCAGCGTGCCCCAGATATCGGCGCGGATGCGGATCAGATTCGAGTAGACCTCCGTGGCGATCCCATGAGAGGACGCGTGTTGGATTAGTTGCGGTAGTGCGGGGTGCAGCGTCGGTTCGCCGCCGATGAACTGGATTTCGCGGACACCGATGTCGGCAGCGTCATCGATAACCGACATCCAGTCGTTGTTCGTCATGGCGCCATGCGATTTCGTGGGTCCGCTGTCGGCGTAGCAGTGCGTGCAGCTGAGCTGGCACCGTTCGGTCAGTTCCAGCCAGAGAAAGCTGGCGCCCCGCCTCGGCGGGGGTTCTGTTGCGGGCATTGGATTTACGTCGGTTCCGGTATGAAATGTCATTGTATTTCCTTGAATGCGCTGGTCTGCATCGGGTTTCGCTGCTCCTGCAGCACGACTTCGGTGGCTCTCAGTTCTCGCTGCAGTACCGCCTGCTCGAACCGTTCGGAACTTGGCGGTCGAGGTCTGCGTGTGCTCTCGCGTGTGCTTCGTCCCTGCTGTCGCCGCGACCGCTTCCTGAGATGCGGCCCTGCGCATTACCGTTGGGGTCGGCGAGCTGGCAGGTCACCGTCACACCGGTTGTGACGGCGAAGTCGAACTGCGGGGCAGCGGTGCCAGTTGTCGGAGTGATCCGCTTCAGGGAAATAGTCCGCGCTTCGCAGGTGTCGTGTGGCCAGGGATGGGTATCGGCCGGTGCTGATTCGGCTAGCCTGTGAGTCCTTGACACATTCTCCATTGCCCATCTTCTTTGGCGAGTGTCACTTGTCCGGAATTTGTCTTGTTCTTGGCGGCGGAGTAGACAGCGACAGTGGCCGATGCGCTATCACCGTAGATCTGAATATCGGAGATCGAATCGACTGTCATCGATAACGCGGGCACCGCGGATTGTCCATGCGTTCTTGCGTTGTCGAGAACAGTCTGGGCGCTGGCTTCGCAGAGATTGGCGGCAATGGCATCGACACTGCCGGTATTCGCCGCATCGATGTAGTCGTAGACGGCGATACGGATCTGGTCGGATTCCATGTCCTGGGCGGCGGCGTTGCCGTATCCGACCATAGTTGCGGCCGCAGCGGCGAACGCCGCAACGGCGAGGCGGGGGCGGGGGGTGAACGAGCCCATCGGTTGCTCCTTCGAGTCGAGTGAGGAGATCGGACACTCACAGAGAAGCCGTGTGTGGTGTCGACGGTTCGTCGATGGCGCAGACGACCGATCTTCGCCAGCGGTGTGTCTCGGGCCGAACCGTCCATGTGGCCTTTTGCTTCTCTGTTCATGAGGGTCTGTTCGGATCGCCTGTGTGGCGTCGTCGGACCGTCATCCGTAGGTTTCACAGCAAGACCCTCGCCGACGTCACCGCATGGCACGGCGACAAGTTCGCATCAGGAGGGAACCCAGGTGAGTTCCGCTGGGCAGGACCCGCTCGACCAGTGGTTGGGCAGGCCGATCACCGACGCGCCGGTCGCGTTGCACCATGCTGTATTCGAGTACGCAGTCGGGGTCGGACTCGAGGAGGCCACCACCTATGCGGTGCAGAAAGCTCGGTACGTGCTCAGCGATTTCGACCCCGACATGCGCGACGGCTTCGAAGATGTGGCGCAGGACGTGATCGTGGCACTGGCCGAGAAGCTGCCCAGCGAGCCCATCCGGCATTGGCGGGCGTGGCTGTCGCAGCGGGTGCGGTGGCGAGTGCGGGACCTGCGGGAGGAACGGCTGGCAGCCAAACGGCATCCAGGTCGCCGCGTCGGTTTCGACACTGCGGTCGCCTGTCTCGAGGACACCGTGGCCGAGTACGACCAGGATCGGCTCTTTCTCCGTGCGGACCTTGTCTGTGCCCTCGACAGCGTGCCCGACCCGCCAACCCGGGCGGTATTGAAGGCCACGTTCGTGATCCCCACGCACGATGCCGGGTACGACGTCCGCACTACCGCCGAGGTCGCCGCACTGTTGGGGATGAGCCGACCCAAGGTCAAACGCCTGCGCGCCCAAGGGGTCCCAATCCTGCGAAAGCTCCTCGACCCGGGTTCGGGACAGAATGCGAAGGGAATCGAATCATGAGCCCACACGATCGCGAGCAACGCGAAACCCGGTCTCCGCTCGACATCGACGACCTGTTGGCGTCGCTCGATACCGGCGAGTCGGAACCCTACGACGCCGAGAGCGTGGCGGCCGGGCATCGGATCGCCAACCGGCTCACCCGCCGGTGGGCACACGCCGGCTCGAACGCGGGACCGGCGACCGTCACGCCGATCGCCGCACGTCGTACCAGCGTGTTGGCGGTGCCGGGATGGACCGAACAGGTGCGGGCCGCTGCCTCCGGCACGGCCGGGCCCCTGCAGCGGGTCGTTGACCGGGAACTTGGGATCGAGTTCGTCCGGTCCGCGACCGATGGGCGGGAAACCTCGATCGTGGTCACCTCGTTCGGTGAGCTTGTCTCCGCGGGTGACGTGGTGCGTGTGCAGATCGGTAGTGGTAGCGGCCGCACCGACCTGCTGGTCGTCCTGCACACCGCCGACAACGGTGACCTCGTCGGGCAGATCATCACCCCGGCCGTCACGATGTCCGACGATCTAGAGATCGCCCTCACCCCGCTGTCCTCGCTATCGGGCGAGCACACACGTGCGGTCACCGAGGCGGTGCGGACCTCACCGACCCCGGGCCGTAACGCCTGGCGCCGCATCGCCAAACACCTTCCGGCCGACCACCCGGTACGATCCGCGATCATCGATGGACTTCGCTGATCGTGCGGCGCCGTCCGGTCGACGGGACTGCGGGCCGTGATGTCTGATGTCTGTGATCGGGGTCGCGGTGTCGCCCGCGGGTGAAACGGGATGGGAAGTACCGTGACCGACGGTTCGCACCTTCAGCGTGACGAGGCGCTGCTGACCGCACTCACCAGCGCGCCGCAATTGTGGCTTGCCACCTGCCGCGATGCGGTGGCGGCCGGACCGGACGCGACTCGGGAACTGTTCGGCGATCGTCGCGAGACACGGGTGCTGGCCCGGCTGTCGCGCACCACGTGGAAACGTCCACCACGTCGTCCCGACGGCGGCGTGGACATCGACGCGCTGCTCGAGGAGGAGAGCGAACAACCCGACACACCAGATCTCCCGGTCGGTGCGGATCTGTCCGCGGCACACGCCACCGCCGCCATGGCAGGCGCACTCAGCGCAGCGATCGACGTCGAGGACGGGTGTGCGACGTTGCTGGCCCACGCCGAGCGCGCCGGACTGCATTCGGTCGGCACCCAGTTGCTGCCCGCCGGCACCTCGGTGACCAGCGACAGCGAACCTCTGCGTTCGGTCGTCCTGCACCTGCTCGGACAGGGATCCCAGCCCGCGCGCGGATACGGCATCCTCCTTGCTCTCGAACTCGCCGGTCGCCGCCCGCCCCAGCTGCGTGCCACGCACATCCCGGTCCTGTTCGCGACCTACGACAGCAACGGCCGCGGCGGTGAGGCCGGGACACTACACCTGCGGCAGGTCAAGGGCGGCCCCAGTGGTCTGCATCCCGACCCGGCCCGCATGGGGTTCCTACAGGCCGACGAGGACTTCATCGAAGGGCTGCGGCAAGCCTGGGCGACCAGCCGCCTCGCCGACTCCGACGCGGGCGTGTTGTGGTCGGTCACCGTCGACCGCGGCGCCCCCGCGAACCAGATCAACGGCGGCTCGATGGCCGCCGCGGTCGCGGTCGCACTGGACGACCTCGCGCCACGTCACCCGAGACTGCGTCACCTGCGTCCCCGGCGACTCGACCCGGCCTGCGCTGTTACCGCGGGCCTGTCGGGTACCACGCTCACACCGGTAACTGGATACGCGGACAAAATCACAGCGGCACAACACCATTCGCTGCGTGTCATCGTCGCGGACGACGCCCGTGACGTGGTGGTGAGCCTGACCCCACCCGAGTACACCAGCCAGATCAGCTCGGCCGGGACGCTGACCGACGCCATCCACCACAGCCGCACCCGGACCAACCACAAACTGTGGGCGGCGGTACTCGCCGCCGCCTTGGTCGTGGCCAGTGCGACCGGCACGGCCACGCAGTTCTTCCGGATGCGCGCCGAGCACGCCCGCACGACCGCCGAAGCACACTCACAGCTCTACGCCGGACTGTCGCAAGTCCTGCGGGACCGCGATCCCGCCGTCGCCCAGCAACTCGCGCTGGCCGCCTACCGCACCCACGACACCGCCGACGCACGGTCGGCCCTCCTCGACACCACCGCAACGAACACACCGGTCCGCATCACCTCCAGCACCGCCGAGACACAGGGCCTCACCTCCTACATCGACCGCTTCACCCAAATGGCGACAGCTCCCGACGGCGACCTACTGGCCACCGGCGAGAAGGACGCAACGGTGCAACTGTCCCGCCTCACCGACACCGGCGTGCGTTCTTCGCCCCGCTTTCCCACCGGTGGCGGCCCCGTCCTCGGACTGGCCATCAGCGGAGACCAGCAGTGGCTGCTCGTCGCCGGCCAAGACAGCAGCGCACTGTGGGATATCACCGATCCCGACTCACCCCAGCGCACCGCCGACCTCTCCACCAGCGGTCATATGCCCTGGACCGCCGGATTCAGTCCCGACAGCAGCCAATTCGCCATCGGCACAAGGGACGGTGCGATCCTCGCCTGGCACCTCGGCACCGACCGGCACCCGACACCCCTGCCCCCGATCACGATGGCGGGTGCCCGCGACGTCCGTATCGCGGTCGGGAATCGGGCACTCGCCGCGTGTGAGACCCACAACCGGCCCGGCCAACCGCCACTCACCGCGACCATCCGCCTCTGGGACACAACGACATTGGCCCTCGACCAGCGTCCGGTATACGACCGGGAGGTCGAGCGGGCAGGTGGGGCGGTGTGCGAAGCGATCACTCTCAGCCCGGACGGCGCAACCCTGGCCGCCTCGGTGCAACCGCCCGAAATTCTGCGGTGGCGTATCGGTGCCGATCTCACCCGCCCCGAGCCGCTCGGATCGATACCCGGCCATGGCATCCGGATCCTCGACCTCACGATCAGCGCGGACAATCGGTATCTGGCTTTCGTCGACGACGACGAAAAGACCTGGCTCTGGGACCTCGAACGCGGCGAGGAGTCGACCGCGCTGGCGGATCCGTACCCATTTCGCGCCCGATTCCTGCGAGGAGGGCGGTCGCTGGCAGCGGTTGGCGCCGACCGCTCGACCTATATCTTCGATATCCCCGGGCCCACCTCCAGGACGGCACAACAGACGATATTCCGGCTACCTCCCGACCAGCGCGGCATACCTCCCGGTGGTCAGGCCGCCGCACTGCTGCCATTGCTGCGGCCTCTGAGCCCGGAGACACCCCCGGGCTGGCGCGACGGAGACCGGCGACTGCTCATCACCATCGCGATCTCACCCGACCGGACCCGCGCCGCGACCGTTGACGAAGTGGCCGGCGGTGAGGTTCAAGTGTGGAACATCGCCCACCCCGCCGCGCCGACGAAACTCGGAGCACCCATCAACGGGCACACCGGCACCTACCTGGCCGACGTCGCGTTCACGCCCGACGGGCATTTGGTCATCGGCACCATACTCAGACAAGCCATCGAACTCTGGGACGTCACCGACGACGTGCCAGCCCGAACACTTACCATCCCCTACACCGGGGGATTCCCTATATCGATCGCCGTCGGGGGCGGCCTGCTGGCTGTCGCAAGCGCCGCCGCCCACTCGGTCACCATCTACGACCTCACCGGCTCGAACCCCCGGCGCCTCTTGGAACTCGACGACCTCGACAAACGCGGGCACATCCTGACGCTCGCGATGAGTTCGCGACGCACCCTGGCCGTGGCCACCCTCAACCAGGTGAGCATCTACGATCTGGCAAATCCCGACTCCGATCGGCGGCCCGTGGTCCTCACTGGCCCGGGCACCGCGTCGGTCACCTTCGATCAGGACGGCACCCGCCTCGCCGCGGCGGCCGACGACGGAATCCACATCTGGAACGTCACCGACCCGCACCGCCCCACCACCTACGCCACGCTCACCAGCAACGCACCGCGCGCAACCGTGTCCGCTATAGCGTTCGAGGAAGGCGGACGACGGCTCATCCAGACATCACTCGACGGGACACTCCGCACCTGGCGTACCGACGCAGCCGCAGAAGCCCAACGAATCTGCGCCACCGGCACAACACCCATCACCACCGACGAATGGAATGACTACTTGCCCGGAACGCGGTACACCGCCCCATGCCCCGCCCGAAGATAACAAAGCCGGGTGATTTATCAAGCAAATAAACGCGCTTTAAAGACGCAATGTTCACCATTTATCAGTACCCTGGTGCAATGTTCCAGCCGAACTTCACGATCAGCCCTGCCGCTGCGACATCGCTGATGGCCATCGAAGCCGACCGCCAGGCAATCATGGAACTTCCGATCAACGTCGACGTACTCGCAGGTCTCCGAGAGACCGCACGACTGGCGGCAACCCACTACTCCACCCAGATCGAGGGAAACCGACTGACCCAGGCACAGGTCGCGGAAGCCCTTGCCGGAGCCCATTTCCCGGGCCGAGAACGCGACGAAGCCGAAGTCCGGAACTACTACCGCGCCCTCGAACACATCGAATCCCTGGCCATCGAGGGCGGCCCGATCAATGAACTCGAACTCCGGCGGGTCCACGGATTCGTCATGACCGGCAAACGGACACCGACACCGACACCATACCGGCCCGGCCAGAACGTGATTCGCGAAGCGGCCAACGGCCGCGTGGTCTACATGCCACCAGAGGCACCTGATGTTCCCGAACTGATGTCGGACCTGTTCGAGTGGATCAACACTCGCATGGCCGAACACGATCTGCCCGCACCACTGGTCGCGGCACTGACCCACTACCAATACGCCACGATCCATCCGTATGACGACGGCAACGGCCGCACCGCCCGCCTGCTCACCACACTCGTCCTGCACCGAGCCGGCTACGGACTCAAAGGCATCTACTCCCTCGACGAGCACTACGCCCGCAACCTCGCCGACTATTACACGGCACTGACCGTCGGCCCCTCACACAACTACTACCTTGGCCGGGCCGAAGCCGACCTCACCGGCTTCCTGAACTTCTTCTGCGACAGCATGGCCCAAGCCCTCGGCTCGGTACGCACCCGAGTCACCGACGTCGCCCAGACGCCAGGAAACCGCCACACCGACGACACCGCGGCGATGAGACAGCTCGACCCGCGTCAACGTCGAACCCTGGAACTATTCCGGGACAGTGCGGTAGTCACCAGCTCCGACATCGCCACCCAGCTGGGCATCAGCCCGCGCACAGCAAACACCTTGATACGTAACTGGAATGCCGACGACTTCTTAGCAGTCGACGACCCCTCCAAAAAGAAGCGCACCTACCGCCTACGCCCACGATACGAGCGACTGGTCAGCCCTTGACTCACCGAGCCAAGAGATGTTGGTGAACCGGCTGCGCCTAGCCGGGTGAACGGACCTGATGCGGGCAGAAAGCCGCTGAGCCGCAACCTAGGAACAGAGTGGCAACGCAAGAGCTCCAGCGTCAATGCCCGCGTGCGGAACAGTCGAGTCGACAGCACGATCAGTAGGCCAGGTCGCGACCGATGATCTCCTTCATGATTTCCGTTGTCCCGGCGTAGATGGTTTGGATTCGGGTGTCGGTGTAGGCGCGGGCGACCGGGTATTCGGACATGTAGCCGTAGCCGCCGTGTAGTTGCAGGCAGCGGTCGACGATGCGTTTTTGGAGTTCGCTGGTGTACCACTTGCCCTTGGCGGCGTCGACGGGGGTGAGTGTGCTCGCGTTGTAGGCCAGTACCGATTTGTCGACGTAGGCCTCGGCGATGTCGAGTTCGGTGGCCATTTCGGCGAGTTCGAAACGTATGTGTTGGTTATCGCCGATCGGTTTGCCGAATGCGGTTCGGGTGAAGCAGTATTCGCGGGTCACGTCGAAGATGGCGCGGGACAGGGCGATCGCACCGGCGCTGATGCCGAGGCGTTCGCGGGGGAGGTGGCTCATCAGGTTCGGCAGGCCGCGACCGATGCCGCCGAGCACGTTCGCCCTCGGTACGCGGACATTGTCGAAGAACAGTTCGGCGGTGTCCTGGCCGGGGAGTCCGATCTTGCGGAGCTTGCGGCCCCGTGTGAAGCCGGGCATATCGTGCTCGACCACGAACAGGGTGAAACCCTTCGAACCGCCGTGCGGATCGGTGCGGGCCGCGACGATGACCAGGTCGGCCATGATGCCGCTGGAGATGAATGTCTTCTGGCCGTTGAGGATCCAGTCGTCGCCGTCGGGTTTCGCTTCGGTCCGGATGCCCTGTAGGTCGCTGCCCGCGCCGGGTTCGGTCATGGCCAGGGCTCCGATGATCTCGCCGGCGGCGAACCCGGGTAGCCAGCGTTGCTTCTGCTCGTCGGTGGTCAGGTCGAGCAGGTAGTGCAGCACCAGATCGTCCTGTAGGGCCAGGCTCACCGCGAAGGAGCCCGCGTGCACGCGGGCCACCTCCTCACAGACGATCATGCGGTAGCGGTAGTCGGGTTCGCCCGCACCCCCGTACTGTTCGGGGATCTGTAGCGCGTAGATTCCGTTCTCGGCGGCCGCGGCGAAGACCTCGCGGTCGATCCAGCGGGCCTCGTCCCAGCGTTCGTGGTGGGGGACCACCTCGCGCTGGAGGAATTCCCGCACGGTTGCGCGATAGAGCTCGTGGTCCTCGGTGTAGAGGTTGCGATCCATGGCCTCAGAGCCGTTCGATAATGGTGACGTTGGCCTGGCCGCCGCCCTCGCACATGGTCTGCAGGCCGTAGCGGCCGCCGGTGCGTTCGAGTTCGTGCAGCAGGGTGATCATCAGCCGAGTCCCGCTGGCCCCCAGCGGATGTCCGAGGGCGATCGCGCCGCCGTTCACATTGACCTTGGCCGGATCGGCCTTCAGGTCGTGCAGCCAGGCCAGGACTACGGAGGCGAAGGCCTCGTTGATTTCGATCAGGTCGATATCGGCGATGTTCAAGCCGGACTTCGCGAGGGCGCGCTTGGTGGCGGGGATCGGTGCGGTCAGCAGGTTGACCGGATCGGCGCCCAGGACGGTCAGGTGGTGGATGCGGGCGCGGGGAGTGAACCCGTGCGCCTCGACGGCGGCCTCGGAGGCGATCAGCATCGCCGACGACGCGTCGGAGATCTGGCTGGATACCGCGGCCGTCACCCGGCCGCCGGGTACCAGGGTGGGTAGCGACGCCATCTTTTCCAATGTGGTGTCGGGGCGCGGACCTTCGTCCTGGGTAACGCCGTCGAACGGCGAGATCTCGCGGTCGAATCGACCCTCCGTTCGCGCGCGGACGGCACGGGTGTGGCTCTCGAGGGCGAAGCGTTCCATATCCTCGCGCGAGATGCCCCATTGCTCCGCGATTATTTCGGCGCTGTTGAACTGCGAGACTTCCGCATTGCCGTAGCGCGCTTCCCAGCCCTTGGAGCCGGTCCACGGATCCGTCGCACCGAACGGCTCGCCCGCGATGAAGGCGCTCAGGATCGGGAACTGCGTCATCTTCTGCACGCCACCCGCGACGATCAAGTCCGATGTGCCGCTCATGACGGCCTGGGCCGCGAAATGCACTGCCTGCTGCGAGGATCCGCACTGGCGGTCGATGGTGACGCCGGGGACGGTCTCCGGCAGGCCGGCGGCAAGTGCGGCGGTGCGCGCGATATCGCCTGCCTGCGAGCCGATCTGGTCGAGGCAGCCGTAGATCACGTCATCGATGGCTGCCGGATCGAAATCGCCGCGCTCGACCAGGGTGCGGATGACGTGTGCGCCCAGGTCGGCGGGATGGGTGTCGGTGAAACCGCCCTTGCGACGTCCGACCGGGGTGCGGACGGCGTCGACGATATAGGCCTCGGGCATGGAGTTCCTCCAGGTAGTGGTGCGGAAGTCAGTGGTGGTGTGGAGAATTCAGTGTTCGGTCAAACCCGCGCGGATGAACGACTGGGCGGTGCCGATCAGGACGTCGATGGATTGTCGGGTCGCACGCCACCATTCGGGCGCCCAGTTCAGTGCGCCGATGATCAGCATGCGAGCCGAGCGCGGATCGATATCGGTGCGGATGGAGCCGTCGGACTGCCCGTCGGCGATCAGCCCGCGCCAGATCGCGTGGTACTCGGCGCTTTCGCGCCCGACCTGCGCACGCAGCTCGGCGGGCAGCTGACCGGCATTGCGGGTGACCGCGGTGGCGAAATCCGAGAGCTCGAGTTCCACGCGCAGATGCGCGTCGACGGCAACGCAGAGCCGGTCGAGCGCCGGAATGCCGGGCGGCAGGGCATCGAGAGCCTCGGTGACATGCCTGCGCACCCACTGCTGCCCGACGATCATCACCTCCGCGACGAGGGCCTCCCGGGAGTCGAAGTAGTAATAGACCGCGGGGGCGCGCAGCTGCGCGACCTCAGCGATATCGGTGAGTCGTGTTGCCGAATAACCTTTTTCGGACAACACCGCCGCCGCGGCCGCGAGAATGCGGTCGCGACTGCCATTGCCGGGGTTCTTCGCTGGGCGGGCCATGGCGCTACGGCATCGTGTAGCCGCCGCTGACCGAGAACACCTGACCGGTGACCTGGCGCGCGGCGCTGTCGGAGGACACCCAGACCACCGCGTTGGCGATGTCCTCGGCATGGGTGAGTCTGCGCAGCGGAATGTCCTTGCGCAGGAAGTCGATCTGCTTCTCGTCGAAGACCGCGTCTTGGCCGACCGCCCACAGGCTGCTGGGCCCGACCGCGTCCGGACCGTCGGGGATGACCAGGCCGGGGCAGACGACATTGGACCGGACGCCGTGGCGTCCGTGTTCGCGCGCGGTGGTGCGCGCCAAGGCGATCAGCCCGGCTTTGGTCGCGCCGTAGATGCCCTGGCGAATCTGCCCGAAGGCGGCGTCGCTGGCGATGAAAACGATTGCCCCGCGCCCTGCGTCGCGCATGGCCGGGATCGCGGCCTGGGTGGCGGCGATGGCCGTGTAGAGGTTGATTTCGATGGTGCGCTGCCATTTCGCGCGGTCGGTGTCCTCGGCGATGAAGCCGGGCACACTCCAGCCCGCATTGTTGACCAGCACATCCAGCCCGCCCCAGTGGTGGACGGCCCGATCGACAGCCTCCTGGGCGACGCCGTCCAGGGTGAGGTCGCCCGATGCGACCTCGACGGCCGCCGCGCCGAGTTCGAGGGCCTCGCCGCGCACCTTCTCCGCCTGTGGGCCGTCGATATCGCTGATAACGATGCGCGCCCCCTCGCGGGCGAAGCCGTGCACGATGCCGCGCCCGATATTGGAGCCGCCACCGGTGACGAGCACACGAGCATTGCCCAGCTGGAGATCCATGTGGTCGTGCCCCTTCGTTGTCGCTGTTCTTTAATTTAATCTATATTCAATTCGAAGAGCAAGGTTGATGTTCGACGAGGAGGCATGATGTCGCTAGAGGTCCCCGCGATTGCCGCGGCAGACCCGGTGGCTCGCGCGGCGGAGGTGGCCGCGTTTCCGAACCTCGGCCCGGAGGATCGATTCGGGATCGCTCAGATCGGCCATGGGCCCGACCGGATCTCCGTCGAACAGCGGTTGCCCGCCGGGTACGCGGGGGAGCTGTGCGTGGGATGGCTGGGGCCGCTCGCCGACTTCGTCACCGGCCGCGCGGTCCAGTCAGCGCTGGTTTCCGATATCGGAATCCGTACCTTGTCACTGCATCTTCAGATCGGTTCGCGTGGACTGCGCGGCGGCCACCGGGTGCTCGCCAGCGGGGAAGTGGTCGAGATCGGAGATCGTTCGGTGCTCGCCGCCGGACGGATCTCCGACGAGAACGGATCTCTGGTCGCCGAGGTGAGCGGCCGATTCATCATCGTTCCCGGTTCCGTACACCCCGTGGTGACCGAGGGGTCCGAACTGGTTGTGCCCGAATCGGATTCACTCGCGGTGCTATTGGGTGCCGAGCCGATCGCACGCGAGCGGCACACGGTGACATTCGCGATGCGCACCGCCGAGTGGATGGCCAACCCGTACGGCATTCTGCACGGCGGTATCCCGGTCGCCCTGGCAGGCCACGCACTCACCGAAGCCGCGAACATCGCGGCGGGACCGGTGCGGACGCTGGGATTGGATGTCACCTTCCATCGACCCGCGTTCATCGGAGCTGCCCCGCTCGCGGCCGACGCCGTGGTCGTGCGAGTCGGTGGTCGAGTGGTGGCAGCGAACACAACTGTCTACCAAGAAGATTTGCGCCAACCCGTAGCGACGGTGACCTCCACCATGCTGCGAATAGGAGATTGATATGTCGCGTGAAATTGCCGAGCAGTGGTACCGGGCGCTCGCCGTTGGTGACCGAGACGCACTCGCGCGAGTGCTGCACCCGACGTTCGAGGCGCACGTGACCGCCGGAATGCCGCTCGGATTGGGTGGGGTGTACATCGGCTCCGACGAGGCGCGGCGACGATTCTGGGGTGTCATCGCCCGCCACTACCGGGCCCGCGCCGTCCCGGAGGCATTCGAGATGCTGCCCGACGGGCGAATGCTGGTGTCGGGGACGTATATCGGAACCGCCATAGCCTCCGGCAAACCCCTAGATGCGGCCTTCACCCACCTGTTGTCCTTCCAGGACCACCAGATCATCCGGCTCGACCAGCTCACCGACAGCGGCCGTTGGCACGAGGCGCTCGGCGAGAACGGTCCACTCGAGACCATCGACTACTCGATGGCCGACGGTATCGCGACGATCTGCCTGAACCGGCCGGGCGAGCGCAATGCCATCGATCTCCAGGTGGCCGAGGACCTACTGATCGCCGCACGCCGGTGTGCCGCCGATCGCGGCATTCGCGCGGTGCTCATCAAGGGCAACGGATCAGCGCTGACGGTCGGCGGCGATATCGGCTACTTCGCCGAATCCGCGCCACCGCACGGAGAACTGTTGCGGCGCATGACCGGACCGTTCCATGAAGCCTTCCGCATCCTGAGCCGCCTGGACGCACCCATAGTCACCGCCGCCCACGGCTCGGTCGCCGGAGGCGGACTCGGCTTCGTCTATATCGCCGACTTCGTGCTCGCGGCCGAAGGCACCAAGTTCGCGACCGGGTTTGCGGCACTGGGGCTTTCCGGCGACGGTGGTGGCACCTGGTTCCTGCCGCGCCTTGTCGGTGTACGCCGTGCGACCGAGATGTATTTGCGGAACCGGGTGCTCGACGCCCGCGAGGCCGCGGAGTGGGGGCTCATTACCGAGGCGGTCGCACCCGAGGAACTCGCGGGCCGCGCCGATGAACTGGTGCGGGAACTCGCGGCGGGGCCGACGAGGGCGTTCGGTCGGATGCGCGGTCTGCTGCGGACAGCATGGGACAACACCCTCTCCGAACAATTCGTCGAGGAGTCCGAAGCGCTTGCGGCCACCGGTGATTCGATGGACGCCGGACGCGCGATCGAGGCCTTCGCCGCCAAGTCTCGACCGACATTCGAAGGTCGGTGATCGCCATCGGTTCGAGCGACCCGAGGCCAGTCGTTAGACGGCGTCCATCAACGTTCCCGGCGTACTCAGTAGTGGAAACCCGGTCTGTGGATCCCGGCCGAATGCACGCCGGGATGACGGCGTGCAGCTGACGCCACGGGCACCGCACTAGCGGTCGTCGCTGAGCCCGTTGCGGACGATTGACTGCGCGGTCGCCACCACGGTGTCCAGTGACCCACGGGTGGGCGTCCACCACTCTGCTGCCCAGTTCAGCGCTCCGAGTACCAGCATGCGTGCCACCGTCGAATCGAGTTCGGGGCGCAGTTCGCCCGCTGCGGCGGCTTCGTCGAACAGGGCTCGCCACAGCGCGCCATACTTGGCCTCCTCGGCGAGCTGGCGGACTCGGATCTTCTCCGGCACCTGGCCCGCATTGCGGATGGACGCGGTCGTGTAGTCGGAGATCTCCAGCTCGTGGCGCATATGGGCTTCCACCGCGACGAGGATCTTGTCGAGTGGGCGCATATCGGACGGCAGCGCCTCCAGGATGCCACCCACGTGGATGTTCATATCGGCGATGCCCGCCCACATGACCTCTTCGACGAGATCGTCCCGGGACGGGAAGTAGTAGTAGATAGCCGGCGCCTGCAACTCCGCGATCTCCGCGACCTCTGACAGCCGGGTCCCCGCATATCCCTTGCGGCTCAACACATGCGCGGCGGCATCCAGGATCCGCTGCCGAGTGCGCGCCGACTTCGACTCGGTGTCGGTGTCGGTGCTGTCGTCGGTCGGTGCGGGTGCTGATTTCCTGGCCACGGGTTGACTATAAGGGCAGGTCGGACCATGGGCGGAAACCAGAGCCGCCGTGCGCCTTCGGGTGTGGCGTTGACCACTCCATTCTTCTAATCTATATTAAATTCAAATCTATTCAGGAGTGATGACGTGCAGGTTTTCGCCAACGTTCACGAATTCGCCGCCGCCGCAGGGACATCTCTGGGTACCACCGAGTGGCTCGATATCGATCAGAAGCGGATCGACACCTTCGCCGAAGCGACCGGGGATCACCAGTGGATCCACACCGATCCGGCCAAGGCCGCCGACGGCCCGTTCCAGTCGACCATCGCGCACGGACTGCTGACCCTGTCGCTGCTGCCGGTGCTCAATCACGAGCTCTACCGGATCGAGCAGCTGACGATGGCGGTCAACTACGGCTTCGACAAGGTGCGCTTCATTTCCCCCGTGTCGGTCGGTGCACGGGTCCGTGCGACCACGACGATCGACTCGGTAGCCGACGTCGCGGGTGGCGTGCAGGCCAAGTTCGTGACGACCATCGAGATCGAGGGTGCGGGCAAACCCGCGTGCGTCGCCGAATCCATCGCCAGGTTCATCGCGTGATGGCGGGGCTGTTGAGCGGCCGGACCGCCGTGGTCACCGGGGCCGCCGGTGGTATCGGGCTGGCGATTGCCCAGCTGTTTCACGAGAACGGCGGCACCGTCGTGCTGGCGGATATCGATGAGGGCGGTGCGCGTAAGGCCGCCGAAGTGGTCGGATCGTGCGCCATCGGCATGGGTTGCGATGTGACCGAGGAGGATTCGGTGCAGAACCTCGTCGATGAGGCCGTGCGTTGGTCGGGGCGTCTCGATGTCTTCGTCAACAATGCGGGCGTCACCCGCGACGCGTCCCTGCGCAGGATGACCATGGACGACTTCGACACGGTGATGGCCGTACATCTGCGCGGCACCTGGCTCGGGGTGCGCGCCGCCTCGGCGGTCATGCGCGAGTCCGGCGGCGGCTCGATCATCAATATGTCCTCACTATCGGGAAAGTCCGGCAATCCGGGACAGACCAACTACAGCGCGGCCAAGGCCGGGATTGTCGGTATGACCAAGGCCAGCGCGAAAGAACTGGCGCACCAGGGTGTTCGGGTCAATGCCATCCAGCCGGGACTGATCCGCACCGCCATGACCGAGGCCATGCCACCGGAGGTCTTCGCTGAGCGCGAGGCCGCCATCCCGATGAAGCGGGCCGGTGAACCGCGCGAAGTCGCCGGTGCCGCACTATTTCTCGCTTCCGAGCTGTCCAGCTATATGACCGGCGCGGTGCTCGAAGTCGGCGGCGGGCGGTTGATGTGAGCGAGGTGGTGTTGACCGCGGTGTCGGACGGCGTAGCGACCGTCACGCTCAACCGGCCGGAGCAGATGAACGCGATCTCGGTGGAGCTGGGCGAACGCCTGCACTGGGAGTTGCGGGCGGCCGCCGGTGACGCCGACGTCATCGTGGTTCGCGGCAATGGCGGAAACTTCTGTGTGGGAGGCGATTTCCATGAACTGGAACAGCTTCGTGCGCGTGGCCGAGCCGCCATGACACCGCTGTTCGCCAACTTTCGCGCCGCCTGCGATGTGATCGCCACACTGCCGGTACCGGTGATCTGCGCGGTCGAGGGCTATGCCATGGCGGGCGGATTCGAACTCATGCAGGCCGCCGATATCGTGCTGATCCACGAGAACGCGGTGGTCGCCGATACGCATTCGCGATTCGGTCTGATTCCCGGCGGCGGCGGTAGTCAACGGCTGCCGCGACTGGTCGGCAGGCAGCGCGCGCTGGCACACATCCTCAGCGGCGACCGGCTGTCCGCCGACGAAGTGGTGGCCTGGGGGCTCGCCTACCGCACATTCCCGGCCGCCGAATTCGATTCCGGCGTCACAGAGTTCGCGCGCCGTATGGCAGCGAAGGACAGAACCGCCCTGTCCACGATCAAGTACCTCGTTCACGCCGGTCAGCACCTGCCGCTGGCCGCGGGACTCGACCTCGAATCCGATGCCGTGCTCGACCATCTGTCCGGCGAGACGGCGGGCGCGGGAATCGCCTCCTTCACCAACGACAAGGGGAGTGAGTGATGTCAGATCCGGTCCGGCTCGAGGTGGATGGCGACGGTGTCGCGCGACTGCTGCTGAACAGTCCCGAGACGTCGAACGGGATGGATGTGCCCTTCCTACAGGCACTGCACGCGGCGATTCTGCGGGTGCACGGCGATCCGCGAGTTCGGGCGGTGGTGCTGTCGGGGGCGGGTAAGAACTTCTGTGCCGGTGGCAATGTCAAGGTGTTCGCGTCCAAAGGGGATCAGCTGCCGGACTACCTGCGCGAGGCCACGGCCTGGTTGCAGATCGCGGTGGCATCACTCACCCAGCTGAACGTTCCGGTAGTTTCCGCCGTCCACGGATTCGCCGCGGGCGGAGGTGGTTTCGGCTTGGTCTGCGCCTCGGATTTCGTGATCGCCGCGGACACCGCGAAGTTCATGTCCGGCGCGGTCCGGGTCGGCATGGCACCGGACGCGGGCGTCTCGGTGACCCTCACCCAGCTGGTCGGACTCCGCCGTGCCATGCACATCCTGCTCACCAACCCGGTGCTCGACGCCGCCGAGGCCCTGGACATCGGGCTGTTGACGAAAGTCGTTCCGGCAGTAGACCTCGAGACCGAGGCACTGACCTGTGCCCGGCAGTTCACCGATACCGCGCCCAAGGCGATCGGCGCGACCAAGCGGCTGCTGTGGGGCGGAATCGGCGCGACACTGGCCGATCGGCTGCCCGAGGAGGCCCGCACGGTCTCGGAGCTGTCCGGCACCGCCGATTCGCGCGAAGGCCTGGCCGCCGTAATCGAGCGTCGCGCGCCGAAGTTCCGAGGTGAATAGCCATGTCCGACAACGAGAGCCCGGTGCGCACCGAGGACAGGGGCGCAATCCGCATCCTCACGCTGAACCGGCCGCACCGCCGCAATGCCATCGATCTGCCGCTGCGCTCGGCTCTCGCCGAGCGGCTGGAGGAGGCCATGGCCGATCCCGGTGTGCGGGTCATCATCCTGACCGGCGCGGGCGCGGGATTCTGTGCGGGAGGCGATATCTCGACCATGCGGCGCATGGGCGAAGCCGAAGCGCGCCCGCGCGCGCAGGCCGCTCAGCGAGTGATTCGCGCGATCTGGCAGGGCGGCAAGCCGGTGATCGCCGCGGTCGAAGGCGCGGCGTTCGGTGCCGGCACATCCCTCGCGCTGGCCTGCGACCGGGTTGTCGCCGCGGCGGACGCGGTGTTCAGCACCGCCTTCACCGGTGTCGGATTGGCCGGGGATATGGGGATATTCGCTTCGCTGCCCGCGCGAGTGGGTCCCGCCAAGGCCCGGCAGCTCATGCTGCTGCCGGCGCGGCTGTCCGGAACCGAGGCAGCCGCGCTCGGTATGGCCGATACGGTCGTGCCGTCCGGTACGGCACTGGAATCCGCGCTGGCGGACGCCGAACGCATTGTCACCGCGCCACCATTGGCGATAGCCGCCATGAAATCTCACTTCGCCCGCTGGCCCAGCGATCCCCTCGAAGTACTCGACCACGAGGTCGACGCGCAGGTGCGGCTGTTCGACACCGAAGATTTCGCCGAGGGAGTCTCGGCGTTCCACGAGAAGAGAAGTCCCGCCTTTCGCGGTAATTAGATGGAAGCGCGCCCATGACATTTGTGGCAGAACGTACCCTCACCGAGTCCTACTGGGCGTGCGACGACAGCGTGCCGCTGTCGGAACACACCGTCGGCTCCCTACTGGCTGATCGCGGCGAACACCACGGCGACACCGTCGCTCTGGTCGGAACACCGCACGGCACTACGGAACTACGCCGCCTCACCTACCGGCAGCTCTACGACGAGGCGCTGCGCGTCGCGACGGCGCTGACGGCCATCACCGAGCCGGGTGACTTCGTGGCCCTGTGGGCGCCCAATGTCGTGGAGTGGCCGATCATCGAATTCGGCGCGGCCCTCGCCGGACGGGTGCTGGTGGCCATCAACCCGGCGTTCCGGCAGCACGAACTCGCCTATGTGCTGGATCATTCCGGTGCGAAGGTGCTGATCCACGCCGACGACAACAAGGGCTATGACATGGCGGGCGTCGCTGCGGCGGCCGTCGATCAGGTGCCCGCCGTCGAGCATCGGATCAGTCTCTCCGATCGCGGCCGCTGGCAGGCGGTGAGCTGCTCGGCCGACGACGAATTCGGTCCGTACGCCAGCGATCCCGATGCTCCGGTCATGCTCCAGTACACCTCGGGTACGACCGGAAACCCGAAAGGTGTACTGCTCCGCCACCGTTCGCTGGTCAATGTCGCCAAGATGACCATGGTGGCAGCCGAGATCGCGGAAGGCTCGGTCTTCGTCAACCCACTGCCCATGTTCCACACCGCCGCCTGCGTAATCGGCACCCTCGGGCCGGTGTGGCAGGCGGGCACCGCGCTGCTCGTCGAAACCTTCGCTCCGGCGGATGTGCTGGCCTGGGCGAAGACGGAACAGGCCCAGGTGCTGTTCTTCGTGCCGCCCGTCCTGGGCGCGCTCCTGGAGGCGGTACGCGGAAAGGAAGCTACGGCACCGCGTTTCACCAGCATTGTCGGCGGCGCCGCGAACGTCCCCCAGGTACTGATCGAGGGCTCCGCGCGCGTATTCGGCGCTGCGGTACACAACCTGTTCGGACAGACGGAACTCGCACCCGTGCTCACCCTGACCCGCAAGTCCGATTCGATCGAGGACCAGCTGACCACCGTCGGCCGACCGGTCGCCCAGGTCGAAGCCAAAATCGCGGGTGCTGACGGATCCGGGGTGGCGGCACTGCGCACCGAGGGTGAGATCTGCGCCCGCGGCTACCAGCAGATGATCGAGTACTACCGCGACCCGGAGACCACCGCCGCGACCGTCGATGCCGACGGCTGGCTGCACACCGGTGACCTGGGATCGATGGACAGTCGCGGCTTCATCACACTGACCGGTCGACTCAAGGACATGATTATCAGCGGCGGTGAGAACATCGCGCCGGCCGAGGTGGAATCCCGTCTGGTCGAGCATGATTCGGTACGACAGGCCGCCGTCGTCGGTGTGCCACACGACAAATGGGGTGAGACCGTCGCCGCGGTGCTCGTGCTACGCGGAGAACAGCCGGAGGACCTGGTCGAGTCGGTGAAACACCATCTGAGCGATCGACTGGCACCGTTCAAAACGCCTCGTCGCTGGTTCGTCGCTACCGGCCTACCGACCACGCCCTCGGGAAAGGTCCAGAAGTTCAAACTCCGCGAGGCGATCCTCGACGACGCCGTCGACGAGATCGGGTGATCGGCCATGACAACGATGTCCGAACTCGACGCTCGCCGGAGCGCCTTGACCGGTCGGTTCCCGAACTGGCAGCCATCCGCGCTGGCTGACTGGCTCGTGGGCCGCGCCGCCGAGTACGGCGACCGACCACTCGTCATCACCGACGACCGGACGCTGACCTACCGCGAGACCGCCGACTGGGCGGCACGACTCGCGGATGGTCTGGTCGCGCTGGGGATCAGGCCCGGCGACCACGTCGGTGTGCTGATGGCCAACTACCCGGAGTTCGTTCCGGTGAAGTTCGCCATCGCCGCGGCGGGCGCGGTGGCCATCCCGATGAATTTCCTCTACCGGACCGAGGAATTGGCGTATGTGCTGGCCCAATCACAGGCCCGCCTGCTGATCACGATGACCGGACATGCCGGGCTCGATTACCTCGGCATGCTCGACACCATCGCGCCCGGCTGGGCGGACGGGGTGACCGAGCGACTGCCGCTGCTGCACACCGTGATCCAGATGCCGACCGATGGCAAGGTGCGCGCGGGAGTGCGCACACTCGCCGATCTCGAAACCCTGGGCACAGCGAACAATGGTGCCGCTGAGCAGATCTCGGTCGATCCGGCGAGCGTCGGCGACATCCTGTACACCTCCGGAACCACTGGTTCGCCGAAGGGCGTCCTGATCACCCACGACGCCGTCCTGCGCACCGGCTATGCCTCGGCGCTCACCCGGGCCTTCGAGGACGGTCGGCGAATCCTGTTCTCGCTGCCGTGTTATCACATGTTCGGCTATGTCGAAGGCTTGATCGCCGCGACCATGGTGGGCGGGGCGGTGATCATGCAGACCACATTCGAGCCCGAGGACTACCTGGCCGGAATCCAGCGGCACCGGGCGAACGACATCCTGTGCGTGCCGACCATGACCGTGGCGGTCCTCGAACACCCGGACCGACACGACTACGACCTGTCCTCGCTGTCGGCGGTGCTCTCCGGTGCCGCACCCGCCCCGGTGTGGTTGTGGGAGCGAGTGCGCGACGAACTGGGTGCCACCGAGATCGTCACCGGCTACGGCATGACCGAATGCGGCGGCGCGATGACACTGACCCGGCCCGAGGATTCCTTCGAACTCACCGCGGCCACCGTCGGCAGACCGAAATCCGCGGGGGTGGCCGGACTCGACGACGGTGCGCTCGTCCGGTACCGCACCGTCGATCCGATGACGGGCGAGGCACTGCCCGATGGTGCGGAGGGCGAACTGATTTCGCACGGCCCCACCAGCATGCTCGGCTTCTGGGACCAACCCGAGGAGACCGCGCGGGGTCTGCGCGACGGCTGGGTGTTCTCCGGGGATCTGGGCCGGGTCCGCCCCGACGGATACCTCGAAATCACCGGCCGCAGCAAGGAACTCTACAAGAGCGGTGGAGAACTGGTGATGCCCAAAGAGATCGAGGAACTGCTCACCGCACAGCCCGAGATCAGTCAGGCCTACGCGGTCGGCATCCCGGACGAACGCTGGGGCGAGGCAGGCTGCGCCTGCGTTGTGCGCGCGCCCGGGAGCGACATCGACGCCGATACCGTCATCGCCCTGTGCAAGGACCATCTCGCCCGATTCAAGGTCCCGAAACATGTTGTGTTCCTGACGGCTGCCGAGCTTCCGACCACGCCGACCGGCAAGGTCCAGAAGTACCGGCTCGTGGCACAACTGAAACAGCGATTGGAGCAGAAATGACGATCGCGACCGCGTCGGCCCCACGGGTCGGCTATTCGGCGCTGATCCAGCCCGAGCGAGTACACGGCTCGCTGTACACCGACCCCGCGGTATTCGCCGATGAGCTGGAGCGGATCTGGTACGGCGGCTGGGTCTTCGTGGGGCACACCAGCGAAGTGCCACAACCGAACGACTACGTGCGCAAGAATATCGGCCCGCAGGACATCATCATGACCCGCGACCGCGCGGGTGAGGTGCACCTGCTGGTGAACCGGTGCGCGCATCGCGGCAATCTGGTGTGCGACGCCCCGAGCGGCAATTCGAGCTCGTTCCGGTGCCCCTATCATGGCTGGACCTACCGCAATTCCGGTGAGCTGCTGGGGGCCCCGTTCAACAAGGGATACGGCGGCAAGGGCGCACTCGACCTGAAACTCGGTGCGGTGCCGAAGGTCGAGTCCTATCACGGCTTCGTCTTCGGCAGTTTCAACGCCGACGTTCCGCCGCTCGCCGAACACCTCGGTGCGGCGGCGGGAGAACTCGACCGCCTGGCCCGGCTCTCGCCCGTCGGTAAGGTCTCCCTGGACGCGGGCTGGCTCAAACACCATACGCACGCCAACTGGAAACTACTCGCCGAGAACGAAACCGACGGCTACCACCCGCAATTCGTGCACGGCTCGATCTTCTCGGTGACCGGCTCCACCATCGGGTCGCTCTACAGTGACAATTCCACCGCCGTCACCCGCGCGCTCGGCAATGGGCACAGCGAGAACGATCTGCGCCCGGAGTTCCGCAAGTTCGCCGAGCCGATGCGCTGGTTCGGCACCACCGAATCCCGGGTCCCGGACTACGTCGCCGCCATGCGTGAAAAGCATGGCGCCGCAGCCGAAGAGATCCTCATCGAGGGTGCGCCACACGTGATGATCTTCCCGAACCTGTTCGTCGCCGAGATCCAGGTGTTCAATATCCAGCCGATCTCCGAGCGTGAGTGCGTGCAGTTCTCCACCGCGGTGCAGCTCGACGGCGCACCGGAATTGAACAGGCGAATGCTGTCGCAATCGATCGGCTCGGTGGGTCCGGCGGGCATGCTGCTCGCCGACGACACCGAAATGTATGAACGCAATCAGCGCGGCGTCGAGCAACTGCTGCCGGAATGGCTCGATATTCGACGCGGCGTGAATCGTGAATACGACGACGAGAACGGCTTCCGTGTCGGCGGCGCAACCGACGAAACCGCCATGCGGGCCTTCTGGCAGCACTACAAGACCCTGATGGAGAACTGATGACGACCATGGGATCGGAGACGGTCATGGAATCGGTTGCGCTACTCGATATTCGCGAGGTCGAACAGTTCCTGTTCCGTGAGGCCCGCTTCGCCGACGAACACGACTACGACGCGTGGGAAGCGTTGTGGACCGACGACGCGCTGTACTGGGTTCCGACCGGCGACTCGCTGACAGACCCCGAGCACAAGGTATCGGTGCTATACGACAACCGCCGTCGCATCGCCACCCGTGTGGCACAGCTGCGCACCGGCAAACGCTACGCGCAGTCGCCGCCCTCGAATCTTCGCCGCACCGTTTCGAATATCGAACTGCTCGGCGCCGAAGACGGTGACACTCTCGTCGGAGCCAATTTCATACTCCTGGAGTCGAAACCGCGCGGGTTGGTGACCTGGGCGGGCCGCTACCACTACCGGCTGCGCCGGGTGGACGGCCAGATCAGGCTCGCGGCCAAAACCGTACTGCTGGTGAACAACGCCGAGGCCATCCCGACCCTCGGATTCCTGATCTGAGGTGGTCACCGTGGAAGAGGTCATCAGCAGTGAATTCGCCTTCGTCCGAGTCGATGTCGATAACGAGGGCAATGGACCCCGGCTGCGCCTGACGGATCTGAAGACGGGCCGCGTCCGCTTTCTGGATGCCCTGGAGTTGGAGACGCTGGTGTGGCTGCCGGACCGACACCTGCAACAGCTGCTCGATCCGTCGGCGCACCGCTGGCGTGAGGACTGATATGGCGGTGGACATCGACCTTCGCGAGTTCATCCACCCCGGGGACTTCGTGGTGTGGGGTCAGGCGTGCGCGGAACCGGCGCCACTCGTCGAGAGGCTACTGGCGCAGCGAGCCGAGCTGGGCCACGTCACCTGCTTCCTCGGAATTCCGGTGGCCGACACCGTGAAACCAGAGCACGCCGACCACATCCGGTTCATCGGCTACTGCGGGTCCGGTAGCAATCGCGCGCTGGTCGCTGCCGGTGTTCTCGAGGTGTACCCGGGCCACTACTCGACGCTGCCAGCGTACGTTTCGCGCGCGGACGTGGTGCTGGTGCAGTGCGCACCACCGGATGCGCAGGGCCGCTACCGCATTGCGCTGGCTGATGACTATCTCACCAGCGCCGTGGATTCCGCGCGCACGGTCATTGCCGAGGTCAATGATCAAGCACCGGCGACACCGGGCGCGCGGTATCTCACCGCGGACCGCATCGACCTCATGGTGCACACATCTCGCCCAGTGGCACAGAATTTTTCGTCTCCGGACGCATCGGAGCTGCCCGCGATCGGTGGGCACATCGCCGCGCTCGTACCCGATGGCGCGACCCTGCAGTTCGGTATCGGATCGGTGCCGGAGGCCGTGCTGGGGGCGCTCGGTGACCACAACGATCTCGGAATTCACTCCGGCATACTCACCGACGCCGCCGTCGAGTTGATCGACAAGGGTGTGGTGACCAACCGACGCAAGAGCACCGATCCTGGTGTGTCGGTGGCCGCGGTGCTGATCGGTACACGACGGCTGTTCGATCATGTGCACGGCAATCCGGCCGTATCGCTGCGGCCGATCACCTACACCCACGACCCGGAACGACTCGCCGCACACCATGCGTTCGTCGCCATCAACTCCGCGATAGAGGTCGACCTCACCGGTCAGGTCAACGCGGAGGTCGCGGGTGGCCGCTATGTGGGCGCGGTCGGCGGGGGCGCGGAGTTTCTGCGCGGCGCGGCGCGGTCGGCAGGCGGAGTCCCGATCATCGCCCTGCCAGCGACCGCCGGGCCCCGCAGTCGCATAGTCGATCGGCTTTCCGGGCCGGTGAGCACCGCACGCAGTGACGTGGGCGTCGTGGTCACCGAATTCGGCGTTGCCGACCTGCGCGGGCTGACACTGCCCGAGCGGCGGCGGGCCATGGTGGCTATCGCGCACCCCGACCATCGAGAACTATTACAGGACCGGGAGATCCGATGAAGAGAGCAGCGATCGTCAGCCCATTGCGGACCCCGGTCGGGACATTCGGCGGCACCCTGCGGCCGGTCCCCGCGGAGCAACTGGCGGCGCTCGTCATTCGGGCGGTGGTGGAACGCTCCGGCATCGATCCGGCGCGTATCGACGACGTCGCGTTCGCACAGTCCTACACCAATTCCGAGGCCCCGTGTATCGGCCGATGGGCAGCGCTCGCCGCCGGTCTGCCCATCGAAGTACCCGGCTTTCAGATCGACCGCCGGTGCGGTGGCGGGCTGCAAGCCGTCGTGACCGCCGCGATGATGGTGCAGACCGGCGCCGCCGATGTGGTGCTCGCGGGTGGTGTCGAAAGCATGAGCAATATCGAGTACTACACCCAGGACATGCGCTGGGGAGCCCGCGCGGGCAATACCACCTTCTATGACCGGCTCGACCGCGGCCGTGAACGATCCCAGCCGGAGGACCGGTTCGGGAAGATCAGCGGCATGATCGAGACCGCCGAGAATCTGGCGGGGCGGTACGGCATCAGCCGGGCGGCGGCCGACGAGTTCGCGGTCCGTAGCCACCAGCGTGCCACGGCCGCATGGGATTCCGGGAAGTTCACCGAAGAGGTGGTGCCGGTGTCCGTACCGCAGCGCAAGGGCGCGCCGATCGAATTCGGCAGAGATGAGGGTGTGCGCGCCGATTCGACGGTCGAGATTCTTGCCCGCCTACGCACGATCATGCCGAACGGCACCGTCACCGCGGGCAATTCCAGCCAGCAGAACGACGCCGCTGCGGCCTGCCTGGTGGTCGCGGAGGACAAACTTGCCGAACTCGGCCTGGAGCCGCTCGGGTATCTGCTCGGCTGGGCCGCGTCAGGGTGTGAACCGTCCGAAATGGGGATCGGTCCGGTCCCCGCGGTCGAACGGCTCTTCCAACGCACCGGACATTCCTTCGACGACATCGACCTGGTCGAGCTGAACGAGGCCTTCGCGGTACAGGTCCTGGCCGTCATGAAGGGCTGGGGTTTCGACGATATCGACCGGCTGAATGTGAACGGCTCCGGTATCTCGCTGGGCCACCCCATCGCTGCGACCGGCGTCCGCATCCTCACCACCATGCTGCACGAATTGCGCAGGCGCGGTGGGCGTTACGCGCTCGAATCGATGTGCATCGGCGGCGGCCAGGGCATGGCGGCGCTGTTCGAGGCGCCGTGACGGGCTACGGAATCGCCGCCTACGGCACGTATCTGCCCGCGCATCGAGTGCAGCTCGCCGATATCGGTACCACGCTGGGCGCCAATGCGGGCAAAGGATCTCGTGTCGTCGCGTCTTTCGACGAGGACAGCACCACCATGGGAGTGGCCGCCGCCGCAGTAGCGATGGCTTCCGGCACCGTTGATTCGCTGTACTTCGCGACGACCACACCCGCATATGCGGACAAGACCAATGCGACGGCAATCCACGCGGCACTGAGCCTTCCGGAAGCGGTATTCGCCGTCGACATGGTCGGCTCGGCCCGCGGCGGTGTGGCAGCCCTGCGCGCCGCCGCGGCCGGTGGTGGGCTGGCGGTGCTGGCCGATGTGCGCGTGGGCCGTCCCGGATCGGCGGACGAACGCGGCGGCGGGGACGGTGCCGCCGCATTCCTGTTCGGCCCCGACCCGATCGCGGAGGTGATCGCCGAATCCTCGGTCACCGCCGAGTTTCTCGACCGCTGGCGCGAGCCGCACGCGGTGAGCGGAACGCAGTGGGAGGAGCGCTTCGGCGTCGAGCGGTACCAGCCGCTCATCGACCGCGCCGTGGACGCGGTGTTGACGGAAGCCGGAATAGGCGAGCCCGACCACGTCGTAGTGGTGTCGCCCAACGTAACCGCGGCCAAACGCGCGGCCCATGGGTTGACCGGAAAGCTGAGTACCCGGAATGCTCCGATCGGTCACGTGGGTGCCGCCGATATCGGCCTCGCCTTGGCCGCGGTCCTGGATATCGCCGAACCCGGTGAGACGGTGCTGTTGGTGTCGGCGGCCGACGGCTGCGATGCGCTCATCCTGCGCGCTACCGAGCGAATTACTCGAGGCAGACAACCGATTCCGGTATCCACGCAGCTCTCGTCCGGACGGCCGGTGTCCTACGCGACCTACCTCGGCTGGCGCGGCATCCTCGACCGCGAACCGCCCCGGCGGCCCGAACCCGACCGCGTCGCCGCACCACCGTCGGCCCGCGCGGTCCGCTGGAAGTACGCCCTCACCGGAAGTCGCTGCACCACCTGCCGATTGGTGCACCTGCCACCCGCCCGCATCTGTAAGCGGTGCGGCGCGATCGACGCCATGGCCGACGTTTCGATGGCCCATCGACCAGCCACCGTCACCACCTTCACGGTGGACCGCCTGGCATTCTCGCTCGCACCCCCGGTCGTGGAGGCCGTCGTCGACTTCGACGAGGACGGTCGCTACACCCTGGAAGTGGCCGATGGCGTCGCGGACCGACTGAGCGTCGGTGCCCGAGTGGAGACCACGTTCCGTCGTTTGCACAGCGCCGGGGGAGTGCACAACTACTTCTGGAAAGCGCGACTGATATGAGCAGCAATGGAATCCGCGACAAGGTCGCCATTGTCGGCATGGGCTGCACCCGCTTCGGCGAACGCTGGGACAGCTCCGCCGACGATCTGCTCGTCGACGCCATGGCCGACTGCTTCGACGACAGCCCTCGGCTGGACCGCGACGATATCGACGCCTACTGGCTCGGCACCCTCGGCACCGGCCAGAGCGGCCTGACCGTCAGCAAGCCGCTCGGCCTCACCAATATTCCGGTGTCCCGTGTCGAAAACTACTGCGCCAGTGGAGCGGAAGCGTTCCGCAACGCATGTTACGCGGTCGCCTCCGGCGCCTACGACCGGGTGGTTGCCATCGGAGTCGAAAAGCTGAAGGACTCCGGCTTCTCCGGCCTGCTGCGTGGCGACCCGCCCAGCGACGGCACCGCGTCGGAACTGTCGTTCACCGCACCCGCGGCCTTCTCGCTGCTCGACCCGGCCTACTGCGCGAAATACGGCGTCGACCCGGCGGCAATGCGTGACGCGATGACCCATGTCGCGTGGAAGAACCATTACAACGGAGCCCGAAACCCGAAGGCCCAGTTCCGCTCCGAAATCCCCAAGGACAAGATTGCCCGCGCCCCGCTCGTGGCCGGTCGTCTGGGGGTCTTCGACTGCTCCGGGGTCTCCGACGGTGCCGCCTGCGCGGTGCTCGTCCGCGCCGAAGATGCCCTGAACTACACCGACACGCCGCTGTACGTCAAGGGCCTATCTCTCACCGCCGGTGCGGGACTCGGCGCGGTAGACCCCGACTACGACTTCACGACCTTCCCCGAAGTTGTCGCGGCGGCGAAAGACGCCTACGCCCAGGCCGGTATCACCGACCCCCGCCGCGACATCTCCTTCGCCGAAGTCCACGACTGCTTCACCCCCACCGAGCTCGTCCTGATGGAAGACCTGGGTTTCGCAGACCCCGGTCATGCCTGGAAAAACAGCCTCGCAGGCGATTTCGACCTAGCAGGCCGCCTACCGGTCAACCCCGACGGCGGCCTCAAATCCTTCGGCCACCCGGTCGGCGCCAGCGGCCTGCGCATGCTCTACGAGTGCTGGCTGCAATTCCGCGGCGCGGCCGGAGCCCGCCAGTTATCCGGGCCGCGCACGGCGCTCACCCATAATCTGGGTGGCCGCCCCGGGGCCTGCGTCTCCTTCGTTGCCATCCTCGGTCGCGAACTCGGCTGACCTGGTCGGCTGGACAGACGTTCCGCTTGTCATCCCGGCATGCGCCGGAATGACGAGGAGAACCTTCGGTCAGGCGCTTGAGTAGTCAGGCCGGATCTTCGGCGAATCGTATGTCGGCAACGGCATTGCGAGTGTCGGCCGCCGCGGTGGCGGTCAGCGTGGCGGTGGCAGGCCCTGTCATATCGCCGGACAGCAGCACACGGTTGCCGAGAAACACCGGATGTTGCAGCCGGTAGACGATCGATTCGACCTGTCGCCCCCGCTGGTGCGCGCGTGCGAGTTCGAGCAGGAGCAGGACCAGCAGGGGCCCGTGGACCACGAGCGCGGGAAAGCCCTCCGTCTCACGGGTGTACGGCTCGTCGTAATGGATACGATGGGCATTGGCGGTGAGAGCGCTGAAGCGGAACAGCAGGCTGGTGGACAGCTGGGGTTCCGATTGCCATGCCGCGGTGGATGGTCGCGGTTCCGGGCGGACCATGGGGAATTCACGGTGTGTGCCCGCGCCGCTGCGATAGACGAGGTCTTGCTCCTCGGTCAGGCGCAGCGTGCCTGCTTGCCGATATTCGGTGCGGACCGTAATGAGGGCCAGCTCACCGGTTTTCCCTTGCTTCACAGCGATGTCGGACACCCGCGAGGTTCGATCGGCTGGTTGCCCGATATCGAGTGGGCGGGTGATCTCGACGCGGCCACCCGCGAACATCCGCCGCCGGTCCGGAATCGGCGGCAGGAAGCCGTGATTCGCGGGATGTCCGTCCTCGCCGATGTCGTGTTGCGCTGGCCAGTCCAGGAAGTGGAACCAGTGCCACAGCAGGGGGAGCGGGGACCCCGCGGCGGGTGCCGTGGGCTGGTTCAGCAGTGCGGCGAAGCGCGCGGGCTCGCGGGTGGACATCTCGTCATGCTCGATGACGGGCTCCGGGTGCCAATCCGTCAGGTAACGCTCCAGTCCGCTCATCGGGTCTCCCGATCCTCTCGTCGGCATCGCGTGCGGTCACGGCCGCCGATCCCATCTTGGCTCGACACCTTGACCCGTGTACTTAATTTAATTTACATTAGATTCGAGCTGGAGGTAGTGAGGGTGATCGCCTACGACGTCGAGGACGGGATCGGGTTCGTTCGACTGGACCGTCCGCAAGCCCGCAATGCCATGAACAAGGACATGGGTGCGGCGCTGTTGGAGGTCGCGACGACCATCGCCGACGATGACAGCCTGCGAGCGGTGCTGATCACCGGGAACGGGCCGGTATTCAGCGTCGGCGGGGATATCGGCGCGTTCGCCGACGGGGTGGCGGACCTGCCGGACACTCTCACCCGGATGGCGCTGCTCATGCACGATGCCATCCGGATCCTGGTCCGCATCGACGCGCCGATCGTCACCGCGGTGCACGGAGCCTGTGCGGGTGGCGCATTGGGTCTGCTGTATCCCGCCGATATCACCCTGGCTGCCGCCGGGACGAAATTCGCCACCGGTTTCGGTCGTATCGGGATTACCGCCGACTCCGGAAACACTTGGTATCTCCCGAAATTCATCGGTATCCGCCGGGCGGCCGAGATGCTGTTCGAGGACCGTGTCATCGACGCGGACACCGCCGCCGACTGGGGTCTGATCAATCGCGTCGTGCCCGCCGAGCACCTGCGGACCGAGGCGGAGGCGGTGGTGCGCAAGCTCGCCGCCGGGGCCACCCGCAGCTACGGCGAAATGCGTCGGCTGCTGCACAACTCCTGGACCACCACCGTCGACCAGGCGCTGTCGGAAGAGACCGCGGCATTGCGACGTATCGCCCGCACCGCCGACGCCCCGGCGGCCATCGACAGCTTCCTCGGCAAGCAGTCGCCGACCTTCACCGGAAAGTGAGAATTCTCTTGTCCGCCTTCATCGTCGACACCGATGAGCACAAAATGCTGCGCGAGAGTGCAGGCAAGATCGCCGGAAAGTACGGCCAGCACTACTTCCTGGAGCGTTCGCGCGCGGGGGAGAAGGTCGACGAGCTCTGGGCCGATCTCGGCCAGGCCGGGCTGCTGGGCGTGCACCTGCCCGAAGAATACGGCGGCGGCGGCGCGGGCATGACCGAACTGCTCATCGTCATAGAAGAGCTTGCGGCCAAGGGGATTCCGCTGCTGCTGACCGTCATCTCACCCGCCATCTGCGGTTCGATCCTGGCGGCGCATGGTTCGGAACAGCTGAAGGCGTCCTGGCTGCCCGGCATCGCGGATGGCAGCAAGAAGATGGCGTTCGGACTCACCGAGCCGGATGCGGGATCCAACAGCCACAATGTGAGCACCACCGCTCGCCGCGATGGTGACGGGTGGGTGATCTCCGGTGGCAAATACTTCATTTCGGCCATCGATGAAGCCGACGCGGTCCTGATCATCGCGCGTGACCAGGACTTCGTGGGCACCTCGCGCTCCCCGCTGTCGATGTTCGTGGTCCCGACCGATTCGCCGGGTCTGACATTGCAACCACTGCCTACCGCGGTGGTGTCGCCGGACGGTCAGTTCACGGTGTTCCTGGATGAAGTCCGGGTCGGGGCGGAGGCACTGATCGGTATGGCGGGCAACGGATTACGGCAGGTGTTCGCCGGACTGAATCCGGAACGCATTCTGGCCGCCGGCATCAGTAACGGCATCGGCCGCTTCGCCATCGCCAAGGCGGTCGACTACGCCCGGGACCGGAAGGTGTGGTCTACGCCAATCGGTGCGCACCAAGGCGTTTCGCATCCCCTGGCCGAATCGCACATTGCGGTCGAACTGGCCCGGTTGGCCACCTACCGCGCCGCTGAACTCTTCGATGCGGGCGAACCCGCCGCGGAAGCGGCGAATATCGCCAAGTTCGCCGCCGCCGACGCCTCGCTGAAAGCACTCGACCAATCCATCCAAACCCACGGCGGCAACGGCCTTTCCAACGAATACGGCCTCGCCGAACTCTGGTTCAACGCGCGCATGCTCAAGACCGCGCCGGTCAGCCGGGAAATGGTGCTCAACTTCGTCGCGCAGACCAGCTTGAAGCTGCCCGCGTCCTACTGATTCAACAAGGGAGAAAACAACAATGCCCGGAGTAACCGATCGTGTCATCGTCGTTACGGGAGCCGGTGGCGGCCTCGGCCGCGAGTACGCGCTGCTACTGGCGTCCGAGGGCGCGCTGGTGGTGGTGAACGACCTCGGCGGCGCTCGCGACGGCTCGGGTGCGGGCCACTCGATGGCCGACGCCGTGGTCGAGGAGATCCGTGCCGCGGGTGGGACCGCCGTCGCGAACTACGACAGCGTCGCGACCGAGGAGGGGGCGGCCGCGCTGATCAAAACGGCGGTAGACGAACTCGGCACGGTGCACGGTGTGGTCAATAACGCGGGCATCCTGCGTGACGGCTCGTTCGCCAAGATGACCGCCGACAACTGGGAATCGGTACAGCGCGTGCATCTGTGGGGCGGCTACTTCGTCACGCGCGCCGCGTGGCCGTACTTCCGCGAACAGAACCACGGCCGCGTCGTCGTGGCCACCTCGACCAGCGGTATCTTCGGCAACTTCGGCCAGGCCAACTACGGCGCCGCCAAACTCGGCCTGGTCGGAATGATCAATACCCTCGCGATCGAGGGCCGCAAGCACAATATCCTCGCCAATGCCGTTGCCCCGCTGGCCGCCACCCGCATGACAGCGGACCTCGCGCCGCAGGAGATGCTCGACAAGCTGCCACCCGCCCACGTGGCCGGGGTCGTCGGCTATTTGATGAGCGACGAATGCACCGATACCGCAACAGTTCTCGTGGCAGGTGGCGGCGGCGTGCACCGCGTCGCGCAATTCCAGAACAAGGGAGCGGTTTTCGCGACGCCGCCGAGCATCGACGAGGTCGCCGCACAGTGGGACCGGATCACCGATATGTCGACCGCAGAGCTCGGCACCAACCCGCTCGGCTGAACTCGAAGGAGCTGGCATGACCGAAAACAACTGGGACGCACTGGTCATCGGCGCGGGCGCGGGCGGGTTGTTCACCGCCGCGCGGCTATCGCATCTGGGCTACAAGACCTTGGTCGTCGAGCGCCTCGACAAGGTCGGCGGGCGTGCCTCGACCGATGAGATCGACGGCTTCAAGGTCAATAACGGTGCCATTGTCATCGAACTCGACGGCATTACCGAGGAAACCTTCGACGAGGTCGGCGCGAAATTCGATATCCGCCGCCCGGAACCGCCGCTCCTGTATCGCCTCAGCGGTAAGGACGTCGATGTCACCGGCGGTGGCTGGGGCTTCCTGCTGTCGAAGCTCACCCGTCAAGGCGCGAAGCTGGTGCAGGGTCTGGGTGCGGCGCGCAATGACAGCGGCCTGCCCGAGAATGAGATGTCCACCGCCGAGTGGGTTTCCAAATACACCAAGAACGAGTCGGTGCACGGCATCTTCCGCAATATGTGCGGATCCGTATTCGCCGTGGGGTCCGAGGAACTCCCGGCTCGGGTGTTCCTCACCTATTTCACCCGCAAGAGCGCGTTCAAGAAGTTCGGTTTCAGCCCGGACGGCACCATCGGCGTGTGGAAGGCGCTCGCCGAGGTCGTCGAGAAGAACGGTGGCGAAGTCTGGCTCGATAGCGAGGTGACCTCGTTGACCGTCGTGGACGGCGCGATCACCGGTGCGGTGATCGCGCGCGGCGGCGAAACCGTTGAGATCACAAGTCGTTTCACGGTCAGCGATATCGGGCCGTTCGCCACTGTTGACATTGTGGGCCGGGACAACCTACCCGCCGACTATGTCGCGCAGGTGGATCGGGCCAATCGGCCCTGCGCCATGATCTCGGTGAACTTCGCCGCGCAGCGGAAACTGGTGAATGCGCCGGGCATGCTCAGCTTCGCCCAGACCCGCCGACTCTGCTACGTCGCCAACTTCAGCGAACTGTGCCCGGAGATGTCGCCGGAGGGCTGGTATCTCTACCAGGGCACCTCCGTCCCGAAGCCCGCTATCGGCGACTTCGACGAGGAATCGGAAACCCAACTGCTCCTGCAAGATCTGCGCGACGAGATCGACGGCTTCGACGAGGCGCGCATCCTGTCGATCAATGTCACGCGCGACGGCTGGCCGCCACAGCGCGCGGTGGCCGGTTTCGACCTGCCGCACGACACCCCCCTCGGCAACCTGTGGAATGTCGGTGACGCGGTCAAGGAATACGCCAACGGTGGCACCACCGCGTGCGCCGAAACCGCCAAGATCGTCGTGGACAAGATCCGTGACCTGTATCCGGTGCGGGCATAGCGCCTTTCGAACGTGCGAATGGCGGCCCACGTGGAGACGTGAGCCGCCATTCGCGCCCTGCGCGTCTACCTGCCCAACCCGTTACGGCTGACCAGCTGACCCGCGATGACATTGCGCTGGATCTCGTTGGTGCCCTCGCCGACGATCATCAGCGGGGCGTCGCGGAAGTAGCGCTCGACGTCGTACTCGGTCGAATATCCGTAGCCCCCATGGATCCGCACCGCATTGAGCGCGATCTCCATGGCCACCTCGGACGCGTACAGCTTGGCCATACCCGCCTCCATATCGCAGCGTTCGCCCGATTCGAAGCGTTCGGCCGCGTACAGCACCAGCTGGCGGGCGGCGGTCAGTTTGGTTGCCATATCGGCGAGATAGTTGCCGATCGACTGGTGCTGCCAGATCGGCTTGCCGAAGCTTTCGCGCTCCTGGGCGTAGCGCAGGGAGTCGTCGAAGGCCGCCTGCGCGACGCCGAGCGCGCGGGAGGCGACTTGGATGCGACCGGTCTCCAAGCCCTTCATCATCTGCGCGAAGCCCTTACCTTCGACGCCGCCGAGCACGGCCGACGCGGGAGCGCGGTAGCCGTCGAAGGACAGTTCGCAGCTCTCGACGCCCTTATAGCCGAGTTTGGGCAGATCGCGCGAAACAGTCAGTCCTGGACCGTGTTCCACCAACAGAATGCTGATGCCCCGATGCCGCGGCTCGGCTTTCGGGTCGGTCTTGCACAGCAGGGCGATGAGCTGCGAGTAGCGGGCATTGCTGATCCAGGTCTTGGCCCCGGAGATGACGTACTCATCGCCGTTGCGCGACGCGACAGTGGTCATTGCCTGTAGGTCGGAACCGCCACCGGGTTCGGTCAGTGCCATGGTGGCGCGGATCTCGCCGGTCGCCATGCGCGGCAGATAGTGCTGCTTCTGTTCCTCGGTGCCGTAGGTGAGGATCAATTTCGAGACGACCGTATGTCCACCCATCGCGCCCGCCAGGCTCATCCAGCCGCGGGCCAGTTCCTCGGTGACGCCGACATAGCAGGGCATCGAGACCGGTGCCTCCCCATAGGGTTCCGGTATCGCCAGCCCGTAGATGCCGAGCCGCTTCATCTGCTCGATGAGCGCCTCCGGGTAGGTATTGGATTTCTCCAGATCGTGTGCGACCGGCCGGACTTCGCGGTCGACGAAATCGCGGACAGTCTGGACAACGATCTTTTCATCCGGTGACAGGGTCATCGATTCTCCATAGGGCCAGCGTGTGATTCTAGTTTAATATAGATTAAAAACTGTGAGAAGTCCGCACGGTGCTCGGAGGGCTGTTGATGTACTCGGACGCAATCCCGCGCTGCTGGTTATCCGTACCGGCATCGCGCCCGGCCCTACTCGCGAAGGCGGTCTCGACCGAGGTCGACGGCATCATCGTCGACCTGGAAGACGCGGTGGCTCCGACCGAGAAGGCGGCGGCGCGCGCCGGTCTGGCCACGACGCTCGCGGAGTCCGGCCTGAAGGCGGATACAACACGACTGACCGTGCGCATCAACGCACCACGCTCGCGCTGGTGTCACCTCGATGTCGGCGCGTGCGTCAGCGCGGCCACACCTATGGACATCATGGTTCCGAAGGTCGAGAGCGCCGGCGATATCGCATTCATCGACCGCCTGTTGGACGGCATCGAGCTGGAGTCGGGGCGGGTGGAACCGATCGGTGTGCAGGCGTTGATCGAAAGCGCGACCGGATTGGCCAACATTCGCGAAATCGCAACAGCGTCACCGCGATTGCGCGCGCTGGTGATCGGGTACGCCGATCTCGGCGCGTCGCTGGGTCGCAGTGCGCGCATCTCCCACGACCGCTGGCTGTACGCGCAGGAGACCGTGCTGGTGGCCGCGCGCACGGCCGGGTTGGCGGCCATCGACGGTCCGTACCTGGGCGTCGAGGTCGACACGGAATTCCGGGCCCGCGTCGAGCGGGCGGCCGAGCTCGGCTTCGACGGAAAATGGGTGATTCATCCGCGCCAGGTCGCAAGCGCGACCGCCGCTTTCACCCCCGCTCCGGAAGCGGTGGCGAGCGCTCGAGCGGTGCTGAAAGCCTTGCGTGACAGTCACGAGCGCGGTCTCGGCGCGGTCACTGTGGACGGCGCGATGATCGACGAGGCGGTTGCGGTGTCAGCCCGTCGAACCCTGGCCCGAGCTCGCGACGCGACGGTGTGAGCGATCGCGATCACGGTGGCGAAGCGGGCCCGACGGTGAACAGCGTGGCGAGCGGGGCGATGACGCGGGTCGCGTAGCCGCGGACGGCAGTGTCGTCGCCGAGGTCGACGCAGCTGTCGCGATTGGTGACGAACGACATCGCCAGGCGCACTGCGGTTTCCGCTACTTCTTGCGGGGTTTCCCAGTCGCCCGACCATTGTGCTTCGGACTGGATTCGGTCGACGAGGAAGGCACGTGCCACCGCGATCAGCGAGCCGCCCTGGATTGTCAGATAGGGGATCAGGTCGGAGTCGGTGCGGAGCAGCTTACCGAGGATCGGGCTGCTGTCGGCGAATCGGACGGTGAACACGAAGCCCTCTACCGCGATATCCGACGGCTCGTGTAGTTCTGCGGTGGCCTCGTCGAACTCGTAGAGATAACGCTGTAGTTCCCGCATGACGGCCGCTTCGATGAGGTCGTTCTTGGTGCGGAAGTAGCGGTAGACCCCGGATCGGGCGAGCTTTGCCGCGCGGGCCACATCCTCCATCGAGGTACCCCGGATACCCGTGCTGCCGAACACGGTGAGCGCGGCGTCGAGGATGCGGTCCGCGGTGGCATCGACCGCAGCGGGCGGCGCGCTGTTCGCTCGGGGTGCATCGACCTGGACAGCCATGAGATGAGGATAGCGCTTCCGAGCGGGCGAGTCGTGCCGAAGTAGGACAAAGGTTCCGTAATTGTCCTATGGGACGTACTCTTGAGTTCTGTCCTATCACGCAGGGGTCGATTCCTGCACTCAACGGTGAGGTAGTGCGATGACCGCGGACTCGATGCTGAGCGGCAATCCCGACCGGATTGTCAGTGATCCGATCACCGGAGCGGGGCTCTCGCCCGCACGGCGAGAAGCCTTCGACAGGTTCCGCTGGTACAACGCCAGTGTGCTGAAGGGGCTGTTCGGCGCGGCACTGTTCGACCAGACGGTGTTGCCGGCTGTGAGCGCGGGTGTGGAATCCACCGGTCGCATCCGATACACCCCGTTCGAGCGGGCCTTTCGCACCGCGGCGGCCGATCAGCTCGCGTTCTGGAGCGAGGATCCCGAGCGGAGTGCGGAGTTCGAGCGGCTCAAGCACCTGCATCGTGACGTGAAGGGTGTGGGCTACAACGGTGTTCGATACAGCGCGCTGCAACCGGAGTCGTGGAACTGGATTCTGTACAGCACCTTCTTCATGATGCGCAACGCGTACACGCCGATCACCGGCGAGAAGTTGAGCGCGGCCGACGATCAGTTCTTCTGGGAGTTCTTCACCGATGCCCTGTCGGGGCTGGAATTGTCTGGGCGAGCGAAACTTCCGGCCACCTACCGCGAAGCCAGCGCCTACTACGAGGAGATGGTGCGCAGCACGCTCCGTCCGACCAAGACGCTCGATAATGCGGTCGAGAGTGTGCTGAAGCCGCCGACGCCGAATTTCATTCCGGTGCTCGCGCACCCGGTGTGGTGGATCGCGGGGCCGATCATCGGCCATATCGTGTTCGTCTGCTCGTTCGGGATCATGCATCCCGGTGTCCGCGCATTGGCGCCAGTGGCATGGACACGGTTGCACGGCGTGGAATTCCGGGTCATGGGTGCGCTGCTGCCGCTGGTATATCGGTACCTGCCGAGGCGGCTGCAGTATTCGCCGCTGGCCTACAACCGCTGGCGATACGAGCAATTGGTGATGAAGTACCAGGACATGGGCTTGGAATCGTTCGCTCCGTCGGCGGAGGCCGGTGGTTGCCCGTTCTCCGCTTGATCGCGTGTCACTGCGCGACACGCGGGGCCCACCGCAGGGGTCGACGGGCATCGGCCGCTGCGGCGGCCTTCGTGTCCGCCGGTGCGGAGTAGGTTGCCCTGGCGTGTGGGGCGGCACGACCTGCGGGTTCGGGCTGGTCGTGACCGCTCGGCATCAATCTCAGAGGATAGGCTAGCCTTACATCTCGTTCAGTTGATGTCGAGATATCGAGGCGCCATGAGTTCTACCGATCCGACGGTGCCCGAGCTGCCGTTGAGTCCGGCCCAGCAGGAGATGTGGCTCGCGCAGCAGTTGCTGGCGCCGATCCCGCTGGCTGTCGCGCAATATCTCGACCTGCGCGGTCCCTTCGATCCCGATGTCTACGTCGAAGCGTGCCGCCGCGCCGCCCGTGATCTCGGTGCCTATCGCCGATTCGTGGACCGGGACGGGGTTATCGGCCAGGTCGTCGACACCGGGCTCGCCGACAGCGCCGCCCTGATCGACCTGAGCGCCGACCCCGAGCCGCACTCGGCCGCCCTCACCTGGATGCGAACCGATCAGGCCGGTCAATTCGACCCGCTCACCATGCCGCCGATCAGCTCGGCGATCCTGCGACTGGGCGCCGACCGGCACCTGTTGTACACCCGCGCCCATCACCTGGCCCTGGACGGCTACGGCGCGACGCGGTTGCAACAGCGGGCCGCCGAGCATTACGTCGCGCGTCTGGACGGCCGCGACCCGGCCCCGGCCGCGAATGGCACGGAAAAGACCGGCTCCAGTGAGATCGACTCCGCGACAGTGCTTTCCGTCGCACAAGCCGACTACGAGAACTCCATGCGGTATCACACCGACCGTGCATACTGGGCCGACCGACTCGTCGACCTACCCGAACCTGCCACCCTCGCCACCCGCACCGGGGACCCCGACCCGCTGCCGCTGATCCTGGGCACCGATCTGGCACCGGATCTCGTCGCGGCCCTGAACGAACGCTCCGGTAGCGGTGGTAACGCTCCCGTCGTGGTCGCCGCCTTCGCCGCCTACCTGGCCCGCATGAGCGGCACCGACGAGGTGACGCTGAGCCTGCCGATGACCGCGCGCACCACCGCCGCCATGCGCCGCAGCGCGGGCATGATCGCCAACGTGGTACCGGTGCGCGCACCAGGGACCGGCACCATCGCCGCGGTCATCGACGCGGCCCGCCGGGAACTCGGCGGGGCGTTGCGGCATCAGCGATACCGTGGCGCCGACATGCTTCGGGACGCCGGATTCACCAGCACCGCAACCGGATTCGGACCGGCGGTGAACATTATGAACTTCCGCACCGGTATCGAACTCGGCGCGGCCCAGGGCACCCTGCACCTGCTGTGCACCGGGCCCGTCGCGGATCTGGCGCTGAATGTGTACCCCGGCGCGGGGCGACTGCGTATCGAATTGGAATTGAACCGGAACCGGTACTCCGCCGCTGAAGCCTCCGCGCACCTGGGCCGATTCACCGAATTCCTCACCGCCTTCGGCACCGCCGACCCGAGCACCGAGGTCGCGGCACTACCGGTACTGACGGCCGCCGAAACCGGCACCCTGGTGCCGTGGCGAGGGCCCACGCCCACCACTCCCGCCACCCTCGCCGAGCTGATCGAGGATGCGGTCGCCGTCGATTCGGACGCCACCGCCGTCGTCTTCGGCGACACCCGCTGGACCTACCGGGAATTCGATGCCCACACCAACCGGCTCGCGCGAGCTCTGCTCGCCGTCGGCGCGGGACCGGAAGTGCTGGTCGCCATGGTGCTGGAACGATCCGACGCCTCGGTCGCGGCGATCTGGGCGATCACCCGCACCGGTTCCGGATTCGTTCCGATCGACCCGGGCTATCCGCCGGAGCGGATCGCCCACATTCTCTCCGATTGCGGCGCGCCGGTGGGTGTCACCACCGCCGCGCTGCGCCCCGGCCTCCCGGACGAGATTCACTGGCTGATCATCGATTCGCCCACGGCCACCAGCGAATACGATTCCACGCCGATCACCGCGCCGGAGCGACCGGCCACCCCTCGCAGCACCCACCCCGCCTACCTGATCTACACCTCCGGATCCACCGGAGCCCCGAAAGGTGTGCTGGTCACCCATGGCGGGCTGGCGAATCTGGCCGCCGAACGCCGCGACCGGTACCAGCTCACCCCGGGCCGTGGCCGCACACCGCGCGTACTGCACCACGCCTCACCGGGTTTCGATATGGCGGTCGGTGAGATCCTGTGCGGTATCGCCGGGGCCGGAACCCTGGTCGTCGCGGGCAAATACCAGGTCGCCGGGCCCGACCTGAGTGCGCTGATCCGCCGCGAGAACATCACCAACGCCATCATCACACCCGCCGTCCTGGCCACCCTCGACCCCGCCGACGTGCCCGGACTCCGCGTGCTCGGCGTGGGCGGCGAAGCGATCCGCGCCGACCTGGTCGACGCGTGGGCACCGAACCGGTTGATGCGCAACGGATACGGGCCCACCGAAGCCACCGATATCGGCACCATCGCCGAACTGGTGCCCGGCCGACCGGTCACCATCGGCGCACCACTGCGCGGATTCCACGCCCTGGTCCTCGATCACCGGTTGCGGCCGGTACCGCCCGGTGTCACCGGCGAGCTGTACCTGGGCGGACCGGCACTGGCCCGCGGCTACCACCGGAAGACCGCGCTGACCTCGGCCCGCTTCGTCGCCGACCCGTTCGGCCCGCCGGGCGGAAGGCTGTATCGCACCGGCGACCTCGTCACCATCACCCTCGATGCCCAGCCCGAACTGATCTACCACGGCCGCAGCGACTTTCAGATCAAGGTGCGCGGGCATCGCATCGAACCCGGGGAAATCGAAACCGCGCTCACCGCACTGCCGGAAATCGCCGCCGCCGCGGTCACCGCACACCAGGACAGCCGCGGCACCCATTTGGTCGCCTACCTGGTCGCAGCCTATGAACACCGTCTCGACCTCGACGCTGTTCGGGATCGGATCGCGGCGACCCTCCCGAAATACCTGCGGCCCAGTGCCTACCTGCCGGTGCCGGAACTGCCGCGCACCGCGAACGGCAAACTCGACACCCGCCGACTGCCCGCACCGACCTTCGGTCGCGATTCGTACATCGCCCCCGCCACGGCCGCCGAACAGGCGGTGGCGGACGCATTCCGCGCGGTGCTCGGCACCGACCGCGCCGATACCGCGCAGATCGGGACGGCCGACGACTTCTTCGCACTCGGCGGGACCTCGCTATCGGCCACCCGGGTCGCCGCCCGCCTGGGCGTCACCGTGCGGACCGTATTCGACGCGCCCACCGTCGGTGAGCTGTCCCGCCGACTCGACCAGGGCGGCGGGGACACCGGACCGGTCGCCGGAACACGCCCGGAACGGTTGGCGCCCGCTCCCGCGCAGCTGCGCATGTGGCTGCTCAACCAGCTGTATCCGGAGTCGCCCGCCTATCACCTGCCGATCGCGGTGCGGCTGAGCGGGCCGTTGCGCACCGAGGCCCTCGCCGCCGCGGTTGGCGACCTGATCGATCGGCACGAGGTGCTGCGCACCACGTACCCGAGTGGCGACCACCCCGGCAGCGGGACCGAACCCCGGCTTCGCATCCATTCACCTGACGAGGCCCTGCTCGACGGCCTCGCGCCCGTCGAAGTGCGCTCCGACCACGCTGTACCCGATGCAGTGATCCCGCCCGCGGACCGTGACATCGAACCCGAACTGCGCGCGTTCGCGGCGCAGCCGTTCGATCTCACCCGGCAACTACCGTTCCGGGTGCGCCTGTTCCGGCTCGGTGCCGACGAACACGTGCTGATGCTGGTGGTTCATCACATCGCCACCGACGGTTGGTCGCTGGGGCCACTGGTGACGGATCTGACCACGGCATACGCGGCCCGCAGTCGCGGACTCGCACCCGACTGGGAGCCGCTGCGGGTGCAGTACGCCGATTACACGGCGTGGCAGCAGCACCGGCTCGGCGACCGTCGTGACCCTCGATCGCTGTCCGCCCGGCAACTGGCGTACTGGACCCGCACGCTGGCCGACGCACCGGACCGGCTCGCGCTGCCGGTCGACCGGATTCGGATCCCGGGAACCGACGGAACCCGCGGCGCCGCACTCGATTTCACAATCGACCCGACCACCGCGAAGGGTGTGGCCGAGGTGGCCCGGCGGTACGGCGTCACACCGTACATGGTGACGTGCGCGGTCTATCTGGTGTTGTTGCATCAGGCGAGCACCGAGCAGGACGTAGTTATCGGCACCGCGACCGCCGGACGAACCCATCCCGCGGTCGAACCACTGATCGGCATGTTCGTCAATACCTTGCCGGTGCGTGCCACGATCGATCCTGCCGAACCGTTCGACGCCGTACTGGCGCGTGCCCGCACGGCGACGCTGGCGGCGCTGGACCACGCCGACGTGCCGTTCGATCACATTGTCGAGGCGGTCAATCCGCGCCGCGACGACACCCGCAATCCGCTGTTCCAGACCGTGTTCTCGTACGAGAACCTGCCCGCGGCAACAGTATCGGCGGCGTTCGGCGAGGTGCGAGCCACCGTGCTCGACATCGAGCCGGGCACCACCCATTTCGATTTGGCCCTCACGCTGCGGGAGATTCCGGAACAACCGGGATACACGGCGATCTTCCGGTACGCCACGGACCTGTTCGACCGAGGCACCGTCGGCGCGTTCGCCGACGAGTACGTGCGGCTGCTGCGTGCTCTGGTGGCCGATCCGAGCGTTCCGATCGCCGAGGTGACCACCGATTCCATTGCCCGGCAACGGTTGCGCGCGCCCGTCACCGCGACGCCGGACCATGCGCTACCGCCCGCCCGTGCCACAGCGCGTGAGCAGGCGATAGCGCGGGTGTTCGCCGCCGTGCTGGACCGTCCCGCGGTCGCCGTGGACGAGAACTTCTTCGATCTCGGCGGTACGTCGCTGCTGGTTTTCACGGTGCGCGGGGAACTGCGGGCCCAGCTGGGCCTGGACGTGGAGCCGCGGCTGCTGTTCGACAATCCCACACCGCGCGCCCTGGTGGCCGCACTGGACGCGACCGCCGAGCAGACCCCGGAACGGTGGGTTCAGCAGCTGAGCGCCGACTGCGTACTCGATCCGGCGATCACGGTCCCCGGCGGTACCGATCGTCGCGGCCCGGCTCTCGATACCGTTCTGCTCACCGGCGCAACCGGATTCGTCGGCGCCCACCTGTTGGCCGAACTGCTGGAGCGGACCTCGGCAACGGTGTACTGCCTGGTCCGGGCCGCTGACGCGGAGGCCGGACGGGCGCGGTTAGCGGCGACACTGGCCCGTTACGAGCTGCCGGGGCACGGACTGGACCGGGTGGTTCCGGTGCTGGGCGATCTTGCCGAACCTCGGCTGGGACTGACCGAATCGATGTTCGACGAGCTCGCCGCGACGGTGGACACGATCGTGCACAACGGGGCCCGGGTCAATCACCTGGAACCGTACGAGGCGCTGCGGGCAGCCAATGTCGCGGGCACCGTGGAGGTGCTGCGGCTGGCGGCTCAACACTGCGTCTCGGTGGTGCATTTCGTCTCCACCGTGTCCGCGGCCGTCGGCACCGGTCACGACAGCGCCACCGCGGTCACCGAGGTCAGCGTGATCGGGGCGGAGCAGGTGCCACAGCACGGTTATCTGGCCAGCAAATGGGTTGCCGAACAACTGGTTCGGGCCGCGGGGGAACGTGGACTGCCGGTGGTGGTGCACCGGCCGGGTCTGGTGTCGGGCGCCACCTCCAGCGGGGTGATCCCGGAGGACGATTCGTTCTGGACCCTCATCCGTACCGCCGCCCATCTGGGAGTGTGTCCCGATCTCGGTGACGCCCAGGTCACGCTGGCGCCGGCGGATTACATCGCTCGCGCCATCGTCACGCTCGCCACCACCCGGTCGGCGCACGGACAGACCTATCATCTGGTCAACTCGGCGCCGACCAAGGTCACCGACATAGTGGATGTGGTGCGCGCCAAGGGGTACCGGATCGACATGGTCGATACCGCACGGGCCGCGGATCTGCTCGCCGACCGGGTCGGCGGCCTGGTGTCCGGGCACGCCGACCTGCTGCGGTCGGCACTGTTGGCGGAGAACTTCCTCGGTGGGGCCGCCGATCTGCTGGTCACCGATGCGCGGACCCGTCCGGTGCTGGTCGCGGCCGGATTGACCTGCCCGGCAATCGATACCGCGGTGCTGGACCGCTATGTGACGGGTTTCGTGACCGCCGGACTGCTGCCCGCGGTGGCGTAACCGGCTGGGCCGGAACGCGATACGCCCCCACCGAATCCCAGATCGGCGGGGGCGGGCGACCAACGGGATTCGAAACCCGCGTGCGGCGGCTATTCCGAATCGGTGAGGTATCCACCCCGGGAAAAGAATTCGGCGGGATCGTGCTCGCGGCCTTCGGCGTCGCGGAGGGCGGTGACCACCAGGGCGTGGTTACCGCCTCGGAAGCTGTCGCGACCGCAGACGACCGCGGCCTGGCCGTCGACCACGACCACGCGGCCGGGGGTGCCGCCGAATCGGTAGTCGGAGATGCGGCTGGCGAGGATCTCGACTCGCTGGCCGCGGTAGTAGCTGTAGGCGGGCGGGTAGGGGGCCGACAGCGCGCGGACGAACCGTTCCAGATCGACGGCCGACCACGTCCAGTCGATGCGGCTGTCGATATCGGCGCGCTTGTGGAAGTAGGTGCGCTCGGTCCGGTCCTGCGGCCGCCAGACCGCCGTCCCGTTCTCGATGGCGGTCAAGGCCTCGTCCACTGCCTCGGGAATGAGGTCCATCCCGGCGAGCACCAGTTCGGTGCCGGTGGCGGTGGGTCCGATCGGGAGTGACTTCTGCACGAGAATGTCGCCGGTGTCCAGACTGTCGTCCATCCGGTGAACCGTCAGACCGGTTTCGGTCTCACCGCTGATCAGCGCCCACAACACCGGTGAGAACCCGGTGAACTTGGGCAGCAGCGAATCGTGCAGATTCACCGTGCCGTGCGGGGGCATCGCGTACAGCTCGGCGGGCATCCAGGTGTACCAGCTGTTCACCACGATGATGTCGGGCTCGGCCCGCTTGACCAGATCGATGGTCTCCGCGTCGGCGCGCTCGGTCAGATGCACCGGAATGCCGCGTTCGCGCGCCAGTTCCTCCACCGAATCGTTCCAGATCGCCTTGTACGAGGATGCGCTGGCGGGATGGGTGACCGCGAGGACGACCTCGTGACGGGAATCGATGAGAGCCTGCAGTGTCCTGCGCCCCCAGGTCTGGAAGCCGAACGTGACTACTCGCATGCAGGGGCCCACCTTTCTGATACCTAGTTTCAAGTGAGCCTAACCTAAGTGGAATGGGCCTCGATGACGCGGTCCGAGGCCTGGCGGCTCGCTCCAGCCTCCACATCGCAAGGGCAGGTGTGTGCCTGGACGCGGCCGAGCAGTCCGTGCCAGAGCAGGTCGTCGGCGACCGGACAACCTATTGAGCGAGTTCCATTCGGCGCCGCCGCAGTTCGCGTTCAACCATACGGAGCGGTGAATCATGGAACGGTAGTTCGGTGAACGCGACTGATGCGGCGGCATTGAGGGCGAGTTCGCGGGCCGACATGGCGGCTCGCTCAGGCAATCCGATCTCGGCGGCGAAGGCGGTCCAATCTCGGGCGCGGAGCTTTCGGCTGCGTCCGGCGATGGGTAGGGCCATGGAGTCGTCGCCGTAGATCAGCGTGCATGCCGCAACATCTGTGCGGCTCGCAGGTGCACGCTCTCGTTTTCGATGAGATGCGGATAGTCCGGCTCTGCTGCGGTCGGTTCGAACGAGAGCTCGATTCACGTCGGATCCGCCGGGAATCCGTATGGGCTGTGTCCGCGGGCCGCGGGCCGCGGGCCGCGGGCCGCGGGCCGCGGGCTGCGGGTCCCGGTACCGACCCGGCTCAGCGGGCAAGCACCTGAACTGCGAATTCTGAGATCTTTCAGTTCCTTTTGAGTCGCGGGAGCCAGTCTTCGTCGCGGTGCTCGCACAGGGCGCCGATCGGGGCAAACCCGAACGACTGAAAGGGTGCTGTGACGCACGACTACATCATTGTTGGCGCCGGTTCCTCGGAGCGGTGCTGGCTCGCCGGCTTGTCGACGCAGGACAGCCGACGCCCGCATGGGCCGCCCAGGGCCTGGAAGCGCAGCTGTTCGCCACCACCCGGCCGGGCCTCATCGCGCCGGACATTCAGCCCCTGTTCCTGTCGTGGGTGTATCCGCTGGTCGCGCAACTTCTGCACCCCTACAGCCGTGGCGAGATGCGTTTGCGCTCAGCTGATCCCACCGACGCTCCGCGCTACGACCCGCGGGTGTTCTCCGACCCGCGCGACCTGGAAACACTGGTCGACAATCTGGAGCTGCTCCGCGAGATCGCCGCGCAGGAGGCGCTGTACGAGTGGATCGACGTCGAGGCGATCCCGGGCCCGGGACTCCGTAGCCGCGAACAGCTGCGCGACCACGCCCGTGCGACGGTGGTCAGCGGCCACCATCAAATCGGCACCGCTCGCATGGGATTGGACGCGGCTTCGGTGGTCGACGCGCAGCTGCGCGCGCTGATCGCGGCCCAACCCGAGCTCGCTGCCGACGTCCTCGCCGACACGATCACCGCATTCGACGGACTCCATCCCGATGACACCGACGCCCTCGTCCGAACCGCGCTGGCGTGGTTCGAGTTCCGGGGCTCGACCGCAGCCGTCGGGAAGCGTCTGCACCTGCACCGCAATACAGTTCTGCACCGTCTCGAGCGAATCGAGAAGCTCACCGGCGCGGCGTTCGCGGTACCCGCCGGCGCGGCCCTGCTGTACGTGACGTTGCAGGCATGGTTGCTCCGGACACCCGGTGAGCACACGATTTGATGCCTGTGCGACAGGTTGTCGGCTGTCGGGCACTCCCGCGAGCGTCGCTCGGCCGCCATGCGACCGAAGGAACGCTTGCCGTCCGTCGATCTCCGCGAGGACGACCGAGGCATCAGTGTTGTCCAGCAACCGAATTCGGGCCGGTTACGCTCAGGGTTTCGCGTCGCACACGCGCCGCTGGAACAGCGTTGAACAGCAGGTCCGAAGACCACCCGTAGCTGTGCTCGGGGCGTAGCGGAACGTCGTGTGCTGGTACCTGCGGCGAAAGCGTCAGGCGCACAACGCCAGTCGAGGGGGACCGATTCGTGCCGGAGAGAGCTTCGTGGACACCGCGCCGCAAGACCACGCACACCCGCACTGAACGGGTCGTCGCGCTGACCCTGACGTTGGTTTGTGTGGCCGTCTCCTACTTCTTCCTCCACGCACTCGTGGATCTGTCCGGGCACAGCGTCCGTGCGCTGACCGCGTCCTGGGCCGGGCGCGGTGATGGCGCGGGAACCGTCACCGTCACCGAGAGAAAGCGTGCCACCAGGCGGACCTCCGGAGGTATCTGCCGGGGAGAATTCACTCCCGAGAACGGCGGGCCGGTCCGGAAGGACATCTATGTGCACGTCCACTCCTGCACACCGGGCAGTCGGGTCGCGGCGGAGCTCGTCGTCGGCAATCCGGACAGCTGGAATTCCCCCAGCCGCGAGGATCAGGCCTACGAGCGTGGCGCGGCCTGGGGTGGCAACCTCTTCACCGCCGTCTTCATGGGCGGTTTCTGCCTGATCCTCGGGCTGCTGTTCGGTATCGGCGGTATCGCGGTGCTGATCGGGCTGCTACGGAAGCCTTTCCGGCGTCCGGACAAGCCGGGACCCAGTATCAGGGCGCGGTTGGGCCGGGGCTGATCCGGGTTCAGGAACCTGTGATAACCGGACTCCTGACGTCCCGCTGGCAAGACAATCGGTGAGTGCGCCGCGCACCGGGACGCGCCAGCCGAGCCCGGTCGTGCTGGGTAGCAATGGTGTGGGCGAAGTGATGGTCGCCCGAGGTGTGGTCGGGGTGCTGGGGGCCGGTTGGGTGGACTGCGGGAGCGTGTCCCCCCTCGCCGACGAAATCGCAGGATGGCAGCAGCAGTGCCAGTGGTGCGGCTGAGGCGGCTATCGCGTTTCTGCGCACACCCGCTCGGATACCCAGTCATGGGCCGTCTGCACAGATCGGATCAGGTTTGTTCCCGGTCGTCCGGGCGGCGGACGCGCTGCACAGCCCGGGTGAAAGCAGTTGTCACGGAAGGTGTTCGACTCCAGAACGGGACTGCGATCGTGAGGTTCAGGCGGCGTACCGCGCGACCCAGTCGTCGAAGTCCGCCGGCGGCTCACCACCGTCGGCGACCATGCTGTCGTCCTGGATCTGCACGCCCATGGTGCGCTGTGAGAGAGGTACGACCGATTCTGGCACGGTTCCTTGCAGAACCTGGGTGCCGTTGACGTAGGCGGTGTACGTCGTGCCGACGGCGCGCAGCGTGATCTGAGCGTTCTCCGGGAACTTGGCGGTCGGGACGTAACTCTCGGTGCCCAGCGCCGGACGGAACTTCAGTGGAACGTCCGGGTCCTCGTACATGATTCCCATGAGGTTGTCGACGAACCAGAACTGGACGCCGCTCGCGCCGGCCGCGGGGATGCGGGACGGGTTCGCTCGAAGCACGACCGCCGCGGCCGAATGTGCCGGGTTCTGTCCCGACCAGCGAACGTTCGCGCTGACCTCCTGCGTGGCGCTCGGTGACGGTTCGGCCCAGTAGGCGAAGGAGAGCGGAACCGACGGTGTGCCGACGCCGCTGATCTGACCGTTGTTCAGGTATAGATCGCCGCCGCCGACGGTGACCCAGTTCGGCCCCAGTTCCGCACGGTTGAAGTCGTCGGAGGCGAGCACCGTGTTCGGTACCGGCGCCAGAGCCAGCCCGGCAGGCTCCTGGGCCGAGGCCGTGGCCGCAGCGCTGACCACGAACGCGAGGGTCGCGACGACTCGGGTAATTCGAAGGGCGGTGTACTTGATGTGGAATCCTTCCGCGCTGGGAACCATCGATGTGCCGATCAGCCGAGGAGGCTCTCGATGAAACCGGTCGTGCCCCCGATACCGGCTCCCATGGGGGCGTCTCCCGCACACTGTGAAACCCGGCCGAAATGGCGTAGGGCAACACAGTGATCGGTGCCCTCGGGAATACCCGTGAGCGCCGTCGTCACCATGAATTGCTTGATCTGCATGCGTTATCGCTTTCCGACGCAAATGGGATTACTTCGGTTAGCAAACGTAACAGAGATACTCGGGGTGGGTGTCGGCAGGCATCCGCTGAATGATGAGAACACGCCCACAGTGGTCGAATGACCTTGGTGTGCGACCGATTACGTGCTCGCGGCGGCGAATTCGAGCGGGACGCAATGGGTTGCGGTATCGGGCGTCAACGAATCCGCTTCGATGGCTACCGGTTCACCTGGTGATCGACTGTCCAGCGCTGATGAGCCATTGCGAAATACCCTCGGTTCAAATTCACGCTGGTTCGGTCGCTCGGCGGCAGATGAGGAATTGTTTCGCCGTGAAGACCTCCTGCCGCAATTGATTGTTAAGAAGCCGTTTAGAGACATCCCACCGTTGGACCGAACACAACTGGGTCGCTGCTCTATACCGCCTACGGAGATCCATGGGCGGAGGAGGCGTGATGCGGTGGGTGGCAGTATGGCCTGCGGTATTTCGGACAGTTCTGGCACGGAAGGGATCGCCATGGGTGTGAGCGAGGAACCGAGCGGGGCTGTCCTCGATACAAGTGGAGCCCCGCTGGCATACTTCGAACGAGACGAGCGCGACGGCAAGCCGTGGGCGGACGAACTGTTCTCCGCGTCAGGGCCCGCGTCCGGCACCGCGGCCTCCGCTATCGTCCGGTCCCTTGCGGGTTGGGGCGCAACCGCCGAAGGCTCCTTCGGGACAGTTCTCGTGGACGCGGGGGCGAGGCGCCTGCGCACCTTTCACACCTACACGCTGCTCCTGCCCCCACCCGAGCCCCAGCCGGAATTGCCGCGCGGCCTTCGCGCCCTTCCGGCCGTCCGAGTTCGGCCCGCCGCTTTGCGCGAGGCACTATCGGCCGCTTACCCACCGCACCACCCCGACCACCATGACGACGCGATAGAGGCCCTCGCGGGGTTGTACGACGGGACGCTCATGGGTCCGCTGCACGCGTGCAGCACCGTCGCTTGGGACGGCCACAGCGCAGTCGCGGCGGTACTCGTTCAGGACTCCGAGGGCGAGCCACCACTGGCAGGACCCTGGATTTCAGAAGTTTTCCGGCATCCCGCACCCGGTTATGCCGGACTGGGCGCACTCCTGCTGCGGTGTGTGATCGCCCGCGCCAGCGGAGCGGGTCTGACAGCACTGGGCCTCTCGGTCACCGACACCAATCCCGCACAGGCCATCTATGAGCGACTCGGCTTCACCCGAACCGCCACTTGGACCGACCTCGAATTCCCCGCTGTCGGCGATCGGCCAGGTCCCTGAGTGAGGTCTCGCCGGTCGCGACCGGCGAGCGCGATATCTCCGCGGTTCCTCCGGTTCAGGGTCGGGTCAGGAAGTTGGCGATGAGAGTGCTTGCCATTTCCGGCATTCCATTGTTCTGCCGCTCCGCGGCGGTGACCACGTCGTAGTGGCGGTAGCCGGGGATGATTTTGACGTTGGCGGGGAGCAGCCCGGCGTACCCCGCGTTCTGCAGCGGCGAATCACCCGCGAGCAGAGTGAGGTTGCGGTTACCGGCGGGGGTGCTCTGCCAGCGGTCACCGTGCAGCAGGAAGTTGAGTACGCCGCCGCTGCGGTTCTGTAGTTGCCTCAGTTCCCCATCGCGGCCGAGACCGAGGGCGAAGATCATGTCGGTAATGAGGCGCAGCGGGGTGTACTCCTCGAAGAAGTCGGTGGGCTGCCAGCCCGGATTCATCGCGTGCGCGAACTCGCGGATATCGCTGACCTCGTGGTCGAGGTCGGTCGGATTGCCGCGCACCGGATCGATACCGTCGATGGTGGACTCGGGGACCTGATCGTAGTTCTTCCAGCCGCACAGCTGGTTGTGATCGACCGGGGTGTAGTTCTGGCCGTACCCGACTCGCAGCGGAATGATGAAAAGGGTCGGTCCGAGAACCGGCACCGAGGCGAGTCCATTGGGGACCGGATAGGTCTTGCCGACCGTCGCGCAGTCGTAGAAGCCGAGCCCGGCCTGGAGGACGTACTCCGCCGAGTTCTGGTCGAACAGCATGCCGAGCGCAGCGGTATTGGTGAGCCGGAAATCACGTGGCAGGTTGTTGCCGGTGAACAGGTCGAGATAGTCCTTGCCGTAGAACAGTCGCATCCACGATTCGGTGCGCAGATCCCGTGGCACCAGAGACGCGAGATCGCTTTCGGCATCCGGCTTTTGGTCCGCGGCCATGGCGGCCAGCTGATAGGCGTTCATGATCTCGCTGGCGGCGAGGACCGGCAGCTGCGCCACGCTCAGACCGTTCTTCAGCAGCAGATCGACACCGTTCTTGACGACACCACCCACGGCGGACAGGAACATATCCAGCGGGGGAGCACCCGAGAAGCCCACCGGGTCGGTCATGGCGAAGCCGTCCAAGGGCACGCTGCCGCCGCCGCACAGGCTGTAACCGGCGTCGTCGGTGGTGGTGGCGTTCTGATCGAAATCCCAGGCCAGCATGGGGCCGACGAGGAACGCGCCCAGCGAATGGCCGCCGCAGAAACTCTTGTGGCGGTCACCGGCAGCGGGGAGCAGGTATTCGATGGCCACCCGCCAGTCGTCCATGGTCAGCGCCAGGCCGTATTCGCCGAGATAGTCGAGATCCTGCGGGGTCTGATAGCGGTAGGACTTGCCGTCGATGGCCGCGCCATTGAAGTAGTAGTTCGCCGCGACGCGGTAGTCGTCCGCCTGGTGGGCGGCTTCCCATCCGGTGCGGTCCTCCGCGCAGTTGGCCCGGCGGTCCAGCGAGATGTACTCGACGTATTTACCGGTTGCGGCGGCTTTTCGAACAACCTGCGGTGCTTGTGGATTCAGGTTCGCCGCGCCGGAGAAGGTGCCGGGCTGCATGGTGAGAACGGCATCGGCGTCGGCGGACTTCACCGGTCCGTTCTTGGACCGGTATCGCACGAACGAAATCCAATCGCAGGCCTCCGGATGCGCCATGGTGGAGTACGGGCTCGGGTAGTGCAACCGCACGTATGTTGCCTCGATATCGTCACCGAGGGAGGGATCGCCGGTGATCGGGCTGACCACATCTCGATCCGCTCCCACCGAAAGCGCCGGTACGGCAGACGATTCCGGGACGGAGAGTCCGGCGAGCACCACTATCGCCGTAACGGCCAGGGGAATTCCCATGGACAGCGACAACCTGATCCACCTGATGAGTGCCATTGCTCCCGACTTCCCGATGTGTGTACCCGCGGATGCCGCTGTCATCGCAGGCTCTTGACGAATTCGGCCAGGGTTTGCGCGCTGGCGTCCGGTTTGCCGTCGCTCTGGGACCGGGCCGCGCCGATGGTGTCGACATGGCTGTATCCGGGCAACGTCACCACCTGAGCGGTCGGCGGCGGTGGCACGACAATGCCGACGCCCTGCTGCACGAAACCGTCACCGGCATAGGAGATGTAGTTCGGCTTGGTGCGCGCCATATTCGCGTACCGCAGATTGGTCAGATCGCCGCTGCGCGCGCCGCCGTAACCCGCCCCGATATCGATGAACAATCGGGCCGGAAAGTAGGTCTCCCAGTACGCGTACGGTGCCCCCGTGCCGAGTTGTCGTGCCGCATCCCGGATATCGGAAACCTCGTGGTTCGGCGCGGTGTAGGGCACACCCCGGACATTGTCGTAGTTCCGCCAGGTGTAGAGCGCGTTGCGATCGGTCGGCCGAACCCGCTGCTGCGAGCCCGCGCTGACCCGCAGGAATCCGCCCAGTAGCGGAATCTGGGTGACCGAACCCGGTGTCGGGAAGGTCTTCTCCGCCACCGGTCCGCCGTCGAGTGCCCCGACGCCCTGCTGGAACAGTGCGAAGTTGCCGGAGTTGTTGTCGATGAATACACCGAGCAATGCCGCATTGGTGAAGCGGAAATCGCGAATACTGCCGGAGCCGTCCGCGCCGTTGGTGGCGAAGGACGGGAGCGATCCGGAGAACATGAAATTCAGCGTGGTGTCGAGATCGAAGTCGCGCGGCAGATGCGAGAGGAGTCGGCTCTCCGCATCCGGCTCCAAATGCGCCGCGAGCCCGGCCAATCGGTAGATCATGAACGAGCGGGACCCGATCATCGGCACCGAGACCAGAGCGCGCGGCAGCACACCGACATTCGCGACCGCCTTGACTACATCATTGGTCGGTCCGACGATCGCATTCGTAATGTCGTGCAGGAGAGGCGTGTTCTGAATCGCGACCGGATCCGATGTGATCATCGTGTCCTGTGCGGCGAAGGCGGCGCACTGCTGGTAGCCCGCGTCATTGGTGGTCGCCGGATTGCCGTCGAAATCCCAGTCCGCGAAGAATCCGGTGACCAGACCACCCAGCGAGATGCCCGTGCACACGTACTTCTGCTGGCGCACAGCCTGATTCGGAATCTCGAACAGCATCATCTCGTACTGGTCGCGAATGACCCGTTCCATGCCCATGACATCGAGTACCGCCAGATCCTGGGACTCCTTGAACCCCGGGAAGACCTGACCGTCGATCGGCTTGCCATTGAAGTAGTAGTCGACCGCGTCGAGATAGTTGCCGGTGCGCAACGCGTAGTCGAAGCCCGCCGTTTCATCGAGGCAGGCGCTACGCCGTGCCAGCGCCCAGAATTCGACATTCTGGCCCAATGCTCGCGCGGCGGCGACGGTATTGGCGGCGACACTATCGGAGTTGACCGCACCACCGATAGCGCCCGGCTGCTGCACGATCACATTGTCGGCAGCACTGGAATGCTCCGGGCCCCCAACGGGGCGGTAGCGCAGATATCCGGTGCGGTCGCACTCCGCCGGATGCTCCGGTGCGCCCGCGGGCAGCGGAAGCGAATAGCTGACCCGGGACACCATGACACCGTCGCGAACATCGAGCACCTGTTCCTGGCGATCGGTCGCGACCGTGACCGGGACCGACTCATCCGCCCCCGCGGCCCCCACCGGCAATAACGCGCTCGCCGCTGCCATGGCAATCGCCACAATGGCCGACCGCCGCACATTATCGCGGGCGCAGTGCCCCCAGCGTTTACCGACCAGCGAAGCCACGAACGGCTCCTTTCATGTGTCCGAATCGCATGACGACCGGGCATGCGGAACCGCTGACCGCCTCGTCGCGGTCAGCACATCACCTGTGAATAGATGGCCACAATTGACATACTCGAGAAACTTTCGATGAGCGATAGTGCATATGCTCGGCCGCCCAGGTGCATCACCGGCGGCCTGACGTGAGCCACATCACCTGTACCGTTTATTTTGCTACGGCCGATGAACTTTTCGACGCTGCACATCAATCGAGTAACCGAAGGATGGAACGCCAATGAAGACGATCACCCGCGCCGCGACCCGAATCGCCGCCATCGCCGCCGCGACCGGTACCGCCGCCATCATCGGGACCGGCGTCGCCGCCGCCGACGAATGGCCGGTGCAGCAGCCGAACAGCCCGATCCAGGTGTCGGAGGTCACATTCCTCACCGCGGACGATCCCAACTTCTGGAATCCTTTCGATATGCGCAGCCGCCTCAGCTCGCCCTTCGGCAACAGCACCCGCGTGGTCTGCACCAGCTTCCACGGCAAGACCATGGAGTGCTTCCAGGCCGACCAGGACGGTAACCCGCACCAGCTGAAGGCGTTGCCGTTCAACTTCCCGAATATCACCGGCTACGGAAATATCTCCGGCGGCACGCATTATGTGTACCCAGGTTTCATCCCCGGCCTGAGCTGAGCGCATCGCGGAGCGGGAGCCGCTGCCACTTGTTCGACATACGTTGCGTCACAAGGGACTACGGTTCTTGCTTATGGTCGTGTCATCGCGAGAGGGAGTTGCGCAGGTCGCCGAGGGTGGCGCGGCGTTCGTAGGCGATCCAGGCGAAGTCCGGGACACCGGCCCGATGGGCGCGGCGTCCCGGCTCCTTCACAATGACCGCAGTGCCCTCCGACCCATTCGAGGATCGGCCAACGGGCGCACCGCGATCCGCATCAGCGCCAACGCATTGTCGTCCCCGGCAATGCGATTCATCTTCAGTGCGCCGCACGCTACGCACTGATGCACCACCGACCATTCGCCGTTATCGCGCACCGTCATACTGACCGCCCGCATCCGCCCACGGCAGGATGCGGCCCGGTCTCCGGGAATCCGATCCACATGACGACTGGTCAGGCAGTGCGGGCAGTGGTTGCGGTGCGCGGTACCCGGTGCGGAGATCGGCACATCGAGCCGACAACCCACACACCGGAACGAACCGCCGGATTCGCCACCGGGCCCGTGCAATACGGACTTCCCACGTTGTCGACGGCCGGATATCGCGGTGTTCCTTCGCGGCATGTCCAGCTCCTACAGATCGCCGAATACTTCGAGGGGGAACGGTGGTTCGGCGAGCGGACGTACGGCCAGCCGCATGAGAATCAGCTGATTGTCGTCGCCACAGACCGAATGCAGTGCCAGCTCATGGCAGCGCGTGCAACGGTGCACAACGCCCCATTCGCCGGTGCGCGAGACCGCGATCGACAGGGGAGCCATGCGCCCCTGACATTCCGAGACGCCACCATCGACATGGTCGACGGTGTGCCGCGAATGCAGACAGCTGGGACAGTGGTTGCGTCGTTCGCCGTCGGGCCCGAGCAATGCCACAGTCAGACCGCAGCGCATGCAGGCAAAGGTGCCGGTCCGTAGTGCGGGACTGGAATTGTTTTGAATATCGGTGTTGTCGGACAACCCGGATCACTCCTTAGCCGAGAGCTATGTGCAGACAGCGGGAGCAGGCCGAGCGCGCCTCGATGACGCTGGTGACTACCGACCAGATGTGGTGGGGGCAGCGATATTTCGTGCCGAGGCCACACCACGAGGCGCTCTCGGCGCAGGCCGGGTCATAAATATCCCTCCAGCGGACGACTTCGGACACGCCGGATCGGCGCGGCGGCAACCGTAACAGCGGCCGGTCCGTGACCGCTATCGATTTTCGGTGACGTCCGGACCCTTCCGATGGCGACAGGTGCCGCCGATTGCCGATCCCGTGTGAACCGCGACAGCCTCGCCACCACACTCCGCCGGTGTCGGCCGGAATCGGCAGGGCAACCACGCGACTGGCCGGGGCGCAGATGCGGACGGCGGGATTCGCCAGCGGATAGCCTGCACCGGTGGACGCCCTCGATTCCCTGATCGTCGAGATCAATGACGTGTTCTGGACCTGGCTGCTGATTCCCATTGTGATCGGGGCCGGGCTGTACTTCACCTGGCGTGGCCGACTCATGCAGCTGCGACTGTTGCCGGAGATGTTCCGGGCCATCACCGAGCGGACGAAACCGGCGCCGGACGGCAGCCGCCCGGTGTCGGCATTCGGGGCGTTCACCATTTCCGCGGCCGCGCGGGTGGGGACCGGGAATATCGCGGGGGTGGCCACGGCGATCACCCTCGGCGGGCCCGGCGCGGTGTTCTGGATGTGGCTCATGGCGATCGTGGGTGCGGCGTCGGCATTCGTGGAATCGACGCTGGCGCAGCTGTACAAGGTGCGCGATCGCGAGCCGGGCACGTATCGCGGCGGGCCCGCGTACTACATGGAGCGCGGGCTGCGGCGGCGGTGGATGGGCGCGGTATTCGCGGTGGTCATCACCCTGACCTTCGGCTTCGTCTTCAACGCCGTGCAGTCCAACACCATCGCCGCCACCGGCAGAAGGTCCCTGGAGGTCGAGGATTCTTCGTTCGAGCTGTTGCTGGGGCTCGTCCTGGTGGTGCTGCTGGGGCTGGTCATCTACGGCGGGGTCCGTCGCATCGCGCGGGTAACCGAGGTACTGGTGCCGGTCATGGCGATCGCCTACATCGTGCTCGGAATCGCGGTGGTGGTGTTGAACATCGGTGACGTACCCCGGGTGCTCGCCGATATCGTCGGAGGCGCGTTCGGATTCCGCGAGGTCGCCGGTGGTGCGGTCGGCGCCGCGATTCAGAACGGTGTCCGGCGCGGCATGTTCTCCAATGAGGCGGGTCTGGGTTCGGCACCCAACGCGGGCGCCTCCGCGCAGGTGAGTCACCCGGTGAAGCAGGGCCTCGTCCAGTCACTGGGCGTCTTCTTCGACACCCTGCTGATCTGCTCGATCACCGCCTTCATCATCCTCACCACGCACCCGGACCTGTCCGAACGGCGCGGCGCGGACCTCACGCAGAGCGCCCTCGTGGACACCCTGGGTTCCTGGTCCGGACATGCGTTGACGGTGATCGTGGCGCTGCTGGCGTTCAGCTCACTGATCGGCAACTACTACTACGGCGAATCCAATATCGAATTCCTCACCACCAGACGTTCGGTCCTGCAGTCCTATCGAATCCTGGTGCTGCTGGCCGTCTTCGGTGGAGCACTGGGTTCGGTGAGCTTGGTGTGGAACCTCGCCGACGTCTTCATGGGCGTCATGGCAGCGGTCAACCTCGCCGCCATTATTCCCCTGGGCGCCATAGCGTTCCGGCTGCTGGAGGACTACCAGCGGCAGCGCCGCGCCGGGCAGGATCCGGTGTATGTCCACAGCCCCGCCATCGCGGACCCGTCCGGGATCGAATGCTGGCAGCAGGAGCCGACCTCACCGGCGGGACGGTCCTGACCGGCACCGGGACGCGCGGGAAATCAGAAGTCGAAGACGCTGCCCGTGGCTGCCTTGCCGTGGCAGTCGTTCGGGAAAGTCTCGGTGTAGGTGACTGCCCGGCCACGCCAGTTACCCGCGACGGTATAGCCGACCGGGTCGTAGTGCTGCGTGCAAATCGCCCCGGGGTCGACGTCGAGTTCATCGAATTCGCCGTCGACAGCGGTCAATTCGGCACAGGCCTGCGACGCGGCCGGATGATCGCCGCCGATGTCGGGTGAGCAGCGCAATGTCACTGTGCGTGCGACATCCGGATCCTCCGGTGTGGTGACGGATAGCGTCAGTTCGCTGACGCGACCGGACTCGGAGGAGGCGCAACCGCTGCCCACCACGGCAGCGACAGCGACCAGGGCACACACCGGAAACAGGATTCGCATGCGAATTCTCCTTGGATCGCAGTCGTGTAGCGGGGCTCCGAGGCTATCCAGGAAACCGTACCGCCATCCGATGCGCGATATGACGCGCTAGTCCGGCTCGGTCGTCGCGAGCAGGAAGTCGCGACCGTCGAGTCGGGCTACCCGCGCGTCGGTGAGGGCGATGGTCCGCCCCCGGTGTTCGAGTTCGAAGTCACCGACGGCGAGGACGTTGCGCACCCAATCGCTGTGGCGTCCATAGTTGAGTGCGATGCGGATTTCGTCGTGGTGCCGGGTGATTCCGACCGGCGTGCGGTAGTGGCGTCCGGTTCGGCGGCCGATGTGCACGACATTGGCGTAGCCGGGGAGGCGGGCAGCGAGCGCCCGGAACGCTGGGTTCGTCAGGTACCGGTTGATTCGCGCGAGTTGCCGCATGGGTCGTTCCTTCATCGGAAGTCGCCCCCGGCCCGATGGAGAACGATCAGGTCACCACGCGGGTGGGACACGAGGGTGTCCCCGCGTTCGGTGACGTCGGCGGCGAAGTTCGCCAGACCGGTGGAAAACTCGTGGTCGGGAATTCGCTCCAAGGTCGACAGCGCGCGCAGTCGAATGCGCTCGTAACTGTCTCGCAGTGTGCGCATCGGCTCGGGCGGCAGGGTTGTCAGAACCGGGTCACCGAACCCGGCGGCACCGGCTGACTCGCGAACCTCGACCGTGGTCGGAAACATGGCGGCGTCGGCCGCTCGGGCCGAGGATGTTGATTGCTCAGGTTATCGGATAGTCAGTCGGAGTCGGGCTGGTTCCTCAGGTCGCGGATCACCCATCGTTGCCCGTCGAAACGGTCGGGGGTGCCAGCCGGCTTACCTGTTTCCGTCCGCCCGGCGGCAATGTCGCCGAAATTCTCCTGCATGACCGTGCCCGGCGGCACGCCGCCATCCCCGATGGTGGCGAACGGCTGATTGAACTCGCCGCCGCCGACCCCGTAGCGCTTGATTTTGCGCCACCGCAATGCCATCAATGCGAGTGGACCGAAGAAGCCAACGAGGATCACACAGAGGGGCATCACCATCGTTCCATCCATACCGTTCAGTGAATCCCGTCAGCAAATATTCAGCAATTGAATGTCGTGCGTGCCACTGTGTGACCGGCGTCTATCCGACGGTAACGATCCGGTACGGAGCTGCGCTCCGCAGCGCCTGGCCGATGCCTGATAGTGAACGAATTGCACACTGCCGCAGCAATTTCCGAGATTACTCGGATCTATATGTGAGGGCGGGCACGGGTGTCGGGGGAGTGTGACGGCCGTCGCAATCCGCTTCCCGCCCGAATGACCGGCGTGCCATCCTCGCTTTCGTTGCGAGTTCAACCGCATCGTTCACCACTCGGAGGATCTACACCCGACCATCACCCGGAGGAATCCCATGCGCACTCGAATCGTCACGATCACCCTCACCGCCGCTGCCGGGGTCACCGCCGCCGCATTGATCGGTGCCGGATCCGCAGCAGCCGCCACGCCGCTTGTCGGGCCCGGCGCGGTCGGCGTCGATCTCTCGCCCGGTGAGACGGCCGCGCTGGCCAGTGGTCCGGTACCCGCTCTCGTGGACCAGGTGGTTCCCTACGACGCCACGTGGGTGGCCCTCGCACCCGGCTCGCAGCTGGCGGACAACGATGCGTGGCGATTCGCGCCGCTGCGCGACATCATCGGTGAGACCGTCGAGCACCCGGACGGGCACGTCGCCCTCATCGTGTCCCCCGGCGATGGCCTGGGTGTCATCCAGGATTGGTAGACCGTCGGAGGTGGTTGGCGCGGCGCGACTCACCTTTTCGCGCCGCGCTGTTCCAACCTCGAGGCGATCCAGTGCCGCCCGCGCCGCATCGGACCGTCCTCGCGGCTGGTGCCGGGGCGCAGAGCGAGCACCAGAACTCCGGCGGTCACGATGCCGATCAGGTTGACGGCCAATTGCAGCAGCGAGCTTCCGGCGACAGTCCACTTGCCCGCGAGCATCGCGAGCACCGCCAGTCCGGCGGACGGCACGGTGGTGACCGAGATGAACACTCCGACCAGGGCCGCGGACCGTGCGGTGACCAGTGCCAGCATTCCGGCCGCGCCCGCGAGCAGGGCGACGACGAAGGAGAATGGTCCGACCTGGTAGATGAAGTCGAAGGTGCGGGCCGTCTCGACCCCGCCGGCTTCGATCCAGCCGAGTCGCAGCCAGACCAGCGTTGCCGCCGCGGTGACGAGCATGGCAATGGGGAATCCGACACCGAGCGCCCGCCCGAAACCTCTCGATCGGCACGGCGGGCGGATTCGGAGAGCGTGTCGTCGGCAGGTCCGAAGCTGATCGCACCGGCATGGGGCAGGCCCAACGAGCACAGCAGATCGAGTAGGTCATTGGCCGCCGCCCGGGCCACGTCGACCTCGATGAGATCGCCCGGAGGGTCGAACGCCGCCCCGCGCGTGATCGTTACGTGGGTGGCTCCGGGCTCGTCGGTCAGTGCTGACAGGACTTGCGGCGTTGACGCCGTGGGGGAGAGCACCCGCAGATGGAGCACCGGAACCTCTCTGTGTCAGCGATTTTCACGGACGAGAGCGAAATTCGATTCCATCAGACCGGGAGCCGTCGAGTGCGCGCCCACGCCGATGCCTGCCGACGCGAAGATTCGGCCGGTGCGATTCCGCGGCGAACGCCAGTGCCCAGCACGGCTCAGATCGGGAACCGATCGCGGGACGGTGCGGAGTTGCCGGACAGCGCGGTCGTCGTGCCGGTCGCCCGTCCCCGCCCGGAACGCGAGCTATGCGGGAAGTCAGCGCATGGGCACGCCGACGTCGCTGCCACCTTCCTGAGTGAGCCGGGCATGCACCTTGGCCAGCATCGGTGCGGGTACGAATCCGCCCACGAACAATGCTTCACCCTGTCACCCGCACCGGCGGCGGCCCCCGCCGACGACCTGGTGTCGAAGCTGAAGCAGCACGGCGAGCCGCGCGCGTCCGGAGTGCTGTCCGAGGCGGAGTTCGCGGCGGTGAAAGCTCAACTGCTGGGCTGATATTCGGTCGATCGTGAAGGCCGGATGACCGACTTCCGGTACGAACTGTCCTGCACGCCGCAGGACGGCATATCGCCGTCCTGCTTCACCGAATCGCATCGGCGGCAGTGCGCGAACGATTGCCATGAGGGGAGCGCAATAGAACGTGACGGCTGAGTGTTCCCCGTTGTCGCAGGATCCCTTCGGGTCGAGGAACTGCACCGTGACGCCCAGCAAATCACAGTCGGCCATACCGGTCTGTGACATACACATGCTGGCGGGACGGCATTTCCTGAACCGACGACCGAGGTGCTCATTGCTCATGAGCGTGATGTCGCGAGTCTCCTAGGGCGGCTATCGCCCTAGCAGTCGAGCAGAATCGACCTCATGTTGGAAACCTCCGCACGACTGCTCCGCCTGCTCTCGCTGCTACAGACTCCACGCGAATGGACCGGCTCGGACCTGGCGGGGCAGCTCGACGTGGATGTGCGCACGGTGCGCCGGGATATCGAGAAGCTGCGCAGTCTCGGCTATCCCGTGCACGCGACCGCGGGTGCGTCCGGGTATCGGCTGGGTGCGGGGGCGAAACTCCCGCCGCTGCTGTTGGACGATGACGAGGCCATTGCCGTGGCCATGGGTCTGCGCACCGCGGCGGGCGGCACCATTGCCGGTATCGAGGAGAGTTCGCTGCGGGCGCTGGCCAAACTCGAGCAGGTGCTGCCCTCGCGGCTGCGCCATCGCATGACGGCGTTGCAGGCGGCGACGGTCGCGGTGCCCGCGGGTGGTCCGCAGGTCGACCCGGACACTCTCACCGCGATTGCCGCCGCCATTCGCGACCAGCACCGGGTGCGCTTCGACTACCGCACCCACAGCGGTGAAACCGCGCGCCGTACCGCCGAACCGCATCGGCTCGTGCACACCGGCCGACGCTGGTATCTGATCGGGTGGGATGTGGACCGCGAGGATTGGCGCACCTACCGCGTGGACCGGCTCACCCCGCGTATCCCGACCGGACCGCGCTTCACCCCGCGCGAAGCTCCCGACGCGGCCGATTTCGTCTCGCGGGCGGTGACCACCGCGCCGTACCGCTATCAGGCCCGTATTACTCTGCTGACTTCCGCCGAAACGGCGGCCGAGCGGATCGCCCCGACCGTCGGCGTGCTCGAGGCCGTCGACGCGAAATCCTGTGTGCTGCACACCGGCGGGAACTCCCTCGACGAGATCGCTATCTACCTGGCCACCTTCGGCTTCGAATTCCGCGTCGACGAACCGCCGGAATTGGCCGCCCATCTACGGGGTCTTGCCGCCCGCCTGAACCGAGCGGGCGACTGACACGCTCCGGATCTCGGCACGACCTACTGGCACACTTTGTCCCGCACCGCATTCGGGTCTTCCAGATAGCGGGCGACCTCGGTGTCGATGCAGCGGTTCTGGTCGGCGAAGACGAAGGTGTGTCCGTCGCCCTCACGAATCACCAGGGGGCTGTCCAGGTATTTCGCCATGCGTTCGGCATTGCCGATCGGGGTGGTGGGGTCGTGCCTGGTCGCGACGAACAGCAGCGGCGCCGCGTCGTCCGCGCGACTGGGTGCCGCCGGTTGTACCACGCCGGGGAACGGCCACAGGTCGCAGACGTCGAGGGGGAACTCGGCTGGGAGCGGCTGGTAGTTCTCGAAGGGAGCCGCCTCGATCAGGGCCTGCGCATCCTGTTGTCGCACAGCCCGATCCGAGGTGGGCCGGGCGGTGTCGGCGCAGGTGATGGCGGTGATCGCGTAGGGTTCGGTGGACGCCTTCGTGGCCGGCGCGTCGGCGGGCTGCTGTGGTACGGACGTACCCGACTGATCCGGGTCCTCGACGGTATGGCCATTGTCGGCCATCCGCCGGATCGCGGTGCCGTCACCGTGGCGGACGGCGTCGAGAGCCCGTAGGTACGGCACCCATCTCGACTGCCACAGTAGACCTTTGGCGGTGGCGCTGAGGATGTCCGAGGCGGTGACGGGTTTGCCGGTGGCGGCGGGCACCGGGCTGGCGTCGGCGTCGCGCAACAGCTGCTGGAATGTCGACTGGGCGCTGCCGGGGTCGCTGCCCAGTGGACAGCGCGCATGCTCCACGGCCTCGTACGCGCCGGTGCAGTAGGCGACGATGCGGTCGAACGTCTCCTGGTAACCACGTTTCTGAGCGGCGAGCATATCGTTCTGGCGCTCGGAGATATCCACTACGCCGTCGAGTACCGCCGCCCGATACCCGTGTGGGAAGCGTATGGCATACATAGCGGCGATCTGGGTGCCGTACGACGCTGCCCACAGGTTGATCCGGGGCTCTCCCAGTACGCCGCGCAGCAGATCGACATCATTGGTGGCCTCATCGGATCCGATGTGCCGCAACACATCCAGGCCCGTGCCCGCAACGCAGGAGGCCACCAGTTCCCGGTTCTTCCGCTCTTCCACATCCACCCGGTTCTCGGCCGCGGCGGCGGCGGGCGCGTGCAGATGCGGGCAGCTGATCGCGGGCGTGGACTTCCCGACACCGCGCGGGTCGTAGGCGACGATGTCGAAGTGGGACAGGACCGATTCCGGAAAGGCCATATCGACCATGGCGAGGCCGGGAAGACCGGGGCCCCCGCTGATGGCGAGGAGAGTGCCCTTCTTCACGCCCGCGGCCGGACGCCGGGTGACGGCGAGCTGAACCGTCTCGGTGTCGGTGACCGCGTGACCGCGCGCTGTCTGATAATCCAGCGGGGCGACCACCTGACCGCATACCTGTCCCGGCAGGGTCTCGCCCGGGAACCATCCGGCAGTCTCGGCGACGCCGCACGGAACCCAATCGACCGGCTGTGAATAGAACGCTTCCAATCCCGACGGCGTCTCCGCCGCCGGGCCATCCGATTTCGTTGCCGAGCAACCGCTGACAAACCATGTCGCTACCGCCAAGGGAATAGCGATGACGGCGGTAGAACGAAACGCCTTCATTACCGAGCGGCTCCAATCATGTCGTGACACGCCGAGGTTCGAGCCCTGCCGAACCCTCGGGAATTGTCCGACAGGGATACCGCGAAATGGACGTCTCCCGCCTGGTGAGCGGCGGGCCATGCGAAGGTATTCATAATGACCTGATTTCGTACGATAATTCGACTCGAAACGCCGCTACATTAGAAATCGGGTTCTCGGTAACGTGAACAACGGTGGATAAGGATTACTAGATCGCTTGCGCTCGGCGCGCCGAATTTTGGACCTTTCCAAATTAATTGGCGCGCGTGTTCTGTTTTCGAGCCGCTCGACCACGGTCGCGGCCCCGCGGTGTCAGCCATGGTGGATCCCGACGACGCCGTGCTCTCGGGGCATAGGGTGGATGACTGAACCACCACTCATCGACACGAGGAGACGCGCGTGCGGATCGGCATTTTGCTCAATGAAACGACCGGACCGGATGCCCTGAGTCGGCTCACCGACGATCTGCGGCAGGCTGTCGATGAGGGCTTCGAATCGGCCTGGTTGTCGCATATTTTCGGGATCGACGCGCTCACCGCACTCGCCGTCGCGGGCAGCCAGGTACCGGGTATCGAATTGGGCACCGCCGTGGTGCCGACCTATCCGCGGCATCCGGCCGCCATGGCTCAGCAGGCGCGCACCACGGCGCTGGCGGTCGGACGCGGACGGCTCACTCTGGGGATCGGGCTGTCGCACCAGATCGTCATCGAGAATATGTTCGGCTACGACTTCGGCCGACCCGCCCGGCATATGAAGGAATACCTGTCGGTACTGATGCCACTGCTGGAGGGCGAGTCGGTATCGTACCAGGGGGAGACCGTCAGCGCCAATCTTGGTCTGACGGTTCCCAATGAGGGCAAGGTGCCGGTCCTGGTGGCGGCGATGGGGACCCAGATGTTGAAGTTGGCCGGACGGCGGACCGATGGCACGGTGCTGTGGATGACCGGTCCGGCGACCATCCGCGAACATATCGCGCCGACCATTGCCGCCGCCGCGGCCGAGGCCGGGCGGCCCGCGCCACGGGTGGTGTGCGCGCTGCCGGTCCTGGTCACCAATGATGTCGATGGCGCCCGGGAGAAGGCGGCCAATGTGTTCGCGGCCTACGGCACGCTGCCGTCCTACCGCGCCATGATGGACCGCGAAGGGGCCGCGGGCCCGGCCGATCTGGCGATCATCGGCTCCGAGGAGCAGGTGGCCGCCCGGGTCCGGGAGGTCTTCGCCGCGGGTGCCACCGAGTTCTACGGCGTGGTGTTCGCCGGTGGGGAGGCGGGCGCGCGTACCCGTAAACTCCTTGGTGGACTGGCTGATTGAGATGTGATGGTCGATTCCGCGCGTAAGCTGCCCCGGCAGCGTCGGTCCCGGGACACGGTGGACACGCTGTTGGAGGCGGCCGCGCAGGTCTTCGGTCGGGAAGGTATGGCGGCGACCACCAATCGGATCGCCGAGCGAGCCGGAATGTCGATCGGCACGCTGTACCAGTACTTTCCGAATAAGCACGCCCTGCTGCGCACCCTCGCCGAGCGCCACCTCGCCGAGGGCGGCGCTCGGCTCGCGGTGGTGTTCGCCAATATGCGGCGGACGGAGCCGCCCTTCGAGGAGATGATGGCGGCGATCCTCGAGGTGGTAGTCGACCTGCACCGGGACCGGCCGCTGCTGCATGCGCTACTGCACCGGGTCGCGCCTCGACTGCCGGTGGAGGTGGTCGCGTTGCAGGCGTTTGAGGATCATTTGGTCGATGAGGTCGCCTTCCACCTCGAGCGGTGCGGGCGCGGCGGGGCCGACTCGGTATCGACCGCGCGGAGCCTGGTGCATACGGTCGACATTCACGTCCACCGGGTGTTGCCGCGGCACGGGCTGACCGTCGAGCAGCTCATGACGCTGGTGCGGCGGCTCGCTCCGGAATCGTGAAGGCCCGTCACGGAGCGGCTTTCGCCACCGCGTCGAGCACCTCGCGGAAGGTATCGCGCAGCTGGGTGGCGCCGGGTTCCTCGATCGGGAAGTGGCCACAGTTCTCCAGCATTACCAATCGGGTGTGGTTCGGAATACGGCGCAGGAACCGGATACTCAGTTCCGGCGGCGTCCAGCGGTCGGCGGCGGGATGGACCAGGGTCACCGGTGCGGCATCGAAATTCTCCGGGGCGGTGTGCCCGAAACTGAAGAAGTCGGCGAGTAGGCCGAGCGGCACGCTGACCCCGCCGCCCTTCGGATCGGTGGCGCACACGCGCGTCAGCTTCGGGTCGAGACTCATATTGCCCATATCGACCAGCCACCGGATCGGTACCCGTACCCGACCGAATATCGGGTCCACGGCGCGCAACAGCATCGGCGCGACCCCGCCGGTGAGCGACCAGCGTGCCGCCGCGCGGCGGGCGGCGGGATCGGCCGGATCCAGCAGACACGTCGCCACCACATGGGCGACGGCTCCGCTGCGCGCGGCCGTCTCATAGGCCAGCACCCCACCCATACTGGCCCCGAACAGCACCAGCGGCCGATCATCGAATTCTGTTTCGGCACACACGAATTCGGTGAGGAGTTCGACCCAGTCGCGATAACGCACCGACCGCGGCCGAGGTTCGACCGTATCGCCGTACAGCGGCAGATCGATCGCCATCACCTCGACCCCCTCGCGCCGCGCCACAGCCGTCAACGGCCACAGCAGTCCGGCATGGCCACCGGCCCCGTGAATGGCCAACACCCGCACCGGCGCACCGGCGTCGACGGCCCGCGCGACGTGAACCCGCCGCCCCCGCCAGGACCACCAGGTGTGGTCGGGGGCGGGGATCGGTTCGCCACGATGAGCGATGGGCAGAAACTGTGCGTATCGGAGGTAGTCCACCCGGTAAGCGTCGCCCGGCAGCAGGCGCGCCACAACTCGCATTCCCGTCCCGGCCGGCCGGCCCGGAACCCTCTCCGACCAGCGGTGATGATTGCGATCGAGTGGCGGTGGCGGGTTGCTCGCATTCCACGCCGGGTGCGCCGCTACGGACCTCGGTCGGGTGGCGGAACGGTTTGGACTGGCGATGGGGTAGCTCGAGGCGGATGGTGGAGGTGTGGCCCGCTTCGGGAACGAAATACGAGGGAGATGAACGACAATGGGGTTGTTCGACATTGCCCCGGATCCAGCGCATGATGACGACGCGTCCGCGTGGATGGGGGAGATTGCCGCCGAGGATGATGTCTGGACGGTCGGGCAGCACCCGAAGCGCCCTGCAGTCGCCGACGGGGCGGTGTTCACCGTGGGAGAGCACGGGGTGGGCGCGCGCGGAACACCGGAGGGGCCCGAATCCGATGCCGCCCCGGGAGTTCTCATCGGCGGGGTCTACGGCGGCAGCGGACCGGAACAGCAGCTGCTGGAGGGTCCGCGATGGACCGTGCTCGGTATCGACCCGCCGATCGCGGACGGTGACCGATACCTCGATCTCGCCTCCGGGGTGCTGTACCGGACCGAAACCACTGGCGGCCGAGACTTTCGCAGTCTGCGGTTCGCGTGCGCCGGTCGCCCGGGCGTGCTGGTGCTGCGTGCCGAGGCGGCGGCCGGGCGGCTCGACCCGGGGCCACCGCTGCACCCCCCGACCCCCGATCCGACCGTGCGCGCCACCGAACTCACGGTGCTGTCGCCGAGCCCGGGCACCGAGACCCGCTGCCTGCGAATCGAATCCGAGGGGGTGGGCGCGATAGCGGCGGCCGCGTCCCAGCGGCTCACCGCATCCGAGCACACCGCGCTGCTGGATCGCATCGTGGCCTGCGCCGCGGACGAGGACGACGGCGGTGCGGGCCGGGCGGTGCGGGAGCTGCGCCGCGCCTGGGAGTTGGGTGTAGACGACCTGCTGGATGAGCATCGCAAGGTGTGGGCGCGGCGCTGGTCCACCGTCGGCATCGACCTGCCGGACGATCCGGAGGTCGAACTCGGTGTGCGGTTCGCGCTGTTCCAATTGTGGTCGAATGCGGGGGCACACGGCGAATCCGCGATCGGAGCGCGCGGTATCTCCGGATCCGGCTATCGCGGGCATGTCTTCTGGGACACCGATGCTTTCGTGCTCCCGGCCATGGCGAGTATCGATCCGGCGGCCGCGGAAGCCATGATCGCCTACCGGCTGCGGCGACTGCCGGGCGCTCGGGCACGCGCGCTCGCCGACGGCCACCGCGGCGCGCGCTTCCCCTGGGAATCGGCCGCCGACGGTTTCGATGTCACCCCGCGCAGCGGATTCCTCGGCGGCACCGAGGTTCGGATTCTCACCGGGGAATTGGAGGAGCACATCACCGCCGACGTGGCCTGGGCGGCAGATCATTACGCCGAATGGTGCGGGCGACCGGATTTCACGCTCACCACCGCGCGCGAACTGCTCACCGAGACCGCGCGCTACTGGGCGTCGCGAATCCGGGTGGACGATGACGGTCACGGCCACCTCGACCGCGTGATCGGTCCCGACGAGTATCACGAAACCGTCGATGACAATGCCTTCACCAATGTGATGGCGCGCTGGAACCTGCGTCGCGCGGCACGATTGCATCCGCGAAATACCGACGAGGCAGCGGAATTCGCGCGGTGGCGTGAACTGGCCGAGCGGATTGTCGACCAGCTGCGGCCCGACGGCCGCTACGAGCAGTTCGCGGGATACTTCGACCTGGAACCGCTCACCATGGCCGAGGTCGCCCAACCACCGGTGGCCGTGGATGTACTGCTCGGTCAACAGCGGGTGGCGGGCTCGCAGCTGATCAAACAGCCCGATGTCCTGATGATGTACCAGCTGGTGCCCGAGGAGACCGCTCCCGGAACCCTTGCCGCCAATCTGGATTTCTACGGTCCGCGCACCGCCCACGGCTCCTCGCTGTCCCCGGCCAGCATGGCCGCCCTGCTGGCGCGGGCCGGTCGCCCGGACGCCGCGCTGGAGATGCTGCGGCCCGCGCTGCGGCTGGACCTGGACGACCGCACCGGCAGCACCGCCACGGGCCTGCACATGGCCACCATCGCGGGCGTGTGGCAGGCGATGCTCACCGGATTCGCGGGTGTACGGGTGCGCGACGGCGTACTGCGGGTGCGGCCGGTGCTGCCGGACAGCTGGCCGCGGTTGGGCATCGCCTTTCGCGCCCTGGGCCGCTGTATCCGACTCGATATCACCCGCGCGGGTATCGGCATTCGCGTCGACGGCCCGGTGACGGTGCAGGTGGGGGACCACGACCGACAGCGGGTTGTCGGCGAATCATGGTGGCCCACAAGGTAAGGAGAACAACGGTGAATGACATCCTGGTCCGCCCCTCGCCGGTGGCGGATGCGGTCGCCGTCGCGCTCGCGCGAACCTTCGACCTCGGGGTGCGCACCACACCCAAGGACGCCTCGAACGACGAGTTCCTCTATGCCCTCGACGATCCGGCAGCGGCCATCGGAGTCGTCAGCCTCGAATGCGCGGCCTGGGACATTATCGGATGCTGCCGTGGCCCGCTCGTACTGGTGCCCGCCGTCGCGACCATGCGCCCCGGCGGCACCCCCGGCCTGATCGACCGTGTTCTGGTGCCGCTCGACGGCACCGAGGAAGCCGTGCGCGCGGTATCGGAAACCGCGCGCCTGTTCCACCGCGCGGGCACCGAAATCATTGTGCTGCACGTCTTCGACCGCACCACCGTGCCCGCCTGCTGGGATCAGGCCGCACACGAACGCACGGCCTGGGAGACGGAATTCCGGGCCCGGTTCTGTGTGCCGCACCTACCGCACCCGCGCCCGAACCTGGTGCTGCGCAGCGGCACCCCCGGCGAGAATGTGGTCGACGTCGCGGCCCGACAAGCCGACCTTATAGTGCTCGGCTGGTCGCGGCGGCTGGATCCCGGGCACGCACACACCGTACGAACGACAATCGATACCGCCACCGTCCCGGTCATGCTGATACCCGTCGACAATGGTGGCCGCACGGAATAGTTTACGGCCGCACCACTATTCGGCCAACACGACCGGAATCTCGCGCCTCCGGGCACCCTACCTACGAACTGTGTCGGCCGGTCGTCGCGGCTACCAGGTCGGCGACTGCGTCGGCAACCGGCGTCTCGCCACCGGTGAGTTCGACGATGACGCGATTCAGGCGCGGCTCGTGCAGCGCGGCATCGATGAACGCGGCGACGTCCTCGCGACATACGGACCCGTATTCGATTGCGACGCCAGCGGTTACCCGGCCGCCGCCCCGTTTGTCGAGGAGTGTGCCGGGCCGGACGATGAGCCAGTCGAGGTCGGTACGGGTCAGGTAGACGTCGGCGGTCTTCTTGACGCGCATGTAGTGCTCGAAACCCTCGCGTGGTTCCCGGTCCCGTCCCGCCTCGGGAAATACCGAGACCAGTACGAACCGCGATACTCCGGCGAGCGCGGCCGCGTCGGCGGCCTTCTCCAGCCCCTTACCGTCGATGGCGGTGGTCTGATCCATCCCCGTACCGTGCGCACCGGCCGAGAACACCACCGCGTCATGCCCGGCCAGCTTCGTCGCCAGCTCCTCGACCGAGTCGTGAATGAGATCCCCGGCCACCGGCGTCGCACCCGACGCGCGAACGGCATCGGCCTGGTCCGGTTTGCGGTACATGCCGGTGACCTCATCCCCGCGGTCGCTGAGCAGTCGGCCGAGCGGCTGTCCGACACCCCCGGCGGCACCTATTTGGAAGACCTTCACAACCGATCACTCCTCTCCGACGCACCCGCACCGCGTCCTGCGGAGACTGCCAGATGCATGCTACCGATGACCGTGCGCCATCTCGCCCATCCGCATCGGAGCGGGCGGTTGCCTCGATGACGACGATCACCTGTATCCCGCGCTGGCGGCGGGTGCGGCCGGATTCCTGGTGAAGGACACCGCGGCGGGGGATCTACTCGCCGCGATCGGCCGCACCGTCGATGGCGATATGCTCTTCTCCCCGGCACTGGTGCGCCGCCTCGTCGATCGGGCGCTGTCGGCCGCCCGCAGGACGAACCGGCACCCGGCATCGGCCTTACGCCACGTGAACGAGAGGTGCTTGCCCTGGTCGGGCAAGGTGCCGGCTTGCTCTCTCCAGGAGGTCGCGTGTCCCTGGTTCAGGCCCCGATCGCCCGAGCCAGGTGCGGCCACGAATCGTGTAGGTCGGTTTGGAACTGGCCCCAGGTGTGCGAGCCCACCGGGCGATTGACGTAGATCGGCGGCATGCCGAGTTCGGTCAGCCGCGCGGCGAACGCTCCGGTGCACGAGCTGGCGATCGATTCGATGATCGGAGAAGGGATTCCACCCCGATCGATCCCGCCGGGGATGCCGGAGGCGGCCGAGAGGAAGACGGTTTTGCCGCTCAGCGCGGACGCCTGCAGAAACGGGTCGTGGGAGCGCCACACGGCACCGCCGGGCGTACCCCACATATTCATCGGGTTACCGCCACCACGCAGGACGACCGCACTGGCCATGGCGATACCGCGGGCATCGGAGCTCCACGGGCATCCGCTGTAGGACGCGACCGCGCTGTACACGTCGCTGGCTTGGATAGCGAGGTCGATCGCCGAACCCGCGCTCATGGATACGCCGCCGATCGCATTGCGGCCGGTGGCGCCGAACCGCGCATCGACCACACCCGGTAGTTCGCGCGTCAGGTAGGTTTGCCAGCGGTTGCGGCCGGCGATCGGATCATCGGCGATCCAATCGGTGTACAGACTGAACGCCCCGCCGGTCGGCAGCACCACATTGACATGCTTATCCGCGAAGAACTCTCGGATATCGGTGTCGTCCCACCACGAGATCCCGTCCTCACCGCCACCCGCGCCGGTGAGCAGGTACAGCGTCGGCGCGGAGCCGCCCGCCGCCCGGATGACTCGGTTGGAGATGACCCGATCCATGGCGGGGGAGTAGACGTCCACCCGCGAGATGCGATCGTCGATAGGAACTTCGGCGACCACCCTCGCCCCCGTGGGAGCCGCCGCCGCGGGCTGGACGAGAACGACGGAGGCGGCGATGGCACACGCGAGTACAGCGAAGAGCTTTCCAGCGGTCACTATTCCGTTGTACTCCGGACGATGATCTTTCCGCATCGGATACCTGCCATTTTTCGGCACCGATATCGCCTGAACCCGGTCGGCTGCCCCGCTGTGATGCACGGCATAGAACTGATAGCTAACTGTCGGCAACACATTGGCTGTTCGTGGCGATAGGTCCCTAGAGCACACGGTGCTCGTGTCCATTCCGGCGTGGGGACCGGTCTCTGTGTGTGCCTTGCTGTTTCAGCGAGCGCATGAGTGAAAGGGTCGACATCGATGCGATTGACTCGCACAGCGTCGAATTCGGCGAGACGGTTCGGTTTCCGTTGCAGAAGTGTGGTGTTGGGGCTGGTAGCGGTGCTGTCCGCGGGAATAGCGGTGGTGGGGTCGACGGCAACCGCCTCGGCGGCGTTCACTCCGGCCGCTTTCGATTTCTGGGTGGATTCCCCGGCCATGGGGCCGATCAAGACCAGGATTGTCCGCGCGGCCGACGGCAATACCAATCGGGTCGTATACGCCCTCGACGGTATGCGGGCGCGGGAGGATCTCAATGGGTGGGAGATCGAGACCAATGTCGCCGAGCTGCTGGCGAGTTGGAATATCAATGTCGTCATGCCGGTGAGCGGGCAGTCGAGCTTCTACGCCGACTGGAATGCCCCGAGCGAATTCTTCGGTGTGCCGGCGGGGACCGGGCCCGGCAATACGGGTTCCGGTGCCACGGACGCGCTGTCGGGCGGTCCGGGTAAGAGCTACCGCTACGAGTGGGAGACCTTCCTGAGCCGCGATCTGCGCTGGGCGCTGCGAGATCGGCTGGGCTTCAACCCCCACCGCAATGGCGTTTTCGGCCTTTCCATGGGCGGTAGCGCCGCGCTGACACTGGCCGCCTATCACCCGGATCAGTTCAGTTTCGCGGGTGCGTACTCCGGCTACCTGAATATCTCCGCACCCGGTATGCGCGAGGCCATTCGCGTGGCCATGCTCGACGCGGGCGGCTACAACGTGGATTCCATGGCGCCGCCGTGGGGGCCGCAGTGGTTGCGGATGGATCCGTTCGTCTTCGCGCCGAACCTGATCGCCAATGGCACTCGCCTGTGGGTGGCCGCGGCCAGCGGCCGCCCCGGCGCCACGGATGCGCCCAGCGTCGCCACGGCCAACGGGATGGCCCTTGAAGCCTTGGCGCTGGCCAATACTCGCGCCTTCCAGGTGCGGATGGCCTCCCTCGGCGGCGGCAATATCACCTACTCGTTCCCCGCATTCGGCATCCACGCCTGGAATACCTGGCAGGACGAGGCCTACCGGATGATTCCGGACCTCTCTGCCAATATTGGCTAACCCCCCGCACACGGCGTACGACAGGTCTGGACGAGGAGTTTTGACGGTGCTGGTTGTGGATATCGACGAGGAATTCGCCGTCGACTGGCTCGTGCGCGACCTGCCCGGCGCCGCGCTGCGGGGTGTGGCCCGATCGGCGGAAGCCGACCGGATCCAGCGGCAGGCTCCGGTCACCGCGAGCACATTGCACGCCAGGAACGGTCTGGTCCGCTACCGGCGGCGGCTCGAGCGCGCCGCCGGTGAGCTGGCCGCCGTCGTGGCGGTGCTGGAGCTCTCGGGCCGGGCCGGCCGACCGGAGTGGGAGCAGGAGGCGCAGGCGTACGCCGAAATCGGTTCAGCCTGTATGGATCTGGCGTACCAGCTCGAACACCGGCTGCTGTCCAGAGGCGAACAGGCGGGGCGGTGTGCGGTGCGGCTGGTGCAGACCGCCCACCGGCTCGACGCCTTCCTACGCCCGGGTGCGGTCGCCGCGGCGGTGCAGCAGACCTACTGCACGCTGTTCGATACCGCCGTATTCGAAGGGCGCGGACGCCTCCTGCCCGCCTACGACTAGCACCCGAAAATGGCTGGCGCTCAGAGGTGCCGGTCGGGCACGCTATTGCTCATGTTCACGCACGCCATCGCCGCAACACCCGCAGTCGCGGGTGCGATGGCCGCTGCGCTGGTGGTCTCCGCATTCGACGGCGCACGACGCTGACCTTCGCCGGGATGTCCCGGGACCTCAGACGGCGAAGGTCTGCTCGCTGCTGAGGTTCCCTCGAATCACGACTCCCGGACGGAGAATTCATCATGGCCAAGCAGGCCTTCGTTCGTACCAAGCCGCACCTGAACATCGGCACCATGGGACATGTCGACCACGGCAAGACCACCTTGACCGCCGCCATTACCAAGGTGCTCGCCGAGCGCGATGGTGGCACCTTCGTGCCGTTCGATCGCATCGACCGGGCTCCGGAGGAGATCGCGCGGGGTATCACCATCAATATCGCGCACGTCGAATACGAAACGGCCACACGGCATTACGCGCACGTGGATATGCCGGGGCACGCCGACTTCGTGAAGAATATGATCACCGGGGCCGCGCAGCTGGACGGCGCGATTCTGGTGGTGTCGGCGCTCGACGGCGTCATGCCGCAGACGGCGGAGCACGTGCTGCTGGCCCGGCAGGTCGGGGTCGAGCACATTGTGGTCGCCCTCAACAAGGCCGATGCCGGAGACGGCGAGCTGCTGGAGCTGGTCGAGCTGGAAGTGCGGGAGCTGCTGTCCGCCAACGGGTACGACGGTAGCGGACTGCCGGTCGTGCCGGTGTCGGGGCTGCGTGCGCTCGACGGCGATCCGCGGTGGGCACAGGCGCTGCTGGGGCTGCTCGACGCCGTCGACACCCATGTGCCGATGCCGGTGCGCTACACCGACGCGTCGTTCCTCATGCCGGTCGAGAACGTGCTCACCATTACCGGTCGCGGCACCGTCGTGACGGGGGCCATCGAGCGTGGGCGCGTGCGGATGGGCGATCGAGTGGCGGTGCTCGGGTACGGCGACAGCGTCGAATCGGTGGTCACCGGTGTCGAAACCTTCGGCCGCACCATGGAATCGGCGGAGGCCGGGGACAATGTGGCGTTGCTGCTGCGCGGTGTGCAGCGTGGGCAGGTGCGGCGCGGACAGGTCGTCGCGGCGCTCGGCAGCATCGCCGTGCACACCGAATTCACCGCCCGCGTGCATTTGCTCACCGCGGCCCAGGGTGGGCGGCGCACTCCCATCGTCACCGGATACCGGCCGCAGTTCTACCTGCGCACCGGTGATGTGGTCGGCGATGTGGTGCTGCCGGAGGGGCGGGCGCGGCCGGGGGAGACCGTCGAGATGGCGGTCACCCTGGGTCGTCCGGTCCCGCTCGAGCCCGGTCTCGGCTTCGCCATCCGGGAAGGTAGTCGGACCGTGGCGGCGGGCACGGTCCTGACCGTGAGCGAGTAGCGAAGTCGGTTCCCGGCTCCGAGTCGACGTGCTCGGGGCCGGGAATCCGGTGGTTGCGGAAGCACTCCGGGCCGTATGCTGCCGGGTTGCCGCGACCGGGTTGATCGCTGGGTCCAGGCGTTCGGTACGGTCGCTGAGCAGGTCAAATCGACTGCCTGGCAGGAAAACTGCCTAAACCGCGCGTATCAGGAGGATGAATGCGATCCATCAAAGTCGGCGTTGTCGCCGTGGCGCTGGCCGCCGCAACCGTGGCCGGAACAGGTGCGGCGTATGCCGATGAGCCCGCCCCCGAGGGGGCCGATGAAACCATCTCGATCGATATCAACCTGCTGGGATGCTCCCTCGGCGCCGGACTCGGCGTGGACCTGTTGACCGCCCTCGGCGCGGGGAACGGCTCCAGCGCCACCGTTTCTTCCGGATTGGTGGCACGCCTGCGCGCCGCCGGCTGCCTGCCCTGGAAGTGATCAACCCCACGATCACCCGAATGCCGCAGAAATAGGCAGCTAGGGGACACCGCGGAACAGGCCCGATGGTCAGGGGCTGGCGGCGGGAACGGGACGCAACCAGCCAGCTGGGCTATCGGGTCCTGCGCGCAACATCCCCCGTCATCCGGTGTGCTCTTGGCCGGAATCCACACCTGGTGAGTAAGTGCATCTCGGTCGAAAGCGTGCCGGGATGACGGGAGCCGCGCCGACGACACGGCTGCCATCTCAGTAGATCCGCTGATTCGCAGTCCTGATTCTGGATCTCGACGTGGGAAAACTCGATTCTTCAGATACCCATAGGGGGTAGGGGTTTACTTTCGGTCACGGTCGTCGTATTGTTCTCGCCGGGAAGTCCCCTACCGCATACGGAGGAACGAAATGAGCAGCAACGCCAGCGTCAGCACCTACACGGTTTCCGGGATGTCCTGTGGCAGCTGTGTCGGGAAGGTCAAGGCCGGGATCGGCGAGCTGTCCGGTGTCGACGGCGTGGATATCGACCTCGCCACCGGCCGGGTGACCGTCACCGGCGCCATCGACGATGCCGCGATCCGCGACACCGTCGAAAATCTCGGCTTCGCACTCGTCCAAGCCTGACGCCACTCCCCGCGACCGCGTCACCGGGATATTCCCGGTGACGCGGTGACCGATCGAGGGATATCGGCGCGTCCGGACGAGGGAAGTCACTCGCAGCCGCACCACCAGCAGGACCAGAAGGACAACCCGATGATCACCTCATTGTTCAAGAACCGCGACTACCTGCGGTTGTTCACCGCCCAGGTATCCGCCCTATTCGGTACCGGACTGACCACCGTCGCATTGGGCCTGCTCGCCTACGAATTCGCCGGAGCCGACGCGACCGCGGTTCTCGGCACCGCGCTGACGATCAAGATGCTGGTCTACGTCACGGTCGCGCCGATTGTGGCCGCCTATGTCGACCGGTTCCCGCGAAGGCTATTCCTGTTCGGGCTCAATGTGATTCGAGCCGCCGTGGTCTTGGCGCTACCGTTTATCGATCAGGTCTGGCACATCTACGTGCTGATCGCGGTGCTGCAAACCGCCTCCGCCGCGTTCACTCCCACCTATCAGGCCATCATTCCCGACATCCTGCCCGATGAGCGCGAGTACACCCGGGCGTTGTCGGCCGCGCAATTGGCCGCGACCATGGAGACGCTGCTGAGCCCGATGCTGGCCGCGGCGGCGCTCCTGCTCATCAGCTTCCACTGGCTGTTCGTCGGTACGGCAATCGGATTCGCCGTTTCGGCCGTCCTGGTGGTCACGACCCGCATCCCGAATGCCGGTGCCGCGGCCGAGGGGTCGTTCCGGGAGCGGATCGCGGTGGGTATGCGAATCTTCGCCGCCACGCCCCGATTGCGCGGACTGCTCGGCCTCAACCTGGTGGTCGCGGCCGCCGGTTCGGTGATCATGGTCAATACCGTCAACTATGTGCGCGATACGCTCGGTGGCACGCAGACCGGGGTGGCAATGCTCTTGGCCGCCAACGGGTTCGGCACCATGATCAGCGCGCTGTCGCTGCCGCGGGTGCTCGATCGCATCGGTGCCCGGCCGGTAATGCTGGGCGGGGCCGCCACTCTCGTCACCGGGCTGGTATCGGCTATCGCGCTCTCGGTCGCTCCCGTCGGGAGCTGGAGCTGGGCTGCCGCGATCGCGGTGTGGGCCGTGGTCGGTGCGGGCACCGCGGCGGTGCTCACCCCGATCGGTCAGGTTCTGCGCCGCTCCTCGCACGCCGCCGACCGGCCCGCGCTGTTCGCCGCCCAGTTCTCGCTCTCGCACCTGGCCTGGCTGATCACCTACCCGATCGCCGGGTGGCTGACCGCCGCTGCCGGTTTCACCATCACACTGGTGACCCTCACGGCAATCGCCGGTGTCGGAATCGCCGTGGCACTGCGGATGTGGCCCCGGTACGACCCGGAGGTCCTGACGCACCTGCACGAGGTCGGCACCATCGATCCGATCCGGTTGGCCGATGCCGTCCGCGTGAGTGACCGTCTTTACCAGCACACCCACCCGTACATCATCGACGCCGAACACCGGCGCTGGCCGCGACAGGAGGTTCGGGAACTCGCTGCGGTCGCGTGAACTGTCCGTCGACTGGAGAAATGTCGCGAAAAGTGAACGGCCCCCGGGCATTGTGCCGGGGGCCGTTGCGCGTACCGGTATCCAGCGGCGTCTCATGTCGAGGCGCACTCAGCTGTATCGAGGCCTCTTGCTGGGACGGCAACGCACTGCCGCTCCTGCCCTGTCATCCCCCCGGGCGGCACGGTCACCGGAATGACGAGGTGGTCGGGCGACAAGGCGACGTCGAGCTCAGTGGTTTCGTGGCGCGGACAGGCTCGTGAGGTAGTCGCGCTCGGCGGTGCTGAGCGGGCGGGGTGCGCTCTCGTCCACCGCCACCAGCGTGCACGTGGCCGCGAGATACACGTACCGGTCATCGCGCACCTCGTGGATCAGAGTGAAGGAGGTGGTGCCGATGCGGTCCAGGGTGGAGGTCACGGTCACCGGTTCGGGCCGGAAGACCAGCGGCATGCGATAGGTGAGCCGCTGGTTGGCGACCACGACTCGCCATGGGGCGGGGGGTGTTTCGTGGCGCGTGAGGAGGTCGGCGCGGGCCTCGTCGAGGTACTGGGCGAAGACCACATTGTTCAGGTGCTGCAATGCGTCCATATCGGTGCGGCGCAGCTGGATAGCGTAGGTGTGCATCAGACGCTCAGCTCTTCGAGCATGTCGCGCTCGCTGTCCTGGAGTGGTCGGGAACGTTGTGCGCCGGTGTCGAAGGCGACCATGGTGCAGCTGGCCGTCGAGTAGAGCACATCCTCGTCGCGGATCTCCTGCATCAGCGTGAAGGATGATCCGCCCACCTTGGTCGCCCAGGTCTCCACCCGCACCGCATGTGCCCGATACCGCAGCGGCGTCAGGTAGTCGATATCCATCTGCGCTACCACGCAGGATCCGGTGAACCCACGCGACCGGAACAGGTCGATCCGGGTTTCCTCCAGGTAGCGGAGATGGGCGGCATTGTGCACATGACCGTCGGTGTCCATATCGGACCAGCGCAGGGGGCAGAGATAAAGGTGTCGAGCCACCCGGCATTCATACCAAGCCGGTTCCGGACCGATCCAGTAGGGCGGGTGGGGTGATGCTGATGGTTAACGGCACGCCGAACCTCGGCTCATGCTCGGGATCCGCGCGGACTCATGGCAACCTTTCTCGTGCTCCAGTGGGACTTGCATCGACAGAACGAGGAGGGTCCATGGCGAAAATGGGCAGGCGGAAGCGATCGAGACTAATCACCCAGGCTCTGCTGGCTTCCGGGGGAGCTCAACCGAAACCAGCTGTTGTACGCGAAACTCCGGTATTGCCATCCGATAACTCAGCCGCACCTTTGGAACACCCTGATATCAAGGCCCTGGCGGACCGCGTCAAGGAACGCCGACGCGAGAAGGGCTGGACGCAAGCCGATGTCGCTCGCAACGGCGGTCCCTCCGCCGGTGTGATCAGCCAGATCGAACGCGCCCTCACCGAGTCGCCCGCCGCGGATACGTTGGCCAAGCTCGACACGGCGCTGGAATGGCCCGCGGATACCTGCGACGCCATCCTGCGTGGCAACGTGCCCGCCGAACTCGCGAGCACTACGCGCTGATGGCGAACAAGAGCAGGTCAGAACGGGAGCCGCTGTTCTGACCTGCTTGTCGTTTCCGGTCAGGCGCGACGATCGACCGCCGCCCAGGCGGCCAGCGCGACAACACCGGATACGACCGCCACCGACGGCCACGATCCGATCTTCTTCGCCAATGGATGCGACGCACCCATCGCGCCGATCGACAACCCGGTCAGTGCCGCGGCCCCACCGGTTCCCACCGTCTCGCGCCACCGCGGAAACGCCGCCGCCGTCCCCGCCGCGAACACCACTCCACCCAACTGCCGCTTCTTGGTGGCCTGCGCGAGAGCGAAGCCACCGGTGAGTCCACCGGCCGCCAGCAGCGCAGTCGGTACCGCGGGAATCCGAGCCATATCTACCTCCAACAGACAGCAATACGAACACCTCGACAGTAACCGGAGAAGTGACCGCCGGTTTACTCAGCCTGTGACCGACCGAGTTTCGCACCGAAGCAGTTCACGCTCGGGTGACGAGCAGGTCTACCCGATAGGCATCCGGGGCAACGTCTTTCGAGCCCCACGGCGAGGGCTCCAGGTCAACCAGTCGGATGTGATAGCCCTCGACCGTCACCGCGGTGGTGAACTGGGGATTCGAATGCAGCTCATGCTCGGATTCCGCATTCTCGACAGTCACCGTCACGACAACGGCCGCGTCGCCCGGCCACACACAATCGACGTCCACCGGGCACCGACTGTCCTCCGTCACTTCGCGAAACAGGACCTGAACGCGGTCGCTATCGATATGTCCGGTGCTACCGGGCGCTAGCGTGAACTCCGCACCGAGCTCCGCGTTCACCGACTTCGGCGGTGGATCGCCATGCGCACCACACCCCGCCGCCAGCACGACCAGCACCGCCAGAATTCCCCACCGCGCAATCCGCAAGGCGCTCATGCCAACCGATCATCCCACCCGGTCGGCTCGGTCGCCGCTCCGACGAACACAGCGTCCCGAATGTTCCCCCGACGCCGAACATTCGGCGGGCGCGCGGTTCCGGGATATCGGTAGCCCACGCTTCAGGAGTGGTAGAGCGCTCGGGCGCGGGCAGTGTCGACGGGTTGGTGTAGGTCCAGGAAATAGTTCAGTTGCCAGGTTTGGGTGCGGTCGGCTTGGCGGCTGGTGGTGGTCACCCAGGGTGGGTAGACGCGGAACGCGCGTTTGCCGCCGGAGCCGTTCGTCGACAGGACGCCCTGGTGGCGGAGGGCGGCGGCGGGAAAGACGAATTGGCCGAAGTGCTGGTCTTCGCGGGTGCTGATGACGAAGAGGTCGATCGGGTCGGTGGTGTCGAACGGAGCTATCGGGCCGGCCGCGGACCGCTTCCATACGGTGACGAATTGGCCGACCTTGGTGGGGGTGGTTCTGGCCACGCGGAAGCGGACGCCGCGGCCGTCGAGAGTGAATTCATGGGCGGCGTAGGCGGCGCTCTCGGGTTCGGCGATCGGCTGGGTGCAGACGAAGCCGCAGGGATCGTAGACGAGTGCTTTCGCGGCGCGGAGATCACCGGGAGCCGCCGTGGTGTCGGACCAAGGGGTCGGGCGGAGATCGGATACGTCGTGGCTCGGTGTCACCCGATCCACCTTGTCACAGGCGGGAGATTCGCAGTGACGGGGTGTGCCGTTGTGTTGCCGGTGTTTTCGGGGGCCGAGGAACCTGGGGCAGAGGTTCTGCCGGATTTCGCGGTGGGTGCTCGCGCAATACCGTCTGCTCCCGGCGGGTTCCATGCCGTGGGGCCGGGGAGGGAGATGTGGTGGAGCCGAGCGTCCCTGCCGAACGGTGGCATCCGATTACTCGGGTGCTGTTTCGATTCGGGTTCGTGTATTTGGGTGTCGGTACGGCGGGGCAATGGTTGGTTCTCGCGCTGCTGCGAACCTTCGGAGCTCCTCATGAGTGGGTGGTCGCCACGTGGAAGTGGTGGGCGCTGTACCCGCTGAACGACTGGGTGGCCGAACGGGTTTTCGGTATCGAGACCGCGTTGAGTTATGCGGAGACCGGCAGCGGGGACACCGTGGCCCACTGGGTGTCGACGTTCACCTGGTTGGTGGTGTCGGTGCTGATTGCCGCGGTGTGGTCGGTACTCGATCGACGGCGGTGGGAGTACGTGCGGCTGCACGGCTGGTTGCGGCTGGTGGTGCGGTTCGCGCTGGTGGCGTCCCTACTGCTGTACGGGGTCATCAAGGTGCTGCCGTCGCAGATGACATTCGCGCTGTATCGGCTGGTGCAACCGTTCGGGGATATGAGCCCGATGTCGGTGTTGTGGTCGCAGACCGCGGCGTCCGAACCGTATGAGATCGTGCTGGGCTGTGCCGAGGTCGCTGCGGCACTACTGCTGCTCGTG
>NZ_BDCE01000076.1 GCF_001613345.1 Nocardia uniformis NBRC 13702 | reverse complement strand
GGTACTGATTCACACCAATTACTGGTTCCAGCACCGCAAGTCGTACTACGACAAGAACGGAGTCCTCATGGCGGCCATGGACGACAAGGACGTGGGCAAGGTGCTGGCACACCTACCGACAGCGACCCTGGTCGAAGTCGCCTCCGGTCACAATGTCCACTTCGAACGCCCGGATGTCTTCGTCCGCGCGGTCCGTGAACTGGCGACGAAGGTCGAGTAGAGCGGCTGGCAGTAACAATCGGCGCTGTACGGATCAGCGACGCATCGACTTTCAGCTGCGCCGCCACGAACCCCCGACCTCCAACACGCCGACCAGCCTCATCGGCTCGTGCGCTTCTCAGCGACCCGGACGCCGCCGGGCGGCCGGGTCGCTGTCAGCCTGATAGCGGCGCAGTCCCTCATCGGGCGCCTGGCGTACTTCGCGAGGCCGCGCACCGAGCTGTGACCGGACAACTTCATCAACACCGGCGTCGAGGCACCCTCCTCCGCGGCGTACGTGAGCCGGGAATGCCGCAGCTGGTGCAGCGTGTACGGGCCGCCGCCGAAAGACGCGGTGTTGGGCCTCGAACAGCTCGGCCGCACGCCGGTAGGACAGCCGCGCCCGCCCCGTGGCGAGGTCGACGGACTTGCGGCCGGCCAGCATGCGCGGCAGCAGCCGCGCGGTGCCGGTCTGCCACGCGATCACCTCCCGCGCCCTTGGACAGGAACCTCGAGGTACGCGTCATGGCCCGGACCGAGATGCACGACGCATCGGCCCCGTGGACTTTTCTCGTAGTAGGAGGGGAACTGCCCGGTTAATGGATTGCGCGCGTAGAACCAGCGGCCCGCGATCTCCAGTTCCAGTTCATCACCCGCTTCGAACAGGGTGGCTGATGGCAGCAACTCGATCTCCAACTGCACGACCTGGCCGGGTGCGAGCGATTCGGCGGCATCGTCGCGCGGTTTGCCGTCCGAGTCCCGCAAGTGGTGGGATGCTTTCCGCATGCCGTTGGTCACCAGTGAGCCCCTGAATCCGTAGCCGTTTTCGAAGGCGACCGACTTGCCGTCGGAGATCTTGCGGACCCCGGCGAAGATGTTCACATCGTCGCAGTGAGCGACTTCCACGGGCAGCAGAAGTCGCATCGGGCCGACGACTTCGGTATCCGTGGCGAATCGGTGGCGGTACCGGAGGCCGCGTCGACGTGTGTGGAAGGACGAGGTGGCCGCAGCCGATTCCGGCTGGTCGGCGAAGCTCCCATCTTGACGCAGATGCAAGCGCGGCCATTCCGTACCGGCCGGCGGCCATTCCTGCTCCCGACGCACCGAGGTAATGGTGTCGGCGTCTTTGCGAATTTCCAATCGGACCGGGGCCAACGTGTCCTGACCGTTGTCCTTCTCCTTGAGGAAGTGGTCGAAAAAGCGGTCCTGCTCGGCCAGGGCATCAGCACTGTAGTAAACGGACCATTTCGGGCCCCGATGGGTATAGAGCCACTTCTGTGTCGATGCCGCTCTGCGGAACCCTTCGAATGAACCGCGTGAATGCAAGTTATGGTCGGAAAAACTCCCGCATACGAGCAGCGGCACCGTGATCTTCTCGATATCGCGGTTGCGGTCCGCCCACCACTCGTCGAACAGCGGCCTGACCAACTGCTCTTTACGCAAGTCGACATTGCTGTCGGACCTGGTACGGGCTGTCCCCTTGGTCCACACGATCATGAGGCCATTTTCACGGACACCACCCGGCATGGCGACATCGCGATAGAAATCGGTGAATCCCTCCCACGGGGAAATCGCGGCCAAATGCGGTGGATGAGTAGCTGCCGCAGCCCACTGAGACAGAGCCAGGTACGAGACCCCACTGAGCCCTACCTTGCCGGTGGACCACGACTGGGCCGCGGCCCACTCGATCAGGTCGTGATAGTCGCTCCCCTCGTCTCTGGCCAGCAATTGTCCGGTACCCTCCGCAGTGCCCCAGCCGCGAAGATCAGCGTTGACCACGACGTAACCTCGTGGTACCCAATGAGCCGGATCTGGTGCTTCCCACCCAGTCCATGCAGAGAAGGAAAACGGTTCCGACTGAGGAAGTATTCGTAGGTTGGGGAACGGGCGGTAGCCGCGTCGGGTCGGTTTAGGCAAATAGTCCTTTCCGTAAGGGTGTGCGGACATGATGACGGGATACTTGCCCGGTTCGGCTGGACGATAGACATTCACACGCAGAACTGTGCCGTCACGCGACGGAACGGCGAGGTTACGTTCGGCCACGACGTTATCCGGAGGTGCGGTAACGGTAACGTTAGGGTGAATGATATTCCGAACCCTACGAACGGCACGACTCCATCGCCCCGGTGCCAGCACTACACTCACATCAACATCCCGTCGTCGAGCTGATCTATCCGAATAGACCGAACGGTACTCCGCGGTTCCACTACTTCGGTTCCCGTTGTCGGGAATGTTAATCCCTCAAAGTGTGGAGGGTTCCTCGATGCGGCCTCGTCTCATAAGGAGGGCCGCCTCGGCCGTCGCACGCACGACAGCCATGTGGGTCTCGTAGTCGATCAGTGACAGCCCGCCGCACAGCAAGTGCCGACCACCGAAGACCTGTCATCCAGCGCCCGGCTCGTCGAAGCCGCGCTCAAAACTGCTGGAAAGCCACCGCGCCTTTGTTGATCTGTCCGGTTCCGATCAGTTCGGAAGGAGCCGCCATGAGTGGGGACAGTGTTCGGGCGACGACAGGGCCAATTGTCGGCAGCGCGCTATTCGCTTGGTCTTCGGTTTCCCACAGGTTGATATCGATCTGTTTCCCCTGCCCGAGATCGACGCCCAGAGTTCCGAGGAAGCCAGGCTGTTCGGCGTGGATACGTTCGAACTCGTCGACGGCATCGGCACCTGCCGCGAACCTGTCGGGATCGAACTGGTTCAACCGTACAACCGCATAACCTGCGATCGATCCGCCCTCGCCCACCGCGCCTTTGTTGATCTGCCCGGTTCCGATCAGTTCAGACGGGGCCGCCATGAGTGGGGACAGTGTTCGGGCGACGACAGGGCCAATTGTCGGCAGCGCGCTATTCGCCTGGTCTTCGGTTTCCCACAGGTTGATATCGATCTGTTTCCCCTGCCCGAGATCGACGCCCAGAGTTCCGAGGAAGCCAGGCTGTTCGGCGTGGATACGTTCGAACTCGTCGACGGCATCGGCACCTGCCGCGAACCTGTCGGGATCGAACTGGTTCAACCGTACAACCGCATAGCCTGCCGTAACTCCGTCGCTGTCCGGGTCGGTGGCATTGTCACAGCCCATCGCCATCGCGGCCATAGCGATGATCGGTGCCAGGATCTTGAGATGTCGCAAACGAGAACTCCTACCGCCGATCGCCGCTGATCAGCACAACCGTAGCCGCACATCCGCCGGGTGTCTTGCCTTCGGCTCGCCGAAGGCGGCTTCCAGCTACACGAATGCCACAGGGTGTGGGTCTCTCGAGGTGAGGCTGCCTACGCGGCCCCCGTGGGTGACGGCGCTGTCACCCCGGCGGGAGCCTGGCCGCACCCGCGACGCCGCTCAGTTGGACGGCGTCGTCCAACTGATCCCCGACCATCACACCCTCCAGGATTGGTACACAACAATCTTCGGGACTAACTACACCGCCGAAGTCGAGGGCACGTCAACGACAGGCAACTCCCACTCTCGCTCACGAAAGACTCTTTCAACCCAGGCCAATCTATGCCCAATAGAGGGAATAGCGATCCTGAAGTGGGTACTAGAATTCATCTAGCAAACTATCAGTACCGGTCAAACCGGTCGCCTCGACGATGTTCGGCACACTTTGCCGCACATCGAATGGAGCCGGAAATCATGCACCTTCACCTCAACCGACACCACCGATTCAACCGCTCCCGCATACTCGACAGCCTCGGCTTCGCACTACTGCTGGTCGCGGCCATCATGGCGTTCGTCGTCGTTATCGGCGTCATCGCCACCGGAGCCGGAGCGGTGTATTGAGTGCCGACCAGCGCACTCGGATCGTGATGCACCCCACCACCACACTCTGGCAGTGGGCTGTCATTCCGAGCACCAATCCACAGATATATATCCCGGCGCCGAGTTTCGAACAGGCGACGGCTATCGCACGTGACCTCACCTCCGGTGTGCGGCCCGAGTTCTATTGCCATTTCCGGGTCCCGGACGCGCTGCGCCAGAAGGTGGACATTCCCCCACTCCCGACACCACCGGCCACGCCGCATGGCTTCGGCCCCTGGCACCCGGTATCGGCCGCCACCGCCGGCTGGCTCGCGTGCACACCGGCCGTGGTGACCACAGTGGAGCAGGACCGCCGAACCATCTATTTCGCCGCCGCCCCACCGGGCATGGAGGTCCGCCGATTGGCCTGCCGCTGCCACGCTGGGCCCGCCCGTCCCCTGGCCGCCTGACTGGCCACTTCGAAGCGAGTCGCCGAGGCCACGCGCCTGGAACATCAATCCGACCGCCTCGATGGACCGCATGATGCGGGTGTCGGCGAGTCAACGGGTACTGCGCGTCGCACCCCCGTTTTTACTGGGGGGTTGAAGCTGTATCTGGTGTGTACTCCGACCGGGATGCCGATGCTGTGGGCTTTGGCCGACCCGAAACTCGGTGAGCGCGAGGTGCTTTCGGCGATGTTCGACGTCGGATCCGCAGTTACTGCCGAACACGATCGCATCCTGCTGATCTGCGATAAGAGTGTCCGTGCTCATGCACGCTTATTCGGCCCATCCGCGGAGTATGGTCCGTAGTTCGTCTTTCGGGATATCGGGCCAGGGTTCGGTGTTGCGGGAGAAACGTGTGTCGTACCAGTCGACCCAGCCTTCGAGGCGGTTCGGGTCTTCGGATAGAAGGCGGGGCCCGTTCTCTGAGGTCATCGTTATTCCGCGCCAGTCCTCCATCGTGCGGTACATGCTGAGGGCTGAACCGGTGTCGACCGGAGAGTTCGCCGGCGATACCCGATCGAGCCACATGTCGGTGGCCTGGGCGCGGGTCGCATCGTCAATTTGGCCGCCCATACGTTCGAGGAAGAATCCCGCGTTGAAGAGCGGATCGCCGGGCCCGGCGATTTCCCAGTCGAGGATCCAGAGTTTCCCTTGGTCGTCGAGCCGGAGGTTGGAGGGATAGAGGTCGTTGTGAGCGAAGACAGTCGGCTCGCCCGAGCGGCTGAGGTCGGGCTGGACATAGTCCGACAGTGGCCCGATTCCGAGTTGCTCCAGCCTGGAGCGTCGCTCCGGTGGCAGGTTGCGATAGGCGTCGTCGGCGTGCCGGATCATCTGCTGCTGCCACTCGGGAATATCGAGGTTCATTCCCCGCGGTAGAGGGCGGGAGGACATCAACTGGACCTGATCCAGGAGATCGGGCAACCAGTTCATCATCTCAGGATCGTTGAAGCCCCGTGTTTCACCGGGCACGTACTGCATGATCGTGAATTCCCGGCCGGTCGACGGGTCCGTACCGGAATGGAGGATCCTGGGTGTTCGTACACCGCACTCGCGGGCGTAGGCAATGGCCGCGTTCTCCGGCATCCACTTCTTCAGCATGGTAACCCTCGGCTGGTCCAATCCACGCCTGACCACCGCCGGGCCGGCGGTCGTATCGACAATGTTCACCCGGTTCCCGGTTCCGGCGGCATCCGGCTCCCGATCCCGGACCTGTTCATAAAGCTGGCGGGCCTCTTCTGCGGATACTTCGGACCGGCCGCGACCATCGGGGGGCGTGTGCTCCTCGATGGAGGAGTATGGCGATCCAGCGCTGGTCGGCTGGGGCGCGTCGGCGCGTTCCTCTGACCGGATCGGGTGTCCGGACCATGGTGTGGTGCCGGGCGTCTCGCCGACCACGGACCGGGTGTCGGCGGGCTCCGGTTTTCTGGCGCGCTTTGGTGCCTGTCGGTCCACATGAGCGGTGCCCGGTGGGATTCTCCCGGTGGACCGTGGCCGGTGCGAGATGTTTTCGGGGTGGGGGTCGCGGGCGGAGAGGATGCCCTCGCGGTCGGTGACGTCGGGCGAATCCTCGGAGAGGCCCGGCTGTGGTTTCTTCGCGCCTCGAGCGCGACTCCACGGTGTCCGCGCCGACCCGTCACCGCGATGCTCGTCCGGGGGGCCGGTGATCGTGTGTAACGGGTGCGGTTTGTTCTCGTGGTCGGGGTTCTGGGCGTCACGGGCAGTTGTCGCTGTGCCGGTCGCGAGTACGGTGCCGGCGAGGGCGCGGGTCATATCCAGGTGGACAGGCGGCAGCTCCCGTGCGCCCGAGATACGCCACTTCCGGTCGTAGGGCTCCAGTTCGGACCACTGCCACTGCTGCTGTGCCGCCGGTTGCGCCAACTGCGCGAAGGTCTCCGAGACGGCAGCGAGTCGGGTCAACTGCTCGGCAAGATCGAGCAGCGGCTGCACATCCGAGGGCGGCGGCACGCTCTGCGCCAGCGCACGCAGGCGGTCGGGGTGCAGTAGCTCGGTGATCGCCTGGACGCTGCCGGGATCGGCGTTGAACGGCGCGCCGTGGTCGCGGTAGAGCAGGTACTCGAGGAACGGCAGCGACAGTTCCCCCGGCCCATCCCCTTCGGTCGCGACCAGAACCGAGAAGTCCGCGGCGGCGGGCTCGCCCTGCGGCATCACTGTATCCAGCGCCGCCCGAAGTGCGCTCAGCACCGGGTTGCCGGCCGTGGTCTGCGGATGGGTGTCGAGGACGGTATTCGCGAGCAGCGTCGCCCGGCCCGGCTTGTCCGGCAGCGCCGTGAATTCGGTGATGCCGTGCGTGCCGAAGGCTTCGTGCAGCAGCAGCCATTTCAGCGCGTAACGCACCTGCGCGTACGCCGCGCGGGCGCGGGCATGCGCTGCTTCGGTCGTGCTGACGGCGCTGCGAGTGGCATCGGAATCCGCTGCGGCCTCGGCGGTTTCGTTCGGGATGACGACGGTGGTGAGCAGGAAGTCGTCGCTGTACAGGAACCGTCCGGACACTTCGGTGACGACTCGGCCGTCCGGCAGCGGCAGGTCGCGGAACAGCTTGGCGTGCAGCGTCCCGTTCTCGAAATCGAAGCTGATGTGGGCGTCCTGGAAGCCGATCGTGTGGTCCCCGGTGAGGGCGAACCAGGCCTTGTACACAGCTTCTTTCGCAGAGAACAGCAGCCGGTCCAGGGCGACACCGGTGCGCTGGCCACCGTTCCAGGTCGTGGCCTCGTGCAGCCACAGCAGTTCCTCGGGGCGGGCAGCGATTCCGATCGTGGTGGGGGCCAGCCCGAGATTGTCCTCGGCATCGATACCGACCGCGAGCACCTGCGCCGCATCGGCGACCACCGCCGCGTAGTAGCCCTCCTTGTGGGTGATACTGCCGACCACGCCGTCCGGCCAGACCGGGGCGCCGCGCTCCCCCGTCGGAATCGGAACCGGCCCGTAGCCAAGGCTTTCCAGTGCTCGTCGCGCGGCCGTACGGCCGTTGACACGCGCCGTCACCGCGGACTTCGCACCCGTCAGGGCCTGTTCTCCCGGCAGCAGGGCGGCATCCGGGTCGTCGCCGACGATCTCGGCGGTGTGCAGCTCCGGCAGCAACCGGCTGATGAGAGAGCCTTCGGCCGGGGCGGGATGGGGCGTCGGATCTGTCGGTTGCGCCGGATCCGGGTCGGTGCCGGGACCTGGATCGGTGTCCGCGATCGACATGATGAACCAGATCGCTTTGCCGCTGCCGTCGGCCAGAGGTGCGTAGTCCCAGGCGTCGGTCTCGGTGTGCAGGATCTTGATGCCGCGGCCGCGTTCGCTGTTGGCCGCAGCATCCTGCTGCGCGGCCTCCGAAGTCGGATCGGCCTCGGCGACCGCCGCACCCGGATCAGCCAGGTCCGCCCCGTCGAACGCGCCCTCATCGAGGTTCGCCAGCAGCGCATCGAGCGAATCGTCCGGCAGCACTTCCGGCTCGGTCTCGGCGGCTTGTTTCGTGGCCTGCTCCGCCAGGCGTCGCTCCTCGGCCGCCGCTACCCGGTCCACCATAAGATTGGCGGCCTCGCGGATCGGGCCGCTCGGCGGATGATCGATGACGTTGTCGAAGCTCTGCACCACCAGGTGGCCGGTGCCGGGCAGCACCCGCAGCGTGATCCGGACCGGACCGGTGCTGTGCTCCAACGAGTTCGCGACCGCCTCGCTGGTCGCCAGCCACGCCATCTGGAGGCGGACGTCGTCGGCGGCACTCCAGCCGATCGCCGCGAGCTGATCCCGCAGCCAGTGCCGCCCGACCGTCGCCTGCTCCCGGCGTTCATCCTTGACCCGGTCGTGCTCGTGCAGGTCGTCGGGGCGTGCGGTATCCGTGACCTCCTCGCCCACGGTGGTTTCCGCAGAGTGCCCGGGGTGCCCCACGAATGCGGTGCCGGACCGGCCGAGCCACGGCAGGATCACCGACTCGTGCATTTCGACGAAGGCGGCAGCGATCCGGACGGGATCCGAGCCCGGCTGGAAGGCCGGATCTTTGGTGTCGACACCGGCGTATCCCAGGTCGAGGTCCCGGTAGCGCATGGTGGTGCCGTTGGCGTCGCGAGTGAATTCCAGTGTGACGCGGCCCGAACCGCCGCCTGTGAGGTCGAGCGCCAGGGTCACCGACAGCGCGTCGACCGGCCCGACAGCGTGGTGCATATCCACGCTCTCCACCCGCACCGTGAAATCCGTTCCGGGACCGGTCAACTGGGATGCCTGCGTGCCGGGGCCGTCGAGCATATCGCCGACCGAGATGTGACCGCGGGCCCCCAGCACTGCTGATAGCCCGGCCAGGGTAGCGGCGATATTCGGATCGGCGCTCGGCGATCCCGGGGCGACAGCCTCGTCGGCACCGATGTTGTAGGCGGGCCGGGCTTCCGGATCGGACGGGAAGTTGTCGATGGGGCGAACCGGTTTGCCCGCGCCGTCGAATTCGACCACCATGTTCGCCTGAGCTCTGCCGGGTGCGGAAGTGCCCCGATCATCAGTGGGGCTGCTACCGATGCGGTCGGAGTTCGAGGTGCCGGACCGGGTTGCTGCTGTGCCGACGGCGAGTACGGTGCCGGCGAGGGCGCGTGCGCCGTAGGCGAGTGCGCGTTCGTCGAGTGCGTGTTCGTCGAGTCCCAGTGGTGGTTGGTGAAGGCTGTACTTGTCACCTTCGCCGGACCATATGCCGACGTTGATATAGGCGCCGTTCTTCGGTGCGCGCTCGAGGAAGTGTGCGAAGTCGTCGCCACCCATGGACATCAGAATGGCTGCTACGGCTTCCGGTCCGAGGAAGGCTATGGCCTTCATGAACAGGAGTATGGATTCGGGGTCGTTGACGACCGTCGGTACCAGCTCCTCGAGGTGCAGTTGGGTTTTCAGTCCGGGGAACTGTTCCTTCAGGTCGGTGAGTCGTTCGTTCAGGAATTGCTGGACGTCCAGGTTGTCGACTCCCGCGCGACGGACTGTTCCGACGAGAGTGCCGGCGCCGTGGCTCGCGTTGTCGCCGTATCCGCCGTCGGCCTTGCCGAATACCGTGACGCTCGTTCCGGGTCCGAATCGTTCGGTGACCGAGTCGTCCAGATTGTGGGCAAGCACGCTGATCGCGCGGACCAGGTCCACAGCCCCGTCCGGCCGTCCCGCATGCCCACTCTGGTCCTCGGGGGCCACATCAGGCTCATGATCCAGCGTGTATGTCAGCCCGTCGAACCGTTCCTTCAGCTCACGAAGTCGTTGGTGCAGGAACTTGTGAACAATCGGATACTTGACCGTTGCTCGGCGTATTAACCCCTCGACCCGGCCGGAATCAGGGATCGCATTGAACCTCTCACCGGCGCGGAACTGTCCGAATGCCGTCTCGATCGCGCCGTCCGCACCGATATGCCCCGTCAGCAGGACATCCAGGGTGGCGGTGAACTCGCTCATCGCGCGGATCAGATCTGCTGTCTCCTCCGGATGCGCTGTGTGTCCGCCCGGTCCCTTGAAGTCGACCGCGAGTCGGTCGGCGGCGGCGTTCATCGACGAATACCCCGTGGGTTCGCCCTCGAAGTCGATAGTCAGTGTGTCGGCGGAGGCGTTCATCGGACCGACGACCACACCGAATTCGCCCACTTTCACGCGTGGGTCACAATGCAGCGCGAACGCCCGGACGATCCCATCCAGCAGGCCGGCTTGCACCATTTCCTTGGCGCCTTCGGCCGACTCTTCGGCGGGCTGGAAAACCAGCCGCACCCCGACTCCCAGCTCTTCCAGCCTGTCCGGGTTCGATGCCAGCGCCTGCCCGGCAGCCAGCACCATGGCCGTATGGGCATCGTGACCGCAGGCGTGCAATATCTGATATACGCCGTCGACCTCCAGTTTCAGCGCATCCATATCCGCACGCAGTGCGATGCGCTCCCCGTTGTCCGGGCCGAAATCGCAGATCACGCCCCGCCCGTCCGTGTTGTCTTTGTTCAAGAGGACCAACTCCGGGTTCATCCCGGCCTCGCGCAGGACCTCGAAAACGTATCGAGCGGTGCCGTACTCGTTTCCGGATGCTTCCGGATGATGGTGAATGTGGCGGCGCCACGCCCGTATTTGCTCGTCGTGCTCGGTCAGCCAATCCTGGATGTACTGGTCGTCCAGAGGCGTGGAAACGTCTGCCAGCCCGGCGAGTGGACCGACCCGATCCGCCCAATCATGCAGGCTCTCGCCCTCCTCCGGAGCGGGCACCTGCTGCTGGTGCTCGACTTCCCGAGTAGACGCTTCCCCACGGATCGTGGAGTCGTGTTCTCCGGGGGGCGTGGCCTTGGGGGCCGGCTCGTCCCACAGGCGTGGGTCGCGTGGGTCGTCGTTGTTGCCGCGGTTGTCGTCGTGGTGGTGGACGATCATTCCCGGCAGGTCCTGCTGCCGGTTTGCATTGGCTCCGCGGCGGCGCTGGGGGAAGTGCGGGTCGAGGGGGTTTGCCTCGCTGAAGATGTCGGTGCGGGCAGGTACTCCGTTGGCTATTAGCCGGTCGAGCGGACCGACAAGACGGTCTCTGCGGGCTCGAGCGAGATGGACATCCTCGACGGCCTGTCGAAGCCCGGCTATGCGGTGTCGGCGTTCATCAGAGCCGGAGTCGGATTCCAGCTGTGTCAGGGTGGCCTCGTAGTTGGCGGGCTGCAGTTCATCGGGGCTGATATTCGGCGCCGCCGGATCGGAGTTCACCGTCTGTATCCAGGCGTCGCGGACGTCTCGTGCCGCGTACCACGCGTCGACGGCGGCAATGTGCTCCAGCCGGAGCGCGTCGAGGCCGACCGATGCTGGGGAGCGGATCCACGATAGGTCCGGTTCCGGCGTGGAATCGGACTGGGCGGCAATGGCGCGATCGATCTGTTCGATCTCCAAAGCGAGGGCCTCGATGGCCAGCCGATCGCCCTTTCGGCGCCCGTCCTGCAGCTCAGATGTTGCCGTCCGGCGTCGGGTGACGAGATCACGCAGCTCGTTCTCTGCTTCTTGGCGCGGCGGGAGGCCCGGGCGACCCAGCACACCGGGAACGGTGCCCCCGGACAAGACGGCCTGGATCTGCTCCCATACTCGATCCATGCCCGATCCTTGCGGGACAGCGCTGGTGACCGCGCCGAGGTATTCGGCAAGGATGTCTCCCGGGCTGCCGATACCGTCCGGCGGTACCACGCGCCACAGCCCGCGCGCGTCCATGCTGAAAGCCACGGTTATCGGCAGCCCAGCGATAACCCTTCTGTGCCGGATGAACCTGTCATACGGGGGTGGACCAGGCTGCGGCGGCGGAAGGGCCACTTGACGATTGGCCAGTCGGAACAGAGACTCGACCGGCTCACCGTGCTCCGCGTCGGCCATCTCCGGCAGGATGCCGTCCAGTTCCAGATTCAGTGTGAACAGCTCGTCGCGCAGGCGCGGACCCGATACTTCATCCACCCGGAATGCGCCGTCACCCAGGCGCCTCAACCATGCGTCGAGCGAGCTCGTGTCGCCCTTGGTGCGCAATTCGAAGTAGGTTCGTAGCATTTCGCCCGCCACCTGTTCGGGGCTCGGTTTGCGGTGGGCTCCCTCTGCGGACTCGGCGCTGATCGGCCTGGTACGCACGCGTCCGTCAGGCTCGGCGTCGACTAGCAGATACTCGAAGGTCGCATCGCGCCAGGCGAGAGGATGGGGCGGACCTGGGAGTGCTTCGACCGCTCGCAGGTGGTGCTTATCGCGCGCCACCACGGTCAGGCGGAGCGGGTACTCATCCAGGTACGCCACGATGTGTGTGCCGAGCGGAGTTCCGCCGGTACGGCGGACCGTGTCCGCGACCACCTGTTGTGAAGTGAGATCATCCGTATGGATTTCGGCGTTGTAGTACGCGGAATGGGCCGCACGGAACCGGTCGACGAGGCGGTTCAGCTCCGCGATCTGGGCTTCGCGCCGCAGGATCGTGGCTCGGCGGGATTCAACGTCCCGGTATGCGGCATCGCGGGGCAGCGTCGCCAGTTCCAGCTGTTCGGGGCGAACACGGAGGCCGTCCGCCAGCTGTGTGCGGTCCCGGGCCGCGTCGGCGCGTAGCCGGTCCAGCGTCGGGCTCCATTGCTCGGGCAATGTCAGTTGCTCAGGGTTGGGTATGTCGAGTTCCTCCGCGGCGGACTGCAGCTCGGCCCAGACCTCGTCGGTGTGCGCGTACGTCTCGTCGACCTGTCGCACCGCCGCGGCGACGCGGCCGGTCTGTTCAGCCGAATCGGGTGGTATGACTCGAGTCGAATCGTCCGACTCGTTGCTGAGTTCCCTTGGGCGCTGGTACGGATCTGTGTCGAGACCAGGCCGATCCGAATATTTCGAGTCCCCGATCAGCATCCATATATCCGATCGCGGCGTGCTCTCAGATGCCGGGGATGTCCTGTCGTTGAGCAGTTTCCGGATCTGCTTCCCCACCGCCGCGGCCGAATCTGCCTCACTGATCAGGGCGCCCGCCGCATACTGCGCTATTACGTCGTGTGTGCTGCCGTCGCCGCGAGCCGGGGAGATATGCCAGCTCGTATTGTTCTTGCGACGCTTGCGATTCGGGCCGACCCGGTCGTCCGGACCCCGGTGCAGCGTTACTTGCAGAGGCAGGCCATTCCAGGTGAACCCGACGTCCTTCCAGTCGATGCCTCGTTTGCCGGCGATCCGGATGTCGGACGGAGTGGCATCGTCGGCCCGGCCGGGGGCCGGCTCGGCTACCGGTAGTCGCCGGGTCTCGAGGTCGTGCAGGACCCGGCGGGGTCCCTGCGTTGCCGTGCGATCTACCCGGTGTGTGTGCTCGAGCCGCAGCACCTCCCCCAGCAGCTGATGCTGCTCCCCGCGTTTACGGAGCCGATGCATCTTCCCGCGCTCGTGGAAGGCATCCGGGCCCAGATCTTCCAGCCATTCCTCGAAGCTCGGCCTGGTTGCCGGATCTGTGTGGAAGTCCCGAAGGTGTTCGCTCAGGAGCGCGGCCGCCACGCGATTCTCGTTCGGCTTGGCATACGGCCCTTCAGCACTCTTGGCATCGATCGCGACGGTACTGATCTGCCCGGACCGATCCGTGCGCGCCACCCTATAGTCGATGTTCAGATCACGGCGCCAGAGTGCCCCGGAGAACTGGCTGTGCGGGTGCTTTAGCGTCAGTTCGTTGAGCGCGCGGATATGCCGCCCTGGTGCCGCTACGACAACGATCCGGGAAAAAGCAGGGAAATACATCAGGTGGTTGGTCAGGCGCTGAACACCCCAGCGCCGCACCCGATCCTCGGTGACAACGCGGGAGACCGCATCGTCGAGCTCGGCGGCGGAGATGCGTGCCGCCGCATCGGTACGGCGATACTCCGCCACCTGAGTGCGCAGCAGCGCTGTCGCCGATTCGCGCTGCAATATCTGGTCACGGCGTTCGCGCAGATCCGTGTGCGCGTCCGGGATTCGCGCGCGTTCGAGGTCCGTCGCGTCGATGGTCAACGCGACCGCGAGCCGGTTACGTGACCGTGCGGTGTCCTCGGTGAGTTCGTCCAGCACCAGATCCCACTGATCGAGCCTCACGTGGCGGGGATCGCGAACGCCCAGCGACTCGGCCAACACGATCAGTTCGTTTCGCGCTCGTTGCGCCCTGCGATTGCTCGAGGCGTTGACCAGGAATGCCTGCCGCAATGCGTGCCGGTGGATGGCGGGATCGACGAGAGTCGTCATGGGTCGTTCGGTGCCGGGGGGTACCTGACGGGCTGGGTCCGGCTCCGCACGCGGGGAGTCGGCCGGGGACCCGGACCGGCCGTCTGCGTTGTCGAGCTGGTGTGCCTCCTCGGCGTCCATAACGGCGGCGATCCGGTTGGCCTGGATGCGCGCTCTGTTGTACTCCTCTGTCGCCCGTCGGAGCTGGGCCCTGTCGTCATCGCGAGTTAGGTCGACGCGGCTGGCGATGGGGGACTCGATAAAGGTGGTGTACTCGGCGCCGATCAAGTACTCCGGTCGCAGACCGAGATGCTGCGCCAGTTCGGTCAGTTCCATTTCCCACCGGCTGCGGGCATGAACGGCGGCCACATGCGCCAGGAGAAGTCCCTGAGGGTCGCTCTCTCTTATCGCGTGCTCCAACCCGACGAGCCGATCCTCGGCTTCCTGTCTGAGGGAGGACCGATCCACCGGAAGGCTGTTCAGTTCGACAAGCGCGTGCGTGTGCTGTGTCACAAGATCGGACAGCGCAGTACCGTACAGCGGGTCGACCAGTCCTTGCGCACTTGCCAGGTCCGGGTTCCGGGTAGCAACTTCTGTTTGTCGGCGTGGCTGTGACCCGGTGTCCTCAGGCCCCACGATGCGGACGGCCACCCGGCCGTCGTCGTCCACCGTGACCTCGCGGCGGATGGTCTCGAAGTCGGTGTCCGCCAGTGTCTCACGCCATCCGGGCCGATCCAGGTCCAGCTGTAGGAGAACGCGGGAGTGTCGTCCGGGTCCTGCCGTGACCACGAGCCGGTGTCGGTCCACACCGGCCTCGGTGGCAGCGCTGTACATCTGGACTCGGGGGTCCGTCGGCCCCTGTTTCGTCTCGTGCTCGGTACCTGCGCGGTCTGCGTCGGCGTGCTCGCGGTCAGCCACGTACTGGGCGAGCAGGATGTCCAATCGATCGGCGGCCGCATAGTCCTCCGCCACGACCACACGATGATGCGGTTCGCGCAGACTCAGTAGCTCACCGAGGGCGCGCTCGGAATCGAGGATGAACTCGTAGTGCGATTCCAGCGCCTCGGGAACCACCGCACCATCCAGATCCGCCGGATCGTACAGGCGCAGTCCCGCCGCCAGCTGTGCCCGGTAGCCGTATGTCTGCTTACGCAACGCCGCAATGGTCTGCTCCCAGGCGTCGGGCAGCAGTCGATCGGGATCATGAATTCGCAATGATCGGGCGAGCGGATACAGCCGAGCCTCGATCCGGGCACGCACCTCCGCGACCTTCGCGGAGTGGCGAGCCGCGTCCCGCAGCTCCACCAGTGCGGCGATCTCGGCGTCGAGTCGCGCCAACTCCGCCTGCCGTTGCTGCGCCGCGGCGGCGTCCCGCAGCTCGGTCAGCTCGGGTATCCCCTTCGTTGCCGTCTCGGCTGGACCTGCCGTGTCGATGGACCGGTAGGTGGGATCGACTTGGTCGGATTCGGTCGGCTCGGCTCGTTCGGGTGTTGGCGCAGTGGTCCCTGCACGAGTGGTGTTGTCCTCGGTGCGCCTGTCCGGTTGCGGGGCCTGCCGCAGGCGTGGGTCGGTGGGGTCTTCGTTGTTGTGGTGGAAGGCCACCGCACCGGGATGAAGACCAGCCGTGCCCGGGCCGCCCGTGAACGGGCGGAGCTGCTGCTTGCGGCGCGGAACATCGGGTGCTGCGGGCGGGGCGGGCTCCCGGCCGGTCGCCGACCTGACGGCCGAGATTTCGAACCAGTCACTAGTTGCGTCGAAGTACTTGATCAGCAGCTCGAGTCGTAGGACGGGGACGGCCTGGTCCGGTTGCTGTACGAAGCCGATCAGATCGTCCAGCCGTGCCTGCATGTGCTGCAACTTCCGGTAATGATCGAAGGCCGCGGCTGAATCAGATGTACGGTACGGATCGACATTGTCGGCAGCGGCCCCGGCGCGTACGAGTTCAGCACTGATCCCCTCCCACACCAGGTTCAGCAAGCCGATATCGATCCCGTCGAGCAGCCCCGTATCCGCAGCCCGCATCGGCGTATCCGGTGGCGCCGCAACCAGTTGCGCCTCGACTTCTGCCAGCCGGTGATCGGCGATTCGGATCCGATCCTCGGCCAGCGCTGCCAGCCGCGCCCATTCGGCTGCTGTTGTCGCTTCCGCCCGCACCGTGCTGGATTCATGACGGGGAGCAACGTCGGCGGCCGAGCGACCGGCTTGTTCGCCCGGGTAGACGGCGGGAACGTGAGCTTGCCCCGGATGCTCGGGCGGCCCGGAGCGTTCGGCTTTGGTGGGGCGCGCTGCGAACTCCTCGGTGGATCTCGCGCCGCTGTCTGCATCGCCATGAGCGACTCGGCCGACAGGGAAGCCGGACGTATCGGGTGCCGCATCGGTGGATTCGTCCTGGGATGCCGAATGTCGAGCATCGACGCTGCCACGCTGTTCCGGCACTGCCGAATCATTCGGTTCGCCGGGATCGTCCCTGCCCAGGGGGTCGTCCTCGTGCTGCTCCCCGAAAGCGCGGGCCTCCTTGTCCGATGCGAACCTTTCGCCACGCCGCTCGATGATCGCGTGGGTGAAGTCGGCGAGCGGAACAATCCCATCCCCGCGCCCGGTGAGGTCCAACCGGCGCAGGGCGTCGCGGGCGTCCTGGTCCCAGAACGGGTAGATCGACAGCTCGATCGATTCGTCACCGGAACTCACGACGACGTACGCCGGTTCGACGTTGCTCTGGCCGGCATAGAGGCGACTGTGATTCCTTCGCCCGGTGTGGCGCAACTGGTGGTCGATCGTGTCCTGGGCGACATGAAGAGGGGCTTGCGTGGGCCAGAACGGGGCGAGGGCCTTGGCGAATTTCGCGAAGTCCCGGAAGCGGACCGCGATCGCGTGCTCACCGTCGGCGCTCAGCGACACATGGCGGATCGGGGCGAGCGCCTCGGTCAGCCACTGCGGTAGCGGGGGTGTCTCGACTACGTCGAAGGATACCTCTCGGCTCCAGTCCGAGGCGTTGTCGGCGAGCCGCACGTCGAGGCGACCGTGTACCGGGTCCTCCAGTACGTAGTCGGGCGGCAGATCGGTTCCCCTGTCGTGCACACCGATGCGAAGTCGGCGGGCTCCCGGCTTTCCGATGACCTCAAGTACCACTCGGACGTCGTCACCGGTATCGCGCAACGCGTGCTCCACCACATCGGCCAGGGCCAGACCGGCGTCATCGAGCCGCGTGGCGGGCCAGCCGGACAGTTGCCGGGCCATCCAGTCCCACGCCTCGGCCGCAGCTCGAGAGTGCGCATAGTGCTCACCGGGGCGGGCGGGGTGATTGCGCACGACAAGTTCTCGGCGCTCGGGTTGATCTATCGGTTCGGCCGGGTCGGTGGACTGCGGTCCGAGTACGCGTTCGAGATGGGCGGCACGGGTCTCGAAATTCTCGGAGATCTGCATTGCGCGATCCGGGAATCGGCTGAGCAAGGCCGCGTCGATCATGGCGCGCGCCCGGTCGAAGCCCGGATTGTCGACATCCGGATCGCGGTGGGCGATCACGACGTGCACCCGCCCGTCGTCGTGGACGCGGTAGACGATCCGCACCCGCATGGTGAGGCCTGCGGCCTCGAACTCGATGACGAACGGACTGCGCACGGCGCTGCTCAGTTCGAGATGCGAGGGTCCGCGGGCCTCCACCGCCCGAAGCACCAGGGCATCGGGGCCGCCGTCCGTACTGGCGCGCGTCACCAGCCCAGCCACCGAATCCTTGTGTATGCCAGGCATTCCCTTGGCTGTGTGCGCGATGAGGGCGCCGGATACATCCTCGGTGTCGGGTTGAGGGGTTGGGCCGGGCCGGTGCGGATCCGTATCGGGTGCGGCTGCGGTCTCGTTGGGGGACAGCGGTATCGCGTCCTCGGCCGAGTGGGGGTCGGTCCGGCTCCACGGAGTCGTGTTCAAAGGTGTTTCGGCGTGCTGATCGGCCGGGCGGCGTGTCCATCCACCGCCCTGGGCCTGCACCTCACCGAGTTGGCGAATTTCGCTGCGGCTGGGCGCTTTCAGGTGGATGCCGTCGTCCAGGGGGTGATCGTCGAGGATCGTGTGACTGGCGATTGTGTTCGAGGACGGGTTCGCCGCACCCGGGCGGGCCTCCTCGTCGGAGGCGAACCTTTTGGACACCGACTTGGTGTCGACCTGGTGGGTCGAGGTGGGTTGGTGAGGCTGGCCGTCGGGTGCGCCCCGATCGATTGCAGGTCTGGTCGCGGCCGAGTTCGCGGAGTTGACCTCCATCAGTTCGATAACCCACGCCCTATTTTTCCGGGTCGGGCGCCGCAGGACCTGGAAATGAGTGCCCGGGGGAAACAGCACTTCGTTTTCCTTCGGAGCCGAAGAAATGCTGGAGATGTCTCGGCCGGTCGCGGAGTGGATGATGAATTCCACGTTTTCGTACGGAAAGGCGACGTTGTCCTTGCTGGCGCTGACGAACGCAGGTTCCGTAATCACCTCCAATTCCCGGTACTTCTTCAGCAAGCGGATGATCCCGCCGGGCGATACGTATATTTGCCGTTTCACCACACCGCTGTACACGGGAAGTGTTCCGAGCGCGTAAGTGATGGCTTGTACCAGGTGGAAATAGGCGCTGATTCGCGCGGGATCCCCGGAGCGGAGTGCCGCATTCATCTCGTCGAAGTAAGCGTTGGTGGTGTAGCTGTAGATCGCGACGTACCCGGGAATGAGGCGCTCATCCAAGCCGGGATGGGATCGTCGCACTTGTTCCGCGTTATAGCGGTAGTTATCCCGGATCTCGGGCACCGCTCGGAATGCGGCAAGTGGACTCCACGACTGCTCAGGTGGTCGGGAATCCAGGAGTTCGAGGAGAGCGGGTATGTCCGCGGCGAGCGCGGAATGGACTCCGCCGTTGGCGGCCTCAGCCGCCAGCTGGTCACGGGTCAGCCACGCGGCATACTCGGTCTCAATGCCATCGGCATGTAGGTCGAATTGGCGGGGCGCATCGGCGAGCAAGATGGTGTAGGTCCAATCTCGGGCTCTGCGCTGGCGTGCGCGATTGACCCATGTGTCGACCAGTCGCAGTTCCCGCACCTCGGCCTCGCGCACGCCGAGTTCTTCGATGAGTTCACGGGTGGCGCCCTGACCGGGAGATTCCTTCGAATGCAGAGCGCCACCGGGCAGTTGCAAATTCCCCTGGGAATAGCCCTGCGCAGATTTCACGACCAATAATCTGGCGGTACCGGAACTGTCGACGTGTCTGATCATTACGCCTGCCGCTCCGAATTCTCCCCAGATTCCGGGAGCGACTTCCCTATCACCGGACACCCCGGGATCCGCGGCCAACCGGAACGGATACTCGATGTCGTAGGTGGTGTTGATCCAGTCCAATATTTGTGTGGGTACCGGGTTTCCAGTGCCGTCGAAGAACAGGGCCCGCGCGGACGGTGCGTCATTGTCGGGCAGGAACCGATCCACGACGATGTCCGCGCCAGGGTCGATCCGTACGACCTTGTCGTCGTAGCGGTACAGGACGAATGGCCGCGCATGCTCGCCACCGCCGTCGACAACAACCGAAGCGTCATCCCCGAACAGTGCGAGTATGGCGCCGATGCGGCCCAGAGTGATCGGTTGTGTGAATGTGCCTCGCGACCCTGCTTCCAAGTCGGCTTCGCTGAGCTTGCCCGAGGCGCTTGGTCGATCGGAATGCGATATCACCTCCGCTCGGTACAGATCGTTGACGACGCGGGCCGCTGCCGCGCGGTCGTCGTAGGGAACGGACGTGGCAGCGGCGCCGCCGAGCACGTCCGGACTCTTCCGGATTGTCTGCAGCATTTCCGCTACTCGGGTAGCTTCCGCGTTTGCGTTTCCGCCGAAGAGCGCCACGAATACCTGGGCATGCAGTAGGTCTCTGGCAGCACCATTGAGACGGTGGACTTGGTCTTCGGCGATCAGATGTCTTTCGATGTCGCCGATGAGTTCCTTGCCGCGGGGGCCGGTGCGGTATGCGTAGGAATCGTCGAACGGATGTGTTGCCGCGATTTCGCGCAACAATGCGTTGTCATTTGCTGTGGTGTCCAAACCCAGCAGCCGGGAGGCGAGATCTCGATTGCGTCGGAGCTCGCCGAGATTTGCCTCCGCGCGCTGTCTGACATGCGCCAAACCGGAATCCCCCGTTCGATCCGCACCGGAGGACGAGTCCTGTCGGGACGTCGCCGGTACCTGGTCGAGTCCGGTGTGCTCCGGGCCGGGGGGCCCATGTACCGCTGCGCTCCCGGCCGGGCCGAAATCCTGTCCGGTTTCATCGAATTCGGATACCTCGGCATGATCGACCCGGTGGTCAGTGGGTGGACGGAGGTCCGCTCCGTGTCCTGGTACCACCATGTTTCGTGTTGGATCGACGGTGGCGGAACGGGAGTCGTCCCGGCTCGTACCGGGTTCACGGCCCGGTGGGGTGTGGAATGCTGTCGGACCCTCAGGCGGAAGTCCTCTTTGGGCGAAAGGCATGCTCGGCAGGGCGATTCCGTCGCTGCGCGCGGCGCGGCTGGGGGCGGAATCCAGCACGTCGTCCGCTGTGCCAGGGTATGTCTTGGGTGTTATCACGCCTGCCGTCGACATCGCCGATCGGCGGGGTGTCGACGGATCCGACGGTTCGGATTCGGCGGCGATTCCCCGTCGCGCTGCCTCCGCTACCGTTGAGGCCCGCCCACGAGTGCCGAGTTTGTGGCCCGCGCGAGTTAAATAGTGCTCGACGGTATGTGGCGTGATTTCCAGTCTCTGCCCGATGCCCGAGTTCGACAATCCTTGAACCGCCAATGTGAGCACCTGAAATTCACGTTCCGACAGACCCGCGGGAGCCGGCGATTTCGTCAGAGTTGGAGACGTCGTCGGCCCATTCGAATCGTCTGAAGGCTCGGTCTGTGTGTGGCGGTCCAAGGGCACCAAGTCGGACCCGTTGCCGATGATGCCGCGGTGCCGCGCCGTCTCCACTAACCCCTTCCGGGCACCCGAGGTGCCCAACTCGCGAGCGATGCCGTATATGCGCTCCTGCACCGCGTATACGGAAATGCCGAGATACACGGCGATTTCCGGGTTCGTCATGCCTGCGGCGAGCAGACGCAGTAGGTCGATCTGATGGCCGGTCAACCTGTGGATGACTTGCTTTGCTGCCTTCCGCTTTCCGGGAGCTGGGTCGGCGTCGGCGGAATCCGTGATCCGGTGGATGGGCTGGTCCAGGTGCAACTCGTCCAACCGCCGTAGAACGTGCATCAGGAATAGGCTCGCATCGGGCGGAGGGGCGAACACGGTGTCGTGCCGTACCTGTTCGGTTGGCTCTGCACGAACGAGCCGAACGTTCTCATGCTGCTCAGCAGCAACGTGAACGGCCATCCGTCGAACGGCGCCCTGCGCTATGAGCATGATCGTGGACTCGTCCAGCCCCAGCGCTCTCGCTATGGCGGCGGGCGACTCTCGGTTCCGGAACAGACCGACGACGACCCGCCGCTGTTGCGTCCCGATCTGGTCGAGCGCGTTCTGTAGCTGCCAAGGCGTCACCTCGGCCATTGCTCGGGGTAACGGATCCGAATCCTGCTGGGCGTTCGCGATTACCGTGACGACGCGGGCGATCGCTTGGTCCGCGATGTCGGTAATCGCTTTGTCGCTACGGCGGTGCTCTACCGCGATTTCGGCTGTCGTTCGCCCTACTCGCAGGCCTTGCAGCACGATCCGCTGGTCGTCGGTGAGCGCGCGGAGAGCATCCAGCATCTGCGTTGACGTCGCATTGTCCAGCACTTCCTCCGGATCGAGCGACGCGGCGGTCAGGTTGGCGCACAGCGCAGCACGCAATTCGGCAAGACCTGCTGGCGCAGTACCTAAATGGCCGCGGGATCGGCCCGGGCCCTGCCCGGCAGCCACGGTGGTGACCTGGTCGCGCAGCGTGTCAGTCGAAGGCCGCTCACTCGGCGCCTCGCGTCCCGGGGGAATGCTCGCTGGCTTGGCCGTCTCCGGATGGGGCTGACGCGTTTCCGGTCCGGTGGATCCATCGATGGCGCGTGATCCCAGCTTTGGCCGTGGGCCGTGCTGCGTTTGACGATCTGTTGACGGTGGTGTCAGCGCCCCTTGTCCAGGCGGACCGTCCGCGGCCCGGCGTCTACGTTCAACCTCGGCTTTCGCCTCCAACGTCAGGTGAGCAGCCATGATCCGCTGCAATTCGGTTGCCTGTCCCCACCGCGCTGCGGTGAAGGCTTCGGCGAATGCTTCCGGGAGATCGAGATTGGCTAGCTTTTTGTCCTCGTCATTCTTAATAAACCTACCGTTGGGCAGTTTGTAGCTGTAGCGACCTAATTCACCCAACAGCGAATAAAGGTGCCACTCGAAGTCGTCCAAGCGTTCTGGTACGTTGTTGTAGTTTTTGAAGTACCCTTCAACAAGCTGCGGTAGGATTGCATCCCAGTCCTCCTTTGCCCGTCGAAACATAGAAAATTCAGGATTCTTGCTACCGCCGCGCGAATATAATTGGGCAGCGTGGCCAATCTCGTTACCTAGCGTCCGCCCGTAAAATTCATCGCGCGGCCCATCGGAATGCCCGCTATCGACAGCGTCCTCATTGGTCTGTCTTGCAAGCTCTCTATTTATCGCAGATCGTTCGCTCCAATTTAACACAATCCCCTCAGGCGTGGGCTCCACATAGGCCGTTTCACCGACATTCAACGGAATAATGCTGATTTTAAACAAATCGAGATCACCGAGCTCTGCGCGATGATGTCGGAGTTCTTTGGCGAAATCTTGTATGGTTTCGATTTCGACATCGCACATGTCGAAACCAATGAACTGGTACCCGAACTCGATCTCTAAACTTTTGATCAATTCACGCTTTTCCTGCCACGCTTCCTCTTCGTTTTCAGTCGGCGGACGCGTGAGTGCGAGTTCATTTTGCCCATCCCACTCCCGCGCCGCATCGGCCATTGTTTGGTGTAGCACTTGCTGACCGACAGTCACCCGACCGCCCGGATCATCGCGCTCCACCACTTCGAACGAGTCTATAAGTGCCCGGTAGATCAGCAATGAACCGTCGACGCGAAAATATTCGTCGTCGAACTGTGTGCGTGTCCAATTCTTGAACTCGGCCTCAGTGTCGGTGAAGCCAGTCTGCCTATAGGCTCTTCGTAGATCGCGGATCGCATGCGCTTCAGCGCGCCACCGTCCCGAAAATATCATTGCGCGAGCAAAAATCCGAGTGGCCATACTGCGTATCTCTTCATCGAGGACAGTCGCCGCTACCCCCGGTCCAAATTTGAATTTGATAGCATTCGCCGAAACATTACCATTGAAAAAGATCGGAGCTGCAGTGGCCGTCACGTCCTCTTCATCGGCATCGAGGACAAGTACGATCTCGGACAGCTGAATCGGATGCCGGGTCAGTAGTTTGTGGAAAATTTGTGCGAATGCATCAGCTTGCCTAGGGTTCAGTTCATCGTTAAGTACATTCAGCACTGTGTAGGGGTGACGCTCTTCGAATGCGCTTGTGAGGTTGTTATTGTCCCCCTGTAGTTCCGCTCGATTGTTCATATCCACGAACTTCTCTATCGCATCGATAAGGGGAACGAGCCCTGACGTTCGGGCCTGCTCGCTCAGCTGACGCAGTTCAGCTGTCGGATCAGTGCCCAACCTCCTCGGTTTCCACTGGCGACCTTCAGGTGTACCGAGCAGCCTTGGCAGGTGACGTTCAAGAAGGACCACCTGATTTGACCAATGCTCTCGCTGACCGGGGTCCGTACCTGCCGCACGCAGCCCCATCGTGGCGGTTATCCATTGGCCGATCCAATTGCGGAGCTCCCGCGCCACGAGTGTCGCGCCGATTTCTCCCAATGCTTCGTCATCCAGCCCGTCCAGTAGTTGCCGGATCGGCATAAGAGCCTGCCGCAGCAGCTGCATCGTGGGCAATGCTGCGGAGTCCATCGCCAGCAATCGCGCCAAATCCGCACGCGCTCCATCGAGCTCATCCATCCGCACGATAGGCCGACCCCAAATCCGCCCGTCAGCCGACCGGACCGGAGGCTCACCTGGCCTATCGCGGTCCGCGCCCCATGGCCTGCCGTTCATGTCGTGGTGGAAGCCCACAGCAGCCCCAGGAAGCCCTCGGTGTCCTGGTCCGTCTTTGAACTGAGGCAGACCGGGTCGAACTCGTCCTTGCCCTCGCACCGGAAGATCAACAGCCTCGCGCTCGTCAAGGACGGTTGTCCCGCGCAACAACCCGGGAACGTCGGTGGCGACGTACCCGTTGACGAAGGCGAGTTCGGTCCCGGGGGTGGCGCCGGCCTCCACCCATCGCCGCCCGTCCGGACCGAACAGCAATGCCAGTGCCGCACCTGACCTCTTGTCCTCGTCGGTGAATTCACGCCCCCACTTGTCGAACAGCTCCCGGTAGACGGTGTCCGGATCGTTGTGGCCCGCGACGAAGTCGACATCGACGCCGTCCACATCGGCGGGATCGAGGATCATCGGGCGGCCGTCGACATTGCGGAGCAGCACGGTGTGGCCATTGTGGGCGACGGCGGCGAACCTGCCCTCCTCTCCGGAGAGCCAATCGAGCAGGTCGTCGTACTCCGGCAGCTGCACCCATCCGGATTTCAGTTCGGCGGCCAGGTCGACACCCAGGATCGCTTCCTGGAACTGTTCGGGTGTAGGCGCCTGCGGTCCCCGGGGATCCTCGGACAGCGCCGAGGCGACACCCCAGACCAGTAATGCGCATCGCTGCGGGGTGTACCTATCCCGAGTCAGCCAGTGCGGTGCGCTCGATGGTGATTGCCGACCGGTCCCTCGGCTCGGATCCGCTCTGGCCGAGTCGATCATCGCGTCGAGGTGATCGCGACCCATCGGGACGTACTGAATGTTGCCCTCGGCGAACGCGGTGACTCCGGCAGTCTCGACCAGGTCGTCGACACTGGCGGCCGCGGCAGCGGCGGTACGCGAATCTTCCTGTGCGACAGCGAGACCGATCTGAACCACAGATACGCGCTGTGCGGGCCCGTGTGAATGTTCGGCGGCAGCAGCGGCCAGCGCCCGCGAGGACTCGTCCACATCGACCGCGATCCGGTAGACGTCGAGCCTCTCGGCGTCCTCCAACCGCCCGAACTGGAACTCGACCAGCCCGGACGCCCAATCCACGCGCGCCAAAGACACTGGCACACCGGCCTGCTTTCCCCATTCGCTGGCGTGCACCCACGCCTGCAGCACCGCTTCACGTTGTGCCAGATCATGCTGCGGCATATACATCAGCTGTGACGCATTCGGCTCGCGCCCCGCGACCTCGCCGCTCTCCAGCGCTCGTTCCAACCGGTGGATGGAACGCAGCAGCTCATACCGACTCGCCAAATCCCGCCAGTGGCTGCTGACTCCAGGAAGAGCGGCAACCTCACTCGACGCGCCCCACGTCCACCGCCATTGGTCACGCCAGGTCAGTGTTTCGTTCCACACCGCCGCATACAGCCGGGCCGGCGCCTGATCCGATTCCGAAAAGCCCAGCGCCCGTTTGCGTCTGCTCAGCTCAGCGTTGAACCGGTCGCGGACTCGAGCTGCCCGCTCCCGATCTTCCGGGGTAACCTCTCGTAATGATCGGCCCGACCATTTCGCTGCCCACGTCTCGTTCTGTGTGACATCCACACCGGTCAACCACCGCCACGAGCTACTCTGCGGCGCGAACCTGCTGTCACCGTCGGGCGCGGCACCCGGCGCAGCGCCCGACGGAACGAATCCCCGGGGCGAAACTTCGCTGTCAGTAACCTGATTCGCCGGCGCGCCAGAGGGCTGGCTCGACTGAGGCGCACTACCCGGGTCCTCGGTGTCGCGGGCGGCCTCCGCACCGCCCAGCATCGCCCACTCCGTCTCGACGCCTCGCTCCGCAGCCCAGGTTGCGATGTGGCCGAAATCAACGGCATTCTGGCCTTCCAGAATCGAGCGGATGTCGTCGATGTCGTTGAACCGGGCGCCCATCAGTTTGAAGATGATCAGATCCTCGGCCCGCAGTCGGCCGTCGACGGCGTTGTCGAACGCCTGCCTGGTGAAGGCCGTATCCGGAGGTAGCAGATCGTAAGAGACGCCGTCTCCGTGCACGTGCAGCACGAAAGGTTCGCCGTCGCGGGACTCGATGTCGACCTGATAGCCGTCCTCGGTGAGCGAGCTCACCAGTTCGGTCAGAGTCGCGGTCCCGGTCGGGCGGATCAGGAAATCGATGTCACCGGTCGAGCGTGGTTGAGCGCGGTAGTGATTGGCGGCGAGCGCGCCGGTCAGTACGGCAGCGAACCCGTAGGAACCCAGATTGGTGGCGAATTCCCGTGCAGTGTCCTGCATTTCGAGTAGCCAGCCAGGTTGAGTCAGGCCACCGGCCGCTTTGAGCAGGTCATGGAGGGCCTGTTGCCCTTCGGTCGGGTGGATGTCGGAGTGCAGGACGGCCGCGACCGATTGCGCCAGTGCGCGGTCGAGGTCGAGTTCGCCGTAGTCGTCAAAGTTGCCGGGCGGGAACTGCTCTTGCACCCAGCTTGAATAGTCCTCATCGGGTGCTGTTGCCCGGTGCCGTTCGGCCAGCGCCTCCCTGATGCCGCCCCGCACCGACTCGGCGTCGAACCCGCGCACACCGTAACCGAGCTCATTGAGTACCGCACCGTAGATCGGCCGGTCGGGTACACCTATCCGTTCCTCGTAGGTGACCAGGTCGGCCCATGCCTCGTTGAGCCCGGCGGGGTCGGTTACGCAGGCGTCACTGATAGTCAGTGTGCCGGAATCGTATCCGACAACATCGCCCCATTCGAGCGACCCGATCCGGATGGCTCGCAGGTCGAGGTCAGGGTGCGCGGTCCGCGCGGTGTGCACCGCTTTGGTGATCTCTCCGACTGTTTCCGGGGTGAGGCCGTCGAACCCGCTGAGGGTTAGTCCGTAGATGTTCTCCAGCAGATTGATGCACGCGGACACCGAGTCCAGTCCGCCGTCTCCCGGCCCAGGCACCGGGCTCTGCGCATGGCTACCGCTTCGCCTCGGCGGATTCAACCACCCGCGGGGAATCCCGTTCCCAGGCATACTTTGCGGCGCGAATCTCCGGTCATCATCCGGTGCATAATGCTCCTGCCCTGGGGGGCCCCACGAAACGGGACGCCGGAGCTGTCGGCGCGCTTCTGCCTGGTCACCCTCCGATTGCCCACCAGGCCGGGTCCACGGTGTCGTGGCTTGTTCCGCCACCGGGCTCGGCTCCGCGACCGCGGCGGTGTCCTTTCCGGTGGAGGACGGTGGCGGTTGCTCGACACCGGATGATGGCTCGGCAGGGGAGGTCCACGGGGTTTCCCGTGGTATGGCGGGCGGGTCCGCGGGTTGCCCCGAGCTCGACGGTGGCTTGTCACCAGCGGCGGGATCTCCGGGGTTCTCGTCCGACACGTCGGCGGGCGGAGCTTCATAGATTTCGAACCACACGGTTTTGCGGTATTCGCCGGATTCGTGGGTATCGACGCCGTGGCGGTCGGAGAATGCATCCAGGAGCGGCATGCCACGCCCGAAGTCGTACTCGGGGTCCGTGTCTCGGCGCACTGGCACCGTAGGGTTCTTGTCCGACACCTCGACTCGTAGCGTCCGGTGGCCCGGCTCTCCCGTGACTATCGCGCGGAAATTTCCGTCTGTGCCGGCGTGCCGATGCACATTGGTGACCAATTCGTGGGCCAGCAGACGAACGTCCTCGACGCGGTCACTGCCGGTCCAGGCGGTAAGCAACTCCTCGATCGCATCCCGGGCAGCCGCCACAGTTCCGTGGTCGCCGTTGGCGATCGGAATCTCCCGAACCTCAGCAAGCGAGTTCGTGTCCCCTCGCTCGTGCACAACCTCCGGTGACTGGGTCTCGAAAAGTTCGGCCGGATCGTTGGGAACGTTCAGCCCTGTGGTGGCGCCCAGCCAATCATCCTCGCCGTCGACGCCCGGCTCATCGTCCTCCCACTCGTCCAACGCGCCGCGCGCAGCTGCGAGCTCGGCCATCAACGCGTAGTCCTGATCCAGTTCTAGGAAGGCGTCTTCCGACAAGCCATCAGGCCCCGCTCCGAGCCCCGGGGCCGTGTCAGTCCCCGTGCTGGAACCGGCGGGCAGGCCCAGTTCGAACCACACCACCGTGCCCGAATCCACCGAATACGACCCGGACCGATCCGCCAGCAGTGCAACCAGCTGAACCGGGTTGTCTGGGCCATCCAGCACAGGCGTCTGCAGGCGTTCGGTCGCGGACGTGCGCAACCGAACGACCAAACGTTCAGAACCCGGCGTGCCCGCGACCGCGAACGCCAACTGCCCGTAACCCGCTGAGGGCAGCCCGTACTCCAGCAACAGCCGAACCGCGGCCTGGGCACGCTGGGCAGTGCTATATGGCCAGCCATCCAATGCCCTGAGCAAATCAGCGACGTCCGCGGCGCCCCCACCGTCCGCCACCTCCCGGTCTGAAAGATCGAGGGCGTGTTCGAGTCTCCCACGTTCGGCGGGAGCGAGATCAGCGCCTTCCCGTTCGCCCGCCTCCAAATCGGCAAGCCCGGACAGATCGTTGGGTACATACAGCCCGGTCGGGTCGTGGCCCCGTTGGTCATCGAACTGGCCGGCCGTCGCCCGGACGATCACGCCACGGTTCGACTCCGCCGACAGATCACCCTCGGGCAACGAACCGACCCGGGCGGAACCCAGCAGATCCACGACGTTCGGCAGCCAGCCGGATTCGATGAGTATCCGATGTGCCTGCGAGAACGCGGTTTGCGCGGACGGCAGCAGGCGCGCCGCGGCGCCGAGCGCGACCACCGTCGTGTCCGGGCCGGCGGCCCGGCCGGATCGGTTCCGGATCGCCTGCCGCGCCGCTTCTCGTTCCGCGAACCGGGCGGCGGCCTGGTCGACCTGCCGCACGTCAGCACCTACCGGCAGCGGGGCCCGCACCAGCACGGCCACTGACCGCCCCGCGGCATTGGTTTCGCGGAACAGTGCGGGTACTTGCCGCAGCACCGCGTTCACCTCACTCGGCGACGCGTCCAGCGGTAACACCAGCTCGACCAGTTCGTCCGCGGTATCGATGTCGCCTACCGCCACCTCGAACATGCCCGCATCGGCCAGGATCGTGTCATTAGCGGCGATCCCAAACGTCTCCGTGTCGACCGTCAATAGCCGCACCGGCACCTGTGCGCCCGCCAACGCCTCATCCAGGCCCGACACCATGTCGGCCAACGTCCTGGCCGCCGACCGTTCCGGCCCCGATCCCGCGTCCGCCGCCTGGAGTGCGCAACGCACTGCCCAGTCGCGCACGGCCTCCGGGATCCCCTCCTGCGTCAGCACCTGCAACAGATGGGGAGTCCGGATCAGGGCCCGCACCTCCTCCTCGGAGAATTCCGACTGGGCGAACCAGCTGGCGATGACGCGTGCCTGCGCCCCCGCGGCGTCAACCGCGCTCATGCCCTGCTCAGTCACCTCGTTCAGGTGCGCCCACAGCTCTGTTTCCGCCAGGAGTACAGACGTGGCCTGCTGGCCGTCCGGTGGCGGCTCGGGCTCGGGCCACCTGTCGCCGCGAAAGGGGTCGGGCCCAACGTCCGGCCCGGCCGGCATGTGTATCGGCCCATGGATGCTGTGCGGATCGTAGGCGTACAACGGCAGCCCGGTCTCCGCGTGATACAGAATCGCCGACACCCATCCCTCCCCCTCCTTCAGCTCTTTCGCCTCCTTCGGACCGATCTCCAAATAGCGGTCGAACGGGATCTCCCAACCGCTCAGATCCGTCTGCCCCGCCAACAGCGCACGCTCCAGCTCAGCAGCTTTCTCCGCACCCAGAATCTCCGGATCGGTATCCAAAACCACCCACCCGCGGTCCGCATCATGACGTATCTCCACGATGTGCGAACGCTTTCCCTCCGCACCCATCTCACCGTCAATAACCTCGAACGCCACCTCAGCCCGGAACCCCACGGGCTGATGCCGAACCGACGCTATGAACTCCCGCAACGACCCGTACGCCTGCGGCGCCCACCCCGCATTCACCTGCGCCGCATAATGTTCTCCCCAGGCCCCAGCCGCCTCGACCTGGCCGGCCTCCGGGAACGTCCGACCCGGCACCCCCGCCCCCCGCAGCCGCGACAGCGACGCCATCAGCCGGGCACACCGCTCCAGGCCCGACGTCGAAGCCGGCGCCGCTGGTTCTGGGGTAGCTTCCGGTTGGGATCGCACTGATGGCGACGCTGGTCGCGCATCCTGTGCGGGAGGTGAGTCCGCCACGCGACGCTGGCCCGGTGGCCTCGTCCGATTGGCTGGCCTCCCAGGCGAGCCGGAAGGTTTGGAGCTACGGCCTTGCGCTCGCGCAGCATTGTCACGCTTCTCCTGCGCACGCGCCGCCTGAGCGACTATATCGTCGACACCGCCTACATTGCCGCCTGCTCCGTACGCATGCTGATCCCCGCCGAATAGTTTGACGTGTTGAAACGGTTTCGGTGGCAGTGGAACCTTAGCCTTTCGCGCAGCTCCTTCCAGAGCCTCGATGTACCTTGCTTGAGCGTCTGGTGACAGCTGTGTGGCGCGGCTCTCCGCATCCTGCAGAGCTTTCCGCGCCAGACCCAGGTCACCGTCCAGCGGGGTCCAGGCGCCCTCGAGGAGGAATGTGGCGAACCCGGTGAGCGTCTGGGTGTCGTTTTTGATCTTGTCCAGCCCCTCTTGGAGGCTCAATAGCATGGCACTGTGCATGGCGGCGATGATTTGCGCCGGCGTCGCCTTCTCGTGGTCGTAGTCGTAGTTCGTCACGTGATGTGCCAAGCCGAACGGTTTCAGCAACATCTGCACGTCACGCTGCTGGCCGGCGAAACTGGCGTGTAGCGAGGAGAAATTCAAGGTATTTTCATTGCGGAGCCTGGTCATGAGGTTCCGGACATACGTCCCGAAATCAAATCCCACGCAGGAGAACATATCCTCTTCGCGGATCCGGAGCTTTCCCGCCGGAAAATGAGCATAACGGGTCAGATAGCCTTCACATTCGGTACAGCGACCGGATTCACTGAACTCGCCGGGGTGCCCGTCGCCGCAGGACCAGTACACTGATCCGCCCTCGAGTTGGTCGACACCGACCGTTTCGGGAACGGGAAACGAATATCCTGGATAGTTGAGATAGAAACTCGCCGGAATGTTGCATGGGACTTCCCGTTTGCGCTGCTTATTGTCAAATACAATTATCGGCTCAGTGCAGCGACCATGCTTTTCGTACGTTCCACCGTGTTCGTGACATTCCCAGCTGGTCGACCAGCCCTCCGTTTCGGCGGCTACCTTCTCGAGGAGTTCATAGACTTCGCTGACATCCTGGTTACCTTCGTCGATATCGAGAATGTCGGGGCGTTTGATACCTCGGGATTCAAAATACAGTTGCACACTGACCAGGAATTCGTTACCGGCGGAGGTGTACTGATGGTAGTCGCCGTTCTTGCGTTCGATCAGGAACTTGGGCGGGTTGTTCAGCCGGTCGAGGTCGGCCTGCATCGGATGCACCACATCGGTGAAAAATACCGCGGTCATCTCCCCCAGGAGCGCCTGATAAAGCTGGACGGTCTGCTCCGCACCCGCGATCTCGATGAACAGCAGCTTGGCGCGCGCCCTGACCTCCGCATCGGCACTATTGAGCATCTCCGCTATCTCATCGAGCGTCCGGTCACCGAACTGCGCGGTGATAACGCCATTCACCATCTCCGCCCACCACGTCGCGTACGGTCCGGTGAACTCCGCTTCGATCGCCCGGGCCTGCAGCAGAAAAGCACTGAGCAGAGCCCGCACCGCATCCGGCTGGTCGGCGCGCAATGCCCGGAAGACGGCAATGCCGAGCGCCTCGAAGAATGCTTTGGTCACCTCCTCGACGCCGAAGAGACGTCGGACTTCGGCATCGGCCTTGGACCGCTCCTCGGCAAGGTGCGCTTCGAGATTCGCGACAGCCTCCTCGAACCACCCGCGATCCCCCGCCAGTTCCAGCGTCCACGCCGACGCACGCTCGCTCAGGTCCGCGGTCCGCACCGACTCGAGGTAATCACTCTGGATTCGTTCGACCACCGAATCGATCAGTTTCTGCCGGGCAGTGTCCTCCTGCCGCGCAACATCGGCGTTCGAGGTAACCGCCTCCACGTCCTCGGCCAGAATTTCGGCCAGCGCGGTGCGCGCCCGGCCGAGTACCTCGTCGTTGAAACCAGCGACGGTGAAGGGATCCGGGGCCTTCGCACCTTTCTGCTGTTGTCTGCCTTTACGACCCTTCTGCGCCGTACCGCCGGCCGGACCGGGATCCGGGAACAGTGCTTGCATGCCGACAGTGGTCAGTACGTCCAGACCACCAGCCACCGCACCAGAGCTATCGGCGGGTGTCCGATCCTGTGGCGCCTGCACGGTATCGGTGAGCAGCCTGGTCAGCTCCTTCTCGAGCTCGGCGCCGCCCTTACCGCGGAAGTAGTTCTTCACCAACTGTTCGGCCTGTTGACGCCACTTTCGCGGGCCGTTCGCGAAACGTTCCCGCGGGGACAGGATGCCCTCCACTTGGGATTCGCGTAGCGCCTGGTCCCGAGTGACATGCTCGAACAGTAGGTTTTTCTGCCGGTCATCGAGACTGGCCCACGCCCACCGCTGCCCCTCGGGCGTGATCAGCTTGACCCAGTCCAGCAATAGATCAGGATCGTCGCTCTCCTTGACCGCAGGGAGATGCCAGCCCAGCCAGCCACCAGCGCGATCAGGGTCGAAGTACCAGTCGGAGCCTAATGCTTCGGCACGTCGATGGAGTGCTGGATCTGCACTCAGCATCAGCACCAGAATATCGAGCATATATTTCTGATTATCCAGATCCTCCTTCCGCACTGCCACCCAACGCTGATCGATCATCGCTTTCGCTGCGGGGTGAAAAGCGAAACGCTCCCGCAAATGTTCTAGATGGCGAGAGTCGCTGCTGTCTTTCGCTTCCATCAGAGCGACTGCGCCACCAGCACCCACTTTTATCAGGCGGTATTTTATCTCCGATACTGACCTTTCCTTACTTCTGATCGATTCTTCTAGACTCGATATCCACTCCTCCAGTTGATTCCGAATCGAGCTTTCCACATCGGGACCAATCAGATCTCCGATTATCCGGTCGCTAAGCTGTTTGACACCCATATCGGCCGCCAGCCCTTCAGCGACGAGGTGACTGAGTTGCTCAATTTCCAGCGCCTCCCATTGGGCATCGGAAACGCGATCACGAAGCCGCTTGAGTTTACCCCAGTTCAACTTGGTTCCGGAAATTAGCTTATGAAGTTGCGCGGGATAGGCGCTGCCCGCGAGCTTTTCGACAACGCTGAAAATCAGCTGCTCGAGGTCGCGCCCCGCCAACTCGGATCCCGCGACGAGACTGCGGAGCTTTGCCAGGATGTCCTCGTCCGATTTTATGGCTTCGGAATAGCCGCGAAGCTCCTCAATATTCGCAGGTAGGATATCGCCGTCCAAAATGGTTGTCGACTCGGCCTGCAAGACATCGGCGGATTCTCGCTCCTTCTGAATCAATTCGACCTGCTTGGAAATGCGGTCGATAAGCAGCCCTTCTACCTGTTCGACGGGTACGCCATGGAGCGGCCACAACTCGAACTTCCGTGGCCATCGAGCCTCGGATAGTTTCACAGTTATCGGAATGTTCGAATCGCCAATTTGATTGACAGTAAGCATGGTGTCAATCGTTTCGCCGATATCAATCCCGCGAACGGACCAGTTCGCCCCCCAATGCTTGTCCATCTGATTGCGGGCAGCCCTGACGAACTTGCTCCAGTCGGTACCGAAAGAAGCATCCCAGGTGGCCTGCCACCCACCGTCTTCGGCCCGTCGCATCGTATGCCAGGGGTGCCGACCGTGTTTCAGCGAGAGTTGCGGTGCCGCATCGGCGCTGAACTCGACAATCGCTGTGGCGGGTTGGCCCGCACGGAGTCGCAGACCCTCATTGATCCATTTCGGGAGCCATGCGGCCTCAACCGCGTACCGTTCACCTGCCAAAACCTCACTGAACAAATCTGCAATGGCGTTGTTGTGCCGGGATTCGCCGGGCACCGCTTCCAGCTTGCCGGTACCGCGGCTGGTGTCGAGCTCAAAACGGAAACCGCCGGATTCCATGATCACCACGGCGCTGACCCCGGGCTGGACCGTCACCTCAATCTTCGGCGACTCCCCGCCGGCGCGGAGGATAGCGTCCATGAACCTGACGGCATCGGCGGGAACCTGGCCCGAAAGGAGATCGAGGAATCCACCGTCGATCGTGTCCGCTCCCGGAATGAAAACCGCCAGCGCCTGAGCGAGGATGGGGTCGTCGGCATCACCTTCAACTACCCATGCCGACTTGGGACCGTTGGCCGGCGCCATAGCCGCGCCGGCATGCGGCGAGCGGCCGGAGTCGTAGCTGGCCCGGACCGACCCGATGGCGACAGTCACCGTAGTCACCGGCTGCCTTCGGTCGCCCGTGGTATCCACTTCGATTTCCGCCGCGCCCAAATCTGCCAGATCATTCAGAGTCTGGATCGTGGAGCGGACAGAATCAGAGATGTGATCCGGCAACGCCGTGACGAAATCAGCCTCCCCGGACACGGGACTGCGCCTTTCCCGCCCCGGCCTAGCAGTAACGCTGGTGAGAGCCTCGAAAAGCCAGGGATCACCGGCAGACGCCTTGAATTCCGCGCTACTGACGGCGCGGTATTTGAATCGCCGACGGGTCCCGACAGCGACCTCAACCGGTCCGCCTCTATCAGCACGCACCTGGACCGGATCCGAACTACCTCCACCCATCGCACCGAGTACGGTGCTCCGCACACTCTCGGGCGCTGGTGTCGGCAATGCGTTCAGCAGCGCGCCGACTACCTCAGTGCGTCGATTCTCGTCGGCCGCCACCGGCTCGAGACTCAGCAGACGGATATCGCCTTCTAGCTGGAATTCTCCCTCGACAATGACCTGGATGGGCCCGTTGATACCCATGGACCCGCCGGTACCCCACTGAACTCGCACTACCGCGTCGGACGGCACCGATCCCGACGACACCAACGCGTCGAGCATGTTCAGCGCGAGGGGCTCCCTCGCTGTGTTGCCCGGAATAAAGAGCTGGCGTTGCAGCTTCCCCAGATAGCCCCCAGCAAGAAGGGCAACCGGTCCACTCGCTTCGATGCTCGGCCAGTTCCTGCCTGACTTCCGCACCAACAGCCGACTGCTACCGTCCGGGTCACCGGACACCACTTCAACGCGCAGTTCAGGCTTCGCATCCCCGTCGACCACCGACATCGACACGGTGCCACCGATTTGCCGTGCGGCCTCGGCCACAATTGCCGGTATCTCGCTGATATATCCGAACCGGTCCAGGCCGCCATCATCCTCGGGCACAGCCTTCGGTAGCGCGTTCACGACCGCTCCGGCCATCTCGCTGCTGAGTTCCGGATCAAGGGTCACCGCCGGCTGGAGCGTCAGCCCAGACCCAGGCCGCCCTTCGAGCTCGAATACATCGTCAGCGGAAATCGCGACGACGCCATCACTACCCCACACGACGGCCAGTTCCGTATCGGTGGGCACGAACCGCGTCCGCAACACGTCGAGAACGGTCAGTGCCGCTTCCGGGCTCTTCGCCTCCGCACCCTGCGGAGTGAAATTCCGATGCAGTCGCCTCAGATAATCCCCGGTGAGGAAGGCCGTCGGTCCGTGCGCTGCAACGCTCGGCATCTCCGTACCGACTTTTCGCAACTCCAGCCGTGGACTTCCCGCACCACCGGACACCTCGACGACCAGTTCCGGACCGGCATCCGCGTCGACCACCGACACCGCGACCGAGCCGCCGATCCGCACCACCGCATCCGCCACAACCGAAGGAAGCCAGTCGACATTCCCGAACCGTTCCGGATCGACATACTCGAGATACTCGAGGAACTCCCGAACCTGCTGCGCGGCATCAGCGTCGGTCACATCGTCGGCTATCTCGAGCCGCAATTCGGGGGCCGAATCCGGCCCCGGTTCACCGTCTTCGGGGATGGAATCCGCTTCTGTTTGCCCTTCGCCATCCTCTGTAGCCTGCCCACCTGGCCGCGAGCCCAACCACCCCACCGGACGGTCCTGGCCCGCGAGCGCGTCCGAGATCTGCCCTTCGGCCAGGGGACGTTGCGGCCGGCCTTCGCCGTCGAAGACGATGCGATAGAACTTGTTCTGCACGCCGGGGATGACCATCCCGTGGTCATACAGATAGTCGTAGACAACGCCGTTGACGGTTTCTCGCACCCGTACCGGCCCCTCGCCGTCCCGGTACAACACCAGAAGGTGGCCGTCCATAGCTTCCGCCACGCCGTGTTCGTCGAATCGCGGCGTTGCCTCGGCTCCTGCCATATCCATACCGACCAGGACAGTGCCGCCGGGAACCACCCGATCGGCCGCCGAGTCCAGCGAGTCCACATGCCCGGGCACCCAATCGTTGCCCAGCACTTCCGGCAACACATATGAAGTCCCGCCACCGAGGGAGTCCAGCAAACGCTGCGGATCACGCAACCCGATCCGAGTGCGCTCGGAAACCATGTCGGCGCTGTCCGGGGAGCAGAACCACTGGCGCCGCGACGACTGGTGCCGCTCCCGCTGGATGCTGTGGGGCGGTTCGCCACGCACCGCGGCCCGGTGCCCGTCGTCACCGACCGTGAACGTGAACTGCACACCGTGTGGCCAGGCCGCGTTCTCCGGGTGCAGCAGCCCGGTCAGCCCGGCATGCTCGAGCACCGACTCCGGAAGCATCTGCGCACCTCGCGGCGACCTGCGCCGCATCGCCACATCGACCCGCGACTCCCGGCCCAGACCGTCGATCTTCACCTCCGCCCGGCCATCACCCAGCCGGACGGTGTCGCTGATCATCCGGTTCAAAACACCGAAACGGTCCGGCGCCAGCCGTGGGAACAGGCGGTGCAGGACGGCGGTGGTCAGCTCGACACCGGCTTCCCCATCGGCGTGCACCACCACCATTCGGCCCGGCCGCACGTTAGCCAGATCCGACTCGGTGAACACATGGACAGTGGTGTACTCGATCGGATCATTGAAAGTACCGACCGCGGCGTCGTATTCGTTGAGCACCGCGTCGATCGCCCGCCACCTCGGATCCGCCTCCTCCAACGAATCCCGCGGCTGCAAATCCCGACGCACCGCACGAGCAGCAGCCAGCAGCTCGTCCGAAGTCAACCGCTCCGGATGCTCCACCAAACCCTGCAGCAACTCCACCAACGGCCCGGCGAGACGCACAGTCTCAGCCGGATGCAAGGCGGACGGAGGGACGGAAGTCTCCGGTACAGATGCTCCCTCATAGGCGGGTTCGCGCCGATTCGAACCAAATGAAACGAACCGATTGTCCAGGACAGATTTCGCCGTCGGGTCGTCTTTGCTCCGCAACGGATGCCTGCGGCCACGCCCCGCACCCGGCGCACCCGGCGGCAACCCGTGCCCAGAAGCGCCGCGAGCCCGCCCGGGCTCGTGCGTCGTTCGACCCCGGTCCGAGTCGGTGGGCCGCCACGGCAGCCCGCCCGGCCCCTGTCTCCCGTCCGCGCTGGGGAGATACCACGCATTGCCGTCTTCGTCGCGCCAGACTCCGGATTCGTCGGTCACCAGCGGCACGCGACCGACGAAACGCGCCAATTTCGATTTCCCGGTGTCGGCATCGAGGAGCCGCAGCAGTGTATGCGGCTGTCCGCTATCGCTCGTAGCATCGGCCGTAGTGAGCACGTCGAATGCCGCTGTGCGCCAGTTGGATTCGTCGGAAGCATGCGGGGTCACAACGACCAGTTCCCGCATTCCGTCGCGGGTGATGAATCCCGCATGCATGGACACGAACTCGATGTCGAGCCCATCCGCGGAACCGACCAGTGCACGCAGTTCTGCGAAACTGTCCGGGGATGTGGTGACCGTGCTGTCCGCCTCACCGGCCAGGACTTCCGCCAGCACCCGATCCCATTCCGCGTCGTCGGCGACTCGTACAGCTGCGGTGACCAGCTTGCGCGCCCGCTCATAGGCATGGTCAAGGCGCTCAAATGATTCCGACGCTGTTCGCGCCTCGGTCAACAGCGTGATCCGGTCGAGTAGGGCACGCACCCTAGCGGCGGTGGGCCGGGTGGCCCCCGCCGCGAATCCGCTGTGCAATTCCGCGATCGCCGAATCCAGCGCCTCGGATATTCTCCTGGTCGTGTCCGGGCCGGGGTACTCCGGCAGGTCCTCGGCCGCTGCGCGGAGTCCGGCGTATTTGCCGCATGCCTCCTCGCGCGGTGCGGACATCTCGGCCAGTGCGTCGTCCAGGATCTCCAGCCCGCGCAGTCGGGCCTGCAGCCGCGGGAGCCCCTCCGCGGCCTCGATTATCTTGTCGTGCCGCGCTATCCATTTGGGCACGGGCGAGTCCGCGGGAAGCCCGGGCAACTGGTCCGCGTACTCGTTGCGCTTCGAACGCAACTGTTCGAGGTCCGGCCCGTATTGCTCGGTGAAGCCGAACTCTGCGAGTGCGGCAACGTACTCCACGATCAGCAGTTCGGTCTCCGCACGCACCGCTTCGAGTTCGAGACCGAGCCCGCCGACTCGGATTCTCTCCGCAAGGTCCGTCATCGCTTTATACAGCTGCTGTTTGACGACATCCGGTTGCCATCCGGTTGCATCTACTGCGGCCTCCAGGCTCTCGTCCCGCTCCTTGAGCAGTTCGTAAACCTTGGCCTGCTTAGGCGGCAGGTGCTGCTTGGTTGCCCCGACTACACGCGGCGTCGCGGCGGCCAATATGGACTCGGCGCGCTCGAATCCGAGCAACCGCACGCGTGCATTGCGGAGATCGTTGTAAGCCTTGGCCTCCGGGCCTGCTGTCGCCTTAGGCTTCCCCCCACTCTGCAGAAAATCCTCGACAGCTTTCAGCTGCTCCGGCGGCAACATCGGCACCCATTTCCGATATCGCTCGTCGGCCAGCATCGCCGGGAGGTCGGCGAACAGGGTGCCAGGTGAGGGCGCGGGCGAACTGCCGTCCGCGTCGGCCGGATCGGATTGGCCGCTGCCGTCCCTCGCCGACTTCTCGGAAGCAGGTGGTCGGCCGGTGGGATCGAGGCTTTCCCCCATGGAGAAACCGACCGCGCTCGCGGCAAACTCCGTGTCGCCAGTGGTGAATTCGGCGGGTGGTTGGGGAGGGGCAGTTCGGAGTCCGGCTGCGTTGGCGGACTGCTGGCCGGCCTCCTGCTGAAGAACATGCTCGAGCACATTTCCGGAGATCCGCTGCACACCGGCGGGTACCGGCCCGCTGCGCTCCCCGGAATCGGTCTGCTCAGCGCCCTCTGTATACACCGGTGTCCATCGAGGCAGCCAGCCGAGCCGCATGCTCGCCAGATCGTCCACCCCCTGGACGATCACCGCATCAATCGACGCGGCCAACACCGGATCGACCGCCGCGGCAAGCGCGACCGCGCTATCACTCTCAGCGACAACGACAATCCGCGGCGGCGGCGACCAGCGCCGTCCAGTGACATGGGTGAACGCGTCACCCAGGCCGGAGACACCGTCGCCCACCGGAACTACCACCGCGACACTCCCCGCACCGGCGGCCTGGATTTGTGCCATCAGCGCAACGAGACCCGATACGTCGGTTGATCCTGGATCTTGCAGTCCCGCACCGGCGTACACCAATACCGTCTCGGCCTCGGCGAGATCGCCTGCCACGAATCCCGTATGCCCCGCACCCAAATCCACAGGAGTGAAGCCCAATTCCGATATGGCTGCACCCGCGGCAGCATTCGCACCATTGGTATACACGGACAATGCCGCCGCCAGACGCTCGCTCCCAACGGGTTCTCCGATAAACCGGAGCATCCCCAGCATCTCCCGTGCCTGCAAGACCACCTCGTCGGTGGCCCTATTCTCTTGCAACGCATCGACCAGGTCGTCCACCCACAGCCAGACCGGCACCCGTGCTGCCTCCTCGGCGGATTCCACCGGCCGAACTCCTGCCAATCGCTGAGCGTCTTTGATCAGGCCAGCCAAAGCCTTCTCACCGGGTGTCGCGTCCTCAGGATGGAAAAGCACCGAGGCATACGCTTCGGCGAACGCCTCCCGATAGTTCGGTGGCCCATCAGGGTTGCGGAACCCATCGTGGGGGTTGAAGCTGTAGCGGGTCAGCTGGTCGGCCAGCCATATTTGGAATTTGCTCTCCACAATGTCTGCGATAGCAGCGATTCCGCGCTGCTCCATGAAGCACGCGCGCAGCACCTTGTCCGCCGCCGCATCGGTAGCCAGGTGTGCCACCGGCAGATGCGCCACATGTCCGAGTTCGTGGCCGATCAACTCGATGAGATCACCGGGGACGTGCCAGCCTGTGGCATTTTCCACGGCCATCCAGCGTTGCATCAGATCCGGTTCGGTTACGACAAGCTCATCGAGGACCATCACCATGGATCCGTCGATTGTCCTGCGAACGTCGGCACGAACATTGCCGGAATTCGAACCCACCGTTATCTTGTTCGGCAGGGCCGTTCGGTCGACGCTGTCGATCCGCTCGAGAAATGCCTCGATCTGCTCTACCGTCTGTACCTGAATTCTCGGGTTGTCGGCGAATTTATCGAGTACGACACCGAACTCGGTACGAACCCGATCGATGATCTTCTGCTTGTCGCTCCGCCCGGGTTCCAGATCAAGCTCGTGCCGCTCGAGGACGGCGCTGACTTCTCGAGTCAATGCCCCATGCATGACTCGCATGGCATCGCCGGGGTTCTCATAAGTGTCCGCCGCGGCGAAGGATTCGGCGAATATCAGGCTCCAATCGATGTTCTCTCCGCGCCGAACGCTGCGACCGAACTCGCTGCGCAGCCATAACTTGAAGCCCACACCGTCTCCCGCTGTGAAGGCACGTGGATCATCTCGGTCGAAGCTCAACCCGCTGTAGTGTTCGAACGCCTCCACCTCGGCACGTACGGTGCCCGCACGCCCGAGCGCTCCGGCCATGGCCTGCCCCACGAGGTATGCCACCAGAAAGCGTGCCGTCGACTCCGCACGCCCACCGTGTTCCAGTGCCCACGCCGCGCCCCGATCCCGGTGCAGCAGTTGCTCGTTCACCACGATATCGATCACGAGCCGGCCCGACTCGATTCGGTGGCTTACTTCGCCAGGAACATCGGCCGGGAGTGGAGCGGTCCGGATGGTTCCGACCACCGGAAACCCCAACGCACTGGTCAAATCCGCGAATATTTCACGGAGCTCCGGTTCCTCTATGAATTCCGATACCGCTACCGATCGAATCGACGACTCGCTATTATCCGCCGCCATCGAATCTCGACCCGACTCACCCGCACGCGCCGCCCGCTCCGCTGCACGAGCCGCACCCAACGCCGCCGACAGATCCGCGAACGCGGCCTCGTCGACAGGCTTCCCCGCTTCCCGCAGTCCCGCGAGCTGGTTCCGTAGTCGCGCGGCCTCCCCGTCCGCGAAAAGGTCATCGCCGGTACGCAAGCGGGCGATCAGCTCGTCGACACGGTCGCGAACCGACTGCCCCGGTACCACCGGCGCGGGCGGCTCGGTGCCGTCCGGCGCAACGACAGCCTCAGGCGCCACCGCCTCGAAGTCGAGACCGGCGGCGGTAAACGACTCCTGCAGAACCACCTTCAACCGGCCGAACCACTTCGGCGCCTTACCTCCTTGATCCAAGTGCTGACGCAGGTGATCCACCAACTCCCGCGCCGGCTGCCGCGCCGCCGTCTCGGCGGCGCCACCCGCCAGCAGGTCGTCGATCAGGGTGTACGCCCGCTTGTCCCACTGCTTGACGGACTTCTCCTGCGCGTCCTTCAGGGGGCGATACCAGTCCGCACCCGCGTCTGCGCTGCGCCGGCCCCGCCTGCGCGCCTTGTCCAGCAACGGCCGAGCAAGGTCCTGCGCAACCACAGCGGCCACACCGCCCGCCGAGAGAACCGAGATCAACGCCGCAGCCTGCTCGGACTCCGACAGCGCACCGTAATCCCGATCCAGCAGTGGATCGGTCACCGCAGTACTCGGGCCGGTCGCCGTCTCAACCGGATCGGTCACCGCTGCACCCAAGTCAGGGGTCACCGTCTCAACCGGCGTGGCTGTCTCAACCGATGTGCCCGACTCAACCGATGTGGCCGCCTCATCTGGCGTCGCTCCCGCATCCGGCGTAGCCGACTCATCCGGCGTCGCCACCTCAACCGGCCCGTAACGCAGGCGGGCACCGCCCTCGGCATCCGGGTCGTCGATCAGCCGGACTTCCACTCGGCCGGACGGCGTGTTGCGGAAAGCCTCAGCGAGCGCATCGATTTCAGCGGCTCGGCGTTCGGGGGACCAGTCGGCCAGCATGGCCTCGAGGATCTCCTTGGCCGCAGTTTCCACCTCATCCGGTGCGGTGAAGTGCTCCGGCTGCACCACGAATCCGGTCAGGTCGGTGGCGGCGTCGCGCAGCATGGTCACGTCGGCGGGGTTGTTGACCTCGAACAGGTCGCTATCGAAGGACTGTCCAGCGGACGTGACGACCAGTGGCTGTTGTTGGTCCTCTTGCACGTCGACCTGGGTGCCCGGAGCTGGGTTGGTGAACAACGCGATCCGGGTGCCGTACTCCGAGCCGTGCGCCGCTGCCGCGGCAGCGGCGACACCGGTGAAGACTTCGGGCGACACGTCCACGCCGGCGCTCTGGGCGAGCAACACCAGCCGGGCCAACCGCTCGGTTTGGGTGGGCTGGTGCTCGCGGCCCTCGTGTTCGTACGGGGCGCCGGCCTTGTCGGCCTCTTCGAGCAGCCTGGTGTAACTGTCGCGGGCCCCTTCGAATCCTTGGATGGTACCGAACGCCTGGAGCATCGGTTCGACAGATTTGTGTATCTTGTCGCGCAGGTCATCGCCGTGGCGCTGTGTCCACCGCTCCCAATCGGTCCGGTCCGGCACCGGATTCTCGGCAGCGGCGACCAACTCGGCGGCCTGCTTGTCGGACACTGCGTCCTCGCCGGTTTCCGAATCCGGCTCCTCAGGCGCGCCCTGGGTGTGTGCCTGCGCCGCCCAAGTCTGCAGAACCTGCACCAACCCCTCGAATTTCTTTTCGGCCGAGGCGAATTCCGGGCTGTCGGGGTCGGCGGCAGCCTTCGCGTATTCGTCGACAGTGCTGCGAATGACGCTTTCCATCGGAGTGCCGTCATACCGAGCGAACAGGGCATCGTCGGGCGCGGCGTAGAAGATCGCGTCGCCGCGTTGGCTTCCGAAACGGGTCTTGCCGTCGGCGTCGAAACGGATCGTGACGCCACCATCTTTTCCGGCACTGTCCGCCGTCGGCACGCGGGTGTCGACCATATCGGCCGGCACACCCAGTTCGCGTAGCCGGTTCTGCAGTATCTGCGCTTCGCTGCTGTCACGGACACGGACCGGTTGGGCACTGCCCTTCCCGTTGTCCCATTCGACCTTGATCTCTTTGGCCATCTGGGCGAGTGCGAGACGGGTCTCGCTGTCGACGTCGAAAATGGGGCCGGTGCGGCCGGCACGGTTCTTCACCTGGATGTCGAGATCCTGCGACAGGCCCGAGTATTCGGTGACGCGCACGATCAGGCCGCCGCGGTCCTCCATGGCAGGGCCGACCATGATGTCGGTGCCGCGGCCGGCGATGGTCGCGATCGTGACGGCGCCTTCTCCACCGGCGCCACTGAGAATATCTTTCCAGTGCTCTTTGAAATTGGTACCTTCCCGCACCTGCGTGTGGGCGTCCACCAGCTTTGCGGGCACGCCCAGTTCCTGCAGCTGGTCGTACAGTTTCTGCGCGTCACTATTGCGGACGCTGTATGCCAGCTGGGCGCGGCCGCGACCGTTGTCCCATTCGGCCGCGATATCGGCGGCCATCTTCGCCAGTTTGGCATCGTGGTCTGCCGCTACGGTGGCATGCACTTCCAGCTGCGAAGGATCGGTGCGGGGTACTGCGACTACATCGTCACCCAAGCTGAGGGCGGTGCCGGAAGCACCGGTCACGGAGTCGAAATACTGGTTGCTGTCACCGAATATCTGGTCGATGGTGACCTGGGCGATCACTTCGGCGTCGTCGCGGACAGTCAGTCCGTGTTCGGCCTCCAAGGCCTGCGCGAGCCCGTCCCCCCAGCGGCTCTCCATACCGGTTTCGGGATCTCGCATCACCGAGCCATTGGCCTGGTTGATCAAGGTCAGTTGCCCGTCGTGGACAATGTAGGCGTCGTTCAGCTGCGGCAGATAATCCCAGCGTGCTTGCGCGGCCATGGTCAACCGGTGCAGATCCTGCTCGACACCGGTCCGTTCCGCACCTGTCGGTACCGTCTCGCCGCTGTTCCGCTCGGACTCCAATCGGAGTCGCAGCTCTTCGGCTGCTGTGGCCCGTTCCTGTATCAGGGGCTCGGCGGCACTGCGGACACCATCCTGCTGCGGCCACCATTCGTCGAGCAGTCCGCGTGCTTTCGCTTCGCCGGCTTCGGTCAGTTGGAGCTTCCCGCCGTGGTGAGCGAAATCGTCCTTCGTCAGCCCTACTCGCTTGTCGACCGCGGACGCCGTCCCCCGCTGCAACGCATCCTCGAAGAACGCGTGCATCGAATTGACATAGCTCTGGATTTCCGGCGGTGAATCCTCCGCGGTACCTTTCGCCAGCACGAACACCGTGCTCGCCCATTTGAGCACATCGTCGATCTCGTCGATCATCACATGATCGGCCGGCGGCGGATTTCCCTTATTGACACCTTGCGCCACCTCCTCGGCGGTGGCGACATATACCGTGCCTTTCCCCTCCTCCGGCGGCGGTGACTTCGCATCCGCGTCGAAACGGTGCACGTCGTAGCCGGAGGGCTGGAGCACCGCCGCGAATTCCTCATGGGCGGCGCGAGCCAGTTCCGGCGCCGAGGTGACGAACATGACCGATTCACCCGCACTGACCCGCTTCCACGCGTGCGCCATGAACATCATCGTTTTGCCCTGGCCCGCATCGACATTCAACCTGCCGTTGAACATCGCCTCCATACCGAGCAACTGCTGCCAACGCATCACCCGGCCGGCGGGGTTGTGGTCGGTGATGCTGGCCCGGCGGGATGTCTCCATGAAGGCCAAGACCTTCGCGTTGTCGGAGGCGCCCTCGCGCATCATGGTCCGCAGGTCGTCACCCGACATGGTGCCCAGCTGATTCTCGAGCGCCTCATATGCCGCTACCCGCGACTTGGCAACCGTGATGGCTTCGGGATCCGGTGCCGCCGAATCTTTCGACTTCGGTGGGTCGCTGGCATCGGCCTTCGCGTTCGGAGCTGCCGGGTCGTCTCCGTCAGCTGCAGCTGATTTTGCCGGTGCGCTGCCGCTATCGTCGGCATCGGCTTTCGCGTTCGCGACCGCTGGGCTGTCGCCGCCCCCTTCGACTGGCCTCGGCGGCACGCTACCGTCATCACCGGCATCGGCCTTCGCGTTCGCGGGCGCAGGGCTGCCGCCACTCTCTTCGGCCGACTTCGCCGGGACGCTACCGTTACTGCTGTCTGCGGTAGTCGTGGCTGGCTCGGCTGTTGCCAGCTTGCCGGGCACCGGATCCGGCGCGACCGAGGCCGGATCCAGGTCTGCTCGTCCGATCACCGGTTGCGATGCACCGTCACCACCACGCACCAAGCCTTCGGGAAGCTGCGCAGTCGGCGGCCTTTCGAAGCCGTCCGGCGGCACAACGCCACCGCCGGCCGCGTCGGGAAGGCGCGGTGCTGCCGCACCGTCACCGCCGAGCGCGGGGCCGGCGCCCGATACCGGCGGTGCCGCCCCCTCCGGCACTGCTCCACCTTGCGCGGGCGCACTCGCGGCGACACCCGCATCCGGCACGTTGTCGAGAACCAGCGCGGGAGCCGGATCGTGCGCTGGCGCAACGGCACCGCCGTTCTTGGCGCGAGCTTGCGTGGGGTCACCGCCCCCGGCCTTGGGCTGGGCGGGGCCGACGGGGGCCGGCGGTCGCGCCGACCGATCCGAGGCAGCAGGTGCCGTCGCTGCCGGGGACCGCTCTCCGGTCCCGGCCAGGGCCGGGGTGAGCGCAGCCTCCTCCTCCCGCCAACGCTGGATCGCCGCCTCGATCGCACCGTCTGTCAGCGGCGCGCTCTCTCCGGCAATACGCGGGGCATCGATCTTCGCCTGTGCGGCACTGATATCCAGCACCTCCAGCGCACCCGGCGCACTCGGGTCGACCACGCCCCCAGCCGGCGGGGTCGGCACGAACAGGTATGCGGCCGCTCCCACAAAACCGCCGGCGGTGCCGGAAACCACCGACTCGATCAGCATGACGTCGGTCAGTTCTTGCCCGCTCACCACGGCTCCGGTGTACGCGCCCGCGACACCACCCACGAAACCACTGGCCGCCCCGATCACCGAGATACCGGCCGCCCGCCCGCCGAACCGTCCGGCCGCGCTCGCCGCTTTTGTTCCCCACCCGGCCACCACGGGTATGAGTCTGCCCGCGACCACCGCACCGGCGGCGCCACCGGCAGCACCGGAAGCGGTGGCGATCCCGACGGCTTTCCAGTCCATTTCTTCCCGGTGACCTTTGGTGTCCTCGTCGTTGATCTGAATCACTTGGGCCGCCAGATCAGCGCCGCCGAGAATCACGCCACCCGAGATCGTGCCCACCACCGTGGCTTTGCCTATCGTGGCCGCGACGCTTGGTGCCGCACCGGGCGCGACCGCGGCCACCTTCCCCGCGGCGCCCAGCCCGGCCTGTTGACCGGTCGACTTCGCGGCCACCCCCAGTCCGGCTCGTTGACCGGCGCCGCGCCCAGCCAACCCCAGTCCGGCTCGTTGACTGGCTGCCTGGGCTCCGCGGGTGCGGAAATAGTTGATCAGCGCCTGCAACAACTGACGTCTCTTGGCGTTGAAGGCGATACGGGTCGCAATGCCGACGGGTGAGGCAAATGCCAGGCCCGCGACAGTGAACACCCCCAGTGCTATCCCGGAGATGATGATGACCCACGCCGTCTTTTCGAACTCGTTCGCGCCCTCGTACAACTGTTTCGCGAGGCTGTACTGGATTTCGGCCTGTTCCCGCCACGCCTGGGCCATTCGGCGATGTGCCGCGGCCAGCTCGGTAGCCGCCACACCACTGCCGTGAATTCCGGCGTCGGCCGCGGCTGCGGCCGCTTCATGTGACTCTGCGAGTGCCATCCACTTGTCACCGGTGGTCCAACGCGATTCGGCGCGCTCACGCATCTGGTCGATGTCGGCTTCCGGGATGTGCCCGAGGAGCAGGTCGACCAGCAGTCTCCACCCGAACACCGGGTTCTCCAGCCAGGACGGCAGTTGCATGCTCATCGGCCGCCTGCCCCGTCAGATGCGGTGCTGGTCGTCATCAGGCCAGAGCTCGGCGACCTCGTCGGCGACCGCGGCGAACGGCGCTATGAGCGTTTCGGTCTGGGCCATCGCGAGCCGGCGGGCTTCCGCCGCGGCCTCGGTGACGGCTCGACTGATGTCGGCCGCCGGACGCCGGCACGCACCCACCGCGAACCGCAGGTCGACCAGCACACCGGTGGCGTCGACAGTCGCCTCTGCCAGCCGGTCGCAGGAGGCCGCCGTCATTCTGATACCCGCCACCTGTGCGGTGATATCGCCGGGCCGGGCCTGCTCGAAGGTTTGCATGGCCCGGTCGAACCGTCGTCGCAGCTCATCATTGGCTGAACGCAGTTGCTCCCTCTCTCGCTGATCCATAGGCACTCGCTAGGGAGTGGATTGTGCAACCGATTCGCCGCTGGGATCTTCCGGCCGCGACGCGTGTACCAGTAGTTCCCGCAGCGCCCACGCCGGCGCTACCGCACCGGCCGCATGCAACTCCACCTCCGTGAATGCTTCGATCAATGCTCGTTCGGGCGCCAGCTGCCCGCGCTGGAAACAGCTGCCACACAACTGATTACGCCAGGCCTTATAGCTGCTGACCACCACGGCGAGCGTGTCCTGGCGGCGGGCCGGAGCGAGCGTGCTCCAATGCTCGGCGATCAGCGCCCGCTGCCCCCGTGCCCGGGCAGCGAAATCACCTGCGACGTCCAAGCAGGCGCCGAGTTCGCGAATGATCGACGAATACACCGGCCGCTCATCCGAACCCCGCACCAGGTGCCCGGATGCCGTTGCGGCCGAAATGGTTTCCGCGAAGTCGACAGGATTCAGCGCGGCGTCCTTACTGAACACGAGCCACGACACGTAACGGTGTCCGGTGGCATCATCGCGGCTTGGCACAATCCGCGACCAGGTGCCCGGGATTGTCTGTTCGATCGCGATGCCGCGCAGGTCGATCTGCGGATATTTCGGCTTGACGTCCTCGATCGCCGCCGCGATCTCGGCGACCGTGTGCTCGTCGAGACCGGGGCCGTCGAACCCCTTGACCGCAAGCCCGTGTCGCTGGGCGAGAGCACGCGCGACCTTCGCGTTCGCAGCCGATGGTTTAGGTCCAGTGTCCTTGTCGTCCTTGGGTTTCGGCGGTTCAGCCCGGCGCGGCGGGGCACCGGGCGGCGCCTGCTGCGGTACCTGCTGCTGCGCGGGCGGCGCGGCCCCTCTCGGTGCCGCGTTCGGGGGAGTGCCCGACGCGGCGGGCGGCGCGAGACTTGACCATGGTGAGTTCGGTCGGCTTCCGCCGGGTGCAGCCTGCTGAGGACCAGGGGCCACCGGGTTGCCTGGCTTCGGTGCGGTCCATTTGGGGTATGCGGGCTGTGTCGGGCCGACGGACCTGCCGGGTCCGCCGTTGCGTCGATCCGCGGCCGGATTCGCCGCACCTGGCTGGGTGCCGGAGTTCCCTACCGGGTTGCCCGAGTCACTCGCCCGAGACGCCGGGGGCGGTTGGCTACCTGCCTGGCGAGCGGCATCCGCCGCCGGATTCGCCTGCGGCACACTCGCTGCCGGAGCTGCCGGCACCGACGGCGACTCGGCCGGCATCGACGGCGATACCGCTGGCGACACCGACCTGTCCGCCGCACCGGGATCGGCATACCCCGGTGTACCGGCCACCGTCTGGCCGGCTCCCCCGGGCCAACTCAAAGGACGTGGCCAACTCAACGGACGTGATTGCCGCGTGCTTTCCTCGTCCGCGCGAGTGACCTCGTCAGCGATCTCGGCGTCACCGGTCTCGAACGCGTCAGCGGCCTCGGCGACGCTGCGGCTGAACTCCCGTTCTTGCTGGATCAGATCCTGCAGGTTTCGCATGACCTGCTCGTTCTCGCCCACGTAATTCTCGGCGAACGCCTGCCCCGGGTCGTCCTCCCCCCACGAGCGGTCCGTGGCAGCCAGTGCGCTGGTCAACCAGCTGTGTGTGCCGGCAGCCTCGTCACCGATGGCCGTCAATGCCTGTGCTTGGCTGCGCAACCAAACCGGATCGATGCGCAGCTCGTCTGCCATGGCTCCTCGATTTCTACGCGCGCCCGGTCGGTGTCGAGATCCCATCGTAGTGAACAGAATCCGGATCGCTCACCGACTCGTTCTCACCCCTGGGAAGCTGCGACGATGGAGAAACAGCTCGGCTAGAAGGAGCCGTCATGACTACACCGGACATCCCCGGACGCAGCGCTGGTGGTTCCCTTCGCCGACTGCACGTCGAAGGCGCGGGCGCACACCTGAAACGTTCCGAACCGACCCTGCCGCTCGGTGCCGAGCTGATCACCGCACTTCGCGACGAGGCGAATGCCCCGCACCCGATCATCGGCTGGGTTCGCGAACTCGCCGCGCTGCACCAGCAGTCCGCGGACACCCTGGTCGACGTCATCGAAACAACCCGGCATCGGGCCACCATCATTCACGCCATCGACCTGTGGACCCAGCAGCGCCTGCCGCAGCACCGCCACGGCGCCAGCCTGCACACCGAAACCCTCGGTTCGGTCATCGACCGGATCGCTGCGGCGTGGGTTAACGCCCGCCGAGCACTGGCCACCCTGGACGCGCGCGACCCGGACCTGCACACCGCCTGGCACCACGTCGCCCAACTCTGCGACGCCTACACCGACCTGATCACCGAGGTGCACGCCGGCCGCCGCCGGCTACCGGTCACCGCCCCGCCCGCCGTCAGCGTCTGGTGAGCGATTCGGTTTAGGGCACGCTCGGGCCTTAGCGGCCCTCCCGCGTGAGCCTTCACCACCGCCCTGAAGGGCGGCGCACTGGCCCACACCCGGTAGCGCCCTCGCTCATGTCCCACCTATCCGGCCGGCCCCAGCGACCGACGCCACCCACCTTGTCGATGCCGCCGAACGTGGTTGCGTGCCTGTTCCCAGCAACGGGAACGCCGGAGACGGCAGTACCGGTACCGTCGACGCGAGCCCTTCAGATCCCCTCATCCTGAAGGTCTTCCGAAGGCAGCGGTCGGTGGCATGGCCGCCACCGATCGCTGCCGGAACGGTACGCCTGACCGTTCACATCACCCGAATGACGACAGCGTTACGTGGCATATCCGAGTACTTCACAGTCGAACCCGTATACGGCGCTTCGATCACCTTGCCGCCACCGGCCGCCAACTGCACATGCTCGGGACCTCGGTGGCTCCACGAATCACCGGGGAACACCAGATCTCCGGGCCGCACATCGTTCGGATGCACTCGGTATCCGCTGTAGATCTGTTCATAGGTGGTGCGAGGCAAAGTCACCTCGCCATTGGTGGCCTGGGCGACGGCGTACTGGGTGAGCCCTGAGCAATCGAAACCGCCGCCGCTCGGACCGGCCGCGCCGCCACCACCCCACACGTACGGTGTGCCGAGCCAGCCGCTGGCCGCCGCTGCCGCGTGGCCGCCGAGCGTCCCGTCCGAGGCCTGCGGCATCCTCGGCTGCGGACTCGGGCGCGGATTCGAGCGCACACCGGCCGGTGCGGACGCGGGCACGGGCACGGACACGCGGCGGCGGAGCCTGCGGCCACGCGACCGCGACACCGGCTGGTCGGTAGGCGGAGGGCGTCGGCGGGGCGGCACGACCGGCGGGATGATCTGCGCCGCCTGCTTGCGTACCGCGTCGACATCGGCGTTGACCTGCCTGGTCGCGTTGGTGATGCTGCGCTGCGCGGTATCCAGCAAGGCAGGACCGCTGAACCTGGTATCGCCGATCGAGGCGATCGCCTGGATCCGGGACCGGAAGTCGGCGAGCTGATTCGACAACTGCTGCCGGCCGTTGAGCGTGCCGTCACCGGAGGTGGCGACCGTGGTGTGCACGCCGCCGTCTCGCTGGGACTGGGATTCGGCGGTAGCGGTGTGCACGCCGAGCGTGTCGGCATATCCGGTGACCCCGGCCGCGTTGTGCGCGCGCATAGTGGCGGCGATATCGCGCATCATCACGGCCGACTGGCCGGACGCGGGCTGGCCGTCGCCGTATAGTGCACTCAGCGAGCGCAGGATGTCATCGACCTGTGTTGTCAATTCCGACTCCATTCGACCGATTCACCCACCGCCCACTCGTTTCCGCGCACCCCTGACTCATTGTCTGCCCTTCCCACAATCGAGAACAGCAGACAATGAACGAGATTACCGAGAGAGGCGGTTCCAGCGCATGGCAGCAGTCCTGACCAGCAAGCAGATCGAGGCGAAATCCGCGACAGCGGCAACCGGCGAGGACAAGAATTACTGGACCGTCGAGCTCGTCCGCCCCAAGGGCGCCTCACCCGGCCTGCTCGCGTTCATCTCGTTCACTGAGACCGCTATACAGTCGGCGGTCAATCTGCTCGGCATCGGAACCACCAGCCCGCCCCCGAATGTCGACGATCTGGTGCAGCCGGTCCAGTACGAGAACCTCGGCAAAAGCGCGGCCAGCGAGGACTACCAGGAAACGCTGGCCCTGGTCGAAGCCCGGCAGAGCGCGCTGATACGGGCCGACAGGAACGTCGTCGACGTCTCGAAATACGTGTCCGACGAAGACGATATGACGCTGAAGGCCATCAAGCACATCGTCTCCGAACTCAACACCACCAAACTCGCTGGCCCCCAACTGATCCGAGACTCCGATGGCAACCTCACGGGAAAAACGGAGCTGGAGGTGCTGGGGCATCTCGCGGAAGCGATCGAAGCTGTCTACCTCAAGGTGACAGTCGTCGCGACCGAGAACGCGAAGGTCGCCGGTGAGGACGGCAGCGACGACGACGGCAAGGGCAGCGGCGGAGGCGGCGACACTGCCGATGGTGCAGGCGGAGGCGGCGGCGGTGACGGCTTGGCAGGGTTGCTCCCGATCCTGGCCATGCTGCCGATGGCCGCCATGCCGCTGATCAGCAGCTTGGCGCCGGAACTGATGGACCGGGTGTTCGGCGAGGACGAACCCTCCGAGGAGGACTCCGAGAAGAAGGACAAAACAGAACCCTCCGCGAAGGAGGATTCGCCAGACTCCTCCGGTGACGACAAGGCCGAAGACCAGAACGGTGATGACGACAAGGCCGAAGGCCAGGACGGCAAGGAGGCCGAGCCCGCTCAGCCCGCACCCATCCTGCCGCAATTACTCGACGAATTGGCCGGCCATGTGGGTCTGACCTGACCCTTGCCGACGATCTGATGCGGCAAAATCGCTGGTAACAAACGGGTTTCCCTGGTGCGTTACCGCTGCGACCGCTCGGCGGCCGATTCCGTCTTGTCGTGTTCGGCCGCGATGCGACGTAGCCGATCCGGTTCGACCTCGAAGTAACCAGGCATCTGCTCGGTCGGCCCTTTCCCACGACGTGCCGGATGGGTTCATCGTCCCTGATCCTCAACCATGGGGAACATGATCGGGCGGTACAGGCTCTTCGTTCGGGTGTGTTATCGCTGCGTTTCTGGTGTGGGTACCTCCGGTACCGGAGGCGCAGTGTCGCTGGGCGCGGTAACCACCGGCGGGTTCGGAACCTGCGCACCAGCAGCCGGCGCACCCGGAACACCGGTGGCCGCAACCGCGCTGGTGGAATCGATCCCCGACGGATGGAAGAACCCGACGAAATCACCGAATCCACCCCGCCCATCCTCCGGCGGATTATGCGGATCCAACGGCACCACCTGGCCGTTCACAATCATCTGCAACCCCCCAGCATCGGTATTCACCACCAATGCCGACCGATCCGTCCACTGCACCACATCACCGGTCTGCGGAGTGCTCACCTGCGTCCACGGGCTCGACGACGACGCCTGCCCAGCGGTTCCCTCATACGCGGCCCGCGGATCGGAGCCGTTCGGATTATGCAGCTCGGCATTCACCGCCTGAGCCACCACCGACGACGTCTTCAACTCCGACCCGTCCGGCAACTTCACATCCACCATTCCCCCGGCAGGCGTCACCACCGGCGGCGGTACACCGACGTCCCCCGGCGCCGTCACACTCGGCAGCTGCTGCCCAGCGGGCACCGTATTAACAACCTCGGGCACGGCCGGACTCTCAAACCGACGCGGATCATCACGCGGATCCCGCTCCAACCGCGGAACACTATTACCCATATTAGGACTATTACCCATCATCCCCGACTGCAGCAAAGACGGAATAATAGACCCCAACCCACCCAAAGGATCCGTAGAGCCCCCACCATTATTATTGTTCGCGGCCGGGACAACAGCATTACCGCCATTGTCACCATTGTCGCTGTTTTCACCGTCCTGCCCACCCAAATATTCGGACCGCCACGCCCCGAGCGCATCCTCGAACATCTGATCCCTGGACGCCGCACCCTCCGCGGAATCATCGGCACCCTCAGCCCCGTCCTCAGCGCCGGCACCGTCAACTCCGTCGTCAGCGGTGTCACCTATCACATCGTCGAACAAACCCTCTACACCGTCCACCCCCTCACCCTCGAACGGGTCGTCGTTGTTGGTGCCGTCGTTGTTGGTGTCGTCATAGTTGGTGTCGTCATAGTTGGTGTCGTCATAGTTGGTGTCGTCGTTGTTGGTGTCGTCGTTGTTGGTGTCGTCGTTGTTGGTGTCGTCGTTGTTGGTGTCGTCGTTGTTGGTGTCGTCTTCATTGTCATCATCTATTCGACCAGCGATGCCCTGAAATTCCGCTTCCGCTTTCGTGTATTCAGAGTCGAAATCCTCGGAAGCGGTGATGATAGCTGAGACGTAAATAGCTTGTTCAATATCGGGATGCAACTCGAATCGAGGGCTTCCTCCCTCATCCTCGACCAATTCATAGAGGACATCCGTATAAGTTTTACTGGCCGCCGCCGGAGAATGGTTACGTACCATATTTCCATCATCATCTTCGCTGATGCTGTAGCCTTCGGTCTCTGCATAGTATTCGAGGAGATCCATCTTTTCTTCGAGCGTGCCCGCCAGATCATTCTTGATCCGTCTAAGGTTTTCGAGTATTTCCACTTGCCTAGGGGTCAGGTCATCGACATCGATCTCGACGCTATTATTCTTATCGTCAAACAATTCCTGCCGACTATCCAGCCGGACAGTCAGCGTCTCATGCTCCCCGGTCGTACTCGAAATATTCCGGATGTCCGTCCACCCCTGCGCGGTCCCGATATCTTCGAGGACGCTCGTAAAATCCGGTGCCGCTTCCGGGTTGCCGACGCCGATCGAATCGAATCCCTCCTGCATGGTGTCCTTGGTGTCGACGATCAAACCTGCCAAGTCCGGACTGGCGCCACGGGGAATAGGCAGCCGCACCCACTCCAGAACATCGCCCTCCGGACGCAGCCCATCCATGTAGCCGTACTCACCCCAGAGTTCATCCAGGTCGGCCAAACCGATATCTTCACTTTCCTGCCGGTCATCGGGGTCGACCATGATGGTTTGGCTGCCGTTACCCTCGGACGCGTACGCCTCACCGTCACCGGTCACGCGATAGTCGACGTCATACGACGAAGGCCATGTCTCAATCGCTATATGATGGTCGCCCACCACCCGGTAGAGAGTCAGTTCCCCGTCGATTTTATCTTGAGCGTAATAGAACCCCTCATCGGGTTTAACATCGTAACGGTCCCGTTCACGTTCACCGTCGCTGTTGTAAACGGTGTATTTGTCGCCCATGCCCTCTCCTCGCTAATCGGTGCGCGGCAGCGCTGCCCATCCGGGGTGCGCGCCCGGTGATTGCCATCGGCGAAGACTTCCTCAACGCGCCGCACAAGTACCGAGCATCGGCCCAGTCCTGCTACCCGCTGCGGATGTCGAAGCCTGCCGCTAGTGGTTCCACCGGCACATCGCTGTCCGCACGCGCTTTCCCTGCGACAGACAATCCGGCGGCGGCGGGTGTTCTGTCCGAGCCGGGGGGCACCACGGACACGGCCAGAGTGTCGATGAACGCGGGATGCTTGACGATTTGCTCATGTGCGTAGAGCTGGTCCCGCAGCTTCCGGTAGCCGGGTTCCCCGTCCAGCAGCAGCACCAGTTCGGTGCAGCGGCGTTCGAAAACCAGTGACCGCACTGCACTTTCGTCGCCAGCCACAAGGCCGGTTCGGTGCGATGCCGTGCCCGCCCGGTGGGCCGCGATCAAGGAAGCGAGTGCACTGTCGGCTTGCCGCAGCCCACTCCACCACGAGCTCGGCGGCGACTGCCCCGACTCCAGCGTGGCCAGAATCCGATCCCGCAGTTGTTCGACAGCAGCCGCTGCCAGCGGCGTAGCGCCAGCTCGCCGCACACGCCGATGGGCGTCGGCGGCCAGTTCCAACCCCTGGGCCGAACGCGCGACACGCGGTACAACAGCCGCCTGGTGCAGTGCTTCAGTAGATCCGGCCAGGCCCAGCCGATCGACGGTATAGGGGCTGGGAACTCGGAGATCCATGTCGCCACCGGGTGCGACCCGCTCCTCGACGGCCACCGAGGCGATGGTCTCGCGCAGCCGTGGATCGATCCGCCCGGACGTGACCAGTGCCGTAAGCCGGGCATTCGCGTGCACTCCCCAGATATCAGCGAACTCCACCAGGATCCGAGCCGGATCAGCACAACGTTCCCAGCTGTCCTGCTCCGACACCCGAATGCCCACCCTGTCGTCCCGTATCCAGGGCGTGGACACTTTCCGCGGAAGATATAAACCGGGTGGCAACCAGCCTCGGCCCTCGTTCGTGGTCAGAAACAGCGCCGCACCAGCCGGATTGCGCAGCACCCCGGCCGACCACTGCACGGTGGAGGCGGTCGACCCGACTGCGTACAAGACCGCAGCCAGCAACGAACGCGCGGCGGCCAGATCGTGTGTGTCGGGCGCTGCGGTCGCCGCTGGGCTGGGCCGCTGGTCACCATCGGCCATCCGAGCCGGTCCTATGAACGCGGGAAGCGCGGCCGCCCCGGTGGGCGACTCGGCACCGAGAATGACACCCCCGGCCGGCGGCGACGACGGGCCGCCGGCCAGACCAGGAGGGATGACCGCCATCGGCAGCGGCGTGGCAACCTCGGCGGGATCGCCAACCGAAGGTGGTGTCCACCCGCCGGAACTGTCGTCTTCACCGATCAGGATGTCTTCCGTCCGAGTACTGTCACCGACGCCCGAAAAGCGCTCGGCCCCATCATCCACCTGGGCATCCGAACCGTTGAGCGGATGGGGAACAGTCGGCGGGACCGCCCCGGCCAAGACCGGATCGGTGTCCTCCCGGTTATCCGGATTCCCCCTCGCCGACTCCGGACTGGTTCTAGTAGGAGTGTTCGTCGCAGGGCCGATCGAGCCGGGCACCCACCCACCTGCAGGAGTGGTCGTCGCGGGTACCGGCCCACCTGTGCTCGAATAATCGAAATCGCGCCCCCGATCACCGATGTCCCGACCGAATTCGAGATCCCGCGCCTCCAAGATATTCGCCGACTCCAGCAGCGCATCACGGGTGCGCTCATGGTGATCGGCCTGACGTTCCGCCCGCCGATGGCGCCGGTCGAAGTAGTCTGTCAGCGCCGCGCGGACGGGTTCGGCGATCGTTCCGTTCTCGGATCGGAACCGAGCGAGCCAATCGTGCGGAATCTTGCCCCATTCCCGGATTCGGGCGGCCGCATGATCATGCCGGTCGGCCATCGCGCGAAGGCTGTCCGGATCGACCTCGATACGGTCGGCCATGCTGTTCGACTCCCTCCGCCGACATCCCTGCCCTTCATTCTCGGTCGTTCCCAAAGTTGGGAATCTCGCGGTTCGAGCCGGGCCGAGCACGCCATTCCCGCATGATCTCCCCGAGTGGCCGGCGCCGAGTTGCCTCGTCGTTCATGGCAATTCGGTACTGCTGCCGTGCGTCCTGGGTGCTCTCGAGAATGGCGGCCATGATCTCGGCCACCAGTTCCTGATCATCGAAACGCGTACACGTTCCCGGTGCCAGGTACAGGTTCAGCAAATGCCCCTTGGCGTTCACCTCAGGAATCACCGCGCCGCTCGGGGAGGGGCGTCGCGCCACAATGCGATCGGGTCGTTCGCGTACCTCGGCCGCACGGTGGCGCAACGCTCGAATCATCGCCTGTGTGGCACGCACATGAGGGTGGGTCTCTCGCATGGAATCTCGCTTGCTCGCGTCTCGCTGGTGACCGTCATCCGTTCCTGGCGGCTCCGCCGCCACGCCCGGTCTCCGGCGCGATCACGGTGGGCGGCACAGCTGCTCCAGTGGGCGGCGCGGCGACCCCAGCCGTTTCGAGTGGCACGCCGGCCGTGACAACGGTCCGCGCCGAATCCGCATCGGGGGCAACGAGATCGGCCTCCGACACCAGCACCTCCTCCCGGGCCGCCGTATCGATCTCCGGCGCCACCACCGTCTCCGGTGCCGCGCTGTACAGCGGATGCCCCATGATCTGCACGTGCGCGTACACCGCGTCGCGGAGGTCTTGGCGAGTCACGTCCTCCGCCAACAGCATCAGCAGTTCGTCGCAGCGGCGTTCGAATACCAGGGCGCGCAGTGTTTCGGCGTGGTCGTCGAGGCGGAGGTCGCCGAGGTCGACGCGGCGCACATCGACCCGTCGCGACAGCATGGTCGCGGCCAGCAGGTCGTCGGCGTCACGCAGCTCATCCCACCAGTCCCGCGGTATCTGCCGGCCTTGCTGCAGTTCGGTGAGGATGTTGTCGCGCAGTCGGCGCACCACCGCGGCCTCCGGTGTCGCCGCCGTGGTGTGCCCGATCCGGGTGTTCGCGTCCGCCGCCAGCCCGAAGGCACGGTCGCGGAGTTTGTCGTCCGCGACGGCGGCCACTTTGTCCTGCAGGTTCGGCCAGCCGGCCAAGGCGAGACGGTCGACGGTGTCGTCGGTGGGCACACTCAGATCCACGTCATCGGTGGGCGGCACCGCCGACTGCATGGACACGTCACCGAAGCGAGCCTGAATGGCCGGATCGATGTCGGTGGAGGAGACCAGCGCGGTCAACCGCACCCCGGACCTCGGTCCGGCCATCATCGCGAACTCGGCGAGCACCCGTGCGGGATCGGTGATCCCCTCCCATGCGGCATCCGTGCCCTCGACAGTCCACGGCACGGTGGTGCCTTCGGGGAGATACACCCCGGCCGGCAACCAGCCGCGACCCTCATTGGAGGTGACCAGCACCATGGCGCCGCCGGGACCGCGCAGCACCGACACCGCCCACTGCAAACCGACCGCCGCCGAACCGACCGCCGACAGGATCCCGCCGAGCAGGGTGCGGGCCAAGATCAGATCGTCATCCGGCGCGTCACCGACCACGAAGTTCGGCTCGGCGGCCTTATCGCGAGCGTTGTTGAGCGCGTTGGCGAATGGCGCCATCGGCGTCATCGGCGGCGTGCCATCGCCACCCGAGGTGGTTCCACCGCCGGCCGGTGCGCCGGAAACGACGGGCGGGACCATCGGGGGAGGCATCATAGGACCGGCAGGGGGCGCTGAACCGGCTGGTGGCCCGGCCGGCGGGGTGCCGGCAGCCGAACCGGCGGTGGATGCCGGATCGGTCGGCGCCACTGCGGCCACGGGGCCTGTGGGTGATGCGGCGGCAGCAGCGGCAGGGGTGGACGACGCACCCGGCTGCGCCGCGTCGGGGGCAGCTGCGCCGCCAGTCGGGACCGCGGCGTTACCGAGGCCATTGTTCACCGGCGAACTGACCGAACCGGATTCGCCCGCGCCGGCGGTGGTCAACGGCGTCGTCGCCGCAGGCACGGTACCGGGGGTGGTGGCGCCGGGCGCGGTAGCGACGGGACTCGGGGCGGTACCCGCCGAATCCGGGTCGCCGGCCTGCTGGACCTGGCGGGCGATATCGGCATCGGTCTGCTCATAGGCGTCAGCGGCGGCACGCAATGCCGCCGCGGTCTGCTGATGCTGGCCGGCCAGCCGTTTACCCGCACGTTCGCGCGCGTCGTAGTACCGCTCCAAGGCGGTGTACACCGGATAGGCGATCTTGCCGTAGGTGGGCAGGAAGTTGTCGAGCCATTCCCGAGGTGGACGCGCCCACTCCAAGGTGTCGGCGGCGACCCGGTCATGTTGATCGGCGAGGGGACGCAACGCCTGCGGGTCGATCTCCATCCAATCGGACATGCCAGACTAGTCCTCTCCACAACCGTTGTCCCACCATTGTCAGGTGTTCCCAGAGGTGGGGATGCGCCGGAATTCCGTCGTCCTACATGTCGGAAGGATTTCTGCCGCAACGTTTCCGGCTACAGAGCTGGTGCGGCCCCTCCTCGGGCTGAGCGGCGGAAGCTGGATCACAGTGGCGCTGATCCGCGCTCTACCGCCGCCGCAACACCGACATTGTGGTGCGGCGGAGGTCGGGGGCGGTTGGTGCGCTAGATGCCGCGTCCAGAGATGTTCGATGGAAACTCTCCCGTCATCCCGGCGTGCGTTCGGCCGGGATCCACGTCCTGATCAGCGGTGGATTCCGGCCAAAAGCACGCCGGAATGACGGGGGAAAGCACGCCGGAATGACGGGGGCAAGCGCGGCGGAATGACGGGAGTTAGATTTCTGTTGCGAGGTTTCCCGGACGCGGCGCTGGCCCGTCGGTCTATCGCTGCGGCAAGTCGGAGATGGTGGTGCGGCGGGGGTCGGGGGTGCTGGGGTCGGCTGGGGTGGGCTGGCTGGGTGGGTGCGGGTGGGCTGCTATTTGCGCGTGCGCGTATAGAGCGTCGCGTAGGAGTTGGCGAGGGGCTGCTGTCGTAGCGATCGCGTCGGCCAGCAGCAGGAGTAGCTCATCACATCGCCGTTCGAAGACGATCGCGCGTAAGACCGCGGACTCGCGGTCGATCTTCAAACCGCCCAGTTCGATTCGGCCCGCTGTGATGCGGCGGGACAGCATGGCCGCGACCAGTAGGTCGTCCGCGTCGCGGAGTTCGCCCCACAGTTCGGCGGGCACGGGGTCACCACCGCGCAGCAGGGTCAGGACGTGCTGGCGGGTTTCGCGAGCCAGGGACGCTTCGGTGCAGGGGGTGGTGGTAGCGCCGACCCGGGTGTGCGCGTCCCAGGCCAATTCGGTGCAGCGCGCGAACACCTCGGTCGGGACCCTGTTGGCTCGGGCCAGCAGGTCGGGGGATCCGACAGTGCCGAGGCGATCGGTCAGGCCGGGGGCCGGTGTGCGCAGATCCCACCGGTCCGATGGCGGCACCGACGCCGCCATCGGGACCTCGCGCAGTGGTGTGCGGAGGTCGTCGCCGAGGACGGTGGAGGAGGCGAGCGCGGACAGGTGCCCCCCGGACCGTGCGCCCCACGCCGTGCCGAATTCGACCAGGACACGTGCCGGGTCGGCGACCCCCTCCCAGGCCGCGCCGACGCGGTCGGCTTCGGTCCACACCCACGGCAGTGACACTTCCCGCGGCAGGAACAGTCCCGTCGGCAGCCAGCCTCGGCCCTCGTTCGAGGTGACGAAGGCGCTGAGACCGCCGGGGCCACGCAGGGTGGCGACCGCCCAGTCCAAGCCGAGCACGTCCGGCCCGACCGCGGCCAGAATTCCGCCGAGCAGTGTCTGTGCCAAGACGAGATCACCGTCGACCCGGTCACCGACAATGAACGTGGGTGCGGCGGCGGCGCTCATCGCGGCACCGACCACGTCTTCGGCGTTGGGTCTGTCGCTGGTGTGGGCCGGTATCGGTTGATCTGTTCGGGCGTCGCTGCGCTGCGGTGGGCCGGAAGCCGTGGTGTTGCCCAGCGGATTCGCGCCCGGCGCGGGTTTCGGTGTCGCGCCGGGGCCGGCCGCGATCTTCGGCGTGCTGTTGGGCGCCGGGGTTGTCGGCGGAGCCGAGGTCGCCGGCACCGGGGGCGGGGGCGCGACCACCGGCGCCATCACCCCCACGGGCGGCACACCTGAAGAATCAGCTGTGTCGCAGGGGAACTGCTCGCCCGGTTGCTTACCCAGCGCCAGTTCATTGTCCTGCCCCTGCGGGGAGTCAGTGCCTCCGCTGGCGGTGCCTGTGTCGTTTCCGGCCGTGCCTGCGGTGCTCTTGTCGTTTCCGGCTGTGCCGGCATTTTCGTCTCCGGAACCGCTGTTGTGGTCAGCAGCCCCGATGTCGTCCTCGGCGGTACCGCTGTCACCTTCGGATTCGGTGTCCGATGACTCCGCTGGGTCGGTGCTGGACGCCGGGCCGGTCGCCATCGGATGGCGGATTCCCACGGACGACCCCCCGGCACCGGTATCGCCGCCGGCGAATTGTCCTGGCACAGAGGTGAATCCACCGGGCACCCGCCCACCCCCGGGACCGTGCGTACCGGTGTCCTCCCGTGTGTCGGAGCCGTCCGACGTCGGCCCCGCGCCCTCGGAGTCGAGCCCACCCCAGCCCGCCGGCTGCAACGGGAAAGCCGCAAACGGGGCGGCGGCATACGGATTCGGTGATGTCGTCCCTGGATCGGTGCTCGCTGCGACATCGGCGCCCGGATCCAGATAGTCACCCCCATCGATGACCGTGGGATCCTCGTCTGCGAGCGGCGGATTCGGCGCGACCGGACCGGGCTGGCCCAGATACTCGGCGATGGCGGCCAGCTCGGGCAACGAAACCGGGGTAATCGAATTCACCGCTGCGGCAGCGACATCGGCGACATCGGCGCGAGCACCGGAAATCATCGCCGCTACCCGTCGCGCGCGCTCGGCTTCCCGCTCGGCCGCGACGTCGGAATCGGAGTCCTGCTCGGAGTCCTCGGCGGCTTCTTCGGCTGCCGCCACTTCTTCGGCGGCGGCGGCGTTCTCAGCTTGGATGTTCCGGTCGGCCCGGTCGACGATATCGAGGATCTGGTGCCTGGTCCGGTACGTCACGTCCGAAAAGCTGCGCAGCACATCGGCGGTGGCGGCGAGTGCGTCGGCGAACGCCTGTGGATCGCTGTGCTGGGCGATCATCCGATCCTTCACCGACTGCAACCGGCCGCTGGCACGCACCGTCTGGTCGAATCCCTGCTGTGCCTGCGTCGTGTCGCCGGTGTTCAGGGTGGTGGCGGCATCGCGTGCGACCGATTCGAGCGCATTCCAGTCCCCTGGTCCGATCGCGGGCCAATGCCGGCCGACGATGTCCGCCCAGTGCGGACTGTGCTGCTCGGTTGTCACCGCCGCGACCGCTTCCGTCGATTGCCCGGTCCGCCACAGCTTTCCACCACAGTCAGGCGTCCTCGTTACGTATCCGGGTGCCGCCGGCGAGGTCCGCGGCATCCAACTCGGTCACTCCGAAGACGGCGTCGACGAGCACGTCGTCGGCGCGGCCGGTGCTGGCTTGTGCCGCCGCGGTGAAGGTGTCTCTGATCCACTCCAGTTGCCCGGACATCGCGTGGTCGAGGTCCGACTCCGGGCGGGTCTCCAAGCGCAGCGCGTCCGTGCTGCCCTGCGCCGATCCCACGGCGGTGTGCACGGCGGTGGAGAATTTCTCCGCGGCCGAGGTGACCTCGGCCGGTTCATCCATATCGAGCATGATCCCGCGCTCCGTTTCGCTAGTGCCGATTCATCGGTTCGTGCCGAACTCCGCTTCCTCCATCGCCCGGTAGGCGGCCTCGGTGGGCAGGTCGAACGAATCGATGGTGTAGGGGCGGGCGCCCCGGTATTCCATTTCGGCCCGCAAACCGACCCGCGATTTCAGGTGCGCGAGCCGGGCCAGTCGCAGCAGTTCGGTGGCCAGCCAGCTGTCGCCGTTGTCGCGGGCGTCGTCGGTGAGGTGCAGGCCGACGATCTCACCGTCCCGGTTGCAGGCCACGCCCGCGGAGTTGTCCGGGTTGAACACCTCGTAGATGCGGGCCTGCCAGTTCGGGGCCTGCTGATCGTCGTCGTCCGGGTCGAACGGATGGGTGTCGTTCATGAGATGGTGTCCTCCGCCATTCGTGGGTCCAGGGTGGCCGACAGCGCCGACCAGGTGTTGTCGTCGATCCGCAATACCTCACGCAGCTGCCAGAACTGGGCGCCGAGATAGCATTCCGCGGAATCATCGCTGAGCACATCGAGGTGGTTGACGCCCTCGGTCACCGGGTTGAGCGTAACGGTGGTGAGGGGCGGGCGCGCGTCGTCGATATTGAGCAGGGTCGCGCCGCCGCCGGGGATGAAGGTGTGCCGGTAGCGGTCGCTGCCGCCGATCGCGGTGGCCGCACTGTTGGTGGTCACGGTGATATCCGGGTTGAGCATCAGCTGCATAGCCCAGGCGCGGGCCAGCTGTTCGGGATGGTCGGCATTGATCGCCATCTGGAACACGGTCGCCAGGTCGACCACCAGTGCCGCTGTCGCCGTGGTGATTCCGACGACTACCAGGCGTCGCGCGGAATCCGCCGGCGGGGGCAGGTCCTCGACCTCGAACGTGGTCGCGCCAGCACCGGCATCCGGGTACGCGGTGACCGCGCCGGTGTCGACGGAGACGGTGTATGCGGCGATCGGGTTCGGTTGGCGCGCACCGATACCAGCGAGTCGCCGCAATCCTTCTTCATGCAGCCAGCGCACGGTTTCGGGAACTGTCACGGTGTGTTCGGTCACCGCGCTGTCACCTCGGCACCATTGGTCCCTGCCGGCTTGGCGTCTTCGTCGCCCCTGAGTGCCGCCGTGTTCATGACGGCGCGATGTTGACGTGCCGCGTCGGCGGTGTGTTCGGTCATCGCGCTGCTACCTCGGCACCATTGGTCCCTGTCGGCTTCGCGCCTTCTTCGACCCCGGTCGCCGCGGTGTTCATGATGGCGCGATGCTGGCGTGCCGCGTCGGCGGTGCTTTCGGTGATGGCCGCCATGATCTCGCTGACCAGTTCGTCGCTGGTGTAGCGCAGCGTGGTGCCCGGCGCGACATACAGGTCCGTCAGCCGGCCCATGGAATCGACTTCCGGGATGACATCGCCGCCCGGGGAGGGCCTGCGGGCCCGGATCGAGTCGAGACGTTCGCGCATATCGGCGATGCGGTGGCGCAGGGCGCGGGCCGTATCCAGGGCCGCCTGCACGTCGGGATGGATATCGCTCATAGTGTCGGCTCGCTTCGCTGGTTCATGTGTTGCCTCCGGATTGGGCTTGCGACGGATTCGCCGGAGCCGGGGTCGGTGGTGTCACGGTGGGTGCGATCACCGGCCGTTCACCGATCACCGACTCGGTGTGCGGGGTGTCGTCGACATACATCAGCTGGTCCGGGTGCCAAGCGACCACGCGCGCGCGGTCGCCACCACCGCCAGCGCCTCCGGCTCCGGGGGCACCCATGCCACCCATCGGCATCATCGGCATCATGCCGCCGCGCCCCATCGGCATCCCGGACGACGACCCGGCCGATCCGGCTGCCTGGACGACCGGAACCCGCGGGGTGCCGGTACCGGCGTTGGACGCGGCGGGTGCCGCGCTCATCGGCATCGGCCCCAACGCGTACTGCGAATTCGACAGTGACGGCGCGCCGCCCGGCGCGGATCCGGGGATGCCCGGCGTGCCGCCGTAGTCGAGGAAACTGGGGTAATCGTCGTAATAGTCATCGTATTGAGGTTCGGTGAGCTGCTGCTCGACCATCGACCCGCCCTGAGCCAGCGCTGACATCAGCGTGGGCAGCAGCGACTGCAACATGGACGCGTCGCCCTCGGAATCTCCTGCCTCGGCAGCGGCCTGCGAAGCGGCCGCACTGCTTTCGAAACTGCCGAGGGATTCGGCCGAACGCAGGTTCTTTTCCTCATAGTCCGCCATCGCCGCCGCGATGGCGGACTCATCCTTCGACCGGATCGCCGACACCAGTCGCTTGCGCGCGGCGAGGATCTCCCCCGGTGTGGGATGTTTGTCCTTCGCTATCTGGAACGCCCCACTGTAGGCATCGACCTGGCCGGCCAGCCGGTCCATTCCCCGCCCGATACTGTCCAGCCAGCCCTTGTAGTGCCCCAGTTGACTCGCTGCTTGGGAACCGACCGGAGTCCAGCCGGTCAGCACGTCGACGGCGGCACTCACTCGACGGCCGGCGTCGGCGGAGGGACCGGCGTTGAAGGCGCGCACCGAATCGGCGAACCGCGTCGGGGCCGCCGAGCCGGGGCCGGTGTACAGCTGTTGGGCGAGCGCCAGTGGATCGGCCGCCGCACTCGGATCCGGGAACGTCATCATCGGCGCGACACGTTCCGGTAGACCCTCGAGCAATCCGGCCGGGTTCACGACCCACTCACCCGACGACCCGTCGATGCGCGCCGCATTGGCCGAATCCGAGTCCGCGTACTGCACCGCCGCCTCACCGACATCGTAGGCGAGACGCGCCAGCACGCTCAGCAGCCCCTGCATCCCGTTGAACAACTGTGCCGCTTGCGAATTCAGCAGCGGAACCAGCTGCGCCGACACCGGGTCGGCACCGGCCGGGGTCACCCACTCCGCCGGCATCTGGGCACCGGTCGCGCGCACCATGTCGGCGAGATCGGCTGCCGCGGCGACCAATTCGGCCGGATCAACATCGAGGTCCATGCGCCCGTCCTCTCATCTCCCGTACCCTCACGCCACCGGAAGCGCCACAGCCGGCACCGGCTGGTCGGTAGCGGGGGTCGCGTTGACAGTGCTGGCCGACGGATCGGCGGGCGCCTCGATTCCCGCGGGATGGAAGAAGCCCGCGAAGGCACCGAATTCCCCGGCGGGGTCACCCATCTCGGCGTCGAAGGACTTCAGCTTGCCGGCCACGACCGCCTCCAGGGTGCCATCGTCCGACGAACCGAACACCGCCAGCAACGCGGTCCGCTCCTCCCACATGGCGATATCGCCGGTCATCAACTGCTGCGGGTCCACCCGAGCGCCGGGATACTTGTCCTTGCCGTCACCGTTCTTCGCGGACTTCGCCGGCTCCATGCCGTAGGCGGCGCGGGCATCGGTGCCGGCGGTATCGGCGAACGCCTTGTCGAGAGCGTCGGCGACCTTGGGATACACCTCTTGTGTGCGGCCGTCCGGGAAGGTGTAGATGACCTTGCCGTCGCCGCCGGGGGTCCGGTGCGGTGGGGCGCCGGAGTCCGGCGGTGCCGTCGCGCCCGGGGGTGGGGTGACGGGTTGGTTCGGGACCGGATTGGACTGGCCGGGATTGGCTCCTGGTTGGCCAGGGGTACCGGGTTGGGCGGGGGTTTGGGGGTTCGGCTGCGCTGGCGTGGGGACGGGGCGGGCGGGATCGGGCCGGTCCAAGTCGCGCGGATCTCGGTTATCCCTGCCCTGATCGGACATATTCCGCATCATCGCCTGCTGCATCATCATCTGCATCAGCGGATTCAACATATCGGACATACCACCGAGCGGGTTCCCACCCGGACTGCCCGGGTTGTTCGGGTTGTTCGGGTTGTTCGGGCCACCAGGAATGACCGGCTTCGCCGGGTTGCTCGGGTCGGCCGGAGTTCTCGGGTCGGCCGGAGTTCTCGGGTCGCTGGGAATACCGGGGCCGCCCGGAGTATTCGGAGTATTCGGGTCATCCGGGAGGCCGGGTGTGGGACCGCCCGGATCGGGAGTCGGTTGGGGCGTGGGATCCGGCAGGCCCGGGAGATCGGGGTTGTACGGGTTGTTGGCCAGCAGTTCCTCGAAGCGCCGGTCCATTTCTTCACTTTGCGCCAACATGGCCGCTTCCATCCGCGCCGCCAAATCGTCGACTCCATCCGCGATATCGTTGCTGGTATCAGAGGTCAACTCGAGCTCCCTGGCGTTGAGCTCGAATGCCTCTGCCATCAGTTGCGCGAAGGCAGCGTTGATTTCTACGGAATCCGTCGTGATCCTCGTCGCCGCAGCGTTGATGGACCTGATTAGTTTCACCATATTTGCCCTGGCCTGTTCGGTGTTCTCCGCGGCCTCAGCAACCTTCTCGGCTACCGCCAGTTGCATGTCATTGAGATGTTGCGCGGCGGCTGCTAATCGCACGGCAGCTCCCTCATACTCCGAAGCCCCCGCCCCTACAGCATTACTGTCAGCGGTAGAACTGATAGGGACCGTCCCTGGCGGGTTCGGCACAGGTGCCAACGCCTCGATGTCGAAATTCTCGGGGTCACCGAACAGTTGCCAGTTGTCACTCAGCACGTCCGCTAGCGACATGCCGGTACCGGCAGGCACCTGCGGCTGATCAGTCGCCAACCTGCCCGCCCCCCGACTCGGTCGTGGAAACAACTACTGAACCGCCGTACCACCGCTGTAAATCGTCGGCCAAACCATCTGGCTGCCACAGGAACCCGGTACCCAACCGACCCGTAGGATCCCCAGGCTGAAAAGGCCCTTCGGACATGGAGGCAACATGTCCACCCACCCAGGTACCGGAAACAGCGCTTACGGCCCCGTCACCACCGTCGGAGCCGTCGGAGCCGTCAGACGAATCACCGCCTGACGGACCCCACAATCGGGGCTGGAGGCCGTACAAGCCTCCCGCGCCCACTCCCTGCACCACACGGCTACCTGCGCCAGCGGGGCGACCGAGCCAATCTTTCCATTTTCCAGAATGGTTGTCGAATATGGAGGAGCTTTTCCCTTTCAGTTGATCCAGTGCCCTTTCCGCCTTGTGCACTCGATATTCGGCATGCGGCAGCCCCGACTTTTCGGCAAGGACGCCATGTTCTTTGTCGGCTGCATCCATTTTCTTTTGAGCAGCAGCCTTCAATTTCTTTTTACCAGCTTTAGCATAAGCCACCGCAGCATCGTCGGCAAGCGATTTCGCCTTTTCTATATCAGCACCGATCGACCCCCGAGAATTCAATTCAGAAAATGATCTTCTTGCCTTTCCGAGAGCACCCTCTGCGCGCTTCAGCTGGAAAGCTCCATGCCCTTTTCCAATGATCTTGGATGCGACAGCACCTGCGCCTGCGCCGATAAAACCCGCAACAGCACCAGTCCCGGCGGCCGTTAGATGATCCGTCCAACTACTACCCCCCTGGGCGGCGCTACCAATGAATCCGGCCGCGCCTCCTATCGCCGCAGAAGCCCCCTTGCCATACACGCTGGCAGAGGCGGCGACCGCGGCAATCTCTACTACTGCACCTATAGCCATGAATCTCTCCTTAAGCCGGTATCGCTGCGGATACGGACACCTCGGCAGGGTCGGACGGGGCCGCCGCATGGTCGGGACCAGTGCTGTCGATTCCACGCGGATGGAAGAAGCCGGAGAACGCTCCAAAGGCGCCTTGGCTGTCGCTCAGCTCAGCCGTGAACGGCACCAGCTGTCCGTCCACGATCACTTCCAGGGTGCCGCTCGTTTCGGTGCCGAAGGCGACAACCAGCGCGGTCCGCTGATCCCATTCCGCGATATCTCCGGTCACCACCTGGTTCGGATCCACCCGGTCACCGAGTTGACGGCCAGCGATTTTCGCGGTGGTCTTGCTGTAGGCGGCGCGGGCGTCGGTGCGCGCGGCATTGTCGGACGCGGCGGTGAGGGCGGCGTACACCACCGGCGACACCTCCTGGGTACGACCGTCCCGGAACGTGTACACCATCCGGTCCTCAGCACCGGGTGTGCGCAGCGGCTGACTGCTCGACACCTGGTTGCGTGCCGGTGTCGTGGTCGGCGAATTCGGCGTCGATGTCGTGGATGGCTGCGCCGTATTCTGCGCCTGAGCTGGCGGCGGTGCCGTCGGCGCCACCGGCCTGCCACCTCGCTCACGTGGAGACCTGTCGTACCGCTGGTCTTGCTGAGTCCTGTTCAGAGCGGGGTTGTTCCGCGCGTTCATCAGCGGCGCCAGCCCCTGCGCCAAGGACCCCGGACCTGCACCTGAGGAGGTCGAGGGCATCGACTGCGTCTGCGGCGCGGCTGGTGTCACACTAGAGGGAGTGGCGTCGACCGCCGAGCCTGTTCCGGCGGATTCACCGGAGGTTTCGGACGCGCCACGCTGCTCTGTTTCCCGTGTGGTGGCGGCCGGGTTTTCGGCGGTGCCCTCCGTGGCGTTGTCCGCACCGAAATCTATCGGTTGGAATCGAGTGGTGCCGTCGTCGGGATTCACCGTACCGTCGGTGTTCTCCCACTCGGTGTTCTCCCACTCGGTGTTCTCCCACCCGGTGTTCTCCCACCCGGTGTTCTCTCCCTCGGTGTTCTCTCCCTCGGTGTTCTCTCCCTCGGTGTTCTCTCCTTCGGTATTTCCCCCCTCGGTATTCTCTCCCTCGGTATTCTCCGGGGCGAGCGTGTCGACCTCGCTGGCGATAGCCTGTAACTCTTGCGTCGCAGTGGTCATCGTCCCGGAGATAATCTTCAGATACGCATCGGACAATCTGGCGAGGTATTCATCCGCCGATAAGGCGCCGACAACTCCTTCCAAGCCCACCTGCGCCAGCTGATTCAGATCGCTCGGATTCACCTTGACGAATCCGTTGATAGCGTCGACATTGGCTTCGATGTCCTGTTGTCCGGCGGTGGAAATGGATGCGGCCGCCTCGACGATCCCCGGTACTATCTCATCGGCGGCCGCGAGTTCCTGGTAAGCGACTTTCAGATTGTGGACAGCAGTTTCGTAGTGCGCGATCCCGGAAAGTCCGTCGCTCGAGGCTTGCGGCACCGGAGCGCTTTCCGGGACACTGGCCATCACACCATCACCGAATGTTGCCCAGCTGTCGTACACATATAGGGCGAATTCGAAGTAGTCGGATTCCGCCTTCTCCGACATCGGGTCCAGACTCATGTGGGCCACTCAGCACTCGTACGATCCGGGCCGAAAACATGTGCAATGTATCCGCTAGGAACGGTTAGTCGGCCACTGCTGATCAGTTCCGCTGTGTAGTCCTTTGTCGGAACTTGGCCTAATACACCGCTGCCGTCATCCGGAGCCATATCGGCATACCACTCGCGGCCATTACTCCCCACGGCGGCTCCAACCCCCGTGGCCACAGCACTAGTGATGTACCTGCCGTAACTCCCACCCATTGCATTTCGAACACCGTAGCCCGCCATTGTCAATTTCCCAATGCCATTGCCGACGCCGAATCCGCGTCCAGCTTCAACAAGAGCGTTTCCGCTGGACGCGAACATACCTCGACCGCCGAGCCGTGTCGCACCACCTATAAGGGCGCCCCCGCCAAACCCCGCGAGGCTGCCGAGCGCCATGTCGGTGAGTATCTCGCTGCCCGCGTTTCCGCGCGCGCCGGATACCAAACCCGACACACCTGCGGCAACTGCGGCGCCAACAATTGGGCCTCCCAGCAAGCCCGCAGCGAGACCTGCGCCCCCGATTAAAAGGTCGCCGCCCAGCCCGTCGATGCTGGTGACACTGTCCCAGGTTTTAGTGAGCCAGTTACCCATACGATCACCGCTCCAGCCCGCATGGTCCGCTCACACCCCGCGAGCGGATGTCGCGTGCCTCCCGGAGAAGACTGTCACGGTCTCGTGCCATCAGCGTTCCTGATCCGTCCAAGGTGCGGGACTACATATGCCACATAGCCGAGGCTGCCGCGCCATCGCGCGGCAACTGTCGACTACGCCGTGGGATTCCTTTCCGACTCCCCCCATTCTCGAATATCCCCAGTTCTGGGAACGGGTTCCGCTGTGCGCACACGCCCGGTACAGGTGCCCGCCAGTCGCTGGCGGCGCCCACCCGCCCACACCGGGTGGGCGCCGTCCGCGCCGGGACCAGAATCCGTCGGCTCAGCCGGGAGCGCTCGCGGTGGGCTCTTCGATGGTGGACGGTGTCCGGCGGCGCCCGAAGTAGAAGATCCCGAACGACGTCGCGGCGATGAACAGCACGAGCATCGGCCCGAACAGCCAGCCGACGCCGAAGTTGACGATGATCGGGATCGCACCCGCGGTGATCAGACCACCGCCGAAGAACGGCTCCAGCAGCAGCTGCTTATATCCGAACGCCTGGTAGACGGGTGTCTTCAGGTCCGGATCGGCGACCCGGAGCAGGATCAGGCCGGTGGAGGTGACACCCATGGATTGACCGGTGTCCGCGATACCGCGTTCGAACCAGAAGTTCGGCATCATGCGTGGGGCGAGGAAAAGGAAGGCGGCCAGCGACCAGGCCAGGCCGACGCCCGCCAGCAGCAGGAACGGGCCGATATTGGCCGCGATGGCGGTCAGCGACAAGGTGCCGAGAGCGGCGATCACCAGGACATCCAGCGAGAATCCCTGCAACCGCTCGACCAGCTGAACGTCGACGATCTCGTCGCGGTCGAAGCGCTGGATGGCCAGCTGCACAATGATGCCGCCGATCATGGCGATCGGGAACAGCGGTACATGGGCGAACAGTTCGAAACTCTCGGCCCACAACTGGGTTTCAACCCACTTCAGCCCGGTCAGGATCAACCAGCCGATCAGCACCGCGAGCGCGAGCAGGCCGAAATGCAGGGTGAGTGTCTCGATGGAGGACGGTGCCACGGTGAGGGTGCCCGCCGAGCGCCGCTGCTCCTTCTCCACGATCCCGGCCTGCTCGGAAACTGTAGGAGACGCGTTCTTGTCCAGCACCGCGGTCTTGCCGGTGCGCACACCCCAGTTGATCAGCGCGATACCGACGATGATCGCGGAGAGGATACCGACGGTGGCCAGCCCGAGTGCCATGTCCTGTGCTTCGGCGAAGCCGAATTCGGCGAAGGTGTCCGCCATTCCGGCCGCGGTGCCGTGACCGCCCTCGAAGCCGATCTCGATCAGCGTCCCCGACCAGACCGGCAGCCCGAAGACGGGTACCAGCACCAGCATCGCCAACAGCAGCCCGAACACGTACTGGCCGCTGGCGATGGTGAGACCGAAGGAGATCTGCGGTCCCGCGACCTGAAAGGCCTCCTTCGGCGAGGGCAGGCGGTGCCCGAGGAACAGCCCGGCGAACACCAGTGAGATGAGCAGGCCGGGCAGCGTGCTCCACACCCGAAGAATCTCCGGTGTGAACAGCCCGGCATCGGCGAACCAGTCGATGCCGACGGCGGAAGCGATGCGGCCGAGCACGTCGGGCCCGATCAGCAACGCCAGCGCGCCGCCGATGATCGAGCTGGGGATGAACAACTTCTGTGCCAGCCGCCACTTCACCCTGATGATCTTGGAGATGAGCATCATCACGCCGAGCAGCAGCAGTGCGAAACCTATTGTGTTCGCGGACATTCGAACCCTTTCGGCGCACACTCCCGACTGGATCACCGAGCCTGGGTGGCGCGTCTACGTCATACTGAGCAGGTGCAACGGCGCGACATCTTCCCTCCATCTAACGTGCCGTTGATCAACGATACGATAGATGGTGTGACGAAGGCGTCACATTGAGCCTTCCCCACAGCGGGAAGACCGGGTAGCGCGGCGATCTCGACTGTCAGCTCCACCGGGTGGCACGGAAGTCGCGCGGCATCGAGACGACCCCGATCGGCACTCCGCTGCGGGACGCCGCGATCGCCTTATCACCACCGATGTACATCATCACGTGCCCGAAACCGTCGCTCTCGTAGCGGGACATCGGGAAGATCAGATCCCCCGGGCGGATATCGTTCGGGTGTATCTTGTGCCCTTGGCGGTACTGATCCGCGGCTACCCGGGGAATCCGCCCCCCGGCCTTGCTCACCGCGTACCGCATCAGGCCCGAGCAGTCGAAGCTACCGGGCCCTTCGGCGCCCCACACATAGGGCTTACCGGTTTGCGCCAAGGCCACCTTGATCGCGTGCTGCGCCGCAGCCGGAACATCACCGCTTCCGCCACTGGGGAATGTGGGGACGGCGGGCGCATTCTGACCGGCGAGATTGTAGAGGTAGCCATTGGTGAGCTGATTGATGTGGGCGGCGGCGGCAGCCGAGTTGCCCTGCCCGGTGCCAACCAGCTTGTGCGCGTATTGCAGTGCGCGGGACAGGATCTCATGAACTTTGCGCTGCCCGGCGGCGGTGTAACTGTCCGGGCCGACGGCAGCGAGCGCGACATTGGTTTCCCGGATGAGCGCGAGGAGGGCTTTGCGGTCGACAGTGTTGGCGCCGGCGAGGTTGGTGACATAGTTGGCCAGCTTGTTGTCGAGATTCCGGAACGAACCCTTGGCGAACTTGCTGAACGCGGCGGCGGCCCGGTAACCAGCGGCTCCGGCTCCGGTGCCGCCGCTGTCGGCCGTGTCGCCGGGCAGTTCGGCGGTGGGCGTGGTGGTGTTGCCCGCGCCGTAGAGGGCGGCGAGTTCGTTCAGGGCCTGCAAGGCCTGTTCGGCGTTCGGGGTGAGCGCGACCGTAGCGGGTTCGCCGTCGGTGGCGGTAAGCGTGGTATCGGTGAGCTGATTCCGCGCGCCGCTGCCGGGAGCGCCCAGACCCGACAGCGCGGACTCGAGTGCCGGAAGCAGAGTGTCGAACGGAAACGCTTGCGCACTCTCGGCGGGACCCTCGAAGCCGAGATCAGGATCGGCGCGGTCGCCGACGCGCGGGAACCCGAGATAATCGGTGTCGGCTAGTGGCCCAGCGGGACCGGCTGCGGTGAGGCCCGCTTGCGATACCGGGCTCGCACCCGGGCTGAGCACCGACGCGGCCCCAGGGTGGAGTGCGGGTGCTTGCGCCGACACCTGCTGCGCGGCGGGAACACCCGGGGTACTGGACGGGTTGGGCGGCGACGCTGGAGGCACCGCGGACGGCAGTGCGGGCGATCCACCGCGCCCAGACCTCGGCCGTGACCACGGGGTGTGCCGTTCCAGCCAATCAGCCTCGCTGCCAACGTCATCCACATCGGTCAAGAACTCGGCTTCGGCGACCGCATCGGTATCGACGTTCGGTTCAACGCTGGTCACATCGTCTCCCCGCACTCCTGCCCGCCGAGACCATCACCGGACCTCCGCACCTCCGCCGACAACTGCCGCCCTCCATAGTGATCTCCGGCGTCGGCAGCGGTACCCCCACGACTGGGGACAATCCAGTGTCAGCGCTCCCACAACCCCGCTGCCCCTTCGGGGCTAGCACTCGCGAGACGGGCGATCCGGCGTGCAGTCCGATCGGCCAGGGCCAGATTGCCCGTGTTCGGTTGCTGGTAGTACCGCTCGGTCGCTGCCCGAAGGTCGGCCGCGAGCTCGGCGCCGAGCCGCAACCGGGTCTCGGAATTGGCCGCACGCCACCGGTCCGGGCCGACCGCGGCCCGCAGCGCGTCCGAGGAGTCCCAGTTCTGGCGGATATCGTGGACGAAATCGTGGTCCACCATCGAATTGCCCAGCCAGTTGGCGCCTTTCGGGCTCGGCATATCGCGGGCCAGCTTGTGTGCCGCGATGTGCGCGCGTGCGGCGAATGCCAGGTGCTCGCGCAGCTCGCGCTCGGGCCCGAGCGGGTGGTTGAGCACCGACTCCCAGGCCGCCAAGGCCTGCTGTTGCCGCGTCGTCCGGTAGGGGCTTTGCGACATGGTCGTATCCTGCACAGCCATAGCGCGGTCGGCGTGCAGCATGTCCACGGGGTGCGCTCCGACGGCCGTGAGCGCACCGTTGAGTTCCCGCTTGGGAACTCCGGAATCGATCAGGATGTCCATGACGTGCCCGACACTCATCGGAGTGTCCACACCACCTGCCTGGGCGGCACGCCAGCGCGCCGCCCGCTCCCAGGTATCGCGATTCGCTTGCAGCCACTGCATGCGCTGCAACGTCAAAGGCGCGGACTCCATCGCGGTCAACTCCGCGTGCTGGCGTGCGATCGAACGTGGCGCAAGGGGATTCATGACTCTCCCTGCCAGCCATGCGGTGGCCGGTGAACTGCTGATCGTGGTCACTGCCGCGAGGCCGGCGAGCAGGCCGAATCCGGAGGGTAGGGCGTTGGCGGCACCCGCCGTCCCCATGCCCAGCGCCGTGGAACCCCCGCCGGAAGAACTGCCGCCCTGCGCGGTCAGCGCGATCCGGTTCGCGATCCAATAGGTGCCGCGATCCAGTCCGCGGCGCAGAGCACGCACCTGCCAGATCGCGACCAGCTGGACCACCGAGGCGATGGCCAGCACCGCCATGACCTGACCGCCGGCCTGGCGGAACAAGTTGCCCAGAAACAGCACGTATACCCCGAGATAGGTGGTGAATACGAGCACCCGGGCCGCGGCCATCCCGATGTCGACCAGATTGCGGATCAAGTAGGTCTGGGTCGGCCCGTAGATGAAGCCGCCTGCCACGAACCCGAAGATCCCCATGAACCCGTGATAGACAGCGTCGAGCGCCGCCCCGATGATCCGGATCGCCAAATACATCGAGAACCCGAGCAGGACCACGCAGAACGACAGCAGCGTCAGGCCGATGCCCACCTGTCCGGCGCCGATCGTCGTGACGGCATGGTAGGCGGCGGTATCGCCACAGTCGCGGATATCCTCGAGCATCCCCGTCGGTTCCGGCGCACCGATGCCCGACGACCATGCCGCGCGACACGCATCGCGATCGTCGAGCACATGGCCGAAGTTCCAGACCTGCAAGGGTTTACGCACAAAGTTGTCGGCCAGCTCGGCTTGGACGGCGGCCACCAACCGGCTCGGTTGCGGGTTGCTGTCGCCGTTGAGACCGGCCGCGACTGTTAAGCCGACGTCGCGCCCCTGCGCCACCACACCGTCGGGTGCCAGTATCGCGGCGAGTGGTCCAGCCAGAAAGATCGGGCCGGCCACGGCGACGAGCAGCATGGCGGCCGTCTGCGCGGCGGCCCTGGCGGGCCACCCACGCACGACGAACCAACCGGCGATGAAGGCACCGATGGTCGCGGCCGTGACGACGAGCAGCGGCATCGACACCTGCGCGGTCACCGCGTCCGCGACCCCGGTGAGCGCTCGGGCGAACGGATCGAGCCACGCGAAACTGAGCACATACCCGATCAGCCAGATCGCTGTCATCGCCAACAGCAGGTATCCGGCGAACTCCACCGTGAGCAAAATGGTCCAGAAACTGCTACCTGGGCGGTGCAGACCGACCTCGCCGGTGACGAACCGGTAGTCCGACAGCGGAACTCCCGAACTGTCCCGGATGTTCATCCAGCTCAGTCCGCTGCGGCGGGGTCGTTCCGAGTCCGCGCCTGGAGTCTGTGCGGTCGCGACGACACCGATGACTGCTGGAAACACCACCGCGAGAACAATTGCCACAGCGATTCGCCGCAGTCTGATGTACACGCGAAAAACGTAACGTCAGACAATGTCCAGCAATAGGCGCTGGTAGGCGTATTCGATGTCGCAGCTGTGAATACCGAATGAATTCAGTTCACTGAATTCAGCACCGATTCATGAATTATTCATCTGCCGAGTACTCGCTTCACCCGGACATCCGCGTCGTGCGGAATCTGTTGCCGGACGAACCGGCCCGCCGACAGATCGGCGGTCACGATCTCGCCCGCGCCGAGCGCGATCCCCACCCGGTTCGGTCGGCTGTCCTGGTAGTCCCAGAACACCAGATCGCCGGCGGAGGCCGCCGCGATATCGACGCGCTGGCCACACACTCCCTGCCCGGCAATGGTCTCCGGAAGAAGTGGTGAACAGGCCGTGTGTTGCGTCGCGGGCGGCAGTGCCGCGGGCGCACACTGCCCGGTGCTGGTCGCCAAATCGGCCAGATAGGTGACGTATCGGGTCAGTACCGGCGGCCCGAACGCATCCCCCGACGGACCGTCCAGCCCGCCCGCGCCGACCACCACTCGTACCCCTACCTGTTCCACGGCCAGGGCACCGGCACAGGCGACGGCGACACCGGAATTCGGTGTCCGCAGCGCGGGCATTTGATAGGGGGCCGATGGCATCGCCGAGATACAGGCCCGTTCCCAGTCGGACAAATTGGCACCGGGTGGGGCGGTGAGGCTGGCGTACGGGTTGGTCGCCGGTGGCGTTCTGAGTGTGACATCCTCCGGCGCGGCAGTGCTGGCGGACGGTGCCGTGGCAGTGGCCGAGGGATCCGGCCCCACCGCACTGTCGCACTGATACCGCCAATCCTCCGACTGCGCCGCCTGAGCGATGTCCAGCGGTACTGCGACCATCAGCAGAGCACCACACCACAGCGTTGCCTCCAGCAGCACGATCACGAGCCAACGCTTCCTCGAACGCTTCTCCGAAGACTTCTTTGAAGGCTTCTTTGAAGGCTTTCTTAAAAGAAGTATCAATAACAGCAATAACACAGTGCAGACTCCCGGTGTCCACTATCACGGATCCCACAGGTCCGGGCCGGAGTGCTCGTCCATATGGTCGAGGTTCTTGATACGGTTGTGGATTTCATCGACTCTGTCTCGGTTGGCCACTGTCGGATTCTGGTAATAGGCGAACGTTCGGTCCCGCATCTGTACCGCAAGCCGGGAACCGATATGATGCCGGGTATTACTGCCTGCGGCCCGCCAGCGATCCGGTGAGATCGCCGCATCCAGATCTCGCCGGAAATCCCAGTTCTGCTCGACGTCGCGGACGAAACCCCAATCGATTTCGTCGCCGGCGTGCAGAAAACGTGGCCGTCGAGAGTGACGGGCAAAGTTCGTCGCCGCGACATTGGCTTGAGCGGCGAAAGCCAAATGCTCCTGCAATCCCCGCTTGGCGTCGACCGGATGGTTGTGCACCGCCTCCCACGCGGCGCTGGCTTTCTGCAAGGGAACGAACCCGTACGGGTTTCTCGACATCGACCCGTTCTGCACGGCCAGCGCTCGGTCGACGTGCAACATATCGAAGTTGTCCGCGCCTATCGAGGCCAGCGCACCATTGATTTCCTGTTTGGGGGCACCGGAGTCGCCGAGTCCGTCGATCACATTGGCGACACCCAGCGGTGAGTGAATCCCTTGACCACCGGGAACACCGCTGGCCCGTCGCCGCGCGGCCCGCTCCCACGCATGCCGGTTGGATTGCAGCCACTGCTGGCGTTGCAGAATCAGCGGAGCGTACTCCATGTGCCGGAGTTCCATCTGCTGTCGCCGGCGCGCACGCGGCGACAACGGATCCATTGTCCGGCCCAACAGCCACGCGGTCGCTGGTGACCCGCTGACCGTGCTCAGGGCCGCGAGCCCGGCGAGCATGCCGAACCCGGTGCCGATACCACCCTGTCCATGCGCCATCCCCATCCCCAAAGCCCGCCCGTCACCCGCGCCCATGCCGCCCGAGCCGCCGCCATGACCGTCTTGGCCTTGGATCGCGAGCGAGAACCGGTTCGCCATCCAATCGTTGCCGCGGTCCAGGCTGGCGCTGAGTTTGCGCAGCTGGCTCACGGCGACGAGTTCGACGACGGCGGCGATGAACAGCACCTGCACGACCTGATCTTTGGCCTGGTCGAAAAGGCTGGCCAGGAACAGCACGTAGATGCCGAGGAAAATGGTGAACGCCGCCATCCGCGCGGCCGCGATGACGGTGTCCACCAGATTGCGGACCAGGAAGGTTTGGGTGGGGCCGTAGACGAAACCGCCTGCGGCGAACCCGAATATGGCCATGAATCCGTGATAGATGGCGTCCAGGGCGGACTTCAACACCTTCGCCGACAGATACAGTGCGAACAGCAGCAGAATCGCCGCGCAGAACAGCAGGAGGAATCCGGTGGCGACCTGCCCGGCGCTGGGATTCGCGGCGGCCGAGGCGGCCGAGGCGTCACAGGATTTCAGGTTCTCCCGCACCTTGTCCGGGTCGCCGCCGCGCATACCGGTGGTCCAGGTGTGACCGCAGGAATTATCGATGACACTGCCGAAGTTCCAGGTTTGCAGCGGTCGCCGGGCAAAGCTGTCCGCTAGATCACCCTGCATGGTGGCTACCAGCGCGCTCGGATTCGTGTGGTTGTGACCGTTCAATCCGGCGGCGACAGTGAGACCGACATCGCGGCCTTTTACCAGCACCCCATCGGAGGACAGCACTTCCGCCAGCGGTTCGGCCAGAAACAGCGGCCCCAGTACCGCGAGCCCGAGCATCGTGACCACCTGCATGGCCGCCTTGGCGTGAAATCCGCGCACAGTGAACCAGGCGACGAAGAAGGTGCCGATCGCCGCGGCGGTGAACAGCACCAGCGGGGTCGCGATCTGTCCGGTGAACGCATGAGCCGTTCCGGTGAGCGCGTTGGCGAACTGGTCCAGCCAGCCGAAGCTCAAGGCGAAACCGATCAGCCAGATCGCCGAGGTCACCAGCACCATGTAACCGGCGAATTCCAACTCGATCACCAAGGCCAGCGCGGTTTTCCCCGGGTTGAGGACATTGCCGTGGTCGGTGACGAAAATATAGTCCGAGAGCCGGACCCCGTGGGAATCGGTGATATTCATCCAACTCAGCCCGCTGTTGGGGGCGCCCGCCGCGGCGAGGGTGTCCGACTGTGCAGTGGCCACCGCACCGACGACGCCGGGAATCACCAGCGCCACGAACACACCGAGCAGTACCCAGGCCATCCGGCGCCGCCCCGGCCGCGCCCGCAGCCATCCCCGCCCTCGACGCACCAGCTCAGACGGCTGCCACCGGCGCGCATCGAAGAACGCAAGTGCCAGCAGCGCCTCCTGAATCCGGTCCCGGTTCATCGTCAACCCTGCCGCTCCACTACCACCGATCGACCCGCCGCCGTGGGCGTGCTGTTGATGGCTGCGGCCCGGTCGGGCCGCGCCGGCCCGAGGACCTTGCCGCGGCCGATCCGGTTCAGTGCGTCCCGCATGAACATCTCTCCCCGCCGCTCCTCCGGGACCGTGCGGCCGGCGCCGGTCGGCGGCGAGGTCGACTCCCGGAGAATCTGCACCAGATACGGTGCCTCGTCCACGTCGATGCCGAGCCATTCGAGACTGTTGCGCGCCAACGTTTCGTCCCGTTGCCGGAAGACGAACCGGTTGGGAATCAGATTGTGTGCCGCGCCCTGGAAATCGGTGGCCGGGTCGTGCGAGGCCAAACCGATGGCGGCCAGGTGCTTTCGGCCGTCCCTGCTGAAATCCGAGGTGACCGCGGCACCCACCTGGGTTTGGGTGAAATGGTGCGCCTCGTCACCGACGAGCAGCCCGAACCGGCCGTTGTCGGTGAGGAACGCTTCCCGGGCGGCGACACCGACCAGCTCGTAGAGCGCGGTGCCGAGCCGTTTGGTCAGCGGCAGCCGGTTGTACAGGTGCGGTGTGGTGAGTTCTTCGGCGGTCGGCAACGCCAGGCCGTGGCTGCGCACGACGGTTGCCGCGGCATTGAGCTGCAGCGGCTTCAGCATCGGGTCGAACAGCACCGGCAGCCGGTCGGCGACGGCACCGAGCCGGGCGGCCAGGTCCGCGTATTCCGGCCCCGACCCCGGATCGTCGCGCAGCCGATGGGTGGCGTGCACCAGATCGAGCATGCTGTGAATACCGTGCTCGGCGCGGCCCTTCTCGGTCAGCATATTGCTCACCACCGCACCGGCACTCGCGGTGGGCGAGAGATCCAGCATCGGCAGCAGCGAATCGAGCGCTCGCTCGCCGGCGACCCGGGAATCGAACAGCCGCAACGGATCCAGCGAGACGGTCGGCGCTGTCAGGTCGATCACCACAGCGTGGTCGATGGCCGAGGCGAAGTGCGCCCACTCTCCCACCTGGCTGCGGTCGATGGCCAGGAACTGACCACCCATGTCGTGCACCAGGACAGCCATCAGTTTGAGGAAGAACGACTTACCCGACCCCAGTTCACCGGTCACCGCGAAGGAGGCGGACAGGTCGTGCAGTGCTGCCTCCATAATGCCGAAATGGATCGGCTGGAACTGTCCGGACAGCAGGTTCACCCCGATCACCGGCCCGCTGTCGTCACCGATCTCACTGGAGGTGAACGGGACGAATCCCGACCACATATCCGACGGGACGATATGGGCGAAATCCTCGAAGGCGCGCCGGGCCGGACTTCCCGGAATCAGCATCGACCACAGATCCACCTGCGCGCCCACCGGCGCGGTCATCTCGAGTTGAAACCTCTTGTACCGGCGTTTGAGCAGGTTCACCGCATCCAGCGTCGCCTCCCGGGTCGGGCCGCCGACAGCGATGACCGTGGTGAACGACACCTCCGACTCGCCGCCGCTGACCTCGAAGTGGTGGTTGTACTCACTGAGCATCTGTGCCTTCGACATCAGCGTGTTCTGGGCGAAAGACACCTCGGTATCGCGTTGTTCCATCTGCTCACCGAGCCGCCGCAAACCGAGTTCGTTATTGCGCAGCACCTCCTCCGCCGGTTTCATCGACACCCGCATCCCCCAGTCGATGCTGACACCGGCCATCCCGTTGATGATGTCGAGGAATTCACTGCCGCCGGGAAAGGTCATGCCCGCGTAGGGAAAGGAACGTGGGGTCAGCATGGACTGATAGGACGGGCGATCCGGGGCCTCGGGTTGTACGACTTTGATCACCGGAATGAACGACGGCCGGACCCGGTATCGGCTGTCGGCCTGGGCGCCCTCATCGAGCGCGGCCGAACCGAAGACCGCCGCGGTGGCGTCTTCGAGCACGCCGACCCGGGTCGGTGCGGCCGGATCCCCCAGCGCGCCACGGTTGAGGTAGTGCTCCCACAGCCACTGGAACAGCGCCGCCGGCACCGGTGTCGGCGCGAAGTCGCTGCCGATCTTCGACAGGATCGATGTCGCCTTCTCGTCATAGGAATCCAGGTCTTCCTTCGAGATCGCGCTGACATCGACGGCCTGGGTGCTACGCCACAACCCGGTCAACGTCGACAGCCCGGTACCGATCGAACCCACCGGGAACGACAGCAGGTGAATCCGCGTCTGCGGCATGATCGCCTGGATCCGCTCGTAGGAGGCGACCACCTCGTCGGCGTAATCCTCGGACCGGTCCAGATCCACACCCTCGACCATTTTCCGCAGCACGTCGAGGGTTTCCAGTCTGGCCTGGATACCGAGCAGCAGCGAACCACTGGGCAGATTGGTGATCAGGCCGTGATGGGCGAGCTTCACATCGTATTTGTCGCTCGGCGTGCGCAGCCCATAGCCGGCCGGGTCGATGAAGTAGGTCGCGGTGACCAGACCGGACTGAGTGAATTGGAGATTGCCACGGATCGCCGCCGTGGGCTGAATGTCGCGCCCCAGCACCGTCACTGCCGTTCTAGGTTGTCCTGGCTGGAACGTCCAGCGGCCAGTTCGAGTATTCCGGCGCCGGACGCGGACGGTTTCGACCGTGCGGACGCCAGAGCCGCGGGATCGGGGAAGACGACGACCACGGAATCCTCGATGTACACGGTGTACCGTGCCGACTCCGCGTTGATCGGCATCCCGGAGGCGGACACCGGTTTCCGGAAGACCAGCAGCCGGCCCAACCACAGCACCCGCGAGGTCAACCGCACGCCGGTATAGGGCACGAGCCCCAGCGCGAAGACCACGATCACGGTGAGGATCAGGCCGATGATGAAAGTCACCGCGGGATTCCCGGGAATCGACATGGCGGACACCGACGTGATCAGCATCAGCACGACGCCCGCGCCGATCTGCGGCAGGGTGTACGGACCGAACGGCAGCTTCTGGCCGTTCTGCGCCTTGCCGACCATCGTCGGCACCCGTTTGATCGGCGTAAAAACCTTGATGACCTGCGTCATCAGTAACCTCCGACCGGCATATCCGGGATCACGGTACCGACCTCGGCCCGGGAGTAGTTGATCAATGTCGGCAACACCCACACCAGGACAGCGGCCAGGATGGCCGACCCGGCCACAGCAAGGACCTTGCCGGGGGAAAGCTTGGACTTGATGCCTTCGCTGATCAGGATCCCGATGCCCGCGATCGAGATCACGATCAGGCCCGCCCAGCGAACGAACAACAGGATGCCGTACAGCATGTTGGTGAGGCTGCTACCCATGGTGGCTACTCTTTTCGGCGGATGTCTGGCTGCGACCGTTCGGGTCAGTTCTGGGTTGCCGGTGGTATTCGCACCGAGGTTGTCGGCGCTGTGGTGGGTTTGGTGGTCGACGCCGCGCCCGACCCGATCTGGTTCGCGTTGGCGGAGACCTCCGTGATCGGATCGGGCAGGGCCGGAACCTGGTCCATGGATTGCACCTGCCACTGCTGATCCGTCCGCACCAGGGTCAGCGGATAGTCCAGCGGTGCGAGCACGTCCGCATCGATCGCCGGGGTCACGGTGACGAGCACATGCGCCGTGGAACCGGATGTCCCGCAGCTGGATTCGGTGGCTGAGACGGACACGGACTCGAGTTCGTCGAACGGCGAGGGCGCCAGCGCGGCGATGCCGGCATTGTGGCTGGTGTATCGCGCTACGTCGGCAGAGCCGGTGAGGTAGGCCCGGAGGAATCCGGTTGCCGCGCCCGAAACCGGCGTATCTTCGCGACACGGTGCGGAATACGCGGCGACAAGGTCGCGGCCGGGCCCCGGCGGAGCGACCACCGCGGGCAGCGACAGGGCCCGCACTCGGCCACTGCCCACCGAGACCGCTACCCGATAGAACTGTTCGACCGCGGCGTCCGAGTCCGCGCCGAGCCGGACCGATACCGTCACCGACCAGATCTCCAGTAGCCCACTGGTGTTCGTGCGCCGAGTGAACACCACCGCCGGATCGGAGACCTTCGGCGCCTTCTTGGGCAGGCTGATCGCCCGGCTGTCGCCGATGAATTCACTGACCCGATCCTGCTGCCCCGCTTCGGCACTCACATAGGTCATGACGTATCGCTGGGCGAACGAGCCCGCCAGCTGGGCATTCCCGACGATCGATACCGTCGTCGAGTCCGAGGGCCCCGGCGGATCGGCCGCGAAGAAGCTGAACACCGCGTGCCCGCCGCCGAGCACAGCCAGGGTCGCCAGGATCGCGAACACCGCGTTGTCGCGGCGGCGCCGGGCGATCATGCGGCGTAAAAGCGCATCCCCCGAATCTGCCCGCAGGCCCGTCGCTGTCTTCACCTGTCACAGGGTAGGAGCATCGGAACCCGCGTGGACCTGCGCTCTTCCCAGAATTGGGGAGGCCCGCCGTCAGCTGGCTCTACCGTAGTCCGGGTGATCAACACGGTGCCGGCTCAGATGTTCGTCGTATCCCAACCGGGTAGACGACTCGGGCTGCGCCGGGCCGGCACTACCGGCCGATAAGTAACCGACACTGTCGGCGAGGAGCACCTCGCCGAGCACGAGCTGACTGCGGGAGAACCCGGGATACGGGTAGAGACGGATTGTCGTCGGGACATAGCTTCCGGAGTAACTGAGCGTGCGCACCGTCACCTCTGTCGCCACACCGGTGGCGAGCAGACCTTGGACAGCGGCGATCCGTTCGCGGTCCTGGGGATGGAAGACATCGACCGGCCGGTACAGATATTCCCACCGGATCCAGGGTGCCGAATCGGTCAACCAATGCGAAATGGAGGTGTGCTCGAGTTGTATGACGGCGAGATGGGTGCCGGCCCGCCGATGGGCTTCCCGGAGACCGACCTGCTCGAGCGTGGGCCACAGCCGCAGTGGCGACGCCGAGCTGACGTCCTCGATCAGCATCCACGCACCCTGTTCCCGGGCGCGGACCGTGAGCCGCCACCGGCCGGCGGGCCGGCCGGCCACCGGTGCCAGGTCGAGGTCGAACTGGAGCTTGTCGTCCCGGCCGGGGTTGTACAGCAGATCGAGCACCTCACCGTGCCGATCGAACACCGCGGTCCGCTGGAACAGTTCCGCGATGGACATCGTCGGCACATACTCCTCCACCGAGATCCCGCGCAGCGCGGTCACCGCGCTCGGCTGCCGGATGACCTGAGTGTCCAGATCCCACACCGCTCCCACCGCCCGGGGTGGCTCGACCGGCACTCCGGCGGGGCCGATCCACAGCTGGACAGCATGCACCTCGTCGGTGGGCCCGAGCACCGGGCGCGTCTGGAGTACGTGCGGGCCGGTGGTGGTCGGGACCTCGAGGTCCAGCGCTTTCCCGTCGCACCGGGTCGCATGGAGGGCCTCGATGACGCTGTGGGTGGTGAGGCTGTCGTATAGCGCGGGCGTCCGCTTCAGCACCCGCTGCAGCACCCGGCGCACACTTGCGAAGTCGCGCTGGTCACCGCCGATCGTCGCCACTGACATAGCAGACGGCACCAGCGTCTCCACGGTTACCCATGGGATCATCAGCCTGATTCCCTCATCGGTTGCCCAGTATTTACTCTCGTTCGAAGTCATTGCTTCCGCTGGCTGTCGATCGCGGGCAGCAATCCGAGACGGCGGCCCACTATTCAGAGGGATATCCCGCGAAGCATGTAGCCCAAACGATGCCAGCCGTCCGAATGACCCTTGAGTACAGCGCATGTCAACCTTTGGGAGCGTCATTGAGCGAGACTAGAACAAGTCTCGAACCGCCACCGTCCGAGCGCCGGACCTTCGCGTGAACCCCCAGCAGATTTGATTCTTACTTAAGAAACAACCCCGCCTGTCGGCCGGCATCGAGGTGACACCGGACACGTGACCCTCCAGTTGCTTGCTGCGATAAACCTCCAGATGTATCTTGAATATCGTGCCGCCAGACAACGGTACATCATATAAGTAGATATCGCGATCAGCAGTCAGGAGCAAGCACGTCGTACCCCAACCATCAGTACGACGTGCGTTCATAACCATGGAGACCCCGCAGCCTCGGCCAACCCGCACAGCTACCCTGGATTCCGATCCACCCCAGACCGGCTCGACACTCCCCGACGAACTCCTCGGCGACCTGACCCACCTGCAGATGGCGTACTTCCGCCAGATCCGCTCCGGCGCCACACCGCTGAGTTCCACACAGGCCGAGCGGATCTTCGGCCACCATCTGGCACTGGGCAGCACTCGCGCCGACGGGGCAGCCACCATCCGGGTGTACCACCCCGCCGAGGCGAGCGGGATCGGATCGGCGGTGCAGATTGTCAACACCGACATGCCGCTGCTGGTCGAATCACTGGTATCGACACTGCGGCGGCTCGGTGCCACGGTAACCGACGTCATCCATCCGATCTTCGATGTCACCCGCGACGAGCAGGGGGTGCTGTGGTCCCTGGCATCCCACGACGGTGACAGCTCCGACACGGCTACCGCCGGCTCGGCCACGCGGGAATCCTGGATCCACATCCAGCTCAGCGCCAGCACCGAACCCGCTGTGCTAGCGGACATTTCAACGGCCCTGCCACCGCTGCTCGCCGACCTGCGCCGGGTTTCCGACAGCACCGTGCAGATCCAGCGCCGACAGTCGGAACTGGCCGACAAGATCGACGGCCCCGATGGATACGCAAAGCTGTTGCGGTGGCTCGCCGATGAGCGTTTCACACTGCTCGGATACGCCGAATTCGAAGTATCCGCCCCGACCGACTCGGCCGACCGCCATACGCTTCGCCGACTGCCCGGATCCGGTTGCGGAGTATTCGACGACCGATCGAACACGAGAATCCTGGTGCCGGAATTCGGTCCGGACCGCGGAATGCTTCGGCTGGCACCGGGTTCGGCCGAGTCCGCGGCGCCCGGCTGGATCGACCCCTACCTCATCGGTATCGCCGAATACGACGACGAGAACCGCGTGGTCGTTGAGCACGTGTTCGCCGGGACGTTCACGGTCACCGCACTGCACGAGAACATCCTCGACATCCCCGTCATCGAACAGCGGGTGCGGCAGGTCATCGAATGGGCCGGGTTCGAACCCAACTCCTTCTCCGCGCGTTCGATGCTGGAAGTGCTGCAATCACTCCCGCGCGTCGAACTGTTCTCCTCCGAGGCCAGACGACTCTTCGACACCGCCTCCGCCGTGCTGGGTCTGGGGCTGCGCCGTCAAGTGCGGCTGTTCCTGCGGCACGACCCGCGGGGTCACATCGTGTCCTGCCTGGTCTACCTTCCGCGGGACCGCTACACCACCGGGGTGCGCCTGGCCATGCAGAGCATTCTGCTCGCGGAATTCGACGGCGAACACATCGGCTATTCGGCGCGGGCCACCGAATCCGAGCTGGCGAACATCTACTTCACGGTCTATCGGGGTGAGCACGCCGGTACGGCCGACATCTCCGAAGCCAATCGGCAGCGCGTCCAGGACCTGTTGTTCGCGACCACCCACACCTGGGCCGACCGGCTGGTCGCCGAGGCGGCAACCAGTACCGCGGTCGACTCCGCGGTGGCGAAACGCTACGCCGACGCCTTCCCGGACGGCTACAAAGAGGACTTCACCCCCAGCCACGCGCTGGCCGACCTGCTGCGGCTGGAGCACCTGGCCGGCGGCATCGATACGCGCCTGTACCGGGCACCCGATGCCGCCGTCGGCGATTGGCAGTTCACCCTCTACATCAGCGGCGCGGGCGTCTCGTTGAGCCGGGTCCTGCCGATCCTGCGCAGCCTCGGCGTCGACGTGCGGGACGAGCGGCCGTATCGAATCGACCTGCCCGATACCGGTACCCGCTGGATCTATCACTTCAACCTGCACGCGCCGCGCGAGCTGCTGACCACCGCCCTGGCGAGCACCATCGATGCCGCACTCACCGACGCCGACGCTCGTGCGGAGGTGGTCTCGGGTCCGCAACTGCGGTTCACCGAAGCCTTCGAGGCACTGTGGTACGAGCGAGCGGAATCCGACGGACTCAACGAGCTGGTGCTGCGCGCGGGGCTGCACTGGCGCCAAGTGACGATACTGCGCGCCTACGCGAAATACCTGCGGCAAGCCGGATTCGCCTACAGCCAGCCCAACATCACCCGGGTCCTGCACCAGCAACCATGGGCGGCACGGTCGTTCATCGATTTGTTCGAGGCGTACTTCGACCCGAACCGGACCGGAACCGGGCGAGAAGCCGAGATCGCGGCCGAGTTGCATGCCGGGATCGACGCCGTCGCCAGCCTGGACGCCGATCGAATCCTGCGCGCGATCAGCGGACTTGTCACCGCGACGCTCCGGACGAACTACTACACGACCGATGGTGCGGGCGGAGAACACCGCAGCTACCTCGCCTTCAAATTCGACCCGAGACAGATCGCCGAACTACCGAAACCCAAGCCGCAGTTCGAGATCTACGTCTACTCCCCCAGGATCGAAGGGGTGCATCTGCGATTCGGCTCGGTGGCCCGCGGCGGTCTGCGCTGGTCGGACCGCAGGGAAGATTTCCGCACCGAAATCCTCGGACTCGCCAAGGCGCAGGCGGTGAAGAACGCCGTCATCGTTCCGGTCGGCGCCAAAGGTGGCTTCGTGGTGAAGAATCCGCCGCCCGCCACCGACAACCCCGCCGCGGACAGGCAGGCCGTCTGGGCCGAGGGGGTGGCGTGCTACCGGCTCTTCATCTCCGGACTCCTCGATCTCACCGACAACATCGCCCCCAGCACCGGCACCGTGCTGCCACCGGATCGGGTGGTGCGCCGCGACGGCGATGACACCTACCTCGTGGTCGCCGCGGACAAGGGCACCGCGACCTTCTCCGACATCGCCAACGAGGTCGCGCGGCGGTACGGCTTCTGGCTCGGCGACGCCTTCGCCTCCGGCGGTTCGGTGGGCTATGACCACAAGGCCATGGGTATCACCGCGAAGGGTGCCTGGGAGAGCGTGAAGCGGCACTTCCGGGAAATGGACATCGACACCCAGACCGAACCCTGCACCGTCGCCGGGATCGGCGACATGAGCGGCGACGTGTTCGGCAACGGCATGCTGCTGTCCGAACATCTCCGCCTGGTCGCGGCCTTCGACCACCGGCATATCTTCCTGGATCCGAATCCCGATGCCGCCCAATCGTTCGCCGAGCGGAAACGGATGTTCGCCCTGCCCAGATCCTCCTGGGCGGACTACAACGAGGCGCTCATCAGCCCGGGTGGCGGGGTGTGGGATCGCACCGCCAAAACGATTCCGGTCAGCCCGCAGGCACGCCTCGCGCTCGGGCTGGACGACGACGTCACCGAGCTGTCGCCGCCGGAGATGGTGCGCGCGATCTTGCTCGCACCCGTCGATCTGTTGTGGAACGGCGGTATCGGCACCTACATCAAGGCGGCCAGCGAATCCGATGCCGAAGTCGGCGACAAGTCCAACGACCCGGTGCGGGTGAATGGAAACCAGGTACGCGCCAAGGTAATCGGTGAAGGCGGCAATCTCGGTGCCACGGCCCTCGGCCGGATCGAGTTCAGCATGCACGGTGGCCGGATCAACACCGACGCACTGGACAATTCGGCCGGCGTCGACTGCTCCGATCACGAGGTCAATATCAAGGTGCTGCTGGACCGCGTGGTCTCGAGCGGGGAACTCGACACCGTCGAACGCGACAAGCTGCTGGCCTCGATGACCGACGAAGTCGCCGAACTCGTACTGCAGGACAACATCGCACAGAACTTCCTGATGGGTCTCGCCCGCGCCGACGCGGCCGAGTCGGTCGAACTGCACCGTCGGATGATCACTGCCCTGGAAGCGCTGCGTGGCCTCGATCGGAAACTGGAAGCGCTGCCGTCGAACACCGAGATCACCCGGCGGGCCGCGGCACAGCGCGGCCTGACTTCCCCCGAACTCGCGAACCTCATGGCGCACGTGAAACTCGGGGTGAAGGCCGACCTGCTGGCCGGCTCGCTGCCCGATGACGCGGCGTTCGCCGCACGACTGCCGCAGTACTTCCCGGCCCCCCTCCGGCAACGATTCGGCGCGGCGATCGACACGCACCCGCTGCGCCGGCAGATCGTGGCCACCGTGCTGGCCAACGACATCGTCGACCTCGGCGGTATCACCTACGCCTTGCGCCAATCCGAGGAGGCGGGTGCCGATACCGAGGATGCGGTGCGCGCCTTCACCGTTGCCGTCGAGATCTTCGACCTGCACGATCTGTGGCGCCGGATCCGGACCACCGAGATGCCGACCGCGGCTCGCGATGCGCTGGAGCTGGAAACCAAGCGAACGCTGGACCGCGCCTCCCGATGGTTGCTCGGCAACCGGCCGCAACCGATCGACATCGAAGCGGACATCGAGCGGTATTCGACCGGGATCCGTGTGCTCGCACGCACGGTGCCGGACCTGCTGGGTGCGGATCACCGGTCCGACCTCGCCGCTCGATCCCGGCCGGCGATCGAGGCGGGTGCGCCGCGGGAGCTGGCCGAGGAAGTCTGCCGGCTGATCTATCTCTTCCCGCTGCTCGACGTCGTCGACATCGCGGACACGACCAGCCGGAGCCGCGATGAAGTGGCCGAAGTCTATTACGCCCTCGACGATCACCTGAAGATCGAGCGACTCCTCAATGCCGTACGGCGCTTGGACCGGGGTGGTCGCTGGCCCGCACTGGCCCGGCTCGCTATTTTCGACGACCTGTACGCCGCCCTGCGGTCGCTGACAGCCGCGGTGCTCACCGCGACCGGTCCGGACGAAACCGCGGCGGAGAAGATCGCCTACTGGGAGTCGACCCAGCGCGCCAGGCTGACCCGTGCGCGAGCTGTGCTCGACGAAATCCACTGCGGCGGCGGGCGTGATCTGGCAACCCTGTCCGTGGCGGCGCGGCAGATCCGGAGCATGACGACGGGGTGGGTGCTCGAACCATCCCGCCGTCGCGACTGACTACCGGCTACTACCGGCTACTACCGGCTACCACAGCCCCCGGCCGTTCAGGAGCCGCTTGGCTCTTGCGGCCGGGTAACGCTGCGGCCCAGGATGATTCGGCGCTGGAGCTGGCCGGGGGTTGGCTCCGGCCCGCTCGCCGGCGGCTCCGGAGCCGCCGCTCCGCAGCCGAACCTGGTGCGGATGATCCGGGTCGGCCGTCGGCGATCGATCGGTGTGCTTCGGTGCCGGTCCAGGTTCTGCACAATATTGCCGGAACTGTCGTAGCCGACACCGGCCCAGATCATCGCGCGCGGCCCCTCACCCCGAGCGGTCAGTGTCGCGGCAAGGCCCTGGCACTGGCGGCGGAGTGGGCAACGGTCACAGGCCTCGACGGCCTCCCGCCAGACGTCCGGCGTGCCGGTGTCCAGATCCCAAATGTCGGGTCGCTCGGCACACGGCGGACGCTGCACGGCTCTGGGTTCGGGGCGACTGGGCTGCGCGGGGGCAGGGCGGTGCTGTGGAGGGAATTCGGTAATGGTCATAGCAGTCTCCGGGTACGCCGGGGACACCCTCGTTCGACAGGTGTCCCGATATCACGCGAATACGCGCCGGGTGGTTCATCAGGGCTGCTCCACAGTCCCCGGAATCAGCTGCAATCAGCTATTCCGAACAGTAGCGGAACACCAGAACCTCGACAACCCCAGACATGCCATTAAATAGCGGCACGTTCTATAGTGTACCGTCGTTCATAGTGGTTAACTGGTTGTATGAACCCGGAGCCGGAATACACCATCGATGATCTCGCGCGCGCCGGGCGCACCACGGTGCGTAGCGTGCGCGTTTACCACGAACGCGGCCTGCTGCCACCCCCGCAGGTCCGCGGCCGGACCGGCTACTACCGACCGGAGCACCTGTCCCGACTGGAAACCATCAGCCAGCTGCTGAGCCGGGGAATGAAGCTCAGCAGCATCAAGGAGCTGCTCGACGCCTGGGACCGCGGCGAGGAACTCGCCGATGTGCTCGGCGTCAAGAACCAGTCGATCAGGAACACCGACACGGGCAGCGCCGCCACCGCGGAGCTGGAACGAGTCCTCGCCACCGGGCGCGACGCCTATCCCATCCTGCACGAGCTGGCGGCCCGGTTGCTCGGGGCCGACGTTCCCGCCGCGGAGGTCCTCCAACTCCTCACCGGGCTGCATGCCGATTGCGCCCGGGTCGCCGCCAGGCAGGCCGAGTTGATCCGCAGACTGACCCTCCAGGCCCGCCGGCCAGCACTAACCGCCGATGGTGACGATTGGGCGCACGAGACCACGCAGGCAGACGGCCTCTGCGCCCAGGCCTCCAACGAGCTGATCAAAGGCGCCATGCGGCACCACAGCAACCGCGGATACCCGGCTGTTGCCGGTGAAGCCGGGCAGAAACAGTCCTGATGGCCCGCCAACCGGCCGCCCCGCGGCCCCACGAACCCGGATCCGAGTCGGCTGTGATTCGCCTCGGCAACGGGTGTGTCAATATTCTACGAGCCGTTATTTAACGGCCCGAAGTGTGGTTTGATAGACAGTATGGAACCGCTGAATGCCGTGTTCTTCGGTAGCGACGTACCCACCCGCGGGTTCTACCGGGCCGCCAGCCCGCGGCTTCGGGCGTTGTCCAAACACCTAGCTATGGCCGGCGTGGCACAGCATGAACTCACCGTGCTGTTCGCGGGAATCGAGTCCGATTGCCTGCACATCAGCGGCGGACGGGTCGAGTTGGTGGACCGACTTGTCACTCACTTCATCGAGGACGCCGGGTTGCGGGAAGTTGCACGCAACCCGGCCTAGGGACCGCTTACTTCGGCGCCGCTCGCTGTCCGGAAGCCGCGGCGCGCCCAGCGACCTTCCTCGCGGCGGTGTCGCTCGAGCCGCCAGATGTCACACGGCGATGTTGTTACCCGCCGAGGTGGTGCTCATGGAGTTCGCAATACTGATAGCATTCGCGATACGCTTCGGACGGGCTGTACCGTCACTCCGCTCATATTTCTCATCGAATAGTGCGGCAACCCTCCCTGGATCATTCCGCACGTCTTCATGATTGATGTGCTGGAACGCTCGCGACTCACCGTTTCTCATCTCGTGCGAAATATAATCGATCTGAATCCTCCAGTCGGTGATGGATCCACCTTGCGCGGCGGCGAAATCCTTGAGCCCCTCCAGCCGGTCGGCGCGCCACTGAATCAACCCCAGAGATTTTTCACCCGGCGCGTCATTCCAAGCATCGGTTTTGAAATTCGATTCCGCCTGAATGTTGCCCAGGATTCCGGCCGCTTGCGCCGGCGTGAACCCATTGTCGATCAGGCGCTGGTACATCTCCTCCACCCGCGGCCGCTGACCTTCCGGAATCATCGCCGCGTTCATCGCCGAGTAGCCTCCCATATCACCCCCGGACGGCGCAGAGCCGCCGTATCCGCCGGTATTCATGGCTGGTAGCGCGGGGTAAGACGGCGACGAAGGGTAGGAAGGTGATGACGAAGTGATTCGCTCGGCTTCTTTTTCAGCCTCGTTCGAAGTGTCCTGAATTATAGAATGGATGGCATCCAGCCCCCCCAGCAGCGCGGTCAGCAGACGCAACTCCGCCGCCGTCGACAGCAGATACTCCTTCGTATCCTCATCGAAGTACGGCTTCTCCGCACTCAACGCTTCCTCGAGTTTTACGACCTCGCCATCAATTTCCGACATGGCCGTGCTGGTCGCTGTCGACGTCGCATATGCCGAGGTGTCCACGTCTTCATTCTGCTGCCGGAGTTCCACGGCAATGCCGTCGATCTTGCCCTGACTCGACGCATAATCGGACACCATGGCCGATCCGTTTTCAGAATCGGTGACAAGGCCTTCCTTCTCGAACATGTCTACCAGGTTTTGCGCTTGCGACCCCGCACCAGAACCCAGCAGGTCCACTGATGTCTGAATCGACTGCTCAGTAGCTTCGATCACGGATACCAGCCAACCCGGCGAACCGTTCGGCGGCTTCAGATCAATGCTCCAACCCGAGAAATGCGCCACCGCCTCGGTCGGCTTGGAGTCGGTAATAGCCATGGAGCCTCCTGCTTCCCACATTCGAGTGTTCCCTATCCCCGACAGCGGGAAGCCCCGTCACCTCATTCAGCGGGCCAGTGGCACACCGCCGAGGTGCCACCGACCATGGGTGCGGCTCCTTTCCGAGGAGCCTTTCGCGCGGTGCTGGTAGACGGGCCGGACATCGCGATCCGGGCGGTGGGTACCCGGCCGCGGTTCGCGGGCGGTGGAACCCGATGACCCCGAACGCTCCACGACAACACAGCCCGAAGGCCGCTGGTGCACAAAGCTTTTCACCGCCGATGGTTGTCGGCTGTTCAGTCGTCCTGGAGCAGGAGCCGGAACGACGGATGGGCAGGCGTCAATGGCCGAACGGCGCGAAAGTCCTTCTCATCCAACGTCAGTATGTCGTTGGTGAGGTAGCGCTCGGCGAGCACGACATTAACCGCGTCGGCCAGGTCGAGCCGGAGGCCTCGATACTGTTCGATGATCTGCTGGGCGATCCGGAAGTCGTCGCGGTCGACGACCGCAATGAGCACCGCGCCCTCCTCGGCCGAGGTGAGCAGGTCGTCGAGTACGAGATCGGCTGTGCGACGATCTTTTCCGAATCGTGCGATGAGCAGATGATCGATTTCGTCGAGGACCAGTGGCGAGACGACAGCGACGGAGGTGGCGAGGTATTCACGCGCTTTCTCGTGCAGTTCCGCGGCGCGATCGTAGGCAGCGATGATGGCCGAAGTGTCGGCGATGAAGAAACTCACTCGCCGTATGCCTCGCCGAGTGCGTCCTCACTGTTGGCAGCGAACTCAGGATCGCCGGAATCGAACGACGGCCATGGGCGGGTGCGGCGGGCGCTGTGCGCCCGCAGCAGTACGAGGTCGATTCCCTCACGAATGAGGTCGGCCTCCGATCGCCCAGTCTTTTCGGCTGCCTCTTTCAGACGGCCAGCCTGCTCGGGATCGAGGTAGACGCTCGTCTTGGCCTTCATGAACATAGGGTACTACGTAGGGCACCCACGGGGTTGGCGCATTGCAAGAAAAACAGCAAAGCCACAGGCCAATGACCTGCGGCTTTGCTGCTACGTGAACTGACGGACCAGCATACGAACCGCGCGGTGCTGGTCGGCGGGCCGGAAATCATGATACGAGCAGTAGGCACCCGGTCGGACTCGGACGGCGGTGCTCGATGATCGCGACCGCTCCACGTGCCCGAGCGCAACGAATCACCTGCGGATCGCATCGCCGACTCCTCGGCAACGCTCCAGCAAGACAACTGTTCCGGTGTCGGCAAGAGGCGCACGATCACAACGGCAGAACGCGCACAAGATTTGCGGCAGAACGCGCACGCATTGCGCGGCAAAACGCGCACGGGACATGCGATACTACTGCGGTGACCTCGTCCTTCTCGTCATCTCCGATTGGTCGGATCCTTCCCCGTCATGCCCACTCAGCAGTCCATGAGGCACTGGCGGATACGCGCGTGGTCCTGGTAAACGGGGCTCGTCAATGCGGCAAGAGCACGCTGGTCGCCCGGATAGGCAGGGAGATCGGCGCGACCTGGCGGAGCCTCGACAAGCCGGAGACCCGGCAGGCAGCCGGCTACGACCCAACCCAGTTCGTCCTCGACGATTCCCTCTTGATCATCGACGAGGTACAGCGAGTACCGGAGCTACTGTTGGCGATCAAGGAGACCGTCGACGCCGATGGACGACCCGGCCGGTTCCTGCTCACCGGTTCGGCTCACGTCATGGCACTCCGCAGCGTTCCGGACGCCCTTCCCGGACGCATGGAAACGATTGAACTCTGGCCGCTCTCCCAAGGCGAAATCGACGGCGCGCCGGACAGATTCATCGATTGCGCCTTCGACCGCGGACCACAGTTACGGTATGACGGGACCGAAAATCGCGATGACTACATCGAACGGATCGCACGCGGCGGCTTCCCCGAAGCCGTTGCACGAGAGGGCAAACGGCGTTCCCGATTCTTCTCCTCCTACGTCGCCGATCTGATCAACCGAGACGTGATGCAGCTGTCCGAGATCGAACGCGCCGCAGAGATGTTCACCCTGGCCAACCTCGTCGCCGCCCGCTCCGGCCAACTCCTGGTTCCCGGCACCCTCGGCAACGAACTCGGCCTGCCCAAGGACACCGTCGCCCGCTACCTCCGCCTCCTGGAAGAAGTCTTCCTGATCAAACGCATCCCCGCCTGGTCGCGAAACCTGACGACTCGAGCCGTCGCAACCTCCAAGGTGTTCATGGTCGATTCCGGTATCGCCACATACTTGTGCGGTGCCGACGCCCGCGCGCTGCGGGCCGTGAACGGCCCACTCGGGCCACTGCTGGAGGGCTTCGTAGCCGCTGAACTCGCTCGCCAGCTCACCTGGTCCGATCAGGACGCCCGCATGTTCCACTACCGCACCCGCGACAACGTCGAAGTCGACATCATTCTCGAGAACAACCGCCGAGAAGTGATCGCTATCGAGGTGAAAGCCGCCGCCACCGTCAAGGGCGAGGACTTCCGCGGTCTCCGCCACCTCGCAGAACGCCTGGGTGACGACCTCCTCGCCGGATACGTGCTCTACACCGGCACCGAAACCCTCCCGTTCGGACCGAAATTCCGCGCCCTGCCGGTCAGCGCCCTGTGGAACTCACGACCATGACCGCCTCGAACGGTTCGCGCACTGCCACGAAAAAGGCAGAGCCGCAGGCTATCGACCTGCGGCTCTGCCGTTCTGTGGAGCTAAGGGGACTCGAACCCCTGACCCCCACACTGCCAGTGTGGTGCGCTACCAGCTGCGCCATAGCCCCGTATTGAGTTTTGCCATCGGGGGTGTTCCCCGCTGGCCTGAACGAAGTTACACCACGGCTGTTCTGCTGACCAAATCGCCTGGATAGATGGGTGACATCGGCGATCTTCGAGAGTAGGGTCGAACGTATGTTCGACAGCAGGGAGGTCCAGGTTATGGGTGACGAAGAGCTGGTCGACGCGCTGCGGCGGGCACATGGGGCCGCGGCGTTTGCCCAGGCGGCGGAGATCACAGCGGTGCGGGAGTTGTATCGACGACATCGGGCGAGCAATGCCGCGCCCGGGCCGGGCGGGGTGCGGGCCGGGGAATTCGCGGCGGCCGAGGTGGCGGTGGCGGTACAGGTTTCCGAGACCGTGGCCGCGGCGCTCATAGATATCGGACTCGCGCTCGACGAGCTACCGCAGACGCAGTTGGCGTTCGCCGCGGGGCGGATCGATCTGGCGCGGGTGCAGGTGATTGCCGAGACCACGCGCGGGTTGGCGCGCGAGGTGCGAGAAGCGGTGGAGCCCAAGCTCATCGATGTCGCCACGCGCAGTGATCCGATTCGGCTGCGGCAGACGGCGCGGCGGTGGGTGGCGCGATATGACCCGGATGGGGAGCGGCAGCGGCGCGAGGATCGGGAGCGGGATCGGGATGTTCGCATTCGGTCGGTGCAGGACGGGATGGCGGTCTTCGACGGATTGCTACCGGCGGCCGGAGCGCAGATCGTGGCCAATCGACTACGGGAGCTGGCGGCAGAGGTCTGTGCTGACGATCCCCGTAGCATGCCGCAGCGCCGCGCCGACGCCCTGGTGGCGTTGGCCGACGGGTCCGGTTGGTTGCGCTGCGAGTGCGGGCACGGGGAACGCTGCCCGCAGGAGCAGGCACGGCCGGAGCCGCGGGCACGTGGTGGATCACGTACGGACCCGAATGGATCCGAGCTTTCGAACGTCGAGGGCAAGCTTCCTCATGGTGAGGGAACGCCTCGGCACACCCGGTCCAGCCCGGTTCGCGCCGAGTCGCAGGTACCGCGGCAACCACTGATCCAGGTCGGGGTCTCCGCCGAAACTCTCGCGGGAATTCGCAATGATCCGGCATTACTCGCGGGATACGGGCCGATCGACGCACCGCTGGCCCGCGCGATGCTCGAGTACGCCCGCGTCGAGGTGGTACCGGAACCTCCGACCCCGCGAGCGGGAGCCGAACGCTCCTCGTCGCAACTACCCGAAGAGGTACGCGCCGTCGACGGCCTGTGCCGGTTTCCCGGCTGCCCCATGCCCGCCACCGACACTCAGCTCACCTACGTCGAAGCGACAAACCCCCGGCCGCGGCTCCCGGGTATGGCGCACGTGGCTGCTCTGTGTACCCGGCACCATCGCCTGAAAATGTTGGTGGACAGGGGATCCCAGGCCTGGCGCATCCGCCGCCCGGACACCGACCGCATCGAATGGACCGACCCCACCGGCGAAACCCACACCACCACCCGCGAGGGGGCCCGATACCTCTTCCCCCACACCGACATCGAAGCTCCCCGCCTCCCCCCGACCCCGTACGAACGCGTGAACATCCACCCGCCCTACCCGTTCCGCTCCCTCCCCGCCGACCTCTCCTATCCCATAGACGGCCACACTCTGATCCACCCACAGCTCTCCCGCTGCACTCCCGAAAACGACATCCCCGACGCGCTTCCGGTCCGGGCCACCGAGTAGTCGCTGGATGTCGCCGGTATCTCCTACTAACGCGCTGGCCATCGGTCGCTGGCAGGAGGCGGGGCCGAGTGCTGTTCTCGGGGCCTACGTAGCCAGGTTGGGAGCGGGGGTGGCGGTTCCAGCGGGGTTCGGAAGAAGGGCAAGACAATCAGTGTGGTGGCGTCGCCTGCCGTACCCGACCTGAGTCCCCCAGTCAGGCGCGGATTCTCACCTTCTCGACGGTGGACCGACCGTTGTCCCGATTTCGGGACAGAACAAGACACACGAAACAGACAAACAAGAGACAAGAGCGCCAGGACGAGAAGGGATCAAGACCAAAACCAAGACAAAGAGGACATACCGAAGCAGACCGATCGGTCAGGGGGACCTGGTGGCGGCATCGGCCGAGTAACCCCCGCCACTATGGCCCCCTGACCGATCGGTCTGCTCCGGCGGGCGCGAATCTGTATCTCTTCGTTGTGGAATCTCGAGGACGTGACAACGGTCCGCCGCCAGGCTGGAATGGAAGATCACGGCACCCGACCGGGGACTCAGGTCGGGGACGGCAGCCAACGCCACCACATAAAATTGCCCGGCCTCCGAGCACCCGCTGGAAGCCGCACGCCGCTCCCAACCTGGCTACGTAGGCCCCGAGAACAGCACTTGCCTTCAGCGGCACGAAGGCTGAAACCCGTTGTCAGGGACGGAAGGCTGGAAGGCGGGCCACCAACGTGATCCGCGTCGTCGCACCAGCCCACTCCACAACGACCATGGTTCGCCTCACGTGCGCCACCTCAGCGAGCAGCGGTGAGCACCCACTCCTCGTCAGTCCATTCGATCTTGTTGCCACCGATGAACACCGAGGGTGTCGCCACCGTGCCGTCGTTGGCCGCCTCGAGCGCGGTCAGCGCCGCTTCGGCGTGGTTGCGGGCGGATTCGGCGCGCTCGCCGGTGGTGATGCACTGCTGCACCGCATCCGGTGCACCGGATTCCTTGGCGATCTCGGCGATGTCCTGATCGCTCAGATCGCCGCTGCCCTCGGTGGGCTGCCGCGAGGTGAACATCAGGTCATGGAATTTCGAGTACACCGGGCCGTCGCCGTTCTGCGCCACGCACTCGTTGGCGGCGATGGCACGCGTCGAATAGTCCTTGCTGTTGGACTGTTCGTCGAGGAAGTTGACGAGGCGGTACCGAATCGCGAACTTGCCCTCGTCGATCTGCTGCGCGATCTCCTGGCCGTAGATGCGCTCCAGCGACCCGCAGGCCGGGCAGATCGGATCCTCGTAGACCTCCACGGTCTCGAGGACACCGGGCTTGCCGAGGACGATCGCGCCATCGGAATCCAGGGCAACCGTTACCGCCGGATCATGCACGGGACCATAACCGTCATTACGGATCTCGCTATTTCCGCTGTTCCATCGGAAGAGGGCGAATACGATCAGGGCGACCACCACCACGGCTACGCCGCCGAGCGCGTAGGTCGTCGTGTTCGACACCGGCCGAGGGGTGTAGTTCGTAGAGGATTTACTCACGGCCAACACTCTGCCGCAATGCGCGACCGCTGTGACGAGCACCCCACCGCATGGGCATCCACGCCCCACGAACTACCACCCAAACACGACAAACCGCCGCACTACCCAGCCATTCCGGCACGCTTTCGGTCGAATCCACATCCATTCGGGCAGCGGTGGATCCCGGCTGGAAACACGCCGGGATGACGAAGGTGGGGACCGTCCAGCCAACGCGTCATATGCGCCCGTTCGCGAGCCCAGGCGGCGCACCCGGTTGGCGGGGCTGAACACCTGATCAGAAGTCCTGAGCGCAAGTCCCTTGTCATTCCGGCATGCTTTCGGCCGGAATCCACACCGGAATGGCACCGCACAGTGTGGATCCCGGCCAACTGCACGCCGGGATGACGGCGCGGGTCCATCGCGAAACGTGCGGTACCTCCGGCCACCCGCTCAGTGTCGTACTCGGATGGCCAGGCGTCACACTCAGCAGGGCGCGGCCAAGCGTCACACTCAGCAGGGCGCGGCTAGGTGTCGCGCTCGGTTGGGCGCGGCTAGGTGTCGCGCTCGGTTGGTCTGGTCGTCACCTCCGCCAAGGGCTTGCGCTGCAATGGCTCCGGCACGAACATCCACACCAGCCCGGCCGAGGCCAGCACCACGCCCGTGACCCCGAGCGCGAACCCGTACGAAACCCGTTCCGCCAGCAGACCCACCACATACGGCCCGAGCACCGTCCCGAGATCCGCCGCCATCTGGAATCCGGCCAACACCGGCCCACCGCGCCGACCGCTCCCGACGATATCGGCGACCGCGGCCTGCTGAGCGGGCGTGAACATGCCGGACCCGAACCCCGCGACGAAGGACGCCACCAGCAGCCAGGTGAGGTTCGGCGCGAACCCCAGGGCGCCGGTGCCGATCGCGCAGATCAGCGTGCCCCAGACCATGAATGGTTTACGGCCCAGGCGATCCGACCAGCGGCCGGACAGGAAGAGCACCACCGCGTTTCCGGCGGCGAATACCGTCAATGCCACCCCGGCGAGGGCTTCGTCGTAGCGCAGGACCTCCACGACCAGCAGCGGCACCAAGGCCATGCGCACGCCGAATACCGCCGCGCCATTGCCGAAGTTGGACCACAGCACCGCGCGATAGGTGCGCTCGGCCAAGGCCTGCCGGAAGGTCATGATGGGGGTATCCCCGGCGACCTCGGGCAGCGCGAGCGCCGAATTCTTCAGCGCCGCATACACGATGTAACTCGCCACCAGCAGCGCCACCGCATAGATGACGAACGGCCAGCGCAACCCGAACCCGGCCAGCGCACCGCCGACCAGCGGCCCGGTTATGGATCCGATGAGGAAGCTGGTCGAGTAGATCCCCGACACCCGCCCGCGTTCGGCCGGCGGCGACATTCGAATCACCAGTGCCAGCGAGGACACCGTGAACATGGTGGACCCGATCCCGCCCAGGGACCGCAATACCAGCAGCTGCCAATAGGTTTGCGCCAGCGCACACGCCCCCGTGGATACCGCCACGATCAGCAGCCCGCCCAGATAGACCGGCCGCTCCCCCAGTTTCTGCACCAGCCGACCGCTCACGGGCGCGAACAGCAATCGCATCAGGGCGAACGCGCTGACAATGGCCGAGGCCGCCGCGACACCGACACCGAATCCGCGCGCGTACTGCGGTAGTGCCGGTGCGACGAGCCCGAATCCGATGGCGATGGTGAAGGCCGCGCCCACCAGCACCCAGATCTCGACCGGTAGTGCGGTGCCTGATTTTCTCCGCTCCGCTCCGGTGGATCTATTCACCAGATAGCGCCTGTCCCACCAGTTCCTCCGCGGCCGCCTTCACCAGGGCCAGATGTTCGGGGCCCTCGAAGGATTCCGCGTAGATCTTGTACTTGTCCTCGGTGCCCGACGGCCGGGCGGCGAACCACGCGTTCTCGGTGGTGACCTTCACTCCGCCGAGCGCCGCACCATTGCCCTTCGCCCGGGTCTGGATGCCGGTGACGGGTTCCCCGGCGATCTCGGTCGCTGTGATCATGTCCGGCGTCAACGCCGCCAACCGTGCTTTCTGTTCCACGGTGGCATCGGAATCGGTACGCGAGTAGGTCGGCGCGCCGTAGCGCTTCTCCAGTTCCGAGTACCGCGTGGACGGGCTCTGCCCGGTGACCGCGGTGATCTCGGCGGCCAGCAGCGCCAGCACAATGCCGTCCTTGTCGGTGGTCCACACGGTGCCGTCACTGCGCAGGAAGGAGGCTCCGGCGCTCTCTTCGCCGCCGAAGGCCAAACTGCCGCTGAACAACCCGGGCACGAACCATTTGAACCCGACGGGTACCTCGTGCACATCGCGCCCCAGCACCCCGACCACCCGGTCGACCATGCCCGACGTCACCATCGTCTTGCCGATCTTGGTGAGCGCGTCCCAGCCCATCCGGTTGGCGATCAGGTATTCGATGGCCACGGCCAGGTAGTGGTTCGGATTCATCAGTCCCGCATCGGGAGTCACGATCCCGTGCCGGTCGGCATCGGCATCGTTACCGGTGGCGATGTCGTAGTCGTCCCGAATGGAGACCAGCGATGCCATGGCATAGCGCGAAGACGGATCCATCCGGATGCGCCCGTCGGCATCGAGCGTCATGAACCGCCAGGTCGGATCGACGAACGGATTGACCACCTCGAGTTCGAGGTCGTACCGCTGCCCGATCTCCTCCCAGTAGTCCACACTCGCCCCGCCCATCGGATCGGCACCGAGGCGAATCCCGGCGCCGCGAATCGCGTCCAGGTTCAATACATTCGGCAGGTCCGCGATGTAGCGGTCCAGATAGTCGTAGCGCTCCACCTTCTGCGCCATCGCGTTCGAGAGCGTCGTGCGCTTCACGTCGGCGAGACCATTGCGCAGCAGCTCATTGGCGCGCGCGGCAATGGCGTCGGTGGCGACCGTATCGGCCGGTCCACCGTGCGGCGGGTTGTATTTGAAGCCACCGTCACGCGGCGGGTTGTGCGAGGGCGTCACCACGATGCCATCGGCCTGATGCCGGGTGCCACCTCGATTGTGCCGCAGCACCGCGTGGCTCAAAGCCGGTGTGGGCGTGTACCTGTCGCGCGAATCGACGATAACGGTGACGTCATTGGCGGCGAAGACCTCGATCGCGGTGGTCCACGCCGGTTCCGATAGCGCATGGGTATCACGGGCCAGGTACACCGGTCCGGTAATGCCGCGGGTGGCGCGATACTCCACGATCGCCTGCGAAATGGCGAGAATATGCGCCTCGTTGAAGGCATTGTCGAGACTCGATCCGCGATGGCCGGAGGTACCGAAGGCAACCAGCTGCGCCGGATCCGAGGGATCCGGGATACGGCTGTAGTAGGCCGTCACCAGATGTGCGACGTCCACGAGATCCGCGGCCCGGGCCGGACGACCGGCTCGATCGTGGGCCATGCTCGGGCCTCCCTTCCGTACCGCCTGGGACCGGCTCGTCATCAGCATCATGACGACACCCACAGTGCTGTCTCCGATAGGCACTGTGCCGCAGACGCTCCGATGAAAGCCGCGGCCAGACTCGCCGCAACGCCGATCACGACGTTCGCCACCGCATAGCTGAAAGCGCCCTCCTCAGCCAATCGAACTGTCTCGTATCCGAACGTACTGAACGTGGTCAGCGCCCCGCAGAATCCTGTCCCCGCGGCGGCCAGCAGCCAATGGTTTGCTCCCGATCCGATCAGCACGCCCAAGATCGCCGACCCGGTTACGTTCACCACCAATGTGCCCAGTGGAAAGACACTACCGAATCGACGGGCCATTGCGCGATCCGCCAGATATCGAGCGGGCGCGCCGACCATACCGCCCAGCGCTACGAGCAGCACTGTCACGAATGCGCCCCCTGCCACAATTCCACGGGCGAGAGCGCCACCGTCACCGAATTCAGCAGGTCCGCATTGGATTCCACAAACGCGCGCAACCGCGCCGTGTCATCGACGATCATCACCATCACCGGCAGATGCTCGGCCAGATCCAGCAGTCGGGTGGTGTGGATATCCGACGATTCCCCGTAGCCCTCGACGCCACGCCAGACACTGGCCCCGGCCAATCCGGCATCTCGGGCGCGTCGCACGATCTCGTGATAGCGGGGGCGATGCTGCCATCGGTCGTCCTCGCCCAGCAGCACGGTGAGCCGCGAGGCGGGTCGCCAGCCCGCACCCATCGAATCATTCATCGTCTGCCGCCTTTCCGTGTGCCGCTTCCAGTCCCCAGCAACCACCGCGTCATGCCCACCCCGACAATGACCGCGCCCAATGACGCCATCACAGTTCCCCCGAGGTATCCGAACGCCGCAACCGTTCGGCCCGATTCGAGCAGTGTACGAACTTCTACGGCAAAGGTGGAGAAGGTCGTGAAGCCGCCGAGCACACCGACGCCGAGAAACGGCCGCACCAGCCGGTGCGCAGCCCACATTTCATTGATACACACCATGAGCGCGCCGATACCGAAACAGCCGATAACGTTGACCGCCAACGTCTGCCACGGAATCGCGCCGACCTGTGGCAGCCATACGCTCACCCCGTAGCGCAGCGCGGCGCCCACTCCGCCCCCCAGGGCGATAGCCACGAGAACCGGTGTGTCGGCTCCGCCGAGTCTCGACCCCATCAGCCCTCCCACCGTTGTTAGCTATTTCGTTGCCGCCCGCGTGTTGTTGAGCCCGATCGACACCTCGGAACTGCGAGGATAGTGCCGCCATCCCGGCGTTGTCCCATCGGCCTCAGGAGCGAAGTTGACGGCACGGCAGTCGATCAGAGGTTTGCTGGTCCGGAGCTCTGTCATCGCTGCGGCGATGGCGGCAGCCTTGGCGAGCGGACTGAACGCAGCACCCGCCGCGCACGGGGCGGTCTACCCCGTTGCCGAAGCGGATGGGTTCTACGCGCCCCCAGGCAATCTCGCCGATTTCGCCCCCGGCGATGTGATCAACCACCGTCTCGTCCCCACACACGGCTTCCCGGGCGCGACGGTCTGGCAGCTCGCCTACCGTTCGACGAATTCCGGCGGTGCGCCCATTACCGCGGTCACCACGCTGCTGCTGCCGCCCGGCGGCGGTGCGCGCCCGCTGGTCTCCTATCAACCGTTCGTGAATTCCCTGGGCCTGCAGTGCGCCCCGTCGCACAGCCTGATCAACGGCAGTCTGCAGGAGGCACCGGCGCTGAACCTGCTGCTGGCCCGCGGCTGGGCGGTGGCCATCCCCGATCACCTGGGTCCCACGAGCGCGTACGGCGCTGCCCGCATGGGCGGACAGGTGACCCTCGACGGCATCAGGGCAGTCAAGCGGTTCGGCCCCGCGGGGCTCGGCGCTTCGCCGGTCGGCCTGGCCGGGTACTCCGGCGGGGCCATGTCCACCGGTTTCGCGGCGGCCCTGGCCCCCGCGTACGCACCCGAACTCCCGCTCGTCGGTGTCGCCGTGGGCGGGGTTCCAGTGAATCCCGGCAAGCTGGCGCTGCAGGTCGGCAATGCCCCGCATCCGCTGTTCGGTCTCGGCTTCGCGGTCGCGGTGGGATTGGAACGCGAGTATCCGAACGAAATGGCTATGGATCGCGCGCTGAGCCCCGCCGGTTTCGCCCTGCGCTCGCAGATCGCCAATGCCTGCACCAGTGAGATCATCAGCGCCGGCGCGAATCACTCGATCGGCGAAATGTTCCGTCCGGGAATGGAAGTCGATGCCACGATCGTGCGCACCATGCACGAGAACAGCCTGGAGATCTATCCGGGTGTCCCCCGCGTCCCGGTCTACCAGTGGCACGGCGGCAATGACCAGGTGCCGCTGGATCTGGCACTCGGCACCGCGGGCCGCTACTGTGCCGCCGGCACGCCGGTGCTCTTCGACGTGATCCCGGGTACGGACCATGGCACCGCCATCGTGGCGGGCGCACCCCGCGCCTTCGGCTACCTCGCCGATCGCTTCGCGGGCAGCCCGGCTCCGTCCAACTGCTGAGCCCGCCGACGGCTCGGCGAGCCGAGGCACCACCGAAACACCGTGCCCCCGTCCGCGACTGCGGACGGGGGCACGTGTTATCTATCGCGCAGCGAATCTCAGTGCGCCAGTACGGGTTCCCCCTCAGCGGGTGCGGGCACGGTATTCGGCATGAGGAACGCGATAACCACCGCGCCCACCAGGAAAATGCCCGCGGCCCACCAGAATGTGGTCGTGTAGCTCGCAATCGCGGCCTTGGCCATGGTGATCGGCGCGGCCGGGTCGTGCTCGGTGACGTACTTGTCGAAGGCGGTGGCCGCCAGGGTGCTCAGCAGTGCGGTGCCGATGGAGCCGCCGACCTGCTGGCTGGTATTCACCATGGCCGAGGCGACACCGGCGTCGGTGTGCACCACACCCGCGGTCGCACCCTGGAACGCGATGGACATCGCGGTACCGCCGCCGAGGCCCATGAGGATCAGGCCGGGCAGGATATGGGTGGCGTAGGAGGTGTCCAGGTCGATCTGGGTGAGCAGCGCCATGCCGAGCGCCTCGAGCAGGAAGCCCGCGGTCATAGCGATTTTCGGCCCGACCCTTGGCATGACCAGCGTCGGCACCGTGGTGGAGGAGACCACCATGCCCACCACCATGGGAAGGAAGGCCACACCGGTGACGATCGGCGTGTAGTGCAGTGTCTGCTGCATGTAGTAGGTCAGGAACAAGAACATGGCGAACATGCCGATACCGATGGCGAACACCGTGAAGTAGGAACCCGCCCGGGTGCGGTCGGTCAGAATCCGCAGCGGCAGCAGTGGATGCGCGACCCGCGACTCGATGGCCACGAAGGCCGCCAGCAGGGCGACGCCGCCGATCAGGAAGGCGAGGGTGGCCGAGCTGGTCCAGCCGTCGGATTCGGCCTTCGAGAAGCCATAGACAATGGAGAACAGCGCGGCGGTGACCGTGATCGTGCCGGGCACGTCGAGTTTGGGTCGTTCGGTGGCGACAACGTGCTTGGCGAGCAGCATAGCCGCGCCGACCAGCGCGACAGCCGCGAATACCAGGTTCACGTACATCACCCAGCGCCAGGACGCCCACTCGGTGAGCGCGCCGCCGAGCAGCAGGCCGAGTGCGCCACCCGCACCCGCGACCGCGCCGAAGATACCGAAAGCCTTTGCCCGCTCGGACGGTTCGGTGAAGGTGACGGTCAGCAGCGACAGTGCAGCCGGAGCCAGCAGCGCGCCGAACACGCCCTGCGCGACCCGCGCGCCGACCAATACCTCGAAACTGCCCGCCGCGCCGCCCACGGCCGAGGCCACCGCGAAGCCGACCAGCCCGGCAATGAAGGTGGTGCGCCGCCCGAACAGATCGGAGAGCCGTCCGCCGAGCAGCAGCAGGCTGCCGAAGGCGAGGGCATAACCGGTGACCACCCATTGGCGGTCGGCATTGGAGAAGCCGAGATCGGCCTGGGCCTCGGGGAGCGCGATATTCACGACGGTCGCGTCGAGCACGACCATGAGCTGTGCGATACCGAGTACCGCCAATACCCACCAGCGCAGGGCATGGGAGCCCCGGCGACCGGTCGGCGAAGGCGACTTCGCTATATCGACGGTGGTTGTCATGGATACTTCCTTGTCCCGTACGCTGAGTGGAGGCGATCCCTCCGCTTTCCGAGTGAATCTACCATCCAAACGGAGATAACTCCTCCGCTTAATCCCGAAGCTTGGTAACATATGGGTGTGAATCACGCCACTGCCACGGCTGTACCGCTTCCGACCGGCCAGTCTGGCGCTCCGCAAGCCGATCCGTCGACGGCCACCGGCCAGCCGCCCCGACGGCTACGAGCCGACGCCGCCCGCAATCAACAGCGCATCATCGCGGCCGCGCGCGAACTGTTCGCCGAACACGGCCTGGAGATCACCCTCGACGATGTCGCCGACAAGGCCGGCGTAGGCGTCGGCACCGTCTACCGCCGGTTCGCCAATAAACAGGAGCTGATCTCGGAGGTCTTCGACCAGAACGTCTCCGAGTTCGCCCAGGCCGTCGACACCGCCCTGCACCACCCGGACCCCTGGCAGGGCCTGCTGGACCTGTTCGAATACGCCTGCCAGCACATGGCCACCAACCGCGGCCTGGCCGAGGTGCTGCTCGAAATGCGCGACAGCATGGAGCGGTTCGCCTGTATGCGCGACCGGGTCCGACCGGGCATGAATCAGGTCGTGCGGCGAGCCAAGGACGCGGGCGTGCTGCGCCCGGAGATCGAACCCGGCGATTTCTTCGCCATGGTGAATATGGTCGACGCCGTCGCGGGCTTCGCCCGCTCGGTCAACCCGGATGTCTGGCGCCGCTATATGGCACTGGTCCTCAATGGCGTCCGGGGCGATTCGGTACCCCGGCTACCCCTCGACATCCCGCCACTGTCCGAGGACGAGGTGGACCGGGCCAAGACATCTATATGGGAGTGCCGCAAGAGGTGACAGCGCCCGGGCAGTTCGACGGTGCCCGCCGCGAAACGCAGCCCCCATCGGATCGGCGACCCGACCGGCAGTAGGGCCCGCGTCACCAAGCCGAGGGCGGAACACCGACCCACCCCCAGGGGTAGCGCCGATCACACTTGGCGGTTTAAAGTTGGTCACATGACCAACTCTTGGGCGAACTGGGCCGGGGATCAGAGCTGCGTCCCGGCGTCCATCGCCGAACCGGGCTCGCCCGAGGAAGTCGCAGCGCTACTGAAGCGGGCCGAGGCCGCCGGGCAGACCGTTCGAGTCGCCGGATCGGGACATTCCTTCACCGATACGGTGCTCACCGACGGCATGCTCATGCGGCTGTCGAAGATGAATCGGATTCACTCGGTGGATCGGGCCACCGGGCTGGTGCGCGTCGATGCGGGACTGACGCTCAATGCCGCCAGCAACGCGCTGCATCCGCTCGGGCTGGCGTTCCCGAATCTGGGCGATATCGACGCCCAGACCATTGCGGGCGCGACCGCCACCGGCACGCACGGCACCGGCGCGAAGCTGCAGAATCTCTCCGCCGCACTGCACTCCATCGAGCTGATTACGGCCGACGGCGGCACGGTGGAGCTCAATGAGCAGTCCGATCCGGACGGTTGGCGGGCGGCGCGGGTGAATGTGGGCGCACTCGGCGTGATCACCGCCGTCACCCTGCGGATGGTGCCTTCCTTCGTCCTCGAGGGCATCGAGCGGCCGATTCCGCTCGCGGAGGTGCTGGCCGATCTCGATACCCATGTGGACGGCAACGAGCACTTCGAGTTCTACGTCTTCGCGCACAGCGATATCGCCATGACCAAGCGCAATAATGCCGTGGATCTACCGGAGCAGCCGCGCGGCCAGGCCGTGGAATGGTTCTCCGACGTCGTGGTCAATAACCACATGTTCGATGCCTTCTGCCGCATCACCCGGCGCAGCCCGGCGCTGATCCCGCAGCTGCAGCGCTTCTCCGCGCGGGCGGGCAGCTACCGTCGGCAGGTGGAGCGCTCGCACCGCGTCTTCGCCAGTCCGCGACTGTTCCGCTTCACCGAGATGGAATACGCCATCCCGCGCGAACATTCGGTCGATGCCATTCGCGAGATCAAAGAGGTGGCCAAGCGCTTCGATACGGTCATGCCGATCGAGGTGCGCTGGGTCGCCCCGGACGACGCCTTCCTCTCCCCCGCGGGCGGTCGCGAGACCTGCTACATCGCGGTGCACCAATACGCCGGAATGGAGTACGAGCCGTACTTCCGCGCCTGCGAACAGGTGTTCGATCGCTACAACGGCCGTCCACACTGGGGCAAGCGACACTTCCAGACCGCCGAGACGCTGGCGGCGCGCTACCCGGACTGGGAGAAGTTCGCCGAGGTCCGGAGGCGATTCGATCCGAAGGGCCGGTTCACCAATCCCTACCTCGAACGGGTGCTCGGTCCGGTCAACTGACCCGGCACTTCCCGGCTGCGGCCCGACCGGTCTCGAATACTTACAGACCGACCGGGTCGTTTTGGGGTCAATCGGGCGTAGGATCGGTTGCTGAAAGATGGCTAGACAATTCCGCTCGTCGAAGTACCCCGATTCGCACGCCCGGACCCCGGACGTGTCACACCTACGGAGGTTTCGATGTCTCTGATGGATAAGGCCAAGGAAGCCGCTGCGAAGGCCAAGGAGAAGGCCGACAGCATGGGATCGAAGATCGAGGGCCAGGCCGACGAATTCGAAACCAAGTTCCACGACGCCACCCAGGACGCCAAACACAAGGCGAACGAGGCCAAGGACAAGGCCGAAGGCTCGATGAAGCAGGCCAAGGACAAGTTCGGCGGCAATCGGCAGTAGGCGGGCCCTTCGATGACCGAGGAGGACAACAACCTCACCGCCACCTCCGACGAACTCGCCGACAATGTCGGCGGTACCGTCGGAGACCTCGCCGGAAAAGCCGGTGAAGCGGCCGGACACGAGATATGTCGAAGTCGCTCGAACAGGTGCGGGCGAATCTCGAAGGCGCGGCAGCCGATGCCATTAGGGCGCTCAACGAGATCGTCGAGAATATGAAATCCAAGCTGGGCGGCTCCTAGCCCACACTCGGCCCCGCCCGCCTCCGCGCGGGCGGGGCCGAGTGCCGAGCCAGCGCCGGGCCGAGCACTCCCCCGTGCGGTGCGTCACGTGCAGCTACGCACGTTGGCGACCTCACAGCTACTGGCTGGTAATGCGAGAGCGCCGGGTCGTTCGCTCTAAGCTACGCGCGGTAATAGCGAACTGATTCGGATTGGACTTCGCAGCATCATGTTCAAGGGCTTCAAAGAATTCCTGATGAGGGGCAACGTCATTGATTTGGCAGTTGCCGTGGTCATGGGCACCGCGTTCACGGCCATCGTGACCTCGGTAACCAAGGGCTTCGTGGAACCGTTGCTCGCGGTATTCGGCACCAATGCCGAACTGGGGCTCGGCGTTCAGCTCATCGGCGACAAGCCCGCCACCTTCATCGCACTCGGCCCGATCATCACCGCGGCCATCAACTTCATCATCGTCGCGGGGGTGCTGTACTTCGTGCTGATCCTGCCGATGAACCACCTCAAGCGGCGGTTCGCCGCACCGACCGAGGTGAAGGCCGACCCCACCGAATTGGAACTGCTGGTCGAGATTCGCGATCTGCTCGCGGCCCAGCGCACCGGCGACGTCGAGGCCAACGGCAGGCACGCCATGCGGGTCGAGCCGCGCGTGCCGCACGGCGATGAATTGAGCAACGGTGCCCGCGGCGGCGATACGCTCGAGCGGTAGCCGGCCTTACGCCGGTGCGGTGGCGTCGGCCGTCAGCGCGGATTTCAGGTGTGCCAGACCGGATCTGATGCGCTCCTTGGCGGCTGGTTCGCCGATGCCGAGGCGGGCCGCCACCTGGCGGTAGGTGAGCCCGCCATAGAAAGCCAGCACCACTGATTCGCGCTGGCGTGGGGTGAGGGCGGTCAGACCCGCACGCACCGCGTGCTCCTCATTGCGACGCACGATCTCCTCGGACACCACATCGGCCGGTCGCCGGTAATCGGCGGCTCCCCAGCGGCTTTCGTAGCCGTAGGCGGTCCGTTCCCGACGAACCCGATCCACCGCCTGGTGATGGGCCAGGGTGCACAGCCAGGTCAGCGCATTGCCCCGAGTCGGGTCGAAGGCGGCGGCGCTGCGCCATACCTGCAGGTACACCTCGTGGCAGGTCTCCTCGGCGTAGCCGATATCGCGGACAATGGTCTGTACCCGGGTGAATACCAGTGCGCGGGTGGCGCGGTACAGCTGGCCGTAGGCGTCCCGATCACCAACGCCGATGCGGCGCAGTAGATCATCGTAATCGCTACCGCGCCGAGTCGATCCGGTAATGGCCGTCGGCCGCACTGCTCGTGACATGGTGATCCCCCAGAAGGCAGTAATGGGTCGCAACGAGTCGTCGGGGATTGGGACGCTCGCAACCGCATACGGAATCCGGCCGGGGACAGGGGATCTCGGCTCCGCACCCGCCACGTTACCGGACGCGGGTAATGCATACGCATGGATCTTCGCAGGGTCACTCAGATTCGCAAACCAGCGGCGACCGGTGCGAATACTCGGGCTCGCGGCACGCTTCAGATACGCAAGCCGAGTTCGACAATGCCGCGCGCGACCGCGTGCACGGTCACCCGGTTCCGCCGGGCGTGGGTGCGAATGAGTTCGAACGCGGCGTCCGGCGTGGTGTGATGCGCGTGCGCGATAACACCTTTGGCCTGTTCGACCACAATCCGGGTAGTGAGGGCGTGCCGCAACTGCTCGGCCACCCGCTGATGTTGCCGCACCACATCCACGGTGACGATATGTCCGGCGGCCATCCCCGCCAGCAGTGCCGCGACCGACAGGTCCCGCTCGGTCCACTGCCGCGGTTGCCGCGAATACAGGCTCAGCACGCCGGTTTCGGTGTGCTCGACCCGCATGGGCACCGCGGCGACCGATGAAAGTCCGTGCTGCCCAGCGAGATCGGCGAACTCCGGCCACATATCGCCGTAGTGCGCGATATCGGTGACAGTCATGGCATTACCACACGAATGCGCGACCACGGCGGGTCCGAGCGCGCAATCCCATTGACAGGCTTCGAGTTCCAGCAGTTTCTCGGGTATACCACCGAAATATTCCGGCTGTTGCGGCAGGCACAGCGTGACGGTAGCTCCGTCCGGCTCCAGGACCTCTACTGCACCGCGCAACAGTTCGTCGAGCAGCTCCGGTAGCTCCCGCGCCGTGGGCAGCAGGCGCGCGAATCTCGCCAGCACCGCTACCAGCAACTCACTGTCGGACACCGCCACCACCCCGATCGCCGGGCGCGCCCGCCCACCACGAATGACCTCCCGCGCAGCCTTCGCCGAACATCTCATCGTATGGGCCGCTGGACCGTCAGCGGAATACCCGCACGATCGCAAGCCGAACCATTCCGGTTCGATCCGGCTCCACCACCGGATCAACCGCCGGTCGATGCGATACGCCGAGCCGGTACAGCACCGTCTTTCACCTCCGGGGCGCTCTCCTTCGGTCATAGCCTGCGCCGATATAGCCACTAGCCACAAAGTAGTCAGTGACTACATTTGGAGGGTGTCGGATATCCTGTGCTCACCATGTCCATTCGTTCTCGCTACCACCACGGCGATCTGCGCTCTGCCCTGCTGAAACGGGCTGAGGCCACGCTGCGCGAAGTCGGCGCGGACGGTTTGTCCCTGCGACAGCTGGCCCGCGATATCGGCGTCAGTCATGCCGCCCCGAGCCGACACTTCCGCGATAAGCAGGCACTGCTCGACGAACTCGCCGCGAGCGGATTCGAGCGCCTCGGACAGTGCTTCGCCGAGGCCACCACCGAGGGGCCGGTGACCGACCGGCTCTACGGTATGGCCCGCGCCTACCTACGGTTCGCCGTCGAGAACCCCGAACTCCTCGCACTCATGTTCGCCCGCAAGAACCTCTCCAGCACACCCGCCATGGCCGAGGCCGTGCAGCAGGCCTTCACGGTGCCGGTGGCCCTCATCGCCGAGGGGCAGGCGGCGGGTGAGATCGTGGCGGGCGATCCCAAGCGTCTCGGCATTACCGCCATTGCCGCGCTCCAGGGCGTGGCCACCCTCGTCGGCTCCGATTTCACCCCCGACTACGACGCCGATCAGCTGCTGCGTGACATGGTTCGCTATCTCACCGACGGATTGCGCCCGCGCCCCTGAGCGGTTCGTCGTGGCCGGAGCGCTGATCACATGAGCTGCCGCTGGAAGTAGGTGTACTCCAGCGCCGTGGTGTGCGCCTTCTCGTCATTGTTCGAACCGCCGCCGTGCCCGCCCTGGATGGCCTCGTAGAACAGATAGGGATGCCCCTGTTCGGCGAGGCGAGCAGCGAACTTTCGGGCGTGCTGCGGACCGACGCGGTCGTCCTTGGTGGTCGTCCACACCAGTGGCTCCGGATACTTCTCGTCGGGCCGCAGCCGGGCATAGGGCGAGATGGATTCCAGGAACGCCCGCTGCGCCGGATCGTCCACCGTCCCATACTCATCGACCCAGGACGCACCCGCCGCGATCTGCTCGTAGCGCACCATATCCAGGAGCGGGACGGCGATATCGACCGCATTCCACAGCTGTGGCCGCTGGGTGAGTTGCACGCCGACCAGGAGGCCGCCGTTGGATGCGCCCTGAATACCCAGGTGGCGCGGCGTGGTGATGTCGCGGGTAATGAGATCCTGTGCGACAGCGGCGAAGTCGTCGTACGCGCGTTGTCGGTTCACCCCGCGGGCCGCCTCGTGCCAGGCGGGGCCGTACTCACCGCCGCCGCGAATATTGGCGATCACGTAGACACCGCCGCGCGCCAGCCACAGCCGACCCAGCAGACCGTTGTAGCCGGGTGTCGAGGACGACCCGAAACCACCGTAGCCGGTGAGGATGGTGGGGTTGGTGCCGTCGTACCGCATACCCGAGGCACGGACGACGAAGTACGGCACGAGGGTGCCGTCGGGTGCGGCCACCTTCAGTTGTTCGACCACATACCTCGACGAATCGAACCGTGCCGGAGCGGTTTTCACCGACGCGAGCCGAGCGGTCGCGGTATCCAGGCTGAATAGGGTGGTCGGGGTCAGGAAGGAGGTGACCGACAGATAGGCGGTATGACCCGACTGATCGGCGTCGACGGCGTTGACGGTGGCGTTGTCCGGTACGGGAACCGGTGCGGCGGACCAGCTTCCGTCGGGCTGCGGGGTGTAGACGGTGGCGCGGCCACGCACATCGTCCAACGAGGTCACGACAATCCGGTTCCGCGTGGTGAGCACGCGCTGCATGGTTTCCTGCGGACCGGGCGCGTGCACGGCGGTGGCGCGCAACTGGCGCGGTCCCCGGATCAGGTCATCGGCATCGAGCGAAATCAGCGTTCCGGCGGCATGAGTCGCGCCGTCGGTCGTCCAATCCTGTTTGAGCGTGATCAGGATGTGGTTGCCGACCATCCCCTCCAGATCGTGTTTGGGCGGAATGGCGAGCATCATCGGTCCGGAACCGCCGAGCAGGCTGACCTGGCTCTCGAAGAAGGAGGTCCCGCGCACGATCAGATTCACCCGGCGACCACCGCCGTCTGCGAGCAGCACCGGGTGGGTGAAGAGGCCATCGGCCTGGTCACCACGCGCGATCTCGGTGGCGTCGGCGAGGGGCTGCCCACGGCGCAGCTGCTTCACAATGTAGGGGTAGCCGGATACGGTGACCTCCCCCGGCAGCCACTCGCGCGATACCAGCACCGTATCGGCGTCGACCCAGGCGGTGTACTGTTTACTGCGCGGCAGGACGAAGCCACCTTTCGCGAATTGTCGTGTGGTGCGGTCGAATTCGCGAATAGTGACGGCATCCTCACCACCTTCGGAGAGTCGGACCAGACACCGGGTATGGGTGATGGGATCACAGTCCATCCCCTTCCACACCCAGTTCCTGCCATCCTCCTTCGCCACCGCGTCCAGATCGAGCAGCGTGGTCCAGTTCGGTTGCGGTGATTCGTAATCCGCGCGAGAGGTTTCACGGAAGACGCCACGGGGGTGTTCGGCGTCCTGCCAGAAATTACCCACTACCCCATGTTCGAGGAGCGGCAATGGAATCCGGTCCGGCGCATTGTTCAGTTCCTTGGCGTGGGCGAGGTTATCGGCGAAATCCGGTTCCTGTTCCAATACGCCGAGGGTCCGCGCATTCTCCTTACCGATCCACTCCTGCACTCGTGGGCTGTCGAGCTCCTCCAGCCACAGATACGGATCTTCCTGGTCACCCGCCCCGCCGCAGGCCACCAGCACCATCATGGCCAGCAACCCTGACAGCACCATCCGCCATCGCCGACCCACGTCCATAAGGCCCCCTTCACCGCTCGCGGACTACCGCCATTCCTGTAGAACCCTACTCACTATTACCGGCTATTCGCCGGTCACAAATGAGCGCCGATCGGCGGTGACCGGCGCGGACATCGAAAATGGCGACCAGTTCCGACTGCGGCACAAACGGTTCAGATCGCGGTCGCGGTGGTACGCGCGTGCTCGGTGATATCCAGCGCGGCAAGGTATCCGAACACCAACGCCGGGCCGATGGTCGCGCCCGGCCCGGCATAGGTGTGGCCCATTACCGGCGCGCTGGTATTGCCCGCCGCGTACAGCCCGGCAATGACGGAACCGTCGGCCCGCAGCGCCCGGCCCGCGGTATCGGTGTCGATACCGCCCTTGGTACCGAGGTCGCCCGGCACCATCTGCACCGCGTAGAACGGCCCCTTGACAATCGGCCCCAGGCTGGGGTTGGGCTTATTGGTGATATCGCCGTAGTAGTGGTCGTACACGCTCTCGCCGCGCTGGAAGTCGGAGTCCACCCCGGTTTCCGCGAAGCCGTTGAAACGCTCGACGGTGGCGGTGAGATGCTCCGTGGGCACACCGATTCGGGTGGCCAACTCGTCAATACTCTTGGCCCGCACCATGACTCCGGAATCGAACCACGCCTTCGGTAGCGGCCCGCGGCCCGGAACGGTCGCGAACATGTACCGGTTGCGGTATTTCTTGTCGAAGATCAGCCAGGCGGGCACGTTCTCCCCCGGCCCATCACCCTGGCCATGCTCGCCGCCGTACATCCGGTGCACGGCTTCGACATACGGCAGCGATTCGTTCATGAAGCGCTCGCCGCGCTCATTCACGATAATGCTGCGCGGCAGCGACCGTTCGGCCAGTGCGAACCAGGGTCCCTCCGGCAGCGGAATGGTCGGCCCCCACCAGGCGTCATCCATAAAGCTCACGGCCGCACCGAGTTTCAGCGCCGCGGCAATGCCGTCGCCGGTATTGGTCGGTGCGCCGGTGGTCCAGTCCGAGCCGATGGGTTCGCGCTGGTATTTGCGCCGCATTTCGGCATTGTGCTCGAACCCGCCGCAGGCCAGCACCACCCCGTGACGCGCGTGCCAGACGGCGGACTGCCCATCGCGTTCGATCCGCACGCCGATCACCCGACCGTTCTCGGTGATCAGTTCCGTCAGGGCCGTATCGAGTTCCACCGGCACCCCGGCCTCGCGGATACCGAGCATCAGTTCGCCCATGAGTGCGGCACCGAATACCCGAAGTCGTTTGCGCGTCAGAAAGGCCGCCACGGCCCGGGCACCCATTCGCGCCATGGCGGCGGGTCCCCGCCAGCTGCGCAATCCCAGGCTCAGCCAACGGTATTCGGACTGCTTGGCCACCACATTCGGCGGGGCGGAGTCGCTGTAGGGCGGGTGCATGGTGTCGAGGTCCGCGCCCAACCGCCGCCCGTCGAACGGGAGGGGTTCACAGGTGCGGCCGGTGGCCAGACCGCCCGGGGCCTCCGGGTAGTAGTCGGAGTAGTCGCGCACCCACTCCAACCGCAGCGGCGCATTGTCCATAAGGAACTGCAGCGCTTCGGATCCGCGGTCCAGGTAGGTGTCGATCCGCGCGGGGTCCACATGCGGACCGACAATGCTCTTCAGGTAGCGCCGGGCGTCCTCGAGGTCGTCCCCGGGTGCCTGCTCCCGCAGTACGGAGTTACCCGGAATCCAGACGCCGCCGCCGGAGCGCGAGCTGGAACCGCCCCAGTACGAGGACTTCTCGATGATCACGGTCGCCAGACCATGCGTGGCGGCGGTGAGCGCGGCGCTCATACCCGCCGCTCCCGAACCGACGACGATCACGTCCACGACACGATCCACGCCAGCGTCCCCCGAGCCCGAAACCATCACCAGTACCCCTTCACAATCAGCTGCGACCAGGAAGATTACCCGCCGGTTGGTTTGCCGGGGAATCGAGCAGCACGGCGGTCGATTCGTATACCCGACCACCGAATATCTGCGAGGATGCTGAAGTGGCGGAGGAACTCGAACGACTGCGTTCCATAACCAGTACCGCGCTGCTCGTCGAATTCGCGGGCGGGCGTGGCCTGTCGCTGCCATCAATCCTGCGCCACACCGGAATTCGCGAGGCAGATCTACGCAATCCGGACGCCGAGGTCACGGTGGGCCAGGAAATCGCCGTCATGCGCAATATCGCGGTCGAGGCCGGCGACGAGCCCGGGCTCGGGCTGCTGGCCGGAATGAACTGCCACCCAGCGGGTCTCGGCGTGCTCGGCTTCGCGCTCATGAGCTGCCCGACGTTCGGGCACTTCGTCGATGTCGCGGTGCGCTATCTCGATCTCAATTTCACGGTCGTGGCCGCCAAGGTGGAATTCGAAGGATCGGAGGCCCGGCTCGTCCGCGACGACCGGATAGTCCCCGACGAGATTCGCCGTTTCGCGCTGGAACGCGATTTCGCGGTGGTCATGGGCCAGCTACAGGAAATGCTGTCCGGTCCGCTGCCCGACCTGCGGGTGGAACTCGCACTCGAACCGCATCCCATTTACGAGGCCTTCGGCGCGGTACTCGGTGCGAACGCGGTCGTCCTCGGCGCACCACGGTCGGTCATGGCGGTACCACTCGCCACCATGGGTCTGCCGCTCCCTCGAGCCAATGCGACCATGGCGCGCTTCTACGCCCACCAGTGCGCGGAGCTGATACAGAAGCGCAGCAGCCGCCTCGGGGTGAGCGGGCAGGTGCGCGAGTTGCTGATCCACCACGGCAGACTCGCCGACCAGACCCGCATCGCCGCCGACCTCGATATCAGCGTCCGCACGCTCCGCCGCCGACTTGCCGACGAGGGCACCACATTCCGCGAATTGAGCACCGAGACGATCGGCATGCTCGCCGAGGAACTCCTCGTCGCGGGGCTGACCGTCGAACAGGTCGCCGACCGCCTGGGCTACTCCAGCGTCTCGGCGTTCACCTCGGCCTTCCGCGGCTGGAAGGGGCAATCGCCGGGGCACTTCGGCCGGGTACACCGTGGCCGATCGCTCGTGCGCGTATAGCCGGGTCAACCCACCGGAGCTGCGATTCCGCCTATCCGACAATCGAATATCTGGGAGGATGCTGACGTGGCGGAGGAACTCGAACGGCTGCGTTCCATCACCAGCACCGCGCTGCTCACCGAATTCGCGGCGGGGCGGGGCCTGGCGATGTCATCGGTGCTGCGTCACACCGGAATTCGCGAGCAAGACCTGCTCGACCCCTCCATCGAGATCACGGTGGGACAGGAAATCGCGGTAATGCGCAATATCGTGAACGAGACCGGCGACGAACCCGGGCTCGGTTTGCTCTCCGGAATGAACTGTCATGCGACGAGTCTCGGCGTCCTCGGATTCGCCCTTGTGAACTGCCCGACCCTGGCCGACGTCATCGACGTCACGCTGCGCTATCTCGATCTCTCCTTCACGGTCGCGCCGGTCCGGCTGCAACGCCACGGCTCCGAGGCCCGGTTGGTCCGCGACGATTCCGCCCTGCCGAGCGAGATTCACCGGTTCGCGCTGGAGCGCGACTTCGCGGTGGTTTCCATCGCACAGCAAGATCTGCTCGCCGGACCGATCCCGGCAATGCGCGTGGAGCTGCAACTGGACCCACACCCGATCTACGAGGCGTTCGGCGCGGTACTCGGAGTGGACAGGGTCATCATGGGCGCGGCGCAGTCCATGGTGGTCATTCCGACCGGGGCCCTGGCCATGCCGCTACCCCGAGCCAATCCCGCCATGCTGCGCTACTACGAGCAGCAGTGCACCGACCTCATGCAGCAGCGGCGAAGCCGCCTCGGCATCAGTGGCCAGGTCCGCGAACTTCTCATCCACCACGGGAGGGTGGCCGACCAGACCCGTATCGCAGCAGATCTGGATATCAGCGTTCGCACCCTGCGCCGCCGGCTGGCCGACGAGGGCACCACCTTCCGCGAGCTCACCACCGAAACCATCGGCATGCTGGCCGAAGAACTCCTCGTCGCCGGATTGACCGTCGAACATGTCGCCGACCGCCTGGGCTACTCCAGCGTCTCGGCGTTCACCTCGGCCTTCCGCAGCTGGAAGGGCCAGTCCCCGGGTCTCTTCGGCCGCGCCCACCGAGGTCGATCGCTGGTGCGGGTGTAGCACTGCGGTTGACCGCGCCGCTGTCGGTGCCGCGGGGCAGGATCTACGGCGTGACCACCGAACAGATCCGGCGCCTCGAAGGAGCCATGGTCGACGGCCGTCGCTGGCGGGCCGGGCCGCACCGGCAGACGATCGTCGAGCATCCGGTACTCGGGCCGCTGGCCCGCCGTCTGGTGTGGGCGATCTTCGACGCCACCGGAGCGGTGACGGGTTCTTTCCGTATCCGCACCGACGACACCTACGCCGGCCCGAACGGCGAGCCGTTCGATCTCCCCGACGATGCCCTGGTCGGCGTCGCACACCCCCTACACCTGACCGACGTCCTCGATACGTGGCGCGGGGCGTTCGCGGATGCCGAGCCGCAACCCCTCGAACAGCTGCACCGCGGTATCCACGCCTTCACCCCCGAGGAAGCAGCCTCGAACCGCCTGTTCCGCTTCGAGAATCGCGAGGTCTCGACCGGCAAGGTCTACGGCCTGTGCACTCGCGGCTGGGAACTCGCCCACGACCGCGTCTGCCGCCGCTTCGGTGTCGGTCACGCGGTGACGGTCACCCTCGATCACGGTATCCGCGGCGGTTACCACGATGACCCGGACGAACAGCGGCTGCTCACCGTCGAACTCACCGGCGGCACCTTCGGCGTGCTCGAGGTCGTCGCCGCGTCCGAGCTATTGCGACAGTTGGAGTGGCTGGTGGCCCAGCGGGCGGTCGGCAGGCGATGAGAGGTGGCCGGTGGTCGCTGTTATTGTCGGTGGGACCTATCGCGTCCAGGCGGAGTAGACCGCGGCCGCGTCGATGAGGATGGTCATCCGTGAAATATGTCCCGCGCGTAGCGCTCTTTCTGGCGATACCGGCCGTCCTTTTCCTGCTGCCGTGGTGGACCCTGGTCGCCGCACCCACACAGGGGGCGAGCGCACTGTTCTGGCTGGGTACCGCGGTATTCGCGCTGGGGTATGTGGCGCTGCCGACGGCCATGTTCCTCGGGCACGGGGCCAGGCAGTCCGATGCCGCGTCCATTGTCGGCGACACCATGCTCGGCGTGCTGTGGGTGCTGTTCAGTTGGTCGGCGATCGGGCTGCTCGCCCGATTGGTGCTGGCGGGTGCGGGTGTGCAGAATCCGGCCCGCTCACAGAGCATCGCGATCGGCGTGCTCGCCGTGGCCATCGCGCTGACCGCCTACGGCATCTTCGAGGCCCGGCGTATCCCCCGGGTGCGCAGCGTCGAGGTGCCGATCCGCGGGCTCGGCACCGGTCTCGACGGCCTGCGCATGGTGGTCGTCACCGATACCCACTTCGCCGCCCTCGATCGACTGCGCTGGTCGGAGCGAGTGGTCGATATCGTCAATGACCTGAAGCCCGATATCGCCTGCCACGCGGGAGATCTCGCCGATGGATCGGTGCAGAAGCGGCACGAGCAGGTCGACCCACTCGGCAAAGTCGTTGCGCCGCTGGGCAAGTTCTATATCACCGGCAATCACGAGTATTTCGGTGATGCTCAGGGCTGGATCGACCATATGACGTCCATCGGCTGGCAACCACTGCACAACCAGCACGAACTGATCACCCGCAATGGCGACACCCTGGTCATGGCGGGTATCGACGATCCCACCGGCGTCGGGCTCGCCGGGCACGGACCGGACCTCACCGCCGCGCTCGCGGGCGTCGATCGCGACCTGCCGGTGGTGCTGCTGGCACATCAGCCCAAACAGATCACCGATGCCGCGGCAGCCGGTGTGGCGCTACAGATTTCAGGCCACACCCACGGTGGCCAGATCTGGCCGTTCCACTACCTGGTCCGTCTCGACCAGCCGGTGGTCGCGGGCCTGAGTCGCCACGGCGCGACCCAGCTCTACGCCAGCCGAGGCACCGGTTTCTGGGGTCCGCAGCTGCGGGTATTCGCCCCGAGCGAGATCACCGTCCTCATCCTGCGTGCGGAAGCGGCCTAGCTTTCCCCGGCCGATTGACACTGAACGAGAAGCCATGCCCCATGTCGTAACCCGTGCGGGTGCAGTTCATGTCAGCGACCGCGGCGACGGCCCACCGATCGTGTTGCTGCACGCCACCCTGCACGACCACCACGATTTCGACCCGATTCTCGAACAGCTCGCGGCACACTTCCGGGTACTGGCCGTGGATTGGCCGGGTCATGGCGAATCCGATCCCCTGCCCGCCGATATGCCCGCCTCCGCAATGCTTTTCGCGGGGGTGCTCGAGGACGTGCTGAATCAGTTGCATGTGTCGCGGGCGGTATTCATCGGCAATTCGGTCGGCGGATTCGCCGCCGCCCGGCTCGCCGCCACCCAACCGGAGCGGGTATCGCATCTGGTGCTGGTGAACGGCGGCGGCTTCACTCGACACAATGCCGTGACGCGTACGTTCTGTCGGATGATGGGCACGCCCGCCGTCACCCGGATGGTGTGGCAGCTGCTGATCCCCCGCTACATGCGGGCACGAACCGCACATGACCACACCATTATCGGAAAGGCCCGCACCCGCGCGCGCACTCGCGAGGGCGTCCACACCACCGCCGCGCTGTGGCGCAGCTTCGCCGCTCCCGAATACAACCTGCGTCCCCTCGCCGCTGGAATCGTCGCACCGGCGCTGCTGATCTGGGGCGCCCGCGACATCATCCTTCCCCTCCGCGAGGGCCGCGCCGCCTGGGCCGCCATCCCCGGCTCCCGCCTGGTGCCGCTCCCCACCGGGCATGTGCCATTCTCCTCGGACCCCGATGAATTCCTCGCCCACACCCTGGAATTCATTCGCCGGCCCAGCGATACAGTCGGCAGGTGACCACCCGTCAGGACGCCGCCCAACGCACCCGCACCGACCTCCTCGATGCCGGGCTGCGGCTGGCCGGAAGTATCGGCCTCGCCCAGATGAGCGTCAATCGCATAGTCGCGGAAGCGGGCGTAGCCAAGGGCAGCTTCTTCCACCACTTCGGTGACCGCGCCACCTATTTACGTGCGCTACACCGGACCTTCCACGACCGCGTCCTCACCTCCAATGAACACCTCACCGCCGAAACTCCGCCCGGCCGAGACCGTCTCTGGCGCAGCACGCTCACCTATCTCGACGCCTGCCGCAAACAACCGGGCGTCCGCGCGCTGCTCCTCGAAGCCCGCGCCGAACCGGCCATCTCCGCCGAAATTCTCCTCCGCAACGACACCATGGCGCAGCTGGCCGAACCCGACTTCGAGGCCATGGGCTGGCCGCATCCCCGCGACAGTGCCCGGCTGTGGGTCGAATTGGTCGCCGAGGCGGCACTGATCGAGTTCGACTCCGGCACCACTGATTCCGATACTCGCGCGGCGCTGCGGCACTATCTGCGCTGATCTCGACGTTGTCGCTGATGCCGAAATATGTATCGCGGGAAGGGTTCTGACGATCCCGACGGTCGCCGACCGGACCGCGAGTGGTGAGCACGGTGATCAGCCACCGTGGGTCTTCGCAAAGCCCCGCTCCGACAGCGATGCGGATCGTAGGATATTGCGCGGCGAACACAGTTCTATTTTCGACCCGCTCGAGTGCCAGCAATGACGACGTGCATAGTGCCGAAGTAGGAGACCGCCCGTGTTGTCACGCGAACGCGTACGAGAACTTGTCGAGTCACCCGGATGCCAGCAGTTCATTATCGCGGTCATTCTCATCAATGCGGTGGCACTGGGCGCGGAGACTTCCGGCGGACTGATGACCGTCGCTGGCCGATTTGTCCATATTATTGATGCGACGGCGCTCGGCATATTCGTTGTCGAGATGCTGCTCAAGTTGTACGCCTATGGCCTCGCCTATTTCCGCGACCCATGGAATGTCTTCGATTTCGTCGTGGTCGGTGTGGCGCTACTGCCCGCGACGGGCGGCCTATCCGTATTGCGGGCATTCCGCATATTGCGGGCGCTCCGCCTGGTATCGGCTACTCCGAGCATGCGGAAGGTCGTGGCGAACCTGCTCGCGGCACTACCGGGTATGGGATCAATCCTCGGATTGCTCGCGCTGGTCCTGTACGTGGCGGCAGTCCTGGCAACCAAGCTGTTCGGCACCGTGACACCCGAACACTTCGGCAGCCTCGGCACGTCGATGTGGACCCTCTTTCAGGTCATGACCGGCGAGGCATGGCCCGATATCGCAAGCGAGGTAATGGCCGCGAAACCGCTCGCGTGGATCTTCTTCCTTCTTTACATCTTGGTCTCCACCTTTGTCGTTCTCAATCTGTTCCTCGCCGTCATGGTCAGCGCGGCGGAAGATGTACGAGCGGAGGAGAATCGCGAACAACACGAGCAGGAGAACCAGGCCGACGATGCCGTCTCCGCGAAAATTCTCGGTGAGCTGGCGGCATTGCGCGAGGAGGTCCACTCATTGCGGGACGGGATCCGCATAATCATGCCGGCTACCCCCGGCACGAATACCAGTGTCATCCACACCGGCGGCAGTGGTTTCAATACCCACCGCCACCTCACCGACAACGAGGTCAACCACGCCATCACCCTCTACCGCAACGGCCATACTCTCGCCCACATCGCCGAACAGCTCGGCGTCACCCACTCGACCGTCCGCACCGCCCTCCAACGACGCGGTATCCCCCGCCGCGCCACCCAGGGCCGTCCCCACTGAGCCGGACTCGACCGGCAAGCTGTTGCGTCCCTTCGCGATCTACCGCGACGACGCTCCTCGAAACGCCGTCCGCACGCGCGGGCTGGTGGATCCGGATCGGACCGATGAATTCGCCGAGCGCCCGGCGTCTACATCTACAGCACGCAATCTGTGAACCCGGTCAGGGAGGACCCCATGAGCACCACAGCACTGCCGCCCGTCGTCGACGCCGATACCTGGCAGCGTGAACTCGACGCGCTGCGTAAACGAGAGAAGGCCGCGACCCGGGAACTCGACGCTATCGCCGCCCAGCGCCGCCGCCTGCCGATGGTCGAAATGCCCGACTACACCCTCGAGGGTGAGGAGGGGCCGGTCCGCCTGGCGGATATCTTCGACGGCCGGTCACAGCTGATCGTCTACAACCACATGTGGTTCCCGGGCAAGGAGTGGCAGTGCGGAGGTTGCACCGGATTCACTTCGCAGTTCACCCGTTTGGAGTTCCTGAACAACTACGACGCCAGGTTCGTCCTCGTCACTCAGGGCCCGATCGATGAGGCCCTCGCCTACCGGCGCCGCGTCGGAAACAAGATGACCTGGTACTCCACCGCGAACAGCTCATTCGGCGCCGACGTCGGAGCGCCGCCCGACGCGGAATTCGCGGTCAACGTATTCCTCCGCGACGGCGACACCGTCTATCGCACCTGGCACACCGACGGTCGCGGCACCGAACAACTCAGCCATTCCTTCGCCCTGATCGACCTGCTGCCGTACGGCCGCCAGGAGGAATGGCAGGATTCGCCCGCAGGCTGGCCGAAGTCACCGGCCTACAGCAAGTGGAGCAGCTCGGAGGACATCGCCGCGGCCTACGGCGAGCCGAATGCGTCGATCAGCCGGTGAAATGGGGCCGGAGCACACGGATCACTGTCACGCCTTCCGTGCGATGTAGTAGCTATTGAAGATATCGGCGTCGACGTGCTCGATATCGACCGAGGCGAACCCGGCTTCGCGGAGCATGCGGGTCGCGACCTGTTCACCCCACATGGTTCCGAGCCCGTCGCCGTCGAGTGCCAATGACACTGTCATGCAGTGCATTGTGGACATGGTGTACATGCCCGGCCCGAGGGGATGTTCCATATTGTCTTCCAGATTGCTGGAGGCCTGGATATCGACCATCAGAAAAGTTCCGTCGTCCTTCAGCGCCTCGGCGATGCCCCGCAGGACCTGTGCCGGGTGGGCCTGATCGTGGATGGCGTCGAATGCGGTGATCAGATCGAACTGGTTGGACACGCCGAGATCGGTGACGTCGCGAACCTCGAATCGGGTATTGGTCACCCCCAGGGCCGCCGCCTCCGCGCGGCCGGCCGCGACACCTTCCTCGGAGAAGTCGTAGCCGATGAACCGACTGTTGGGAAACTCCCGCCCCAGCAGGTTGAGCGCGTGTCCGCTGCCGCAGCCCACATCCGCGACATCGATTCCTTCCCGCAGCCGCTCGGGCAGGCCGGGGACGAGGGTGATGGTGACGTCGATCAGCGCGACATCGTGCACCGCCGCGCTCTCCTCGGCCATGAGCTGCTGAAATCGACCGTACTTCGAGTAGGGGACGCCGCCGCCGTGTCGGAAGCAGTCGATGATCGCGGGCTCGACGCTCGCGGCCAGCGGGATGTACTGCGCGAAGGCGGCGATATTCTCCGGACCCGCCGCCCTGGTCAGTGCCGCGGCATGCTCCGGCGGCAGTGCGAAGGTGTGCGTGTCGGGCTCGTAGTCGACAATCCTGCCGACAGTGAGCGCGGAGAGGCATTCACGGACATACCGCTCATTCAGCTGCGCGGCGCGGGCAATGTCCGCGCTGGTAGCGGGAGGCAATGAGCTCATAACGTCGAATAGGCCGGTTTGATGGCCGATGCTTACCATGAGGGTCAGAAATCCGTCATTGAGGATCTCCAGCATCCGATTGCCGAAAGCCTCTGCCCGCGCGGCGAATTCCGCATCCGTGGCAGTCGTGGGCTCAGCAGTGCTCAGGGTCTGCGTATCGCTGGACATAACAGCTCCACTCCTAGTGAATTCGGCCTACGGCTTGGCGTAGTCGGCGAAGCCCTGCCAGTCGAGCATGACGCAGGCTTCGTCTCCGACCACCCACGCGTCGTGGCCCGGCGGCGCGACCATGAAATCCCCTGGGCCGAATTCCTGCTGCTCGCCATCGTCCATGGCCACCACCATCCGCCCGGCCAGGCAGTATCCGGCATGCGCGGCCTGGCAGCTATCGGTCTGGGCGATCGGCTTGACATGCTCCGACCACCGCCAACCGGGTTCGAACACCGCCCGCCCCACCGGGCCGCCGTCGAGATTGACGAGATCGAGTCTGCCCTTGCCCTGTTCGAAGGGTCGGGTTTCCTCGGGTGAATCGAATGTTCTACGAACCAGACCAGACATGGCCGCTCTCCTCTTGATCGCATTGCGGCAGCTGGCCATAGCCGAAACTTGCCCGACTGGAAGACATCCTCCGATGCGTGAGAACCACGGCCGCCGCCTCTGGAAAAGACACCTACCCCCGACTACATATCGAAAGCGCATACGCACCTGGATCCATCTCCAAGTGACGTGCATCACATGCTATGCCCGCGTGGTCGCGGTAGCAAGATAGCTATGTAAAACGACGAAGGCCCGGTCCTGATGGACCGGGCCTTCTCAGTGGAGCTGCCGGGAATCGAACCCGGGTCCTCCGCCGCTTTTCCAGGGCTTCTCCGTGTGCAGTTCGCTGTGTCTCTACTCGGATCTCTCAGTCACGCGAACAAGCCGAGATGACGATCCCAGTCGCTGTTCGATGTCCCGTCCTGTCTCCGCGACCGAGGCGGACGGTAAGCCCTCTAGCTGATGCCAGGGACCGGGTCGAGGGCGAACCCGGGCTGACAGACACGCTTCGCTACTTAGGCAGCGAGAGCGTAGTCGCGCTGATTGGAATCGGCGCTTATAAGGTTGCAGCGACGCTTACGGTGGTCTCTTGCCTGCACCGACACGCTTCCCCTGAATTAACGCACGCAGTCGAAACCGTTCAGCCCCGTGTGTCACTTCAGTAGCCCGACCTTGCGATCGGACTCGTTACTTTAACACCTCACGACCGGTGAATCATTCCCATTACCGGCTCATCCCCTTGACCCGCCGCCCGAGCTCGCGCGTCACCTCACGTTCGGCGGTGCGTCGTGCCAGGTCCTGGCGCTTGTCGTAGTCCTGCTTACCCTTGGCCAGGGCGAGTTCGACCTTGACCTTGCCCTCATTGAAGTACATCGACAGCGGCACCAGGGTGAGGCTGGACTCCTTGGTCTTGCCGACCAGCTTGTCGATCTCACGGCGGTGCATCAGCAGTTTGCGTGTGCGGCGCGGCGCGTGATTGGTCCAGGAGCCGTGGCTGAACTCGGGGATATGCAGTCCGCGCAGCCAGACCTCGCCGTCATCGATGCTGGCGTAGGCGTCCACCAGCGAGGCTTTACCCTCCCGCAGGCTCTTCACCTCGGTACCGACCAGCGCGACCCCGGCCTCGAACGTCTCCAGGATCGTGTAGTTGTGCCGCGCCTTACGGTTGGAGGCGATGACCTTGCGACCCTTTTCTTTCACAAGACCAGCTTAAGCATTGCGGCAACGAGTTTATTCCCAGGTGGGCCGCGCGCGGACAGCGGTTGGCCGGTCACGTGGCACACCGATCATGCGCGGCCACCAGTGGATCAGATGGCTCGCCGTCGGCAATTTCGTTGGCGGAGTGTGCCTTTCACGCACGGTTGGAGGCAAGCCCACAGAGTTCGGGGCGTAACGGCAACTTCCTGGACGCCGACTTCCAGAGGAGTCGATTCGGGAGGAACACGCATGAGAAAGCTCATCGGCACAGTCTTCGCGGCGATCTTGGTAACCGGCGCGGTCGCCGGATGCCAGGACACCGGAACACCGTCGACCACCCAACCGTCGACCACTCAACAGTCGACACCCGGCACATCCGGCCCGGCCACCGACTCGCCCGCGACGCAGGACGTCCCGATACAGCAGCCGGGAACAACGTCACCCACACAGACCGACGGCATCCCCGTCACCGCGGGAAATGGCAGGTGTGTCAATCTGAACTCGGGCGTGGTCACTAGCGCGATCTCCTCGATCGGCCCCTCGGTGGGCGGCGACCCGTACATCGTCGACAGCGCCACGGACGCACCGGTCGGGTCGTGCCCGCAACTGCTGTGGGTACTCGCGACCACGCCGGGCGGTACGGCCAGCTCGCCCTACCACGTGTTGTTCTTCAACCACGACGGATATCTCGGCACCGCGACACTGAAGGCGACGTCGTATACGACTGTGGTCGGCTCCTCCGACCGCGGTGTACAGGTGCGCTATCGCTGGTTGACCGGAAGCGATGCCAACTGCTGTCCCTCGGGCGGCCCCGTGGTCATCACCTTCACCCTCGGGTCGGACGGCCGCACGGTCACCCCGGACCAGTCGATCCCGGACGAGGTCGCCAATCCCGGCGGCCAGCGCTGACCAGCGCTTCGAAGCGGCATGATGGCCGGGCGCTCCCGGCCTTCATCCGCCGCGCTGCAACCATAGGTACAGCACGAGCGTCCCGATCCACATGGCCAACAGCACCAGCGTGGTCCACCGCGGGCGTCCGCGACTGGGTGACGGCCGTCGCCCGAGCCATCCCGATTCCACCACCGCGTATGCGCCCACGCCGGGAACCAGGCGCTCTCCCACATCCCCGTCGTCAACCTCTTCCGGGGGCTCATAGGACGAGTCGTCATCGGAATCCATAACCGAAACGGTATCCACGATCGGGCTCCGCGCACGGGACATTCGCCTCGATCAACCGCTTATGCACCAGCTAACGCGAAGTCGGCAACCCGGCACACCGGCGCGGACGGTCCAGGCGACCACCCGAACACAGCCGGTCTTCGTCGGCGGATCGGCCGGTCGCTGATCGCTAAACGTAGAGCGTCACGCACATCATGGCGATAACGACCAGACCGATAGCGAATCCAGCCGCGGTTCCGCGAATCGCACTGCGGACGACGGTAATCCGGGTCAGCGGGTAGGGACGGTTGCTGGTGTAGCTGACGTGCACGGGCACCTCGGCGTCGAGCGGGTATCGGCCCGGCACCGGGAAGCATCGGCGGCGCCAGTCCGCTCCGTGGTACTCGAGGATCGTGCGCTGACGGCGCGGTGGGCACGGACATGCCCCGGGCTCATGCTCGGCCGCACAGCTGTGAGCCACCGCGAGGGCGGGACGTCTTCCGGTAAAGCGTGGCCCCCCGTGATAGCGAAACGCCTCATTCAACGGGACCAGCACATGATGGTAGGCCAGCCCGTACAGCAGTCCGCCAATCGCGGGGGCGGCCACTCCCGCGACCAGAGGAAGAACCAGTTCGAACACCCGGAATATCGTATCGGCCGAATTCGGCTGCCGCCCTTCGACGATTCTCCCGCCGGAACGCACAACCCGAATCCCACCCGGCGGCTGCCGTCGGGCGTGAGGTTCCGTCTATCCGCACCTCGGCGGTCGGCGTTCGCCCGCGAGCAGAACCGACGGGTGCCGAGCCGCACCCAGCTCCGCTGATACTCATCGAACGTTTCGCGTCACCACGCGCCATCGGGCGGCAACTCGTCGTAGTCCGGCGGCGGTTCCGGCAGTGGGATGTCGTCGGGTACATCGAAAGCAGCGGGCGCTGGACGGCTGCCACGCGCTGGGGTCGACCTCGGCTCGGCTACGGCTTTCCTCGGCGCGGTAGCCGATTTCGCGTCTGTGGGAGCGGTCCGGGTGCCGGCCGTCTTCGCCGCGGCCACGGGCTTCGCCGTAGCGGGAGCCTCCGCGGCGACCGGACTGCCCGCGATGACCTCCAGCACGCCCGCACCGTATTTCGCGCGCTTGTTCTCGCCGATCCCCGATATGGTGCCGAGGTCGGCAATGGAACCCGGTTTGCGGGCGGCGATTTCGCGCAGCGTGGCGTCGTGGAAGACGACGTAGGCGGGGACGCCCTGCTCCTTGGCGGTAGCGGCCCGCCAGGCCCGGAGCTTTTCGAAGAGGTCCGCGTCACCGGGCGCGAGATCCGCGGCGGCGAGGCGGGAACCCTTGGCGGCCTTCGGGGTTCGAGCCGGTTTGGTGCGTTCGGGTTCGCGGCGGAACATGACCTGCTGCTTTTCGAAGAGCACCTTATTGCTGGCTTCGGTGAGGGTGAGGACGCCGTAGTCGCCGTGCACGGCCAGCAGCCCCTGCGCCAATAGCTGGCGGATGACGCCGCGCCATTCGATATCGCGCAGTTCCGTACCCGCGCCGAAGACCTTGAGCTCGTGGTGGGCGTGCTGTTCGACCTTGGGATTGCGCTTGCCGATGAGGATATCGACGATATGGCCCGCGCCGAAGCTTTGTCCGCGTTCACGTTTCAGGCGCAGCACGGCCGACAGCGCCTTCTGCGCGGCGACGGTGCCGTCCCAGGCTTCCGGCGGGGTGAGGCAGGTATCGCAGTTGCCGCAGGGCCGGCTGGACTGACTGAAGTAGTTGAGTAGCTGGGTGCGACGGCACTGGACGGTTTCACAGAGGGCCAGCATGGCGTCGAGGTGCAGGTTCAATTGGCGTCGATGAGCGAGGTCACCGTCGGACGATTCGATCATTTTGCGTTGCTGCACAACGTCGTTCAGGCCATAGACCATCCAGGCGGTGGACGGCAGGCCGTCGCGTCCCGCACGGCCGGTCTCCTGGTAATAACCCTCGACCGATTTCGGGAGATCCAAATGGGCGACGAAGCGGACATCAGGCTTATCGATACCCATACCGAAGGCAATGGTGGCGACCACGACGAGGCCGTCCTCGCGCAGGAATCGCGACTGATTGGTCGCACGGGTGCGATTGTCCAGCCCCGCGTGGTACGGGACCGCCGTGATGCCATTGGCGCTGAGGAAGGCGGCGGTCTTCTCCACCGAATTCCGCGACAGGCAGTAGACGATGCCCGCATCGCCGGCATGCTCGGAATTGATGAACTGCAGTAGTTGCTGATCGGCGCGGTTCTTACCCTCGATCCGGTACTGGATATTGGGGCGATCGAAGCTGGCGACGAAATGCTTGGCCTTGGTCAGGTCCAGGCGCTCGGCGATCTCCCGTCGAGTGGCCTCGGTGGCGGTCGCGGTGAGCGCGATGCGCGGCACATCCGGCCAGCGCTCGTGCACCATGGACAGCGCCAGATAGTCGGGCCGGAAGTCGTGGCCCCACTGCGAGACACAGTGCGCCTCGTCGATGGCGAAAACCGAGATCGTGCCGCGATCGAGCAACTGCGCGGTCGACTCCAGCCGCAGCCGCTCCGGCGCGAGGTAGAGCACGTCGAGCTCCCCCGCCACGAATTGCGCCTCCACCGCGCGCCGTTCGTCCGGGAACTGGGTGGAGTTGAGGAATCCGGCGCGCACGCCGAGCGCCCGGAGCGCGTCGACCTGATCCTGCATGAGCGCGATGAGCGGCGAGATCACCACACCGACGCCGGGCCGCACCAGGGCGGGGATCTGATAGCAGAGCGATTTACCACCACCGGTGGGCATCAGCACCAGTGCGTCGCCACCGCCGATCACCTGATCGACAATGTCGCGCTGCGGCCCACGGAAACTGTCGTAGCCGAATACCCGCTGTAGAACATCCTGTGCCGCATCCGTTTTGACGGAGTCAGTAATGGACTCGGTGACGGACTCAGCGGATGCAGCGTTGACACCGGCGGGCATGGTTTCGATCTCCGGGGCACTCACGCGAGCAATCCTACGGATACCCGAGGACAGGCGAGCGCTGTAGTGCACAGGCCGCGCGACTTCGCACCGCTTGTCCTCGCACGCACCCCATGTATGGGGCCCGCCACGTCATTCCGGCGTGCTTTTGGCCGGAATCCACCTGATCGGCAGTGGATCCCGGCCAAAAGCATGCCGGGATGACACGGGGTCTCACTCCCGCACGTAATACCGCAGCGCCAGATACGCGGCCAGTGCGGCGAATCCCACACCCACCGGGAGAATGATCATCGACACCGCGGCGATATCGTCTCCGGTGATACCCGGCAACACCCGATTGTCGAACAGGTCACCCAGCGCCCGATTGATCACCAGCGGCTTGGAAATGAACAAACCCGCCACCGCCAGCGCCGAACCCACCAGCGCGGCCAGCACCGCTTCGAGGAGGAACGGCAGCTGCGTGTACCAGCGGGTCGCGCCGACCAGCCGCATGATGCCGACTTCGGTCTTCCGCGCCAATGCCGCGACCTGCACCATATTCGCGATCAACAGCAGTGCGGCGAGCGCTTGCAGCATTGCCAAACCGAAGGCGGCATTGCGCAATCCGACAAAGAAGCTGACCAGTCGGTCAACAATGTCCTTGTCATTGAGGACCGTCATCACCCCGGGCCGCGTCGCGAATTTCTCGTAGATCGCCTGATAGTCCTCGGCATTGTCCAACTTCACCCGGAAGGACGCGGGCAGCCCGTCCTTGCTGACCTCGTCGGCCAATCCCGGCTGATCCTTGAAGGTGGTCTCCTTGACCTCCTTCACCGCCTCTTCGCTATTGACGAACTGCACGCTCGACACATTCGGATCCGCCTTCAGATCCGCCTGCAGGGCCTTGCACGGCTCCGCCAGGCAGTCCGGATCGGTCTGGGAGACGACCTCATCGAGATACAGCCGGATCTCGACCCGATCCATATAGAAGCTCTCGACCTTATCCGCCATCCGTACCGAGAGCAGACCGCCGCCCAGCATGGTCAGCGATACCGCGGTGGTGAGGATCATGGCGATGGTCATCGTGATGTTGCGCCGGAGACCGGTGAACACCTCGCCGAATAGGAATCCGAAGCGCATTAGCGGCCCACCCCGTACACACCGGTCTCGTCATCGCGCACCAGGCGGCCGCGGTCGAGCTCCACCACGCGCCGCCGCATGGCGTCGACAATGGTGTTGTCGTGGGTGGCCATCACCACCGTGGTTCCGGTGCGATTGATGCGTTCCAGCAGCGTCATGATGTCCTGACTGGTATCCGGGTCGAGGTTGCCGGTGGGTTCATCGGCGAGCAGGACCAGCGGCCGGTTCACGAACGCGCGCGCCAGCGCGACGCGTTGCTGTTCACCGCCGGAGAGTTCGCTGGGCAGGCGATCGGCCTTACCGGAGAGGCCGACCATATCGAGGGCCTCGGGGACCGCGCGGCTGATGAAGGAGCCGCTCTTACCGATTACTTCCAGCGCGAACGCGACATTCTGCTCGACCGTCTTCTGCTGCAGCAACCGAAAATCCTGGAAGACACAACCCATGCGCTGACGCAGTTTCGGTACTTTGCGCGCGGGTAGCTTATCCACTCGCAAATCGGTCACCCACACTTCGCCCGAGGTCGGCTTCTCGTCCTTCAGTAGTAACCGCATGAAAGTCGACTTACCGGAGCCGGAGGGTCCGATCACGAAGACGAACTCGCCTTTCGCGATGTCGACGGAGACATTATCCAGCGCGGGTCGCGTCGAGGTCTTATATGACTTGGTGACGTTCCGCAGTGCTATCACGGAGAGCCAGTGTAGCCAGCGGCGCGCGGCGCGCCGATGCGCCGCGCAGGCTGGGGGTTAGCGGGGAGGTGAGGTCTCCTCGGCTGGCAGATTGTTGCTGAGCACGCTGTTGACGATTGGCGAATAGCCCGGATTCTCCGGCGCTTCCGGCTTCACGAACAGGTAGAGCACGAAGGTTCCGACCCACACGCTCATCAGGACTGCCGTGGATCTACGCGTTTTGATCGAGCTGATCGTGGACTTACGCAGTTTCACTCAAACCCTCTCGGCGCATCGCCGCGGCTACCCGCACCCGCAGTTCGCGCCCCACTTCGAACTGTTTGCCCGGAAGCGTCCGGGCAACCATTTTGATGTTCATCTGGTCGACGGTGAGATCTTCGACACCCATCACGGTGGGTTCGTCCAACAGCAGCGTTTTCAGCTTGCGGTCGGCGAACGCCTTCGCGCAGACCTCGTGCAGGATCTCGTTGACCCGGTTGATATCGGCGGTCGCGGGTACCGGCACGTCGATAGCCGCCCGGGCCCAATCCTTGGATAGGTTGATCACTTTCACGATCTGGCCGTTCGGAACTGTTACCACTTCGCCATCAACATTACGCAAAGTCGTGATCCGCAATGTTACGTCCTCTACCGTACCCTCGGCTTCCTGTGGTGACCCCAATACCGAGATGCGCACGACATCGCCGTAGCCGTACTGCTTTTCGGTAATGAGAAAGAAGCCGGCCAGTAGGTCCTGGACGACGCGCTGCGCGCCGAAACCCAGTGCGGCACCGAGCACCGCGGCCGGGGCGACCAGCCCACCGAGTTGAAAGCCCAAGCGCCGCAACACTTCCAAGGCAATCAGGAAATACACCAGCGATAGCACCACCCAGGTGAGGACCTGGGCGAGTGCGTGCCGGTGCTTGGCCGCCTCGGACCGCACGAGCGAATCACTGCTGTGGAAGCCCGCATCGATTCTGCGGGTCACCCGATCGCGAATGTAGGTCACGAACCGGCTGAACAGCATGGCGCCGACAATCAGCAGAACGATCTCGAGCCCGCTGGACCGGAGCCAGTTGGTGAGATCGGAGCCGGTGCCCGCGGCGAGAATCGTGTGGTCCATCGGTGGTGTACCCCCGGTTGTGGCTTACTGGCTCGGCTCCTGCATACGCCAGCGAATTCCGGATTCGATGAAGGCGTCGATATCACCGTCGAGGACCGCCGACGGGTTGTTCACTTCGTAGTTGGTACGCAGATCCTTGACCATCTGGTACGGGTGCAGCACGTAGGAACGCATCTGATTGCCCCACGACGCACCCTCATTGGTCTTGAGCGCATCCATTTCCGCGCGCTCCTCCTGCCGCTTGCGCTCGAGGAGTTTGGCCTGCAGCACGCGCATGGCCGAGATCTTGTTCTGCAGCTGCGATTTCTCGTTCTGACAGGTGACGACGATGCCGGTCGGAATATGGGTGAGCCGCACCGCGGAGTCGGTGGTGTTGACGCTCTGGCCACCGGGGCCCGACGAGCGGTACACATCGACGCGGATCTCGCCCTCGGGAATCTCGATGTGGTCGGTGGTCTCCACCACGGGCAGCACCTCGACCTCGGCGAAGGAGGTCTGGCGACGCCCCTGGTTGTCGAAGGGACTGATGCGCACCAGCCGGTGTGTGCCCATCTCCACCGAGAGCGTGCCGTAGGCGTAGGGGGCCTTGACGGCGAAGGTCGCCGATTTGATACCCGCCTCTTCGGCATAGGAGGTGTCGTAGATCTCCACCTGATACTTGTGCCGTTCGGCCCAGCGCACGTACATGCGCATGAGCATCATGGCCCAGTCGGCGGCGTCCACACCGCCCGCGCCGGAGCGGATATTGACCAGCGCCTCACGCTTGTCGTACTCGCCCGACAGCAGGGTGCGGACCTCCATGGCCTCCACATCGATATGCAGGGCGGTGCGCTCGGCATCGGCATCGGCGAGAGCGGCGGCGTGCGCCTCCCCCTCCTCGCCTTCGGCCAGCTCGTAGAGCACGGGGAGATCCTCGAGCCGCTGCCGCAGATCGCGGATACGGCGCAGTTCGGTCTGCGCGTGCGAAAGTTCACTGGTAACCGACTGCGCGTGCTCCTGGTTGTTCCACAGCTCCGGATCGGCGGCCTGCTGTTCGAGCTCGTCGATACGGCGGACCAACTCATCGAGGTCGAGCACCGACTCCACGGTCTTGAGAGTCGCGTCGAGTTCGGCCAGATCAGCAGAGACGTCAGGATGCACGACTGTAAAGGTTATACCGCCTTCCCGAGACTTCAGCGCTCCCCCGCCTCCCCGAGACTCCAGCGCTCCCCCGCCTCCCCGAGACTTCAGCGCCCGGCTCAGTGCCGTTTTCCGTTTTGCACGCGTGCCGACGGTCAGGAGCGAGCCCGATTTTGGGGGTACCCCAGGAGTTACCCCGACCGTTGCGAAATCAGTTGTCACTTTGCGCACCGAAAAGCGAGTCGGGGCCGACTCTGTTCAGGCGTGTTCGAAGGTGTCGCCGGAGATTTCGGGGGTGGCCGTCCGGCCGAGAGTGTGATCGTTCATGGTCGGCCATGGTACGCGCGGATGCGGCGGATGGCACGCGAGATTTATTACGGCACAGTCGGTTTGCCGCTATCGCTCAGCCGAGGGCGCGAAGTCCGCCCGGTCTGCGGCCGATGAGTCGATCGAGTGCGGTGGCGGTCGCCTCGTCGGCGGGCAGGTGCACGATCAACTGCTGGTCATCGTCGGCGGAGAGGTCGAGGGGCTCGTAGGCGAGTCGCAGATCTCCGGCCTCTGGATGGACTACGCGGCGAATTCCGCTGGCGGCGGGCAGGCTCGGGATCGACAGCAGCCGATCGGTGAAGGGTGCGCCGACGGTCAGGGATAGTTCGTCGACCAGGGTCGCGACCATGCGATCGGCGCGGAACGGCCCGGATTTCAGGGTGGCGACCACACTGTCGGCGGTGTGCTCCCAGTCCGGGAAGGCGGTGCGCGCCCGCTCGTCGGTGAAGATATAGCGGGCGAAATTCGCGGGCAGCCCGGCGTCGAAGAGGCCGGATTGGTCCATGAGAGCCCGGAATCCTTCGGTGCTGGCCAAGATCTCGGTGAGCCGATTCACCACGACCGCCGGGGTCGGCTCGAGCCGATCCAGAATGGCCCGGATGGTCGGGCGCACTTCGCGATTGGGTTGCGCACCGCCCAGGCAGTGGAAGCCCGAACTCGATTTGGCCATCTGGTACATGTGAATGCGCTCGCTCGAGGTCATGCGCAGGGCATCCGCGAGTGCCATCAGCACCGGCTGGGAGGGGTGCCGGTCGCGCCCCTGTTCGAGTCGGGTGATGTATTCGACGCTCACATCGGCCAACATCGCCAACTCCGCGCGGCGCAGGCCGGGCGTGCGGCGGCGCGGGCCCACGGGCAGTCCGACCGAGGCGGGCGGAACCGCTTCGCGACGGGTGCGCAGGAACAGACCCAGCTCGTTGTCACTCACGCCTCGAACGTAGCAATCCGCGAGCCACGGAGAGTGGCCCTGCCACTACCACCCTCGCCGCGGCCGGGCCTGACCCGGGAGCGTGCGGGAAGTTTGCCTCGAGAGGTGCCGCAGTGCCCCGAGCCGCTAACGTTTGCTGCGTGACCTCGTACTCCAGTGACCTCGAACTCGCCCTGCGGCTGGCCGACGCGGCCGATGTGATTACCCGCGACCGGTTCGGTGCGCTCGATCTGAAGATCGATTCGAAGCCGGATCTGACCCCGGTATCCGATGCCGACCTCGCGGTGGAGCGGGAGGTGCGGGCGATCCTCGGGGCCGAGCGGCCCGAGGACCTGGTGCTGGGTGAGGAGTTCGGCGGCGATGCCGAATTCAGTGGACGGCAGTGGGTGATCGACCCGATCGACGGGACCAAGAACTTCGTGCGCGGGGTGCCGGTGTGGGCCACGCTCATCTCGCTGCTGGAAGACGGCGTACCGGTGGTGGGTGTGGTGAGCGCGCCCGCGCTGTCGCGGCGCTGGTGGGCCGCGCAGGATGCCGGGGCCTGGAGCAGCTTCGAACAGGGTGAGCCCCGGGCGATCTCGGTCTCGGCGGTGGCTCATCTGGGTGCGGCGAGCCTGGCGATCTCGAGCCTGGCGGGATGGAAGGCGCTGGGGCGGCGGGACAAGCTGATCACCCTCACCGATGAGGTGTGGCGGGTGCGCGGCTACGGCGACTTCTTCGGTTACGCACTGCTGGCGGAGGGTGCGGTGGATATCGTCACCGAACCGGAACTCTCGCTGTGGGATATGGCCGCGCTCGACATTCTGATTCGGGAGGCGGGCGGGCGGTTCACCGCGCTGGACGGCACCCCCGGCCCGCACGGCGGCAATGCGGTGGCCACCAATTCCCTGCTGCACGACGTGACCCTCGCCGCCCTGGCCGCCTGACCCCGCAAATGCCGAACACCCCCGGAGTGCGGGGGTGTTCGGGGTGGTCATCGTCGGCGTTAGGCCGAACCGGATCCTCCGCCGCCAATCAGTGCGCCTACGAGGCCACTGACCAGATCTACAACTACCGAGACGAGTCCTGACAACATGTGCGATCCCTCCTTTCGTCCTACCGAAAAACGTAGTGGCCCTTGACAGTTGGAGTGACCGAATCGAAATAACAGGACAACTGTCCTTGCAATACAAATTTCGCTATGCAGCGAATCGCTGTGCAAACAAGTAGGTTTGAAGTCGAGAAACCGCAATTTCGTTGTGGGCGAGCATCATCCGATATGACGCATCATCGGCCAGTGCTCCGACCAAGGTTCCCGCAGGGTACGGCACAAAAACATGGGCTGATTCTGCTCGTCGTTGTCGACACCCAGCCCGTTGTCCAGTCGGCCCACCAGTTCGGGTTCGGCACATAACGTTTGGACACGCTCCAACGAGAGACCGATCGTGATAACCGGCCGTCCATCCGTTGGTGGCCCCCACCACCAGTAGGCGTTGTGGCCACTGTGCGGTGTCGGCAGTCCGTATTGCGTGCCGAAATGTTCGATGGCGGCGGCCTCTCCGTAGTTGGCTGTGAGTAATTCGGCGTCGGGGGCCACCTCGGATCGGACTTCGGCGATCTGGCGGACATAGTCGGGCCAACCGATGGTCTCGCCCGCGTCGTAGTTCACCGCCAGCACCGGCGAATCCGGGACGGCAGTGACGGGCAGCACCGGTAGGAACAGCAGTGCCGAACCGACGGCAGTGACCACGACCACGGAACCCAGTGCGACCCTGCGGGTTCGGCGATCAACACCGGACCTGTCGGATGCGGCGAGCCACCGCTCGATTCCCACCGCTCCCGCGGCGAGTAGCAGCGGATACATCCCGCCCAGGTAGTACGCCTTGCCGCCGGTGATCCCGTACACCACGAACAGCAGGCCATAGGTGAGTGCGAACGCACGATATCGGGGCCGCCGCGCCAACCACCACAGTCCGTATAGCCACAGCGGTACCAGTAGCGGCCCGATCAGCCCGAACTGCAAGAGTACGAAGGTGAGCGGGGTATCCGAGGTCCCCGACGACCCACCCGCGACCGCCCGGCTCACCTCCCATTGCGGCCAGCCGTGGGCCGCCTGCCAACACAGGTAGGGCAGCACGATCAGGGTGGCGATAGCGAGGGCCAAGGCAAAGTACCTGGTAGCGAATATCTTTCGCGGGCCCAGCACGGCCACGGCCGCCGCGAGTACGGCCAGCGGCACAGCCATCAGGGCCTTGTTCTGCAATCCGACACCCGCGAGCAGACCGACCAATAGCCATGTGCGCGGCTCGGATTCGGGTCGCAGCAGTCGCAATACCGCCACCAGCACACCCGACCACACGGCCAGATCGATAACGGTGGTGCCGAGTGTATGTCCCGCGACCATGACCAATGCCGCGGACGCGACCGACCCCGAGGCGAGGACCTGCGCGATTCGACCGCCGCCCAGTTCCTTGGCGGCCAGTCCGGCGCAGATGACAATGACGGTGGCCGCGGCAATGGCCGGAAGTCGCAGCACTATCAGGGAATCGGCGTCAATGGCCAACATCGCTCGCGCCAGCAGTGGCGTGAGCGGCGGTTGATCGGCGTATCCCCAGTCGAGTCGCCGCCCGGACGCCAGGAAGTACATCTCGTCGCGGTGATACCCGTATCCGTTCGCGAGCGCGCCCAGCAGTGCCGCGAAAATCCCCGCTATCCAGTACATATCGCAACGGTGCCAGATGCGGCTCCGATCGGGGCAGGTACCGACGCCGCAGCTGCGGTGTCCGCGCCGGTACGCGCCGCGTCAGTCCGGGATCAGGTCGAAACCGGCGGAGTTGGTGTCGATGCCGACATCGGTATCGGTGTTTCCACCACCCGGTTTGGGCAGGGCGGAATTGGAACCGACTTCGCTGGCGCTGCCGCTGCTGCCGAACTCCGTACCGATGGAACCGGCCTTGGCCGGTGCCTGGATCGGCTGATAGGGCTCGAGCGGGATGGTGGCCGAGGCTACGGGTGCGAGGGCAATGGTCAGAGCGGCGAAGGCTCCGGCCGTGGCCACGAGCTTCTTCATGGAAAGCGACCTCCTTACGGGGGCGGATGATGCGCGACCACGGTAACCCAGCGCGCACCCATTTGAAGCAAGTTTGTTTCACTACTTACCGGTACGGTCTGTCTCATTCGGACGCGCCCGCGCCGACCAGGCGATTCGACAACCCTCGACGGCTTTCTTACTCTGAAGTAAGATAGTCTTACTCAGGAGTAAGATTGCTGGGCAGGATCACCCCACACACCCGAGAGAACTTGGTGATTATGAGTACTCGAGACACCGCAACGAAGCGGGATACCTCCGCCGTCGGCCTCAACCCGGTCAAGCGGGACTGGATGGGCGCCGCGATGCGGGTCATGACGACCATCACGGGCTCCGAGCTGGCCGAGAAGTACAAGCTTCGTAAGCCGATCGAGCGGATTACCTACGAGGGCACCAAGACCGGTTTCCGGACCCTCGGCGCGGCGACCCGTGTGTTCGAGAAGGTGTCCGGCGGCGGCGCCCCGAAGCGGCTGCCCGCCAACGAGTCCCGCGGCAAGGACTACTTCGACCTGACCCCGTCCGACGAGCAGCAGATGATCGTCGAGACCGTGCAGGAGTTCGCCGGCGAGATCCTGCGCCCGGCGGCCTACGAGGCCGACAATGCCGCCAAGGCTCCGCGCGATCTGCTCGAGCGCGCCGCTGAACTCGGCATCACCCTCATCAATGTTCCCGAGGAGCTGGACGGCGCCGCCTCCGAGCGCGGCGCGGTCACCAACGCGCTGGTCGCCGAGGCCCTGGCGCACGGCGATATGGGCCTGGCGCTGCCGATCCTGGCGCCGAGCGGTGTCGCGGTCGCGCTGTCACAGTGGGGTACCGACGCACAGCAGAAGACCTACCTGGGTGCCTTCACCGGCGAGAACGTACCGCAGGCGTCGGTCGTGATCAGCGAGCCGACCGTGCTGTTCAATCCGTTCGCGCTACAGACCAAGGCCACCCGCTCCCCCAGCGGCTACCGGCTCAACGGAGTGAAGAGCCTGGTTCCCGCCGCCGGTGACGCCGAGCTGTTCATCGTCGCCGCCGAGCTCGACGGCCGCCCGGCCTTCTTCATTGTCGAGTCCGACACCGAGGGTGTTGTGGTCGAGGCCGATCCGTCCATGGGCCTGCGCGCCGCTGGTCTGGGTCGGCTGCTGCTGAACAATGTCGCGGTTTCCGCCACCGCCGTCCTCGGCGATGCCGATGCGGCGCAGCGGGCCGAGGACTACGCCGACGCGGTGCGGCTGGCCCGGCTGGGTTGGGCGTCATTGGCGGCCGGCACCGGTCAGGCCGTGCTGGACTACGTGATTCCGTATGTGAAGGAGCGGGAGGCGTTCGGTGAACCGATCGCGCACCGCCAGGCGGTCGCGTTCATGGTCGCCAATATCGCCATCGAGCTCGACGGTCTCCGTCTCGTGACCCTGCGGGGTGCGTCACGCGCGGAGCAGGGCCTGTCGTTCGCCCGCGAGGCCGCACTGGCCAAGAAGCTGGCTACCGACAAGGGCATGCAGATCGGCCTGGACGGCGTGCAGCTGCTCGGCGGCCACGGCTTCACCAAGGAGCACCCGGTCGAGCGCTGGTACCGCGATCTGCGCGGTATCGGTGTCGCCGAAGGCATCGTCCTCGTCTAGCCCGCCCCGTCCCCGCCGCCACCCTCGAGGGAGACGCTGCGCGTCACAGGGACATCTGCACACACGGAGACAACAATGATCAATCTCGAACTCCCCAAGAAGCTCCGGGCCAGCGCCAATCAGGCCCACCAGGTCGCCGCGGAAATCTTCCGTCCCGCCTCACGCAAGTACGACCTGGCCGAGCACGACTACCCGGTCGAGCTGGACACCATGGCCGCCATGGTGGAAGGCCTGTCCGACTCCGGTTCGCAGGACGTGTCCGGTGCCACCGGCGGCCGCAAGGCCAACGAAGGCGACAACCACGCCACCGAGCTGCTGGGCAATACCAACGGCGGCAATATGTCCGCGCTGATGAACGCGCTCGAGACCTCGTGGGGTGACGTCGGCCTGATGCTGTCGATCCCCTACCAGGGTCTCGGCAACGCCGCCATCGCCGCGGTCGCCACCGACGAGCAGCTGAGCCGCTTCGGCAAGGTGTGGGCCGCCATGGCCATTACCGAACCGTCCTTCGGCTCGGACTCGGCCGCCGTCACGGCCACCGCCACCCTCGACGGCGACGAGTGGGTCCTCAACGGCACCAAGATCTTCGTCACCGCCGGTTCGCGCGCCACCCACATCGTGGTGTGGGCCTCGGTCGACAAGACCAAGGGCCGCGCCGCCATCAAGTCCTTCGTGGTCCCCCGGGATGCCAAGGGCCTGACCGTGTCCCGCCTCGAACACAAGCTCGGCATCAAGGCGTCCGACACCGCCGAGATCCGCTTCGAGGACTGCCGGATCCCGAAGGACAACATTCTCGGCAGCCCGGAAGTCAACGTGGAGAAGGGCTTTGCCGGGGTCATGCAGACCTTCGACAACACCCGCCCCCTCGTCGCGGGCATGGCCGTGGGCGTAGGCCGCGCCGCTCTCGAGGAACTGCGCACCATCCTCACCGACGCGGGCATCGAGATCTCCTACGACATCCCCGCCAACAACCAGCACGCCGCCGCAGCCGAGTACCTGCGCCTGGAAGCTGATTGGGAAGCGGCCTACCTGCTCTCGCTGCGCGCCGCCTGGATGGCCGACAACAAGAAGCCGAACTCCCTCGAGGCATCCATGTCCAAGGCCAAGGCCGGCCGCATGGGCACCGATGTGACGCTGAAGGCCGTCGAGCTCGCCGGTCCCCTCGGCTTCTCGCAGCGCACCCTGCTCGAGAAGTGGAGCCGCGACTCGAAGATTCTCGACATCTTCGAGGGCACCCAGCAGATCCAGCAGCTCATTGTGGCTCGCCGGGTGTTGGGGCTGTCGAGTGACAAGCTGAAGTAACCAGCAGTACAAGGGAAATCGGCGTGAGTCCTGTTCAGGGCTCGCGCCGATTTCTCTTTTCCGGGAAGCGGCCGAGCCGATTGTGAGGCATCTCGGGCCGGCGCTGGGCCGTCATCGCCCGGAATCTGTGGTTGAGGGCCGTCGTCTCGCGTTCCAGCGTGGGTTAGTGGCTGGGTGGCGCGCTCGGGCACGGAGCGCGTTCGGGGTGGAATCGGTCGCATGATCAGTTGCGACACGCCAAACCGCAGGTGAGAGCGTATTTTTACTAGCGTGTCGCTTCTCGGGTGCGATAGAATTCGAACATGCATTCGACACCTGCCCCGATCGCCGATCCGGCGATGGACGCGGCGCTGTCGATGCTCGAAGCGGGACTCGCCCAGTTGCGGTCCGCGCGGACCGATGTGTTGTCCAATCCGGAGCGGTTGGCGGTGCTGCAACGTATCGAAACCGTGGTGCGCGCCCTGCCGGGGATCGGTTTGCAGGTGGTGGCGCAACTGCACGAGCAGTGGGGCAGTACCGATTTCGGGACCAACAACCTCATCGACACTCTCGCCGACGGGCTGCGGATCAGCCCCGTCGAGGCGCGGGCACGCTGGCGGGCCGCCGACGACCTGGCCTACCACACCGCCCACACCGGGCAGCTGCTCGAGCCGCCGCTGCCCGCCACCGCCGCCGCACAGCGCGAAGGGGTGATCGGTGGAGCGCACGTGAAGGTGATTCGCGAGGCGCTGCACCATCTCCCGGCCACCGTGGACGCGGGCACCACAGCGCAGGCCGAAGCCGAACTGGCCCGCCACGCGCGCACCCTGCGCCCGGATCAGTTGCGCAAGGCCGCCGACCGGCTCGAGGCGCTGCTCAATCCGGACGGCAACTTCTCCGACCTCGACCGGGCGCGACGGCGGTCGTTGCGGGTCGGTCGGCAGGGACCGGATCTGATGAGCGTGTGCACGCTGGTCGCCGATCCGGAGTTGCGGGCATATCTGGAGGCGATACTGGCCAAGGGCGCCAAGCCCGGTGTCGGCAATCCCGAGGACGCCACCCCGTGTTTGGACGACGACCCCGACGCCGAAGTGGTGCAACGGGATCGGCGCACCCCCGAACAGCGACAGCACGACGCGCTCAAGGCCGTCCTGCGCGACACTCTCGCCTCCGGGCGACTCGGCCAGCACCGGGGATTGCCGGTGACGGTGATCGTGTCGACCACCCTGACCGAACTCGAAGCCGCGGGCCGGGAAGCGGTCACCGAGAGCACCGATGCGGATGCGCCGCTCGCGAGCGGGATCCCGGTGGTCACCGGTGGGGGCAGCCTGCTGCCGATGCGGGACCTGCTGCGGCTGGCCGCGCACGCGCGGCATTACCTGGCGGTATTCGACAACGACGGGTTGCCGATCTACCTGGGGCGGTCGAAACGGCTCGGGACGGCCAATCAGCGAATCGTATTGCACGCCCGCGATATCGGGTGCACGTTCCCCGGCTGCGGAAAGCCCGGGTACTTATGTCAAGCCCACCACCGCACCGAGTGGTTCACCGGTGGGCGGACCGATGCCGACCAGCTGACCTTGGTGTGCGAGACACACCACAAGCTCGCCGGGGTCACCGAGACCGACTGGTCGGCCGCGGTGGCACCACCGGGGCATCGTAGAGCCGGTCGGACGCAATGGATTCCGCCCGGCCACTACGACCGCCACCGCAGGCCTCGGATGAATCACTTCCATCACCCGGGCGAATACCTCACGCCCGACACGGCGACCGACACCCCTACATGACCTTGCCGCCTCGCCACCCCGACCGTGGCGGGGGCGGCGTCATCATGTCCGGCGGGGTTCCCGTCAATCCAACAGTGCGGTCAGTGATTTGGCCGGATCGGCAGGAGTCTGTTCAGGTAGCGAGCGGCTATGCCCGTGCCATCGTCTTGTTGGCAGGTTCACGGCGCTCGGCCCTGCCAGTAGGCAGGGGTTTGGGGATGC